>NZ_JQNA01000001.1:1252489-1878734 GCF_000745015.1 Burkholderia sp. 9120 | reverse complement strand
GCCATTCACCTAGGTGAAGAAGCAATCGGAAGTGGTTCCAAGAAAAGCCTCTAAGCTTCAGTTTAACAAGACCGTACCGCAAACCGACACAGGTGGGCGAGATGAGTATTCTAAGGCGCTTGAGAGAACTCGGGAGAAGGAACTCGGCAAATTGGTACCGTAACTTCGGGATAAGGTACGCCCCTGTAGCCTGATGCGCCTGCGCGCGTAGGGTGAAGGGGTTGCAATAAACTGGTGGCTGCGACTGTTTAATAAAAACACAGCACTCTGCAAACACGAAAGTGGACGTATAGGGTGTGACGCCTGCCCGGTGCCGGAAGATTAAATGATGGGGTGCAAGCTCTTGATTGAAGTCCCGGTAAACGGCGGCCGTAACTATAACGGTCCTAAGGTAGCGAAATTCCTTGTCGGGTAAGTTCCGACCTGCACGAATGGCGTAACGATGGCCACACTGTCTCCTCCCGAGACTCAGCGAAGTTGAAGTGTTTGTGATGATGCAATCTCCCCGCGGCTAGACGGAAAGACCCCATGAACCTTTACTGTAGCTTTGCATTGGACTTTGAACCGATCTGTGTAGGATAGGTGGGAGGCTATGAAGCGTGGACGCCAGTCTGCGTGGAGCCATCCTTGAAATACCACCCTGGTTTGTTTGAGGTTCTAACCTTGGTCCGTAATCCGGATCGGGGACAGTGCATGGTAGGCAGTTTGACTGGGGCGGTCTCCTCCCAAAGTGTAACGGAGGAGTACGAAGGTACGCTAGGTACGGTCGGAAATCGTGCTGATAGTGCAATGGCATAAGCGTGCTTAACTGCGAGACCGACAAGTCGAGCAGGTGCGAAAGCAGGTCATAGTGATCCGGTGGTTCTGTATGGAAGGGCCATCGCTCAACGGATAAAAGGTACTCTGGGGATAACAGGCTGATACCGCCCAAGAGTTCATATCGACGGCGGTGTTTGGCACCTCGATGTCGGCTCATCTCATCCTGGGGCTGTAGCCGGTCCCAAGGGTATGGCTGTTCGCCATTTAAAGAGGTACGTGAGCTGGGTTTAAAACGTCGTGAGACAGTTTGGTCCCTATCTGCCGTGGGCGCTGGATATTTGAAGGGGGCTGCTCCTAGTACGAGAGGACCGGAGTGGACGAACCTCTGGTGTACCGGTTGTCACGCCAGTGGCATCGCCGGGTAGCTATGTTCGGAAGAGATAACCGCTGAAAGCATCTAAGCGGGAAACTCGCCTTAAGATGAGATATCCCCGGGGCTTCGAGCCCCTTGAAGGGTCGTTCAAGACCAGGACGTTGATAGGTCAGGTGTGGAAGCGCAGTAATGCGTTAAGCTAACTGATACTAATTGCCCGTAAGGCTTGATCCTATAACAGGTGTGTCTCTCTCTCGACCCGCGTTAGCGCTTTAGCGCTTACACGGGTCCGATCCCCGAAGGGGAAGACACACGGTTGAGATCAGTGTTGTGCAATACAGGCACAACCCAAAGTAACACCGAGAGGCATCCTCTCAACTACTTCTTCCAGATTGGCTGTATTGCCCCAAAGGCAGTGCGGCAACAAGTCATGCCTGATGACCATAGCGAGTCGGTACCACCCCTTCCCATCCCGAACAGGACCGTGAAACGACTCCACGCCGATGATAGTGCGGATTGCCCGTGTGAAAGTAGGTAATCGTCAGGCTCCCTAGCAGAAAACAGAAACCCCACCCTAAAAGGTGGGGTTTCTGTCGTTTACGGCCGTGGAAAATCGCAGATATACCTGCCGTACACTGGCAAGCGGTTCGTCGCGTCGCCGCTCTTAGCGGACCGCTCCCACACTGGCCGACGATATCAGCCGTTCGCTGGCAGCGGATAACTGCAACGGCTACCCGCCAGGAAGAACCAAAGTCGGTTCCCCGCCCTGTCATCAAGCCATCCCACGCTCATGTTGACGGTCTGTTGCGTTCTTCTGGACACGTGTCTAACGTTGACGCGATTCGGACTGGTGTGCCGCACCATCTCGGATGCCTCTCCACCACCTGAGCGGCTGCCAAACAAGCAACCACGAAGCCCGCAAAACTCGAAACTAGAGACGGCGACCCATAACGCGCCGTCTCCAGCATCGCCAAAACACGCCCTATCGTCCCTCAGCCAAAAACCGCTGCGCCAATCGCACCCAATAAGTCGAGCCGATCGGCAGCAACTCATCATTGAAGTCATAGCTTGCGTTATGCAGCATGCAAGGACCCGCACCGTGGCCCGAATCTCTGTGGCCACCATCACCGTTGCCTAAAAAGGCGTAGCACCCCGGCTTCGCCAGCAGCATGAAGGAAAAGTCTTCGGCGCCCATTGTCGGTTCGACCGAGTCGTCGACATTTTCCGCTCCCACAATTTCCTTCATGACCGTTGCTGCAAAGCGAGCCTCTTCGCTGCTGTTGATAGTCGGCGGGTAGTTTCGGTGGAAATGTACATTCACCGAGCAATCGTACGCATCCGCGGTGCTCGCTGCGATCTTGCGCATGCGTGCTTCGATCAGATCGAGCGTTTCGGTGGTGAAAGTTCGCACGGTGCCCGCAAGCCACGCATCATTCGGCACGACATTCAACGCGTCGCCAGCGTGAATCTGCGTGATCGACAGTACGGCCGTATCGAGCGGCTTCTTATTGCGCGTGATGATGCCCTGCAGTCCATTCGCAATCTGCACGGCGGTAAAGACCGGATCGCGCCCGTTATGCGGCAACGCCGCGTGCGAGCCGATACCTTTGATCTCGATGCGAAATTCGTTGCTCGACGCCATGATCGGACCTTCGGTCACGCCGAAATGGCCCGCCGGCATGCCCGGCCAATTGTGGATGCCGAACACGGCATCGACTGGAAACTTCACGAACAGACCGTCGTCGATCATGGCCTGCGCGCCGGCGCCGCCTTCCTCGGCCGGCTGGAAGATGAAGACGATCGTGCCGTCAAACTCGCCATGCTTCACCAGATGCCGCGCCGCGCCGAGAAGCATCGCGGTATGCCCATCGTGGCCGCATGCGTGCATCTTTCCATCGTTTTTCGACCGATGGTCGAAGCTGTTCAGCTCCTGAATCGGCAGCGCGTCCATATCGGCCCGAAGTCCGATAGAGCGCGAACTCGTGCCGCGTTTAAGTACGCCGACCACACCGGTCTTGCCCAGTCCGCGGTGCGTTTCGATACCCCAGGATTCTAAGGTTCTGGCGACCAGATCTGCAGTCGCCGTCTCCTCGTAACGCAATTCCGGGTGAGCGTGGATGGTTCGTCGGAGAGTCTGGATTTCGCCGTGGGCGGCCTGGATTTCGGGGATCAGTTTCATGATGGAGTGATGTTGCGCTTGTGCTTTGACTTGCGTGGGATCGCTCGGGGTCACGTGACCCGGGCACGGTGATAAACGATTCTACGCCGAAGGCATTTTTGGCGGGACCATGCAGGTTAACCGCGAATGGACGTAATAAAATCCGGCATCGCCTCACCGCTCTCTTCGACGGATCGACCATGAATGCTCCGACTGAATTCGCCCGCGCCGTGTGTCCCCACGATTGCCCGGACACCTGCGCGATGCGCGTCACCGTCGAACATGGCAGGGCGATCAAGGTGGTCGGCGATCCCGATCATCCGCCGACACAAGGCGCGTTGTGTACCAAAGTCAGTCGCTATGCGGAGCGCGTGCATCATCCGCGTCGGCTGACCACGCCAATGAAGCGTGTCGGTCGCAAAGGCGAGGGCCGCTTTGAACCGATCAGTTGGGATGAGGCGTTCGAGCTCGCCGCAACCCGCCTGTCAGAGATTGCCAGCCGCGCACCGGAGGCGATCTTGCCGTACAGCTACGCCGGCACGATGGGTTTGATTCAAGGCGACAGCATCGCCCAACGATTCTTCCACAAACTCGGCGCATCACAACTTGACCGTACGATCTGCGCCGCGGCCGGCGCAGCCGGGCTGAAATATACGTACGGCGCGAGCGTCGGCATGCTGACCGAGTTCTTCGCCGAGAGCGAGATCATTCTGATCTGGGGCTCGAATCCGATCGCGTCGAACCTGCATTTCTGGACGCGCGCCCAAGAAGCCAAGCGGCGGGGCGCACGGTTGATCGCGATCGACCCGTATCGCTCGCTGACCGCCGAAAAATGCCATCAGCACATTGCGCTGAAACCCGGCACGGACGGCGCGTTGGCGCTCGGCATGATGAACGTGCTGATCACGGAGAACCTGCTAGATCACGCGTATATCGTCGAATATACGGTGGGTTTCGCTGAACTGAAGGTCCGTGCGTTGACCTATCCGCCATCGCGCGTCGCCGAGATTTGCGGTATCGACGAGCAGGTCATCTTCGATCTTGCGCGACTCTACGGCAGCACGAAGAAGGCCGCGATTCGAATGAATTACGGCCTGCAGCGGGTGCGCGGCGGCGGCAATGCCGTGCGCGCCATTGCCAGCCTGCCTTCGCTGACGGGCGCGTGGCGCGAGCGGGCCGGCGGTGCGCTGCTGTCGTCGGGCGGCTGGGCGCCGGTCGACTCGCATGCGTTGCAACGTCCGGATCTGATGCCCGGTTGGCCGGCCAAACCGAGCCGCGTCGTCAACATGAACGCGATCGGCGACGCATTGCTGCATCCCGGCGACGCCGCTTTTGGTCCGAAGGTCGAAGCCATCATCGTCTACAACTCGAATCCGGTGGCCGTTGCGCCGGATTCCGAGCGGGTCGCGGCAGGCTTTGCACGCGACGATCTGTTCACGATCGTGCTGGAGCATTTTCAGACCGACACCGCGGACTATGCCGACCTCCTGTTGCCGGCTACGACGCAACTCGAGCATCTCGACGTCCACAAGTCATACGGCCACACGCACGTGATGGTCAACTTGCCGGCGATCGCTCCGGTCGGTGAAGCACGGCCGAACACGGAGATCTTTCGCGGCTTCGCGCGGCACATGGGCCTCGATGAGCCGGCGCTGTTCGAGAGCGACGAAACCATCGCGCGAGCCGCATTCCGCTGGCAGGACAAAACGCTCGAAGGCGTGAGCTGGGAGACGTTGAAGCAGACCGGCTGGGCAAGGCTGAACCTGCCCGACGCGCCTTTCGCCGAGGGTGGTTTCCGCACGCCGTCCGGCAAATGCGAGTTTTACAGCGAGCGCCTCGCGCAGCAGGGGCTCGACCCGCTGCCGGACTATCTGCCGCCCTACGAATCCGCCGATGGCGCGCCCGAGCTTGCCGCCCGCTACCCGCTGGCGATGATTTCGCCGCCCGCGCGCAATTTCCTGAACAGCACCTTCGTCAACATCGAGAGTCTGCGTTCGACCGAAGGCGAACCGCATCTGGACATGCATCCTGCCGACGCGCAGTTGCGCGACATCGTCGACGGTGCGCAGGTGCGCATCTTCAACGATCGTGGCTCGATGCAGGCGCGTGCCCGCGTCACCGACAAAGCGCGCGTGGGACTCGTCGTCGGTCTGTCGATCTGGTGGAAAAAACTCGCACCGGACGGCCGCAACGCAAACCAGGTCACCAGTCAGGCGCTCACCGATCTAGGCGGATCGGCCACGTTCTACGACTGCCTTGTCGAAGTCGAGCGCGTCTGACACGCGCTTAAACATCCCGTGGCTGCTGGCCGAAACAGGTTCGAGGCCGCAGTCTAACCCCAGCGCTTTTCGCGAATAGCACAGAGGTGCCCATGCTACGATGCGTTTTTAGCACGACCATTCGAAAATAAAGGAGGAGACGCTGCATGGACAAAATCTGGCTGAAATCTTATCCGCCCGGCGTTCCCGCAGAGATCGACCCGACCCGCTATTCGTCGGTCGCTGAACTGCTCGAAGAAGCCTTCCGCGACCATCGCGCCAAACCGGCGTTCGTCTGCATGGGCAAGCAGATCAGTTACGGCGAGCTCGACACGCTCTCGCGCAAACTGGCTGCGTGGTTTCAGTCGAAGGGTCTCGCACGCGGCTCGCGCATCGCGATCATGATGCCGAACGTGCTGCAATATCCGGTGGCGATTGCCGCCATCTTGCGCGCAGGGTACGTGGTCGTGAACGTGAACCCGCTTTATACGCCGCGCGAGCTGGAGCATCAGCTCAAGGACAGTGGCGCTGAGGCGATCATCCTGCTCGAGAATTTCGCGGTGACGCTGCAGGCGATCGTGCGCAATACCGCGGTCAAGCACATTGTCGTCGCGGCCATGGGCGATTTGATGGGTCTTAAGGGCTCGCTGGTCAACTTCGTCGTGCGTCGGGTCAAGAAGATGGTGCCGGCGTGGAGCTTGCCAGGCCACGTCAAATTCAATACGGCGATCTCCGAGGGCGGCCGGCAAAGCTTCAAGCCGGTTCAGCAAGGCCCGGACGACGTCGCGTTTCTTCAGTACACCGGCGGCACGACCGGCGTGGCCAAGGGCGCGACGCTGCTGCACCGGAATCTGATCGCCAACGTGCTGCAGTCGGAGATCTGGCTCGAGCCGGTTCGCGCCGGCCGCACGGATATCGATCAGTTCATCACCGTCGTGGCGCTGCCGCTTTATCACGTGTTCGCGCTGACCGTTTGCGGGCTGCTGACGATCCGTACCGGCGGCCTCGGCGTGCTGATTCCGAATCCGCGCGATATCCCGGGCATGATCAAGGCGTTGCAGGGCTACCAGATCAACACGATTCCGGCGGTCAACACGCTCTATAACGCGATGCTGAACAGCCCGGATTTCCATAAGCTCGATTTTTCGAAGCTGCTCGCGGCGAACGGCGGCGGTATGGCGGTGCAGGAAGCGGTGGCCAAGCGCTGGTACGAGCGCACGCATACGCCGATTATCGAAGGCTATGGGTTGTCGGAAACGTCGCCGTGCGTGACCTGCAATCCGGTGAGCGTCACAGAATACAGTGGGACGATCGGCTTGCCGTTGCCGTCGACGGAAATTTCGATCCGCGACGACGACAACAACGAAGTGCCGCTCGGTCAGCCGGGTGAAATCTGCATCCGCGGTCCGCAGGTGATGGCGGGTTACTGGAACCGGCCGGACGAAACGGCGAAGGTCATGACGCCGGACGGTTTCTTCAAATCCGGCGACGTGGGCTTCATGAACGAAGGCGGCTTCGTCAAGATCGTGGACCGCAAGAAGGACATGATTCTGGTGTCCGGCTTCAACGTCTATCCGAACGAGATCGAAGATGTGGTCGCGAAGCTGCCGGGCGTGTTCGAAGTCGCGGCGGTCGGCATCCCCGATCAGCATTCGGGCGAAGCCGTGAAGTTGTTCGTCGTGAAGAAAGATCAGGCACTCACCGACGCGGACATTTTCGCGTACTGCAAAACGCAGTTGACCGGCTATAAGCGGCCGAAGATCGTCGAGTTCCGCACGGAACTGCCGAAAAGCAACGTCGGCAAGATTCTACGCCGTGAGTTGCGCGATGGCCGGGCCTAAGCGGTAAGCGACAAGTAGACGCTAAGCAATAAGCGTGGACGGGCGCGTAGCGCGAATGGAAGCGAAAGGCTCCGCCCGCCGGACCAGGCACTAAAGAATGAAACATGAAGGCCCGGCAGACGAAAGTCTGCCGGGCCTTTTTTATCAAGCCGTCTGCCCCGCAGGGGTACGGCCGAAAACGCAGCGTGTTCAGGATTGCCCGAGCCATAAAAAAAGGCGCCCGAAGGCGCCTTTGAGGCAGACTACTTTATTACGACTTATTAGAACTTGTGGCGGATACCGATACGAGCCGTCAACTGGTTCTGATTCTGCGAAGGCGTCAGGCCGTTGATGGCAGCCGTTGTCGCGACCGTTTGGCCAGCTGCATTCAGCGTGTCGCCCACAGCGTGTTGGTACACACCCGTCACGTACACGTCGGTACGCTTCGACAGGAAGTAGTCCACGCCGATCGCGCCTTGGTGGTATTGAGCGCGCGATGCGCCAGCGATTTCCACGCCGCGCGTGTAGTCGTATGCAGCGCCGATCAGCAATGCCGGGGTCAACTGATACTTGAAGTTGAGTTCCGCGTTGTTGAGCGTAGCCGATTGGCCCTTGTAAGCCGCCAGAGCCGGCGCCGTGAACGACGAAGCCAGGTTGCCGAAGCGGATGTTCGAGTACGTTGCGCCGATCGTTGCTGCGCCGAACGTGTATGCACCGCCCGCACCGATGACCTGGTACGTGTTAGCCGATGCGAAGCCAGCGTAAACCGGCGACTGGGCGCCGATGTTTTGCGCTGCAGTCTGCGTCGTGCCGCTGTCGTTGAACAGGCCACCCGAAGCCGACGGGGTGCGTGCGTTCAAGTAACCAACGCCCAAAACGAGGGGACCGTTGTTGTAGCCAGCGCCCAACGACCAGATCTGGTTCGACGTAACGTTGCCCGCAACACCGCCGAAGCTATACGTGCCGCCGAACGTCAGGCCGCCGTAGTTTGCGCTCGTGTACTTGACCGTGTTGTTGGTGCGGTACGCGTTGTTGAAGTTGTCGAGGTCGCCCGGGTGAGCAGCGATGTAGCCGCCCCACTGGTCGCCGACTTCCAGCGGACCGACATAGTCGACGACGGAGTCGTACTGACGACCCAGCGTGACCGTGCCGAACTGGCTCGACAGACCGACGTAAGCTTGACGACCGAACATCAGGCCGCCTTGACCCAGCTTGCCGCTGTTCACGTCAAAGCCGTTTTCCAACACGAAGATTGCCTTCAGACCGCCGCCCAGATCTTCCGTGCCGCGCAGGCCGAAACGCGAGCCTTGCAGAACGCCGCTGGACAGGTTGTACAGGTGCTTGCCACCCGCGTTGGTATTGATGTTGAAGCCTTCATCAATAATGCCGTACAGGGTCACGCTGCTCTGCGCATGTGCCACGCCTGCGAATGCGCCCAGTGCTGCGAGAGCGAGAAGCGACTTTTTCATCGAATGATCTCCAAGGATTACGAATCTTTTGTACAAGGCGAATATTTGTCTAGCGTTGAGGCCTTGCTTGTCCAACTTCGCGAGAAGTTGCACGTAATGTAACAAAAGGCATACATGGCACAAAGAAAAAGGAGACGGCCTGGAACGCTCCTGTTTCGTTTACGCAACATGGTCTAAAATCAGGAATTGGCCGTCGAAATCATGCGGATTAAAGGTTTTCGTGGCGCTGTTTTCTGCCCGCAAAGCCTTGTCGCACGGGCCTTCGGGTTCCTCGGGGCGGCTGTCGAATGAGGGAGTGCTGAATGTTTCTGGACGAGTTGATTAGCGAGTTTGATCGGGGTTTACGCTCAATGACCGGCGTGTCGCGGATGAGTCGTCCGTTACCGGTTCCGCAAGAATCATTGGTGAGTGGCGAGGTGCCCGAGCTCTCACCCGCGGAGCGCGCGCATGCCGCCGGACTGATGCGCGTGAACCATGTCGGCGAGGTGTGCGCACAGGCGCTTTACCAGGCGCAAAAACTCGCCACTAAATCGCCTTCATTGCGAGCGGTGTTCACGCACGCCGCGATCGAGGAAGAAGATCACCTCGCATGGACCGCGAAGCGCCTCGAAGCGCTCGATTCGCGCCCGAGTCTGTTGAACCCGGTCTGGTACACCGGCGCGCTGGCTATCGGTCTCGCGGCCGGGCGTCTGGGTGACCGCGTGAGCCTCGGCTTCATGGCGGAAACCGAGCGTCAGGTGGAGCAGCATCTGGATAGCCATCTGGATCAGTTGCCGGCGGCCGACCACGAGTCGCGCGCAATCGTTGAGCAAATGCGCGTGGATGAAGCCGAGCACGGCAAAGCCGCGATGGACGCCGGCGGTATCGAGTTGCCGTTGCCGGTGCGTGCGCTGATGCGTGCGGTATCGAAAGTCATGACGCGCACCGCCTATTACATATAAGGCATATCAATGCGAAACCGGGGTTCAGCGCAGAAAATGCACCCCGGCAGAACGCAAGACCGGAAGTGGGACGGCGCCTCGCGCGTCGTCCGTCAGGAGTCGTTGAAAACCCCGCCGCCATCCCCCCATCCTGCTTGACGATCTCTTACATTCCGCGCTGTTCCCTCGCACTTTTCACGTATCACCTTCACAAGTTGCACTAGCTCATTCATTTATAACGGTTTTCCGTTTTATGTCTGACGTGAACTAGTCGCGCTAAGTCCTTGTTCTAACAAACAAAATTCGTTCAAAAAGCAGTTATCTCCCTTGACCCCTCTTTAGCGTTACTCTAAAGTGGGAGACAGTGTGAGAAAGTGTATTTTTGTGTGATCTCACGGGTGGTTTGGGGTAGATTTTCACGAATCGGGTAGCGGGCGCAAAAAAGCGCCGCGACAGCAATCAGTGGCATGGGACCGGAGTGAGTAACTCGGGTCGACAGGGGAGAGCGAAGTGTTCCAAGGGGCGTCGGCGCTGACGCTCGATGCGAAAGGGCGGATGTCGATTCCCTCTCGCTATCGGGATGCGCTGCAAACACAGGCAGAGGGCCGGGTGACGATCACCAAGCACCCGGACGGCTGCCTGTTGCTCTTTCCGCGCCCGGAATGGGAGATCTTCCGCGACAAGGTCGACAAGCTGCCCATGAACGCGGCCTGGTGGAAGCGTATTTTTCTCGGCAATGCAATGGATGTGGATATGGACGGTGCAGGGCGCGTGCTCGTGTCGCCGGAATTGCGCGCGGCTGGCGCATTGGAAAAAGAAGTGAACCTGCTCGGTATGGGTCGTCATTTCGAGCTGTGGGACGCACAGATTTACGCCGCGAAGGAACAGGCGGCCATCGCCGAGGGCATGCCCGAAGCGTTAAAGAATTTCACGTTCTGATCGCGGCTTACATATATGGCACCTGCGATGGGAAACGAATTGCAGCATCGCACGGTGCTGTTGGATGAAGCGGTCAACGCGCTGGTTAATCGCGCGGATGGCGTTTATGTGGACGGCACGTTCGGGCGCGGTGGTCACAGCCGCCTGGTGTTGGAGAAGCTGGCCGAGTCGGGGCGTCTGATCGCGTTCGACAAAGACCCGCTTGCCATCGCCACGGCGCAGCAGATCGCGGATCCGCGCTTCAGCATCGTGCACGAGAGTTTTGCTTCACTGCGCGCCGCGGTTGCGGAGCGTGGCGTAGGGCGCGTGTCGGGCATCTTGCTGGATCTGGGCATATCGTCGCCGCAAATCGACGATCCGGAGCGGGGCTTCAGCTTCCGCGCCGACGGCCCGCTCGACATGCGCATGGACCCGACGCGCGGCGAGTCCGCGGCTGACTGGCTGGCGCGGGCCACGGTGCAGGAATTGACGGAGGTGATACGAAATTATGGGGAAGAACGGTTTGCTTTTCAGATTGCAAAGGCGCTTGTTGCTCGCCGGGCAGAGTCCGACCGTCTTGGGCCTCTCGTCAGCACGGGCGAGCTTGCCCAAATCGTGGCTAACGTCGTCAAAACCCGTGAGAAGGGCAAGGATCCGGCAACCCGCACCTTTCAAGCTATACGGATTCACATCAATCAAGAGCTTGCGGAGCTGCAAGTCGTTTTAGAAGCAGCGTTGTCGCTGTTGGAGCAAGGGGGGCGGCTGGTGGTCATCAGCTTTCATTCGCTCGAGGACCGGATCGTCAAGCGATTCCTGCAGGCGCACGCCAGTACGCCTCAGGTGGATCGTCGCCTGCCGATTCGCGCCGTCGATCTGCCGAGCCCCCCGCTCAAAATCATCGGCCGTGTGTTCGCGAGCGACGCTGAAGTCGCCGCCAACCCGCGCGCCCGTTCTGCCGTGATGCGTGTGGCGGAGCGGATCGCGCCATGAACCGCCTCAATATCTTCCTGCTGATCATCGTGATGGGGTGCGCGTTGTCGGTTGTCAACGCGACCAATCAGCAGCGACAGATCTTTATCCAGTTGCAGCGCGCTCAATCGCAGGAGCGTCAGCTGCAGCAGGACTATTCGCAGCTTCAATATCAGCAGAGCGCGTTGTCGAAGACCTCGCGCATCGAGCAGATCGCGACCGACTCGCTGAAAATGCAATCGGTCACGACCGGCCGCACCCAGTACCTGACGCTCGACCCGGGCGCCGTCAAGGCTGAGGACGCGCCGATCCCGACTTCCGGTCCGGCCTCGGCGCCGGTGGCGACCCGTCGCGGAGGCGTGCGATGAAAAAATCGTCGACTCGCAAGAGCGTGGCCTTCTCGGCCAACCCGATCCTGTCGGTGCGCCTGCCCATGTGGCGCTCGAAACTCGTCGTGTTCATGCTGTTCATGGCGTTCGTCGCGCTGGCCGGGCGCGCGTTCTGGATCCAGGGTCCGGGCAACGCGTTCTATCAGAAGCAGGGCGAAATCCGCTATCAACGGCGCCTCGAACTGCCGGCCACGCGCGGCAAGATTCTCGACCGTAACGGTCTCGTGCTCGCCACGAGCTTGCCGGTGCGCGCAATCTGGGCGATTCCCGAATCGGTGCCCGACGATCTCGGCGCGGACAAGCTGAACTCGCTTGGCCAACTGCTCGGCATGACGAACAAGGAACTGCGCGCCAAGCTGTCGGAAGACAAGAACTTCGTCTACGTGAAGCGCCAGGTGCCGGTGGACGTGGCGGAGAAAGTGAGCGCGCTGGACATTCCGGGCATTTACGCGCGCGACGAATACAAGCGCTTCTATCCGGAAGGCGAGATCACGGCTCACCTGATCGGCTTCACCAACGTGGAAGACGAAGGCCAGGAAGGCGTTGAACTCGGCGACCAGAAGCTGCTCGCCGGCGTGTCGGGCAGCCGCCGCGTGATCAAGGACCGCATGGGCCACATCATTGAAGATGTGGACGAGCAGGTCGTGCCGCACAACGGTGAAGACGTCGACCTGTCGATCGACAGCAAGATCCAGTACATCGCCTATACGAACCTGAAGGCGGCCGTCGAGAAATTCAAGGCGAAGGCCGGCGCGGCGATGGTGATCGACGTGCGGACCGGCGAAGTGCTGGCGCTCGTCAATTACCCGACGTACAACCCGAACGACCGTTCGCACCTGACCGGCGATCAACTGCGCAACCGCATCCTGACCGACACGTTCGAGCCGGGCTCGATCATGAAGCCGTTCACGGTGTCACTCGCGCTCGATCTGCACCGCGTCACGCCGACTACACTGGTAGATACCGGGGGCGGCCGCTTTGTGCTGGACGGTGCGCCGATTACCGACGACAGCGCGTTCGGCGTGCTGACCGTGGGCGGCGTGATCCAGAAGTCGAGCAACATCGGCGCGACGAAGATCGCCATGCAGCTCAAGCCCGAAGAGATGTGGAATATGTATACCAGCATCGGTCTCGGCCAGGCGCCGAAGGTCGGCTTCCCGGGCGCGGCGGCGGGCCGTCTGCGGCCGTGGAAGAGCTGGCGCCGCATCGAGCAGGCGACCATGTCGTACGGCTACGGTCTGTCGGTGTCGCTGTTCCAGTTGGGCCGCGCCTACACCGCGATCGCGCACGACGGCGAGATCATGCCGGTGTCGATTTTCCGTACGTCGAACGATCAGCCGGCCACGGGTCCGCAGATCTTCGCGCCGACCACCGCTCGCGAAGTGCGCGCCATGCTCGAAACCGTCACCGCGCCGGGCGGTACGTCGCCGGATGCGGCCGTGCCGGGTTATCGCGTCGGCGGCAAGAGCGGTACTGCGTACAAGCACGGCGCGCATGGTTACGACCACTCCAAATACCGCGCGTCGTTCGTCGGCATGGCGCCGATGCCGAATCCGCGCATCGTCGTCGCCGTGTCGGTCGACGAACCGACGGCGGGCAGCCACTTCGGCGGTCAGGTGTCGGGTCCGGTGTTCTCGGCGATCGTCGGCGACACGCTGCGCTCGCTGAACGTGCCGCCGGACATGCCGGTCAAGCAGATGGTGGTGTCGGACGATTCGGCGCCGCCCGCGCCGAACGCACCGGCCACGCCCGCCGTTGCCAAGAAACTTTCCACGAGCGCCGGCGCCAAGAAGATGACGATTTCCGTCTCCGCGAAAAGCCATCCGGGAGTTGTGCGATGAGCGCATTGCGCAAGCACCATCCCGCTCACCGGCAGATCGCCGACGCGCTCACCTGGCTGCACGCACGCGTGCAGCCAGACGCGCATCTGCACGCCGACACGCGCTCGCTCGCAGCAGGCGACGCATTTTTCGCCTACGCGGTAGATGGCGCGGACAACCGCCCGTTTATCGACGGCGCGCTCGAACGTGGCGCGGCCGCGGTGCTGGTGCAGCCCGAGGGTTTTGCCGAGTCGATCGATCAAGACACCACGCTAGCCGTGCCGGCGTTGAACGAACTCGCTGGTTCGATTGCGAGCGGCTGGTACGGCGACCCGAGTGACGCGATGCTGGCGGTCGGCATTACCGGCACGAACGGCAAGACGTCGTGCAGCCAGTGGGTGTCGGCGGCGCTGACCGCGCTCGGCAAGCGCTGCGCGATCATCGGCACGCTCGGCACGGGCTTGCCGGGCCAACTCGTGCACACCGGTTTCACGACACCCGACGCGCCGCAATTGCAACGCAGCCTCGCGCAGTTACGCGATGCCGGCGCGCAGGCGGTGGCGATGGAAGTGTCGTCGCACGCGCTGCATCAAGGCCGCGTGAACGGCACGGCGTTCGACATCGCCGTGTTCACGAATCTCACGCAAGACCATCTCGACTATCACGGCACTTTCGCGGCGTATGAAGCGGCGAAGGCGCGTCTGTTCGCGTGGCCGGAACTGCGCGCGGCCGTGATCAATCGCGACGATGCCGCCGGCCGCCGCCTGCTCGCCAGCACGCAAGGTCACGCCCGCACGATCGCCTATGGCCTCGACGGCGCCACCACCCAAGATGTGCCGCAGGCCGACGCCTGGCTGCTGGCGTCGAACGTGCGCGCCACGGCCACTGGCAGCGCATTCCATCTGAGCACGTCCGATTGGGGCAATGCCGACGTCGAAGTGCAAACGCTCGGCGCGTTCAACGTGAGCAATCTGCTCGGCGTGCTGGGCGCGCTGCTCGCCGCCGAGGTGCCGTTCGACGCCGCCCTCGCCGAACTGTCGAAGCTCGAACCGGTGAACGGCCGCATGCAGCGCCTGGGCGGCCGTTTGCAGAACGATGAGCCGCTGGTCGTGATCGATTACGCCCACACGCCGGACGCGCTGGAAAAAACCCTCGAAGCGCTGCGCCCCATGGCGGCCGCGCGCGGCGGCGAACTGATCTGCATGTTCGGCTGCGGCGGCGACCGCGACGCGACCAAGCGTCCGCTGATGGGCGCGATCGCCGAAAGGCTCGCCGACGGCGTGGTCGTGACCAGCGACAACCCGCGCAGCGAAGATCCGCAAGCGATCCTCGAACAGATCGCCGCGGGCATGCAGGACGCGTCGAAGGCGCGCCGCATCGAAGACCGCGCGAGCGCGATCCTGCAAGCGATCCGCACTGCCGCGCGCGAAGACGTGATCGTGCTGGCCGGCAAGGGGCATGAAGCAACACAGGAAATCATGGGTAAGAAACGCGCTTTCTCCGATCAGGACCACGCTCGCCTCGCGCTTGCCGCGCGCGCGACGCATGCACGCGGGGGTGGCGAATGAGCCAGTCAGGAAATGCCATGTTCTCGCTGCGTGAAGCCGCCGCGCTAATTCCGGGCGCCACCGTACTCGGCGACGACAGCGTGACTTTCGAGCGCGTGTCGACCGACAGCCGCAGCGCCGGCGCGGGCGATCTGTTCATCGCGATCAAGGGCGAGCGTTTCGACGCGCACGACTTCCTGCCGCAAGTCGCGGCGCGCAACGTCACGGCCGCGCTGATTACGCGCGCGCCGGCCGACTGGACCGTGCCGTCGCTGCTCGTGACGACCGATACGCGCGTTGCGCTCGGCGCGCTCGCGCGCGGTTGGCGTCGCCGGTTCAGTCTGCCGCTCGTCGCGGTAACGGGCAGCAACGGCAAGACCACGGTCAAGGAAATGATCGCGTCGATCTTCGCCGCCGCCGTGGGTGAGCAAAACCGGCTCGCCACGGCCGGCAACTTCAATAACGACATCGGCTTGCCGCTCACGCTGTTCCGTCTGCAAGCCGCGCATCAGTTGGCGGTGGTCGAACTCGGCATGAACCATCCGGGCGAAACCTCATTGCTGGCGAAGCTCGCCGAGCCGACCGTCGCGGTGGTGAACAACGCGCAGCGCGAGCATCAGGAATTTATGGCGACCGTCGAAGCGGTCGCGCTCGAACACGCTAGCGTGATTCACACCCTGTCGCCGGAAGGCGTGGCCGTGTTCCCGGCCGACGACGCCTACGCGAGCATCTGGCGCGTGGCCGCCACCGGCAGCCGCATCATGGACTTCGCGCTGAACTCCGCCGAGCGCGTGACCAAAGCCGCCGTCAAAGGTACGTTCGACGGCAACGTGTTGCGCATCGACACGCCGGCAGGTCACGTCGACGTCACGCTTCAAGTGCTCGGCAATCACAACGCGCACAACGCATTGGCCGCGACTTCTGCCGCATTGGCTGCAGGCGTTTCGCTCGACGCGATCAAGCGCGGTCTCGAATCGTTCGGCGCTGTGAAAGGCCGCTTGCAGGTCAAGCGGGCGGCCGTCGGTGCGCTGACCGGCGCCACCGTGATCGACGACACCTACAACGCCAATCCCGACTCGATGCGCGCCGCGATCGACGTGCTCGCGTCGTGCGCCTCGCCGCGCGTGCTGGTAATGGGCGACATGGGTGAAGTCGGCGACAACGGTCCGGCGTTTCATCGCGAAATCGGTGCCTACGCGAAGGAACGCGGTATCGACGCGCTGTACGCCATGGGCGACGCCTCGCGCGACGCCTGCACCGCGTATGGCGCGGACGCGCACCACGTGCCCGATGTCGGCACGCTGGTCGTGCAATTGCAGCAGGCCGGTTTCGGTCCTGCGGCAACGCTTCTCGTGAAAGGCTCGCGCTTCATGCAAATGGAACGCGTGGTGGACGCCGTGACGAGTCCACAACCCAACGCAGCGGGCACGACGCCCGCCGCACATTGAACTAGAAGGACCGAAGCATGCTACTGGCGCTGGCGCAATGGCTGCAGAATGACGCAAGCTTCTTGCGCGTGTTCAGTTATCTGACATTCCGTGCGGTGATGGCCACCATCACCGCGCTGCTGATCGGGCTCGTCTGCGGCCCGGCGGTGATTCGTAAGCTGACCGCGATGAAGGTCGGTCAGGCCGTTCGTAAAGACGGTCCGCAATCGCACCTCATCAAATCGGGCACCCCGACCATGGGCGGCGTGCTGATTCTGCTCGGCATCGCGGTGGCCACGCTGCTGTGGGCCGATTTGACCAACCGCTTCATCTGGATCGTGATGCTGGTTACGTTCGGCTTCGGCGTGATCGGCTGGGTCGACGATTACCGCAAGGTGGTCTACAAAGACCCGCGCGGCATGTCGTCGCGCGAAAAGTATTTCTGGCAGTCGGTGATCGGCCTGTTCGCGGCGGTCTATCTGGCGTTCAGCGTGTCCGAAGCGAACAACGTGCGGGTCTACGACCTGTTCATGGCGTGGGTGCGCAGTGGTTTGTCGATGGGCTTGCCGGCGCGCGCCGATCTGATGCTGCCGTTCGTCAAGTCGATCAGCTATCCGCTCGGCGTGTGGGGCTTCATCGTGCTGACGTATCTGGTGATTGTCGGTTCGAGCAATGCGGTCAATCTCACCGACGGCCTCGACGGCCTCGTGATCATGCCGGTCGTGCTGGTGGGTGCGTCGCTCGGCGTGTTCGCCTATGTGATGGGCAGCTCGGTCTACTCGAAGTACCTGCTGTTCCCGCATATCGCCGGCGCGGGGGAATTGCTGATCTTCTGTTCGGCGATGGGCGGAGCCGGGCTCGCGTTCCTCTGGTTCAACACGCATCCGGCGCAGATGTTCATGGGCGACGTCGGCGCGCTGGCACTCGGCGGCGCGCTCGGCACGGTCGCGGTGATCGTGCGTCAAGAAATCGTGCTCTTCATCATGGGCGGCATTTTCGTCGCCGAGACGCTGTCCGTGATGTTGCAGGTCACGTGGTTCAAATTCACCAAGCGCCGTTTCGGCGAAGGGCGGCGTCTCTTCAAGATGGCGCCGCTGCACCACCATTTCGAATTGTCGGGCTGGAAGGAAACGCAAGTCGTTGTGCGCTTCTGGATCATCACGCTCATGTTGTGTCTGTTCGGTTTGTCCACGCTCAAGTTGCGTTAAAGCAGGTTCTAAGGGAAGCAGGCGATGTTCGGCGAGAAGTTTCGGGATCGGCAAAAGCCGATGGTGCTCGTGCTGGGACTGGGTGAATCCGGTCTCGCGATGGCGCGCTGGTGCGCGCGGCACGGCTGTCGGCTGCGTGTGGCCGATACGCGCGAGGTGCCGCCGAACCTGTCCGCGCTGGAAGCGCACCGCGTCGATGCCGAATTCGTCGGCGGCGCGTTTTCGCCGGCGTTGCTCGACGGTATCGAACTCGTGACGATCAGCCCGGGTCTGTCGCCGCTCGCCGCCGATCTGCTGCCGCTGATTAGCGCCGCGCGCGAGCAAGGCATTCCCGTGTGGGGCGAACTCGAACTGTTCTCGCTGGCGTTGCAGACGCTCGGCGAAAGCGGCTACGCGCCGAAGGTGATCGCGATTACCGGCACCAACGGCAAGACCACCACCACGAGCCTGACCGGCCTGCTGTGCGAACGCGCCGGCAAGAAGGTCGCGGTGGCGGGCAACATCAGCCCGTCGCTGCTCGACAAGCTCAGCGAAGCGATCGACAACACCGCGCTGCCCGACGTGTGGGTGCTGGAACTGTCGAGCTTCCAGCTCGAAACCGCGCACACGTTCGCACCGGACGCGGCCGCGGTGCTGAACATTACGCAAGACCATCTGGACTGGCACGGCGGGCTCGATGCGTATGCCGCCGCGAAAGGCCGCATCTTCGGACCGCAAACGGTACGCGTGCTGAATCGCGACGACGCGCGGGTGATGTCGCTCGTGCCTTCGGGAGAGAGCGAGGCCGAGGTCGTGACGTTCGGCGTCACCGAGCCGAAGAACGACGGCGACTACGGTTTGCTGCGCGAGAACGGCATTGTCTGGCTGGTCGAAGCGCATGACCGCGACGCGAGCGATGAGCCGGTGCCCAAGCGCCGTCGCAAGAACGCAGTCGCGGCGCTGCCGAATATCGCGCTGAAGCGCTTGATGCCGGCGGACGCCTTGCGCATTCGCGGTTTGCACAATGCCGCGAACGCGCTGGCCGCGTACGCGCTCACGCGCGCCGTCGGCCTGCCGGGCGCACCGCTGCTGCACGGTCTGCGTGAATACCGTGGCGAGCCGCATCGGGTGGAATTGATCGCGTCGATCGAAGGCATCGATTACGTGGACGACAGCAAGGGCACCAATGTCGGCGCAACGGTTGCCGCGCTCGACGGCCTCGCGCAACGCGTGGTGCTGATCGCTGGCGGCGACGGCAAGGGCCAGGAGTTCGATCCGCTCGCCGCGCCGGTCATGCGCTGGTGTCGTGCCGTGATGCTGATCGGCCGCGACGCGCCGCAGATTCGGGCCGCGCTGGAACACACCGGCATCGCGCTGACGGACCACGCCACACTAGAAGACGCGACGCGTGCCGCCGCCGCGCTGGCGCAACCGGGCGACGCCGTGCTGCTGTCGCCGGCCTGCGCGAGCTTCGACATGTTCACGGGTTACGCGCACCGCGCCGAAGTATTTCGCGGCACGGTGGAAGACATCGCGGCCGAACGGGGGACGATGATATGAGCTGGTCGGAACGCTTCGGTTCACGCACCGCGGGCGCGGGCGCCGGCGAAGGCGCCTCGGGCGGCGGCGCGGCGCGCGTCGGTGGCCGCACGGGCAGCGGGCTGGCGAGCGCCGTCAGCGGCGTGCGTCCGCTGCGCTCGCGGATGCTCGACTACGATCACTCGCTGCTGTGGGTAGTCGTCGCGCTGCTCGGACTCGGCGTCGTGATGGTGTATTCGGCGTCGATCGCGATGCCGGATTCGCCGAAGTATTCGTCGTACCGCGACTGGGCGTTTCTCGCGCGGCAGATTCTGTTCGTGGTGCTCGGCTCGGTGATCGGCATCGTCGCGTTCCGCGTTCCGATCTCGACGTGGGACAAGTACGCGCCGAAGCTCTTCCTGATCTCGCTGTTCGCGCTGGTGATCGTGCTGATTCCGCACATCGGCAAGGGCGTGAACGGCGCGCGCCGCTGGATTCCGCTCGGCATTACGAACATGCAGCCGTCGGAAATCATGAAGCTCGCGGTGACGATCTACGCCGCGAACTACACGGTGCGCAAGCAGGAATACATGCACAGTTTCGCCAAAGGCTTTCTGCCGATGGCGGTCGCGGTCGGCCTCGTCGGCGCGTTGCTGCTGCTCGAACCGGACATGGGCGCGTTCATGGTGATCGCGGCGATCGCAATGGGCGTGCTGTTCCTCGGCGGCGTGAACGGCAAGCTGTTTGGCGGCCTCGTTGCCACGGCGGTGGGCACGTTCAGCTTGCTGGTGTGGGCGTCGCCCTGGCGTCGCGAGCGGATTTTCGCGTACCTCGATCCGTGGGACGACCGTTACGCGCAGGGCAAGGCGTATCAATTGACGCACTCGCTGATCGCTTTCGGGCGCGGCGAGTGGTTCGGCGTGGGCCTCGGCGGCAGCGTCGAGAAACTCAACTATCTGCCGGAAGCGCATACCGACTTCATCCTCGCGGTGATCGGCGAGGAACTCGGTTTTGTCGGCGTGCTGGTGGTGATCCTGATGTTCTACTGGATCGTGCGCCGTTCGTTCGAGATCGGCCGTCAGGCGCTCGCGCTCGACCGCACGTTCGCGGGCCTGGTCGCGAAGGGCATCGGCATCTGGTTCGGCGCGCAGACCTTTATCAACATGGGCGTGAACCTCGGCCTGCTGCCGACCAAAGGTCTCACGTTGCCGCTCGTCAGTTACGGCGGCTCGGGCATTTTGCTGAACTGCGTCGCGGTGGCGGTGCTGATGCGCGTGGATTACGAGAACCGGGTGTTGATGCGCGGAGGGAAGGTATGACCGCAGCGCCGCAACGCACGCTGATGGTGATGGCCGGTGGCACCGGGGGACACGTGTTCCCGGGCCTCGCGGTCGCGCACCTGATGCAGGCGTGGGGCTGGAAGGTCGTATGGCTCGGCAATCCTGCGGGCATGGAAGCGACGCTGGTGCCGAAGCATGGCATCCCGATGGAATACGTGCGCTTCGGCGGACTGCGCGGCAAAGGTCTGAAGACCAAGCTGATGCTGCCGCTGAATCTGCTGCGCGCCTGCACGCAAAGTCTTTCCGTGCTGCGTCGCGTGAAGCCGGATGTCGTGCTCGGCATGGGCGGCTACATCACGTTTCCGGCCGGTTTGATGACCGCGTTGAGCGGTCGTCCGCTGGTGCTGCATGAACAGAATTCGATCGCGGGGCTCGCCAACAAGGTGCTCGCGAAGCTCGCCAGGCGCGTGCTGGTTGCGTTCCCGAATGCATTGCCGCATGGCGAATGGACAGGAAATCCGATTCGTGAGGAACTTGCGCGCGCAATTGCACCCAAAGCACGCTACGCGCAACGCAGCGGTCCGCTGAATGTGCTGGTGGTGGGTGGCAGTTTGGGCGCGGCGGCGCTGAATGAAGTGGTGCCGCGCGCGGTGGCGTTGCTCGCGCCGAACGAGCGGCCGCGCATCGTGCATCAGGCGGGCGCGAAGCATATCGACGCGCTGCGCGAGAACTACGCGGCAGCCGGTTTGCAAGCGGTCGAGGGCGCGTCATCGAGCGTCGAACTCGTGCCGTTCATCGACGACATGACCAGCGCGTATGCGAACGCCGATCTGGTGATCTGCCGTTCGGGCGCAATGACGGTGTCGGAGATTTCAGCGGTTGGGGTGGCGGCGTTCTTCGTGCCGTTCCCGTTTGCAGTAGACGATCATCAAACAACCAATGCAGCGTTCCTCGCCGGTAACGGCGCGGCGCTGGTCGTGCAGCAACGCGATCTGTCGGCGGAAATGCTCGCCGACTGGTTGCGCAGCCAGACGCGGGCAAGTCTCGCGGAGATGGCGGAGCGTTCGCGCTCGCTCGCGAAACCCGACGCCACGGAACAGGTCGCGCAGATCTGCGCGACTGTGGCGGGTTCGATTTCGGGCGCGAGCCCAGAAGGAAAGCAATGAAACACATCGTCAAACATATTCACTTTGTCGGCATCGGCGGTGTCGGCATGAGCGGCATCGCGGAGGTGCTGGTCAATCTCGGCTATCAGGTAAGCGGCTCGGATCTGACGAGCAACGCGATCACCGATCGCCTCGCGAACCTCGGCGCGCGGATCGCGATCGGTCATGCGGCGGAGAACATTGAAGGCGCGAACGCGGTGGTCGTTTCGACCGCGGTGCGCAGCGACAACCCGGAAGTGCTGGCCGCGCGTCATCGCCGCATTCCGATCGTGCCGCGCGCGGTGATGCTTGCCGAACTGATGCGTCTGAAGCAGGGCATTGCGATTGCCGGTACGCACGGCAAGACCACGACCACCTCGCTGGTGGCGAGCGTGCTGGCGGCGGGCGGGCTCGACCCGACCTTCGTGATCGGCGGCCGGCTGATCAGCGCGGGCGCGAATGCGCGTCTGGGTACGGGCGACTTTATCGTCGCCGAGGCGGATGAGTCCGATGCGTCCTTCCTGAATCTGTTCCCGGTGATCGAAGTCATCACGAACATCGACGCCGATCACATGGACACCTACGGCCACGATTTCGCGCGGCTCAAGCAGGCGTTCATCGAGTTCACGCACCGTCTGCCGTTTTACGGCATCGCGGTGCTGTGCGTCGACGATCCGAACGTGAAGGAAATCCTGCCGTTCGTGTCGAAGCCGATCATTCGTTACGGTCTGGCGCCCGATGCGCAGGTGCGCGCGGTCAACGTCACGGCGCACGACGGCAAGATGCATTTCACCGCCATGCGTGAAGATGCGGCGCCGCTCGACATCGTGCTGAACCTGCCGGGTGAGCACAATGTTCAGAATGCGCTGGCCGCGATTGCGATTGCGACTGAACTTGAAGTGAAAGATGCCGATATCCAGCGAGCGCTGGCGGATTTCAACGGCGTGGGCCGACGCTTCCAGCGCTACGGCGAAGTGCCGGTCGAGACCGAAGGCAAAGCCGGCACGTACACGCTGGTCGACGATTACGGTCATCACCCGGTCGAAATGGCCGCGACGGTGGCGGCGGCGCGCGGCGCGTTTCCGGGCCGGCGTCTGGTGCTGGCGTTCCAGCCGCACCGCTTCACGCGCACGCGTGACTGCTTCGAAGATTTTGTGAAGGTGCTGTCGACCGTCGACGCGCTCGTGCTGACCGAAGTCTATTCGGCCGGCGAAGCGCCGATCGTCGCCGCGGACGGCCGTGCGTTGGCGCGCGCGCTGCGCGTGACGGGCAAGGTCGAACCGGTGTTTGTCGATTCGGTGGACGAAGTGCCGGACGCGCTCGCAGCAGTGGTGCGCGCCGGCGATGTGGTGATCACGATGGGCGCGGGTTCGATCGGCGGTGTGCCGGGTCGCCTGGCTCAGGAAACGAAGGTGTGAGATGAGCGGTATCGATCCGAAAAAATTCGGCAAGGTGGCAGTACTTCTCGGCGGTGAATCCGCTGAGCGCGAAGTGTCGCTCACGTCCGGCCGCCTGGTGCTGCAAGGACTGCGCGACGCGGGTATCGACGCGCATCCGTTCGACCCGTCCGAGCGTCCGCTCGGCGCGTTGAAGGCAGAAGGCTTCGACCGCGCGTTCATCGCGTTGCACGGCGGTTATGGCGAGAACGGCCAGATTCAGGGCGCGCTCGACTTCTACGGCATCAAGTACAACGGCAGCGGCGTGCTCGGCTCGGCGCTCGGTCTGGACAAGTTCCGCACCAAGCTCGTGTGGCAGCAACTCGGCATTCCGACGCCGCCGTTCGAAACCGTGCTGCGCGGCGACGATTACGCGGCGCGCGCGCGGGACATCGTCGCGAAGCTCGGCTTGCCGTTGTTCGTGAAGCCGGCGAGCGAAGGGTCGAGCGTCGCGGTGATCAAGGTGAAGAGCGCGGACGCATTGCCGGCCGCGCTACTGGAAGCGATCAAGTACGACAGGATTGTCGTGGTCGAGAAGAGCATTGAAGGCGGCGGCGAGTACACCGCGTGCATTGCCGGCGATCTCGATCTGCCGCTGATCCGCATCGTGCCGGCCGGCGAGTTCTACGACTATCACGCGAAGTACATCGCGAACGACACGCAGTATCTGATTCCGTGCGGACTCGCGCCCGAAGAAGAAGCGCGCCTGAAAGTGCTGGCGCGCCGCGCGTTCGACGTGCTCGGCTGCACCGACTGGGGCCGCGCCGATTTCATGATGGACGCGGACGGCAATGCGTATTTTCTGGAAGTGAACACGGCGCCTGGCATGACCGATCACTCGCTGCCGCCGAAAGCGGCGCGCGCGGTGGGCATCAGCTATCAGGATCTGGTTGTCGGCGTGTTGGCGCTGACGCTGCAGGACTAACCGGGGCGACCCGAAAGCAACACCATGTGGAACAACGTTCGCCAGCTCAATTTCGCCGCCAACGCGCTGCACGTGTTGCTGGTGCTCGTGCTGCTGGCGGCGGGCGGTTACTGGCTGATCCAGCGTCCGAATTTCGCGCTGCGCGAAATCCAGATCGACGGTGACACCGAGCACATCAATTCACCGACGGTGCGCGCCGGGGTAGTAGGGCGGTTGAAGGGCAATTTTTTCACGGTGGATCTCGACGTCGCGCGGCAGGCGTTCGAGCAGATGCCGTGGGTGCGTCACGCGAGCGTGCGGCGTGTCTGGCCGAATGCGCTGGCTGTCACGCTGGAGGAGTACAAACCGCTGGGAACGTGGGGTAGCGATCAGTTGGTGAGCGTCGACGGCGAGCTGTTCACGGCGAACCAGGGCGAGCTCGAAGAAGATCTGCCCGCGTTCGACGGTCCGGACGGCACGGCCAAAGAAGTTGTCGCGCGCTATCACGATTTTCAGAAGTGGTTCGCGCCGCTGGGCGCGACGCCGGATGAAGTGACGCTGTCGCCGCGTTATGCGTGGACGGTGAAGTTGTCGAACGGAACGCAGGTGGAACTCGGGCGCGAACGCAATCAGGACACGCTGCTCGATCGCAGCAAGCGCCTGACCGCGGCGTGGAACGCGGTGACGCAACGTTGGGGAAAGGATATCGAGTATGCGGACTTGCGCTATCCGAACGGTTTCGCGATTCGTGCCGCTGGCATGCGCTTTATCAGCGAACCCGACAAGGGCAAGAAGTAAACGGACATCACACGCAATGAGCACGCTATGAGTAAAGACTATAAAGATCTGCTGGTCGCCCTCGACATTGGGACGTCGAAGGTCGTGGCCATCGTCGCCGAGTTGAAGGGCGAAGGTCACTACGAGGTGATCGGCCTCGGCCAGAGCGAATCGAAGGGGCTCAAGAAAGGCGTGGTGGTGAATATCGAAGCCACCGTGCAATCGATTCAGCGCGCGCTCGAAGAAGCCGAACTGATGGCCGACTGCAAGATCACCAACGTCTTCACCGGGATCGCCGGCAGCCATATCCGCAGCTTCAATTCGAGCGGCATGGTGGCGATCAAGGAAAAAGAAGTCACGCAGACCGACGTGGCGCGCGTGATCGAAACGGCCAAGGCGATCAACATCCCGACCGATCAGCAGGTGCTGCATATCCTGACCCAGGAATTCATCATCGACGGTCAGGAAGATGTGCGCGAGCCGATCGGCATGAGCGGCATTCGCCTCGAAGTGAAGGTGCATATCGTCACCGGCGCGGTCAGCGCGGCGCAGAACATCGTCAAGTGCGTGCGCCGCTGCGGCCTCGAAGTGAACGATCTGATCTTGCAGCCGCTGGCGTCGTCGCTGGCGGTGCTGACCGAAGACGAGAAGGAACTCGGCGTGGTGCTGGTCGATATCGGCGGCGGCACGACGGACATTGCGATCTTCAGCGAAGGCGCGATCCGTCATACGGCGGTGATTCCAATTGCCGGCGACCAGATCACCAGCGACATCGCGATGGCGCTGCGCACGCCGACGCCGGACGCGGAAGACATCAAGGTCGATTACGGCATCGCCAAGCAGGCCTTGGCCGATCCGGACGAAATGATCGAAGTGCCGGGTCTCGGCGAGCGCGGTCCGCGCACGCTGTCGCGCCAGGCACTGGCGGCGGTGGTCGAGCCGCGTGTCGAAGAACTGTTTTCGCTCGTGCAGCAGGTGGTGCGCGAGTCGGGTTATGAGGAACTGCTGAGCTCCGGCGTGGTGCTGACCGGCGGCGCGTCGATGATGCTCGGCATGGTCGAACTGGGTGAGGACATTTTCCTGAAGCCGGTGCGCATTGGCGTGCCGGAATACGCGGGCGGTCTCGCCGACGTGGTGCGCAACCCGCGCTACTCGACGGCAATGGGCCTGCTCGTCGAAGGACGCTCGCAACGCATGCGCGGCCGCAAGGTCGCGGTGCAGTCGGGGTCGATGGGTCAGGTCTTCACGCGGATGAAGGACTGGTTCCTCGGCAACTTCTAACGATTTCGCTTTAAAAAAAACTCGCGCTGGTGCCGGCGGCCGGCGCGCGACAGGGGGTTGCCCGATCTCCTGCCGAATAACGGCCGAGTGGCTGTAAATTTTTTATCTTGACGGAGGCAACATGGAATTCCAGATGCTGGAAACCGAAACGAACGGCACCATCATCAAGGTGGTCGGAGTAGGTGGCGCTGGCGGCAATGCCGTTCAGCACATGATCAACAAAGGCGTGCAAGGCGTCGACTTCATCGTGATGAACACGGACGCGCAGGCTCTGTCGCGTTCGCGCGCCACTGCGGTGATCCAGCTCGGCAACACGGGTCTGGGCGCTGGCGCCAAGCCGGAAATGGGCCGCGCGGCAGCGGAAGAAGCCCGTGAACGCATCGCCGACGCACTGCGCGGCGCGCACATGGTCTTCATCACGGCCGGTATGGGCGGCGGCACGGGTACAGGTGCCGCACCGGTGGTCGCGCAGATCGCCAAGGAAATGGGTATCTTGACCGTTGGCGTGGTCAGCAAGCCGTTCGAGTTCGAAGGCGGCAAGCGCATGCGTGTGGCAGAAGCCGGTTCGCAGCAACTGGAGGATCACGTCGACTCGCTGATCGTCGTTCTGAACGACAAGCTGTTCGAGGTGATGGGCGATGACGCCGAGATGGACAAGTGCTTCCAGTGCGCAGACGACGTTCTGAACAACGCAGTTGCCGGCATCGCGGAAATCATCAACGTCGACGGTCTGGTGAACGTCGACTTCGAAGACGTGAAGACGGTGATGGGCGAGCAGGGCAAGGCGATGATGGGCACGGCGACGGTTGCCGGCGTCGATCGCGCGCGTCTGGCCGCCGAGCAGGCTGTCGCCAGCCCGCTGCTGGAAGGCGTGGATCTGTCGGGCGCACGCGGCGTGCTGGTCAACATCACGTCGAGCCGTTCGCTGCGTCTGTCGGAAACGCGTGAAGTGATGAACACCATCAAGAGCTACGCGGCGGAAGACGCCACGGTGATCTTCGGCGCTGTTTATGACGACGCAATGGGCGACGCGCTGCGCGTGACGGTCGTGGCAACGGGTCTGGGCCGTGCAGCGAAGAAGCAGCAATCGGCACCGATGACGCTGCTGCGCACCGGCACCGACAACCAGCCGATCAGCACGATGCAGCACGCTGCGTACGCACCGTCGACGTCGCACGCGAGCACCGCAGACTACGGCGCGCTGGATACGCCGGCAGTGTGGCGCACCTCGCGCGACACGGCGGCTTCGCATGTGCAGGCGCTGCAGGAAAAGGGCGTCGACACGTACGACATTCCGGCGTTCCTGCGCAAGCAGGCGGACTGAGCGCGAGCAGGCTTTCGTTGCCGCGCTTCTTCTGGAAGCGCTGGCGGACGAATGCACGAGCGTGGCGGGTGAACGGCGAACAGGCCGCGTATCGTTAGATTCGCGGCAAGGACAACTGCCCTCTTCGGATTCGCGAAGCGGAGTGGGCGACTGTTGCCGGGGCGCGCAGCCGGTGTTAGGGCTGGCGCGATTGACTTCACTGCGACACGACAGCGTGCGAGCGTGCTTCGCATCGATGCAAAGGACTGAGCATGATTCAGACAGGTGACAAGCTGCCCGACGCGACGCTCTTCGAGTTGATCGAAGACGAGCGGGCGGGCTGCACGATCGGGCCTAACAGCTTCGACGTGCGCGAGCAGACGGCGGGTAAGCGCGTGGTGATCTTCGGGTTGCCGGGCGCCTTCACGCCGACCTGTTCGGCCAAACACGTACCGGGCTATGTCGGGCACGCCGAGCAGTTGCGCGCGGCGGGCATCGACGAAATCTGGTGCGTGTCCGTCAACGACGCGTTCGTAATGGGCGCGTGGGGACGCGATCAGCACGCCTCGGGCAAGGTGCGCATGATGGCGGACGGCAGTGCGGCTTTCACTCGGGCGCTTGGTCTCGAGCAGGATTTGTCGGCGCGCGGCATGGGAATCCGTTCCCAGCGCTACGCGATGGTGGTCGACGACGGCGTGGTCAAGACGTTGAACGTCGAGGCTGCCGGCAAATTCGAGGTTAGCGATGCAGGGAGTATCCTCGCAACGTTGAGCTAGTTACGCGGCGTCCCGACCTTCGCCCCGAGCGCATGTTGTGGCAGGGCAACGGTCGATAAGACGCTTTTGTGACAGGCCGTTACGCGGGCCGATGACCGGAAACGCCTCCGTTCCGGATATCGGCCCGTCACGCTTTCCCTGATTGGCGCCCCCGGGGTAATGCAGCGAAACAGATTGATACGTTCCGCGCAAAGACGCTCCATAGGGTATTGGAGTATAATTCGTGCTATGGAACAAAAAGCCCCGATTGGGATTTTCAATCGAATAGAAGATCACCATGCTGAAGCAGCGCACTATTAAACAGATCGTTAAGACCGTCGGCATCGGCGTGCATTCCGGCCGTAAGGTCGAATTGACGCTTCGCCCGGCGGCGGCAGACACCGGCATTGTGTTTTCACGCGTGGATTTGCCCACGCCGGTGGACATTCCCGCGTCGGCTTTGTCGATCGGCGATACGCGTCTGGCTTCGGTATTGCAGAAAGACGGCGCGCGCGTTTCGACGATCGAACATTTGATGTCCGCCTGCGCCGGTCTTGGCATCGACAATCTTTACGTCGACGTCACCGCTGAAGAAATCCCGATCATGGACGGCAGCGCCGGTTCATTCGTGTTTCTGATTCAGTCGGCGGGGATTGAAGAGCAGAACGCGGCGAAGAAATTCATCAAGGTCACCAAGCCGGTCGAAATTCGTGACGGCGATAAATTCGCGCGTCTCGATCCGTACTTTGGTTTCAAGCTCAAATTCACGATTGACTTCCGTCATCCGGCGGTGGATAAAACCGGCCAGTCGCTGGAAGTGGATTTCGCCAATACGTCGTATGTGCGCGAAATCGCCCGTGCGCGTACGTTCGGCTTTGCGCATGAAGTGGAAATGATGCGTGAACTCGGTCTGGCGCGCGGCGGCAGCATGGACAACGCGATCGTGCTCGACGAATACCGCATTCTGAACAACGACGGTCTGCGCTACGACGACGAGTTCGTAAAGCACAAGATGCTCGACGCGATCGGCGATCTGTATGTGATCGGCCATCCGTTGTTGGCTTCGTACGACGCGTACAAGTCGGGCCACGGCCTGAACAACGCGTTGCTGCGCGAGTTGCTCGCGCATGAAGACGCGTACGAAATCGTCACCTTCGACGACACGCAGAAGGCGCCGCGCGGCTTCGCGTATGAAACGCAGACGGCGTTTGCATAACGCATTCCTTCGGGCCTTCGAGCCCGCGGCAGCAACGAAAAAGCGGCCCAGTGGGCCGCTTTTTTCATTTCAGCGATTTCTCCGATGCCGCGCTGCCATTTTCGCCAGTGCTTCCTGCAACGGCGACGGCGCCAGCGATTCGCTCAACGCGTGCAACGCGTCGGCGCCGACCGGCGTCATGCGCGCCTGCTTGGCCGGCGGCGGCTCCTTGGCCGGCTGCGGCCGCACGCGAATCCGCAACGCGTTGACGTGCCAGCCGCGCTGCTGCAAATCCGACAACAGCCGCGGTTCGAGATGCCGCAACCGCGCCGCGAGCGCGTTGTGCCCGGCGAACAGCGCCAGCACGCCGTCTTTGATAAAGCCCGGTTCCACGCTGGTGGCCAGATAGTCTGGCAGCAACGCGCGCAAATCCTTCTCCAGCGCCGCGATCTGCTCAACGCCCGCGCGCAGGGCCGCGAACGCATCGGTGCGATTCAGCACCTCGGCGACGGGCTGCGGACGGCGCGCCTTGAACTGCTGCGGCGGCGGCCTTGAAAAGGACGGAAAACGGCTCATGTTCGACAGTAACGGTGTGTTCGCGCCCCATGCGCGTTCACGCCGCGATTGTACCGCGCGGGATGCACGCGAGCCCGCCTCAGTGCGTACGGTCGGAGGTCGGCGCGGCGGGGCTGGAATGCCATGCCGCCGTCTCACCGCTGACACAGGCGCGGCCGGGGGCGCGTGCTAAAATGCCCGATTCGAATTCACTCTTGGACTAAGCCGCCGAGGCCCCTCCGACCCCGGAGCGCACGTGCACGAATCACGCACGGCGCGAACCAGCCGAAGCCGCGACGCAGACACCGATCCGATGACCACCGGTTTTCTACAGAAGATTTTTGGCAGCCGCAACCAGCGTCTAGTCAAGCAATATCAAAAGACCGTCACGGCGATCAATGCGCTCGAACCGCAGATCGAGCAATTGACGGACGATCAACTGCGCGCCAAAACGGGTGAATTCCGCCAGCGCGTCGCGAGCGGCGAGGCGCTCGACAAGCTCCTGCCGGAAGCATTCGCGGTTTGCCGCGAGGCCAGCAAGCGGGTGCTGAAAATGCGCCACTTCGACGTCCAGTTGATCGGCGGCATGGTCTTGCACTACGGCAAGATCGGCGAAATGCGCACCGGTGAGGGCAAGACCCTCGTCGCTACGCTGCCGGTTTACCTGAATGCGTTGTCGGGCCGCGGCGTCCACGTTGTCACGGTGAACGACTACCTGGCCCAGCGCGACGCCGAATGGATGGCGCGCCTGTACAACTTTCTCGGTCTGTCGGTCGGCATCAACCTGTCGCAGATGGATCACGACGCGAAGCAGGAAGCCTACGCGGCTGACATCACGTACGGCACCAACAACGAATTCGGCTTCGACTACCTGCGCGACAACATGGTCTACGAGACCGACGCGCGCGTGCAGCGAGCCCTGAATTTCGCGGTGGTCGACGAGGTCGACTCGATCCTGATCGACGAAGCCCGCACCCCGCTGATCATCTCCGGCCAGGCCGAAGATCACACCGAACTGTACGTGCGCATGAACGCGCTGCCGCCGCTGCTCGAGCGCCAGATCGGCGAAGAGAAAGCCGACGGCACCGGCGTCGAAAAGCCGGGTGACTACACGCTGGACGAGAAAGGCCGTCAGGTGTTCCTGACGGAATCGGGCCATGAAAAGGCCGAGCGTCTGCTCGCCGAGTGGGCCTGATCGGCGAGGGCGAAAGCCTGTACGCGCCGCAAAACATCACGCTGATGCACCACGTGTACGCCGCGCTGCGCGCACACACGCTGTTCTTCAAGGATCAGCACTACGTGGTGCAGAACAACGAAGTGGTGATCGTCGACGAATTCACCGGCCGTCTGATGTCGGGCCGCCGCTGGTCCGACGGTCTGCATCAGGCTGTCGAGGCGAAGGAACACGTCAAGATCCAGAGCGAGAACCAGACGCTCGCGTCGATCACGTTCCAGAACTACTTCCGTATGTACGCGAAGCTGTCCGGCATGACCGGTACGGCAGACACGGAAGCGTACGAGTTCAACGAGATTTACGGTCTCGAAACGGTCGTGATCCCGACCAATCGACCGCCCAAGCGGATCGACAAGCAGGATCAGATCTACAAGACCGCCAAGGAACGCTACGACGCGGTGATCCGCGACATTCGCGATTGCTACGAGCGCGGTCAGCCGGTGCTGGTCGGCACCACGTCGATCGAAAACTCCGAGTTGCTGTCGCATCTGCTGAAGCAGGCCGGCTTGCCGCACGAAGTGCTGAACGCCAAGCAGCACGCGCGTGAAGCCGAGATCGTCGCTGAAGCGGGCCGTCCGAAGCGCGTCACGATCGCCACGAACATGGCCGGTCGCGGTACCGACATCGTGCTCGGCGGCAACGCTGAAAAGCAGGCGTCGTTCCTCGAACTGGACGAAACGCTTGCCGACGCGGAGAAGCAAAGCCGCATCCAGAAGCTGCACGACGAATGGCAAGCGCTGCACGATCAGGTGAAGGCCGCGGGCGGTCTGCACATCATCGGCACCGAGCGTCACGAATCGCGCCGGATCGACAATCAGCTGCGTGGCCGTGCCGGCCGTCAGGGCGACCCGGGTTCGTCGCGCTTCTATCTGTCGCTGGAAGATCCGCTGCTGCGCATTTTCGCCGGCGATCGCGTACGCGCGATCATGGACCGTCTGAAAATGCCGGAAGGCGAAGCGATCGAAGCCGGCATCGTGTCGCGTTCGATCGAATCGGCGCAGCGCAAAGTGGAAGCGCGCAACTTCGACGTTCGCAAGCAATTGCTCGAATACGACGATGTGTCGAACGATCAGCGCAAGGTGATCTATCAACAGCGCAATGAATTGCTCGAAGCGAACGACATCACCGAAACCATCGGCGCGATGCGTCAGGGCGTGATCGGCGATATCGTCCATCAGTTCGTGCCGGCCGGCAGCATCGAAGAGCAGTGGGACGTGCCCGAGCTGGAGGAAGTGCTGCGCAACGAATGGCAGCTCGACCTCGCGATCCAGGAAATGATCAACGAGTCGAACACGATCAGCGCGGACGAAATCCTCGAAGCGGTCGAAGCCGCCGCAGACGAAGCGTACGAAGCGAAGGTCGCACTGGTCGGCCGCGAGTCGTTCAGCGCGTTCGAGCGCTCGATCATGCTGCAAACGCTGGACCGTAGCTGGCGCGAACATCTGGCCGCGCTCGACCACCTGCGTCAGGGCATCCATCTGCGCGGCTATGCGCAGAAGAACCCCAAGCAGGAATACAAGCGCGAAGCGTTCGAACTGTTCGCCGCCATGCTCGACGCCGTGAAGCTCGAAGTCACCCGCGTGGTGATGAACGTGCAGATCCAGTCGCCGGAACAGTTGGAACAGGCCGCTGAGCAGATGGAAGAGCAGGGTGGCCATCTGGAAAACGTCGAGTTTCGTCATGCCGAATTCGCCGAAGCGGCGTCGGCCGCGCCGGTTGCCGCCGAAGCCGCCACCGCCGCGATGATCGGCGACGCGATGAGCCACGGCTCGTCGTCGCCGGCAGCGCCGAACGTGAACCCGGACGAGGTGCCGAAGGTCGGCCGCAACGATCCGTGCCCCTGCGGTAGCGGCAAGAAGTACAAGCAGTGCCACGGCAAGATTGCCTGATGCCGAAAGCGGCGCGCTTCTGAGCGCGCCGCGTCGTTTTATGCGGGCGCTTTGTCGCTCCGTTTGGTGGTTGCGCTTCATCCAGCGCATTGTTGTAGCGAGCTTCAGAAGCGCGTTCGCTAGCGCTTTTCAGTAGCGCGTTTTAGTCGATTCCGCGGTGGTTCGGCCCTCTGCCCGAGCCATCAGTTTGCTATCCCCGATGCCGGCGCCTGCCGGCATTTTCTTCGACAGGTCGCGACCATGGCTGTCAATTTCCCCTCGATCGATCCCGCTCAACTCCATCCCATCGCCGGCGTCACGCTGGGCTGGGCGGAGGCGAATATCCGCAAGCCGAACCGCAAGGACGTGCTCGTCATTTCCGTGGGCGAAGGTGCCACGGTCGGCGGCGTGTTCACGCAGAACCGCTTTTGCGCGGCCCCTGTCACGGTGTGCCGTGAGAATCTGGAGCGTGTGCGCGCCGGCGGCAAGCCGATCCGCGCGCTGGTGATCAACACCGGCAACGCCAACGCGGGCACCGGCGAGCCGGGTATGGTGGCGGCGCGCGAAACCTGCGCGGAACTCGCGCGTCTGGCGGACATTTCGCCGGAGCAGGTGCTGCCGTTTTCGACGGGCGTGATTCTGGAACCGCTGCCGGTCGATCGTCTGAAGGCCGGCCTGCCGGCGGCGCTCGCGAACCGCAAGGAAGCGCACTGGTTCGACGCCGCGCAGGCGATCATGACTACGGACACGCTGCCCAAGGCCACTTCGCGCCAAGTCACGATCGACGGCCACACGGTCACGCTCACCGGCATCAGCAAGGGTGCCGGCATGATCAAGCCGAACATGGCGACCATGCTCGGTTTCCTCGCGTTCGACGCCGCCGTCGCCCAACCCGTGCTCGACGCGCTGGTCAGGCACGTGGCGGACCGCTCGTTCAACTGCATCACGATCGACGGCGATACGTCGACCAACGATTCGTTCATCCTGATCGCGTCGGGCCAATCGAGCCTGCCGGCGATCACCTCCACCGACTCGCCCGCTTACGCAGCGCTGCGCGACGCGGTGACCGAGGTCGCCCAGACCCTCGCGCAACTGATCGTGCGCGACGGCGAAGGCGCGACCAAATTCATGACCGTGCAGGTTGAAGGCGGCTCGAGCGTCGGCGAATGCCGCCAGATCGCGTATGCGATCGGCCACTCGCCGCTCGTGAAGACGGCCTTCTACGCATCGGACCCGAACCTCGGCCGCATTCTGGCCGCCATCGGTTATGCCGGCGTGGATGATCTCGACGTCGGCAAGATCGATCTGTATCTGGACGACGTGCTCGTCGCGACTGCCGGTGGCCGCAATCCGGCCTACCGTGAAGAAGACGGCCAGCGCGTCATGAAAAAGAGCGAGATCGGCATTCGTGTCGTACTCGGCCGCGGCAATGCGCAAGCCACGATCTGGACTTGCGATCTGTCGCACGACTACGTGAGCATCAATGCCGACTATCGTTCGTAACCAGGTTCAATCAAGTTAATGATGCGGCTTCGCGGCCGCTAACTTCACAGCCATGGACAAACTCGAACAGTTTCTGACCCGCGCCGAAGCCGTACTCGGCCGCCTGGAAGCGATGCTTCCGCCCGCTGCACCCGACATCGACTGGTCGGCCGCGGTGGCGTTCCGCTGGCGCAAGCGCCAGGGGCGCGGTTACCTGCAGCCCGTGCCGGCCATTTCGGCGATCACGCTCGACGACCTGCAAAACATCGAACGCCAAAAAGGTTTGATCGAGCAGAACACGCGTCAATTCGTGCATAAGCAGCCGGCCAACAACGTGCTGCTGACCGGCGCGCGCGGCACCGGCAAGTCGTCGCTGATCAAGGCCTGCCTGAACGCCTATGCGAAAGACGGCCTGCGTCTGATCGAAGTGGACAAAGACGACCTGCACGATCTCGGCGATATCGTCGACCTGATCGCGCTGCGGCCGGAGCGCTTCGTGGTGTTTTGCGACGACCTGTCGTTCGAAGACGGCGAGTCGGGCTACAAGGCGCTGAAGGTCGCGCTCGACGGCTCGATCGCCGCGCAGTCGGACAACGTGCTGATTTACGCGACGTCGAACCGCCGCCATCTGTTGCCCGAATACATGAGCGACAACGAGACGTACAAGCACACGTCCGACGGCGAGATTCACCCTGGCGAACTGGTCGAAGAAAAGATCTCGCTGTCCGAGCGTTTCGGGCTGTGGGTCAGCTTCTATCCGTTCAAACAGGACGACTACCTGTCGATCATCGGCCACTGGCTGCGGCACTTCGGTTGCGACGACGCCGAAGTCGAGGCGGCGCGCGGCGATGCGTTGGTGTGGGCGCTCGAACGCGGCTCGCGCTCGGGGCGGGTGGCGTGGCAGTTCGCGCGCGACTGGTCCGGCCGGAAGAACCCGGCATGAGCGACGCTGGCACGAACGCCGCCGGCCGCAAGGTGACGGAAGTTGCCGTTGGCGTGCTGATTCAGCCGGATGGGCGCTATCTGCTGGCGCAGCGCCCGGTCGGCAAACCGTACGAAGGCTACTGGGAGTTTCCGGGCGGCAAGCTGGAAGCGGGCGAATCGGTCGAGGCCGCGCTCGCGCGCGAGTTGCATGAGGAACTGGGGATCGACGTGAAGGCGTGCCACCTGTGGCATACGCTGGAACACGACTACCCGCATGCTTACGTGCGGCTGTTTTTCTGCAAGGTGACGCAGTGGGCCGGCGAGCCGCACGGCCGCGAAGGTCAGGCTTTTGTCTGGCAAACGCTGCCGGCGGACGTCGCGCCGTTGTTGCCGGCGACCATTCCGGTGCTGGAATGGCTCGCGGCGGAGAAGAGCTCCAGCTAGTCAGCAGGGAAAACGCTCGCGAAAGCCGGCGCTCGTAAAAAAACGCCACGACCTGAAAGTCGTGGCGTTTTTTTGTGCGCTGGCGGTGGCCGGCTCTTGCCGGCCGGGCTCAATGTGAGCTGGCGTCCCCGCCGGGCGATTCATCTGATACAGCATCCTGGTCGGTGCCGCCGATCTTGTACTTCTCAGCGGCCCAGGCGCCGAGATCGACCTGCTTGCAACGGTCCGAGCAGAACGGGCGGAAGCGGTTTTCAGAGGTCCAGAGGACGTCCTTTCCGCAAGTGGGGCATTTGACGAAAGTTGGCATACGGTCAGACGGTCAATCGTAAACGGAACAAGTAACGAATATAGGGGCTTTTCTCGCCGCTTTAAAGGCGTGCCCCCGCGGGTCGAACGGACGTTCGACTTACCCGGCGAACATTACAGGCTGCAGAGCGTGAGCTGGAACGGTACGTCAATATCCACTGCGCGCGGACGCAGATCGCCGTCCTGCACCGTGAAACGCACCCAGAGCATGTACTTGTTCGCACTGGCCTCCGGGATCACACGCAACTCGGGTACCACGCGCACCTGCATCAATTGATACGAACGACCCGACAGCATCTGCTGATAGCTGCCTTGCATGGCCATGACCTTCGATGCCTGACCGGATTCGCGCGCGAGTCGCAGCACGATGGTAGCTGCGTCACGCAGCGGCAGCAGCGGCGTGACCCATTTGGCGATGTCCTGGCGACGCTGATCCGGATGAATTTGTTGCCACGCGTAGTAAGACGGCAGGTCGAATTTGCAGGTGCCGCCCGGAATGATCGCGCGACTGCGGATGCTGGCGAGCCACTCGTTGTCGGCCAGATGCTGGCCGGTTTTGCCCTGCATCTGCGAGAGGCCCGAGAGGGTCTGTTCGATTTCGCCGAGTACCGCTTCCAGCGCGTTCTGCTCGATGCCAGGATTGCCGCGGAACGGCGCGAGCGTTTGACGCTGGCGTTCGAGTTCCTTCATCAGATCAGACTTCAGATCCGCGCGACCGGCGACCTCGGAGATTTCGAACAACGTTGTCAACGCGACGTGATGTTCCCTGGCGTCTTCCTGAGTCAGAAAGAACGTGAAGCGCTCGAACAGATCTTCGAGGCGCAATAGCGTCCGGATTCGCTCGTTGAAGGGATACTCGTAAAGGATCAAGCGGGCTCGCCTCGGGCGTGGTCGGTGACGGGAATGCAGAACATTCTAATGCCGTGAGACTACCCTAGCAATCTCGCACTTTTCCTGACAGCTTGCGCAATTTTTTTGACGTGTTCTGGGCAGTTTTCTGCGTCGTTCGGCTCGCGCGATGCCGCAAAGTTCAATGGGCTTTGCGGCGGGCGTCATGCCGGGGTCATGAGGTTTTCATCTGCTGGGCCAATGCGCACACAGGATTGGCGCTCGTTGGCATAGCTGAGCGTAGCCGCTCGGTGCCTGCGTTACGAGTCCGTGTCATCGGCTTTAGCCGGCTGCGCGGCGGCGAGCGACAGATACACGCGATGCTGCGCGTCGACCTCCGTTCGCAGACTGTCGAGCGATGCGCCGTCGTTACCGATCACGTCGTCGGCTGCGGCGAGGCGTGCTTCGCGCGTGGCCTGGCGGGCGATGATCGCCAGCACCTGATCGCGGCTGAAGCCGTTGCGGGTCATCACGCGCGAGATTTGCGTCTCGACGCTGCAATCCACGCTCAGCACGCGGTTCACGCGGGTCTTCCAACTGCCTGACTCGACCAGCAGCGGCACGACGACGATCACATAAGGCCCGCGCGCCTCGCGCTGCCCGCGTTCGGTCTCCGCGCGAATCAACGGATGGGTGATGCCTTCGAGCCGCTTGCGCGCGCCGTCGTCGCTGAATACCAGCGTGCGCATGCGGGCGCGGTCGAGCGAGCCGTCCGCCGCGACGAACTCCGCGCCGAACTCAGCCGCGATTTGCGGCATCGCGATGCCGTGCGGCGCGGTGATGCGATGCGCGATCAGATCGGTATCGACGAGCGGCACGCCGTGCGCGGCGAACAGGTCCGCCACGGTCGATTTGCCACTGCCGATACCGCCAGTCAGTCCCACGACGAACATGTTTCAGCCCCCCAGCGCGAGATAGAGCGGCGTGCCCACAAACAGCGTAACAGCGCCGCCCGCCGCGAGAAACGGCCCGAACGGCAACGGTTCCTGGAAGCGCATGCGGCCGAGCCACGTGGCGGCGAGGCCGACCACCGCACCGCTGACCGCGGCGATCAACACGATCTGCGGTAGAGCCGCCCAGCCGAACCAGGCGCCGAGCGCGGCCAGCAGTTTGAAATCGCCATAGCCCATGCCTTCGACACCGCGCACCAGCTTGAACAGCCAGTGCACGGCCCACAGCGCCAGATAGCCGAAGATCGCGCCCAGCACCGCATCGTGAAGACTGGCGAACATGCCGTTGAAATTGACGATCAGGCCGGCCCACAAAAGCGGCAGCGTCATCGAATCCGGCAGCAGGTGCGTGTCGATGTCGATCGCGCTCATGGCCAGCAACGCTGCGCACAGACCGAACGCCGCGAGCGTCGTGGCGGTCGGGCCGTACAGCGCAAGCGTGCCGGCCGCGCAGGCGGCGCTGGCGATTTCGATCAGTGGATAGCGCGGACTAACGCGCGCTTTGCAGGCCGAGCAGCGTCCGCGTAACAGCAGATAGCTCAGCACCGGCAGGTTCTCCCACGCGCTGAGCACATGGCCGCAGTGCGGGCACGCGCTGCGGGGCACCCACAGGTTGTAGCGGGCGGGCAGGGTATCGTCCTCGAGCGGCGTGCCGGTCGCTTCGTGCACTTCCTCTTGCCATGCACGCTCCAGCATGATCGGCACACGATGCACGACCACGTTGAGGAAGCTGCCGATCACGAGGCCGAACACGACCGCGAAAACAAACTGCAAGCCGGTCGGCAAGCTGCCGAACGCGAAGCCCAGATCGGCGGCAAAGTGCCCGGGCAGCAAGCCCGCGAGCAAGCTGGAAGAGGTGTCTGACACGGGTGGAGGAATAGCCTGCATGGCGAGAGAGTGGATTCGGCTGCGATGCTACACCACGTTGCCGAGTTGAATAATGGGAAGATACATGGCGATGACGAGGCCGCCGACCAGCGCCCCCAGCACGACAATGACAAGCGGCTCGCACAGGCTCGCCAGCGTGGCGATCTTTTCGTCAACCTGACGATCGCTGAGCGACGCCACGTCGATCAGCATGGTGTCGAGCGTGCCCGATTCCTCGGCGACTGCGACCGGCTGCACGATCTCCGGCGCAAAACAGCGTGCCGAGCGCATGGCCGCCGCGAGCCGTTCACCGCGCCGCAGCCGCGCAGCGATATCGACGGTGGCGCGGTCGAAGAAGGCGTTGCCGGTGGCGTGCGTCAAGGAGTCGAAAGCGTCGGCGAGTGGCGTGCCGGCCGACAGCAGTGTGCCGAGCGCACGACTCCAGCGGGCTGCGCACAGGCTGCTCAACAGCGGACCGGCGACCGGTATTCTCAGCGCCACGCGTGCGAAGCGTATGCGCGCCGCTTCGGAACGTCGCATCAGAAACGTCACAGCCCAGCCCAGGGCGAACACCATGAGGACGGCCGGCACGCTCCAACGCGCGGCACCCGCCGAGAGCGCTAGTACGAATTGGGTCGGCGCGGGCAGCTTCGCGCCGAAACCGTCGAAGATCTGTTTGAACGTCGGCACGACCCACACCAGCAGCGCAGTGGTGATTGCCATGGCCAGCAGCAGGATCGCTCCCGGATAGGTCAACGCGGCACGCACCTTGGCGCGCTGCGCGGCGGCACGTTCGCGGTCGTCGGCGAGGCGGGCCAGCACCGCGGCTAACGCGCCGGCTGCTTCGCCCACCTCGACGAGCTGGCAATAGAACGCGCTGAACTGAGCCGGGTGCCGTTGCAGCGCCGCGGAAAACCGCAGTCCGCTCGTAATGTCGCGTGCCAGCGCGCCGACGATACGCGGCATGCCTTGCTGGCGCACGTTACCAGTTTGCGCCAGCAGATCGAGCGCGGGCGCGAGCGGCAACCCGGCGCGCAGCAGACTGGCGAGCTGGCGCGTGAACAGCGTGACGTCGGCGGCGCGGGTTTTGGGGCGGGGCGCCGCTCCATGCGCTCTGAGTTCGATGATGAACAGGTTGTCGCGCTTGTTGAGCAGCGCCCGCGCGGCGCTGGCGTCCGGTGCGATCAGCGCGCCGCGTTTGTGCGTGCCCTGCGCGTTGACGCCGTGCCACCTGAAGCGCAGTTCCGTTGCCGCTGGCCGAACCAGCACGGCGGTATTCACGCGACCTCCGTGGCGGCCAGCGCTTCTGCGAGACTCGTCGTGCCGTCGCGCACACGCGCCAATGCGGCGTCACGCAACGTGAGGACTTGCTCCGCCTGAGCGAGCCGCGCGAGTTCATGCGTGCCTGCGCTTGCCACGATCAGTTCGCGCATCGGCTCGGACACCGGCATCACCTGATGCACGCCGATCCGGCCACGGTAGCCGATGCCGTGGCACTTCGCGCAACCGGCGGCGGCGTAGGGCTGCCAGCCGTCGAGTTGAGCGTCGGCGAAACCCGCGGCTCGTAGCGCGGCGGCCGAGTGTGGGGAAGGCGTTCGGCATGCCACGCACAGTCGGCGCACCAGCCGTTGCGCCGTCACCATCCGAAGAGCTGCCGCCAGGTTGTACGGCTCGACGCCAATGTCGATCAGACGTGCGATTGCCGCGGGGGCGTCGTTCGTATGCAGCGTCGACAGCACGAGGTGACCGGTTTGCGCGGCCTTCACGGCGACGTCGGCGGTTTCGTCGTCGCGGATTTCACCGACCATGATCACGTCCGGGTCCTGCCGCAAAAACGCCCGCAGCGCCACGGCGAAGGTGAGGCCCGCCTTCTCGCGCACGCTGACCTGGTTGATGCCTGCTAGCTGGATTTCGGCCGGATCTTCGACCGAGCAAAGATTGCGCGACGCGTCGTTGAGCAATTGCAGGAAGCAGTACAGCGACAGCGTCTTGCCGCTGCCGGTCGGACCGGTGACCAGCATGAGGCCGTGCGGCGCACGGATCGCGGCGTCGACAGTGGCGCGCTGTTGTGGATCGAGGCCGAGCGAGTCGAGCGACAGATCCGCGGGCAATGCGTCGAGCCGGCGCAGCACCAGCTTTTCGCCGAACAGTGTAGGCAGCGAATTGACGCGATAGTCTTCGGTCCGTCCGGGCGACGTGGCGATCCGCAGCCGGCCATCTTGCGGCACGCGCCGCTCGGCGATGTCCATGCGCGCCAGCACCTTCACGCGGGTGATGAACGCGTCGCGTAGATGCGCGGGCGGCTGCGGCGTCTCATGCAGCACGCCGTCGATGCGCAAGCGTACGCGCCAGCCATGCTCCGACGGTTCGATATGCAGATCCGACGCGTTGCGGCGCGTGGCTTCCTGCAGCGTTTCGGTGAGGAGGCGAACGGCCGGCGCAGTGTCGATATCGCCGAGATTGGCGGCGGGATCGACCGCGAAGTTTGCGGGCCTGGCTTTGGCCGCGGTTTCGCTATTGAACGCTGACTGCCCTGGAGCGGGTGCAGCGGGATGACTGGATGCTTGCATGAGAGACCGGTGACGAGCCGCCTGTAGAACGTGACGGCTGCATCATCGGTCATGGCATCGCCCTAACGCCACTCGGCCATTCGGCTAATGGCGCGCGCGGCGCCGCTGTGCGAAGCTCTGTTTCGGCTTCAGATGCGCGTGGCTTTGGCGGCCTTGGCCGCACCGCGCACCGGCGGCTTGAACAGCTTGACGGTGCGGATCGCCTGATCGTCGCTGCGCATTACTTCGAGCTTGGTGTCGCCGATCTGCACGCAGACGTCGCCGTCCGGAATGTCTTCGAGGATTTCGAGGATCAGGCCGTTGAGCGTTTTGGGGCCGTCGGTGGGCAGCGTCAGTTGGAGCCAGCGGTTCAGTTCGCGCAGCGGCATGCTGCCCGCCACGATGCATTCGCCGCTCTCGTTCCAGCCGCCGCGCGTATTGGCGCTACGCGGAATCGACGTGGTGAATTCGCCGATCAGCTCTTCGATGATGTCTTCCGGCGTGACGAGGCCTTGCAGCTCGCCATACTCGTTGACGACCAGCGCGGTGCGGTGGCGGCTTTCCTGGAAGAACTGCAATTGCTGGAACACGGGCGTACCGCTCGGCACGAAGTACGGCTCGGCGAGCAATTCGCGCAGCGTCTCGCGCTCGAGCTCCTGGTTGTGCAGCGCGGCCAGGGTCTTGCGCACGTGCAGCACACCGAGCACGCGGTCAATGTCGCCTTGATAGACGATCAGCTTGTTGTGATAGCAGGTCTCGAGCTGATGCAGGATCTGTTCGAACGGCGCGTCGAAATCCAGCGCTTCGATACGGCGGCGCGGGATCATCACGTCGTCGACGGAGATGTTCTCGAGGTCGAACAGGTTCAGCAGAATGCTGCGGTGCTTGGTGGGCATGAAGCTGCCCGATTCGAGCACGATGGTGCGCAGTTCTTCGGTGGTCAGGCGTTGATCCCGCCCGCCCTTGGTGTTGATGTGCAGCACCCGCAGGATCGCGTTGGCGAACAGATTGACGAACCAGACGAGCGGCTTCGCGACGCGCATCATCGGCGCGATCAGCAGGCTGGCGGGCAGCGCGATTTTTTCCGGAAAGGTCGCGCCGACGATCTTCGGCGTGATCTCCGCGAACACGATGATCAGGAACGCGACAATGCCGGTCGCGATCGAGAGCACGACGTTGTTGCGGCCGAACGTGTGCAGCGCGATCGAGGTGGTCAGCACCGGAATGATCGTATTGAACAGGTTGTTGCCGATCAGCACCACGCTTAACAACTGGTCGGTACGCGCGAGCAGGCCTTGCGTGGTCTTTGCGCCGAGCACGTTCTGATTGGCCAGGTGCTTCAGGCGATGACGGTTGAGCGCCATCATCGCCGTTTCAGAAATGGAAAAGAAACTGGAGCAGACGAGCAGCAGACAAACTGCGCCGATCTGCGCCCATAGGGGAAGTTGTTCCACGCGTCGTGAAGGAGAGGGACAGGATGGAGAGAATATAGCAGAGGGGGCCGCCGCGGCTCTCCGCGGGATGGCCGGGCGGGATGCCGAGGGGACGGGCGCCGCGAGCTTGGGAGGGATAGTTTTGGTTATGCGGCGCGCCGACCCTGATCGAGTGGGTAGTTGTTAGTTTTGGCCGGTAGGTTGTTTGAGTGTGCGGACCAGTGTTCCTAGCGTGTGCATGAATTCTGGGGTGAAGCCGGCCTCGGCTGCTGCGTCGCAGGGGACGCCGGCACCATCGAGAAAGGCGTGGGCGAGCAGGGCGGCGGATTCGATAGTTTTGCCCACGTCGATCGGTGCCTTGTGTGGTGGGTCGTTCCTTGCATGAGTTTTACCGCCGTAATTCGGCACGGCGACACGCACGACGCAGGCCGATGCGTCGTATAAGCGGCCAAACGCGTCGGCGTAGTCGGTTCGCTGGGTGATAGCGTTATGCCGCGTCGTCTCCTCTATCGGCGTGGCGATCTTTAGCCGCAGATGGCCGTCGAATTCCGCCACATGGTCGCGGATCGTATGACCGGGCGCGTTGTCCGTACGCGATGCGTCGAACGCGCCGGGTGGTGCGGCGGCGAGGTCGGCGAACAGGTCGGGAACGTTCGCTTCGTTCCATCGGGTGTTCGACCATCTCGTAGCCGGTGGTTCGAATAGCGCGAGCGGATCGAGCGGCGTATCGAGCAGATCGTGTAACGAAGTCGAGGTTCCGGGACTGAACGGCCGGTCTTCGGAAAGGCCATACGGTCGTGGTGTTACGTAAAGCGGATTCGCTGCTGCGTTTTCGGCGGAGTCAGCGGCAGGACCGGCGCCAGAGCCAGAGCCAGAGCCAGCGGCGGAACGCGCGTCGGTCAGCGTGGACCCGTCCGTCAGATTCCAGACCGGCAACTCGGGGCACGCCGCCGCCCGCAGCACATAGGCGCCGATATTGACGATATCGCCCGCGTGCAGCTCGATCTGTCCGCGCGGCTCGATCAGCTTGCCATTAACGGCGATCGCCGCATGCTCGCTGGTATTGAGCAACTGCCAGCCGTCGCCGTGCGCGCTGATCGACGCATGGCGACGCGCCACCGCGCTGCCGCCGTCATCGTCGTCGGGCAGCACCAGCGTGTTGTCCGGCGCGCGGCCGATCGAGCCGCCGGCGGCGTCGAAGACCGCGCCCGGGTCGTTCGGTAGCGCCTTGCCGTGGCAGGCGACGATCATCAACTGAAGGCGAAAAGAGGGCATGGAGCAAACGTCCTGATCTGATAGCGAGCGGCTTTACGACGGACACGAAAACGCGTCCATTTGCGGCAACCTGAACGGGTTGTAGCTGCTGTTGGCGATGACCCGCAAAGACAGCTTGCGGCCGTTGAAGTCGAAGGTGGCAACGAAGTGCTCGGGCGTCGCGCCCGGTGTAATGCGCGCCTTGTCGAGCAAACGGTGCAGCGCCCACGGTCCCTGCGTTTGCAGACCGTCGGCGCCGCCGGGTGTGCTGATCTGCAAGCTGACCTGACCGCCGCCGCCGGGGCCCGGCCATTTCACTGTGGTGGGCAGTTGCGGGCCATGGGCGTAGCGGATCGTTTGGCCGTCGACATCCAGCGTGTACTGCGCGATCCCCGGATCCAGTTCGAGCGGCGTCAGCTCGACCTGCAGCGCCGGCGTCGTGGCATTGCCGGAGAAAAACGCGGTGCGGATGATGTCGGCATTCTGGAACGAGCCGGCCAGACGGGCATCGCCCGAGGCGGCGCCGGTCGCGTCGCGCCTGAAGCGCCAGCGGCTGCCGCTGACGTCGATTTGCGACGCCAGATTTTTTTGAAAAAAGCTGTCCATCAAGCCGCCCGTCGCGAACAGCTTCGAAAAATCGTCGAGCGCGACATCGCGGGTGGCGTTGCGCACGAATGGATAGCGCCCGTCGATCATGTGGCGGCACAGTCGGCCTATGCCGCCTTGGGCGTCTTGCGCGAGATTGGCGCGCAGCGCGCCGCCGATCTGCGCCGAACCGTTCTGCGACAGGTCGCCGAACATCTTGCGTAAGGGCATCGGCATACGTCCGGCATCGGCCTGCAGTTTGTCGAACACGCCGGTTGGCGGCGGCGCATTGCCGCTGTTGAGTGCCGCGCTCGCCGACGTCAGGTAGCTGTACAACTCGTCGACCACGCGCAGGTTGCCGTCGAACGGCGCCGTGCCGGCGGCGCCTCCGTCGGACGAGGCGACGAGGCGGCGCAGTGGTTCGAAATGCGCGTCGACGACGGGCTCGGGTCGGTCTTCGCTGGCCGCTTGCGGCACTGCGGGCGCGGCGTTGCCGAACATCGCCGCGAGCGATTGCCGCGCTTCGCCGAGGCGCTGCTGCATGCGAGCCGCCGCGGGGCGCTGCTCGGACGAGGAGGCGGTTCGCGACAGATTCGTCTCACGGGCGGCGGCTTGCAGAAATTGTCTGAGCGGCGAATCCGGCGCCGATAGCGTGCGCGCGATTCGCGTGCTTTGCGCAATCGACTTGCTATCGATCAGCGTCAAGTCGTTGAGATACGCATCCCAGACTTCGATGTAGTCGTTGAAGTACGCGCGTCGGACTTCAAGCGCGAGGCGCGCGGTGTCGACCGTGGGCGCGGCGTCGATGCCCAGCACCCATGGTTCTTCGCTGCGCAGTTGCGCGGTGGCGTTGGCGACGCGTTTGTCGAAGATGTCCCAATAGCCTCGATACGTATACAGGCTGTCGATGCCGTCGCTGAGCGGTTTGCCGCTGATGCGCCGGAACACGAGCGCTGCCTGCGGGCCACCCGCGCTGACGACGGTGAGCGGCGCGGCGTGCGGCATGCGCAGCAGTTCGCGGCGCAACTGATGGTAAGCACGCTGAGCGAACGAATCGCGTGCGAGCCGCTCACGCACGCGGCTCACCAGGGCTGCGTTGAGCGCGAACGGCGACGCGACCGCGCGCGCTTCGAAGAGCCGCGTGAGGTGCGCTTCCAGATGTGCGCGTTGGTCGAGCGTGGTGCTCGATGGCAACGACGTCTGCGTGTCGAGGATCAGCCATGCGGCGACAAAACCGCCGTCGTAGTGAGCGGCGTCGTGAAGCATCAGATAGGCCTTGAGCGCGTCGTACGTATATTCCGGATCGTCGAGCGGGGCGTTGGACAGCAGCGCTTCAAGATGTGCGGCGGTCTGCGGCAGCAGTTTGTCGTCAAGCGCGCGGCGATAGATCGTCTCGCCGGCGTCGCCGATTCTTGCGCCGGGGTAAAGACCGAGTCCGTAGCGCAAGGCCGGCGGGGCATCGATCTCGAAGTGCTCGCTGCGGGGCAGGCCTCGCACTGTGTCGAGCATCGGCGCGAGCGGCGCCAACGCAGCGGCGGGCAACGCGATCGGCGGGCGCGCGTGCAGGTTGAACGCGGCGACGTGCGCGCCGACTTCGTCGAGATAGGCACGGTTGTTCGAATAGCTGATCGTCCAGCCGGCTAGCAGTGTCAGCAACAGGGCACCGCTCGTCACCGCGAGCGCCGTGTGCGCGATCAGACGGCGCCGCAGCGACGCGCGACTCGTGCCGGCGAGGCCGGCATCGGCAAAGACGGCCTCGTGCAGCAGTTGCTTGAGAAAATAGCTTTGGCCGACGCGACTGGTTGCGGGTGCCGGTGACGGCATTACGCTGTGCAACTGTTGTCTGACCGGCGTCAGTATCCGGTCGATCGTCGGCCCGCTCTGCAAGGCGCTAGTGAAGTAGATGCCGCGCGCGACGAGGTTGGCTTCCAGATGCGACGTCTGAAACAGCGTCGAACAGAAGCCGTCGAGCACCTCGCGCAGACTCGCGAACTGCTGCGGGAATAGATAGGCGAGCGCCCGGCTATCGAGATCGGGGTCGGCGCCCACGACGTCGCGCAAGCCGTCGCTCAGGCGCTGCGCGAGTTTGTCGAATGCGTCGGCGAATGCGGCGGTGGCGCTGTTGCGTGCTGCTGCGGTTTCATCGAGCGGAAATGTCGCGCCCCAAACCTGCTCGCGGCCCTCGCGGTTCAGCGCGGAAAAATACTCGACGAAGCCGCTGAGGCGATCCATTCGGGTGAAACATAAGTAGATCGGGACCTGCATGTCGAGCGCCGCCCGCATCGATTGCAGCGGCTTGCGCAGACGCGTCGCGTAGGCCGCGCGTTCGGCTTCGTTCAGTGCGAGCAGCGAGTCGATCGCGACTGTCAGTAGCACGCCGTTGAGCGGTTGGCGCGGCCGATGTTTGCGGAGCAGCGCGAGCAGGGCACGCCACTCGGTGCCGCGCCGCTGGGTGTCGTCGGCGGCTTCCAGAAAGTGGCCCGGCGTATCGACGAGCACCGCGTGGTTACTGAACCACCAGTCGCATTGCTGGGTCGCCTCGACACGGCCGGCGGCAGCGCGCGCCGCTTGCTTGGCGGTCGACAGTTCGAGTCCGCCGTGGACGAGTACAGCGGTCTTGCCCGAGCCGCTGCTGCCGACCACCAAATACCACGGCGATCGATACGCGTACTGACCGGTGATGGTATCGAGCCGTGCCGTGAGCTTGCCTGTGGTCGGGGTTGCGCGACGCAGCAGATAGAGCGCCTCGCGAAAACGGGCGCATAGTTCGGCAACTGCGGCACCGTCGGCGGTGCTGCTGCTTTCCGCTGTTTTCAAGGCGCTCGAATTCGTCCGGTGTTCACGCCAACGCGCGATCATGCCCGCACCCGCACCCGCACCCGCACCCGCACCCGCACCCGCACCCGCACCCGCACCCGCACCCGCACCCGCACCCGCACCCGCACCGCTCGCACTTCCCCGCATCCGCCAAACCAGCCGCATGCATCCGGCCAGCAGCACGAGCGCAATCAACCACGCTCGCACCGCCGCACTTTCCAACGGACGCGTCGCGCCGATCGCCAGCAGCGGCCCCACGCTCCAGATCAACGCGACGACCAGCGCGATTTCGACGCATAGCCACACACACAGCCACCACTCCCGGGACAACATCAGCTTCACTACCCGTGTTACGAACTTCATTGATCGGTCGCCTGCGAAATGCCTTGTCTGTCTGGGGGAAGCGGGACCAGTACGATCTCCACGCGGCGGTTTTGCGCGCGACCATCGGCTGTCTGATTGGTGGCCACCGGCTGTTCGTCGCCACGCCCCGTCACGGTGATGCTGCGGTTCGCGTCGAGGCCGGCCGCCAGCAGCCATTGCCTGACCGCGCTGGCACGGGCTTGCGACAGCGCGAGGTTCGACTCGAAGCGGTGATCTCGAATCGGCTGATTGTCCGTATGACCGGTAATCGCGATTTCGCCGCTCACCCGGTTCAGCACACCGGCGAGATGCACGAGCACCGGCAGATAAGCCGGATTCGCGGTGGCCGAACCGGAGTTGAACAGGCCGTCGCCGCGCATCGCGATCACGCTGCGGTCCGCCTCTTCGCGCAGCGCGAGCAGGCCGCTTTGCAGATCCGCGTCGAGCGCTTGCCGCAGCCTGTTCGACAGCGGCGCGTCGCTCGCGTGGGTGTTTAGCTCGGGCAGATGAAGCGTGACGATCGCCGCATAGACTCGATCGGCGTGCGCGGTAGTCGCCAGCAGAAACGCGGTGAAACTCGCGCTACCGCTCACACCGACGAACAGCAACCACGCCCACAACGGCAGCCCGCGGCGCACTCGCCGCACCGGCGTCCGGTCCGCGGCGCGCCATTCGGGCGACAACGGCAGCGCGTATCCGCCGCCCGTTTCATGCAGCAATTTGTGCAGCCGACGCATCAGCGTTTCGCGTTGCGCGGCACCGTTGTCGATCACGCGGTAGCGTCCCTGGAAACCGAGCATCAGGCAGAAGTACTGCAGCTCGATCATGTCGCGATGCGCGTGCGTGCTCACCGACAGGCGCGCCAGCAACTGGAAGAACTTTTCGCCGCCCCAGGTCTCGTTGTGAAAGGCCACCAGCAGACTGTGCGTCGACCACGCGCCACCGCCGCTCCACGGTGCGAGCGCTGCCGCTTCGTCGAGCGCGGTGCACAGGCAATAGCGCGCGGCGACGATCGTCTCGACGGGAATGGCCGCACGTTGCGCGCGCGCCTGAAACTGCCGGATCTGATCGAGCAGATATTCGCGCAGCTGCTGCGGCGCGAGGTCCGTGCTGGTGCGGATCGGCGCGAGCAGGTCGAGCAGCGGGTTGGCAGCGACGACGAGCGCGTTGCGGGCGTCTGATCGATGCTGCATCACCCGCGAATCGCCCAGCATTCCATCGTCAGACCCGGCAGATCGCCCGCGACGTGCAGCGCGAGTCCGCTGGATTTTTCCAGTTGCTTCCAAAGCTCGGCGCCGGTATCCAGTTCGAAGTAGTGATAGCTCGCGTGATACGGAATCTGCCGAGGCGCAACCGGCAGCGTGCGCAACGCGATGCCGGGCAGATGCAGATTCACCAGATCGGCGAGCCGCTCGGCCGGCCCGATCTTGATCTGTGCGGGAAAGCGTGCGCGAACGGTCTCGGCGGGCAGATCGGCGTGCACGGCGAGCACGAAGCCGGCGCTATGCAGCAACTCGGGGCTCGGAATCCGCGCGACCCACACGCGGTGCGCGCGTTCCTGCAACTCAATCGCGACCGCGTTCTGTTCGAGCACCGTCGACAACGCGCGCCGCAACTCGGCCATCAGCGGCGAAAAGCTGCCTTGCAGATCGTCGTGCCGGTACGCTGGACGAACCGTCGGCCGGCGCTCGTGGTTGGTGTAAGTGGCGAGGTCGAACGCGAGCCTCAACCACTGCTGAAACAGCGACTCGGGATGCACCTCGCCGAGTTCGTGTTCGTGCGAAGTATCGGCCTGCGCCCGATTGATCAGCGCGAGCAGCAGGAAGTCCGCGACTTCCGCGACGCCGCCGCGTCCCGGCCGCGACAGCCGGTTCGCCAACGCATCGCCGCGTTGCTCGAGCAGGCCGTGCAACTCGCGGATGTAGCCGGCGAGCAGCGGATGCTGGCCGGCGATCAGCATCGGCGGAATGTAGAGTTTGTCGAGCACAAGATGGTTGTCGCTACGCCGCTCGACCACGCGTAGCAGGCCGATGGCCTGCCATTCGCTGCCCAGTTCGGACGCCGGCACCAGACGCAGTCGCGCGCGGGCGATCTGCACGCTGGCCGGTCCCAGGGCGACCGCATTGCCGTCCGCGATTTCGCGGACATAGGCGCTATAGCGCGCGAGCGAATCGGCGCGTTCCTCGAAGATCGTGTCTTCGCCGCCCGGCCGCCTGAGCGGCAACGCGAGCAGCACGAGCTGATCTTTTGCGTCGACGGGAATGTCGAGCGGCGCGGGCAGTTCGTCGGGGCCCGTCAGCAGAAAGGGGGTGCCGTCAGGAAACACGCCTTGCGCCATGGTCAGCGAAACTTTCCCCAAGGCTAGCGCGTCATGATCGATTTCGACGCTCGTGAAGCCCCAGAACGCGCGCTGCAAGCCGCGACAACGCAATTGCACATAGCTCTCGACGTAACGTTCGAACTGCTGGAAATGCTGCGGGCGCAGATACATGCCTTCCGACCAGACGACCTTGCTGCGGGACGCGCCCGAGTCTTTCAACGGTAAATTCAACGGCGCGGTGGAATGCTTCATCAAGGGTTCCGATTCAGGGTTCGGACGACGATGCCGCTGTCGTCCAGTTTCACTTGCACTTGCACGACGGGTCGCTGCGGTTCGAACGGCCAGAACGAGGGGAGGCTGGACTCTTCGGCGACGGGTAACGCGATGGCGACGCGCCAGACGTGTCGGTTCAATTCGCGGTAACCGGCGACGATGCCCAGCGAGCGCATCCGCGTATTGCCTGTCCGTTCGATCGACCGTTCGAGCGTCCGTTGTTCGCCGGGCCGCAGAATGAGCTGGTCGAACCCGACGAGGTCGTCACCCAGACTTGCCTTCGCGTGGTCCTGTAACGGCGCGAAGCCGCTCGCGGTGAAAGCGGCGGTCGATTTCAGGTCGTAGAGGCCGACGAGAATCGGCGCGGGACGTCCGAGGCTGTCTGGATTGACGGTTGGGCTGGCGTCGAGAGAGAGCGTGAAAGCGGTGTCTGCGGGTGGGCGTGTTGTTGCGCAGCCGGTGAGCAGCGTGAGCAGGATCAACTGGGGCAGCAGAGCCAGCAGCATTTGCCGCGTTAGGGGAGACGCCGTCGTCGGAAACCGCGCGCGCCATTGCATCGGGATCATGCGCGGTTCAACTCGCCAGATTAAGAATGTGCGTCTGACTGGGCGAGGTGCCCGTGCCTATCGCGTTGGTCGCATTCTGTTGCGTGGGGTCGGTCATCCGGGTAGTCGGCATGCCGTGCAGCAGTACCGTGTTGGCGCCGTTGATATGGCGCGAACTCGCGCAGACGGTGCCGGAACTGACGCCGCCCATCGAGCCCGGCGCGTCGCCGGTGGTGACCGGAATGATGGTCGCGAGATTGTGAGCAGGCGCGCAGGCGACCAGGATATTGCTGACGTTCGGAATTGCCTGCACGCATTGGGCGTTGTTGTCGTAAGCGACCGGCACGCCCAACGGCGGGGTCTTGTTGACGCTGATGGCGTCGTTGGCGCCGGCCGCGCTTGAATTGACCATGACCATGGATGCTCCTAGCCGAGGTGGATTTGTTGGGCGTCGAGTTTCGCCAGACGCTCGGCGGTCAGCAACGTGTGCTTGCCATGCAGACGTACGGCCTCCGATGCGGCGTAGTCGAGATGAGCGCAACGCAGATGATCGACCGTCTCGACCGTGCGAAAACTGGTCTTTGCGATATGCACGACGCGCTCGAAGACGCTCTCCAGGCTTTTACCGATCAACCGCAGCACACCGGCGTGGCCTTCGAACTCGGCGCAGGTGATCGATGCTTTACGCGCGACGAGCGTCGCTTTGTCCGCGTCGAGTGCGAGGCGCTTGCCGTGCAACGCCAGGTCGTTGTCCGCGTGCAGTTGAAGGCCTTGTTCGGCGCGAATATGGATATGGCTCGCCGATTCGAGTAGTAGATCGCCGTCGATGCGAATGCATGCGCTGCGCCCGTGAGGCCGGTTGAGGATAGCCAACACATGGGGGCGCTGCGGCTCGACGTGGCTCACGATGACGCGGTCGCCGATCTCTGGCGCGATCAGGCAACTGAATGCGCGTCGGCACCTTAGCCGGGTGCCCGCGCAGACTACTAGCAACATGTCGTCTTGCAGCAACGCAAGTACGGTGCCGGCGGTTTCAGCGGGCATGGTCGGCAGCGTTCTAGATTTGGCTACGGTTGATGTCATAGAGATTCAGAGGTGGAAGGCGGTGCCGCGCGATCGTTCCGACGTGCCGACCAGGCGCGCGCGGCTTGCAGTGCGGTGTCGCTGGCGGCTACGCCGGGACGGTCTTGCCAGAGGATGGGAGGGGGTTTGCAGCCGAGGTGGACGCGTGCGTCGCCAGCATGGAGTCGTGCGTCGCCGGCGTGGACGTGTTTGCCAACGACATGGGCGTGTGCGCCGTCGGCGTAGGCGCAGGCGCGTGTCTCGCTGGCATGAATGCGCTCGCAGTCATCATCAACGCGCGCCCCATCAAAGCGCGTTCGCGCAAACAGCGCATCGCGAAAATCCGCCCCGTGCAGCAACGCCGACGAAAAATCCGCACGGTCGAGTCGCGTCTGCACAAAAAGCGCGCCGCTCGCATCGGCGCGATGAAACACCGCGCCGGACAAATCCGCACCGCTGAAATCGGCGCTTGCCGCGCGAGCGTCGACCCAGATGCTGTTCGGCAGGCGCCCGCCACGGCACTGCGCGTGGTTCACGCGCGCCTCGAAGAAGTTGGCGAAGGGCGCGTCCACGTCGTCCAGCACCGCGTGGTCGAGTTCGGCGCCCTGAAAATTGCAGCACGGCAGCCGCGCCGATGTGAAGTCCACGCCCTGGAGTTCGGCGCGAATGAACTGGCATTGGTCGAATGTCTGTCCGCGAAACGTTTGTCCCGTCAGATTCGATTCGCTAAAAATAACGCGGTCGAAGCGGCTCTGCGCGAAACGTACATCGTGCAAATCCAGTCGATAGAAAAGGCTCTGGCGAATCGCGGCGGCCGACCAGTCCGCGCCATCCATCGGCGTTTCGTCAAAACAGGCGAAGTCGATTCGCGCCGAGTCGAACTGGCATCCGCTCAGCTCGCACTTAAGAAAGGCAACGTGAGTGGCGCGCGCTCGCGTGAAGCGTGTGCCGCTTGCGTGCGTGCCGGTGAAGCGGCAGTCGTCGAGCGTGCTGTCGGTGAGGTCCGTGCGCATCCACTCGCCGTTCACGATGACGCTTTTCGACAGGTCGGCACAAGTCAGATCGGCGTCCGTGAAGCTGCACTCGTTGAACACGCATTCGCTGAGCCGCGCGTGAGTGAGTTGCGTGCCGCTGAACGTAACGTTCGCGAAGATGCCGCCCGACAGATCTCCGCGCGTCAAGTCGAGCGCTCCCACTGATTGCTGCTCGATGATTTCACCTCGGCGGATCATCTGTTGGATCTGTTCGCGCGTGAGACTCATGGCGGGCTCGCTAACGGATGGAACACGGCCTGCTCCAGATAAGCGCCGTCGAACTGCCCGCGTTCGCCGCTTCGTGAAACGTCATCCGGCAAAACTTCGGCGAGATTGGCGCGAAACAGATTCGCTTCGTGCAGGCCTGCGCCGCGCAGATCGGCACCTCGCAGATAGCCGCCGATCAAGTCAGCGCCTGCCAGCCTCGCGCCGCGCAGATCGGTGCGAACCATGTAGCCGTTCTCGACCCGTGCGTTTTGCAGATTGGCGTCGTGCAGGCAGGCATCGGAGAAGTCGCATTGGTCGATTCGCGCATGGCTGAAATTGGCGCCCTTCGCGCTGGCTTGACGCAAGTTCACTTCGCTGAGCGTGGCGTGCGAGAAATCGGCGCGATCCAGCACGCTGTTTTTCACGAAGCAGGCCTGGCGCAACGTGGCGCGATCGAAACGGATACCGACCGCCGAGGTGTCGATGCCTGCAAAGCCGTGAATGTCGGCCTCGGAAAAACTGACGTGGTCGGCCGTGCACTGGATCAACGCCAGCTTGCGGATTCGCGCGCGGCTGAAGTCGACATGCTGAAAAGCCTGTTCGATGAACGCCAGATCGCTCAGCGTGGCCTCGCTGAAATCGACGGAATCGAAACGACACTGGCTGAAGCGAGCGCGGTCGATCGATGCGCGGCGCAGCTTGCATCGGTGCAATTGAGTGCGTTCGAACAGAGCGCCGTCGAGCGTTGCTTCGTCGAAATTGGTGTCGTCGCAGTGCGCCAGTGAAAGGTTGGCGCGGCTCAGATTCGCGCCGTGTAATGTGGCGCGAGTGAGCGTGGTGCGGACAAGCACCGCGTCGTTCAACGTGGCGCCGGTGAGATCGGCGTCGGTGAGGTCGGCGTTTTCGAGCAGCGCGGAGGATAGCAACGCGCCGCGCAAACTCAGGCCGCTTAGATCGGCGCCCGTCAGGTCCAGATCGGCGAGCGATTCGCCGTTGGCATGCAGGGCTATGACGCGGTCACGTATCGCGTGAGCCGCAGCCGTACTCGCGTCGAGGCGTGGGGCGGCCTCTTGGTAGTGCGCGGTATGGCGGTAGGCTTCACGTAGTTTGAAGGTTGCCTCGCGTGTCATGTCGGCCATTTCGGCTTGCCGGGAATCAACGGGGTGAGCGGGCGGCGCGTTGTCGTGAAGCAGCGTCGGCGGCCCGCGTCGTGGTGCCGTGGGTGGACAGTGGGCGGCGTGTTCATCCTCGATACGCTGCCGCGTCTGGTCTAGCGCGGCGCGCTGTTCGCTCGCCAGTTGTTCCTGACGCTGCACGAACTCGGCCAGATCGTCGAGCCGCGGTGCGTGCGTCGGGCCAGGCGATGTTGCGAACGCATTGGCAGGGAACGGGATGCCTGCGTGCTGCGCGGAGAAGGCGGCTTCGTCGGCGAGCGATCGTGCGCGGTTTAACAGGTTGCGCTGCCATGCGCCGTGTGATGGATCGCCTGGCGTGCCGGCGTTGTCGCGCGTTGAGTCGGCGGCTGTCGATGCGGGTATCGACGCGGGCATAAGGTCGCTATCGCGCAACGCATGCAGCGCGCCGTGCTGACTGTCCATCCGCAATTCGAAAACACGCTGATAGTGCTCCGCTGATCGAGCTTGGCTGCTTGCCTCGGCGGCGATCAGCAAACAGGCGATGTCATGAGCATCGAACGTTTCGATTTCCGCGACGCCGTGAAAAATCATCACCACACGCTCGCGATGGGGAATGAACCAGGCAGTGGTCAGACGCATCGCAATTTCAGTCAGCAGCGTGGACTGACGCCGCCGGATAAAGCTGCGAGCACGCAACGCCGGCAAGACGCCCGCGATCACTTCGCGCTCCGGATGCAAGCGCTTGATCTCATAGGCCGCGCCGTCCGGCAGCGCCGCGTGTGCCGGCAATTGCTGGTCCAGCGGTGCGACGTTGAAATAGCGACGATCCATCGTGCGAGGAAAGCCGGGACGATCCTGCTCGTGCCACGCCTCGTCTAACTGACCAAAGAGCGCGCTGCGTTGCGGCCAACTCGGCGCGATCGGCGTAAAGGCGGCGGGCGCGATGTGTTGCCCACGCTGCATGAGCGCGTTCTCCGCGTATTCGATGTTGGGCAGTAGAGCCGGCGTGTCGCGGTCGTCGCCGGTTGCGCTGCTGAATCCCAGACCGACGGGATTGTCCGCATACCCGGCACCACCGTAGGCATGCAGCCAGTCGATCCGTAGCGACTCGAACGGTTTGGCCGCCGTGGCTGTGTCGCCGTTCCAGTTGCGCTCGCCCGACACGCGTAACCGCTTCTGCACGCCCGCGAAGCGGATGCCGACCTGGCAAGTGTTAGTGCGACCACCGCGGTCACCGCGTTCACAGTACGTGCCGTAGGCATTCGCGGACACCAGAAACTCGGCGTGCGATTTGGGCAGTGCCACGTCGAGCGTATAGCCCGCCAGTTCATCACCGACCGTATTCCACAACTCGGATTCGCTCACGATTTGCGGCGTCGCGCCGAGTGTCGCCATGACCGGAATCGCGATGCCGAGGTGTTCGCGACCGTGCGCGCGGTAGGAGCGCGTGAGGATACCGAGCGGCGTGGGCTTGATGATTTTCATAACGGATGGATTCGGATGGCCGACGTCAGAACGTGACCGACAGGCCGACGGTGCTATACGACACGCCGGTCGCACTGACACTCGACCCGGTGCTGCTGACCGAAGAGCCGGTCGCGGAAACCGATGAACCGGTGGAGGAAACCGACGTTCCCGTCGTGGTGACGCTCGAGCCATTCGCCCCGACCCACGAACCGTTTGCGGACATGGCCGAACCGGTCACGCCCGCGCTCGCGCCGGTCATGCTGACGCCGGTGCCGAGCACACTGATCTGGTGCGCCGTAAACGAGCGGGACGTACCGAGCGTGATCGAGGTCGAATCGCCCTTGACCGAGACGGATGAACTGCCGCCGACTGAGGTCGACGTATTGTTCGCGACCGATTCGGTTTTGTCGCCGCCGACATCGTGCGTCGCGTCGTTTTCCACCGACAGCGCGTAGTCGCGCTCCGCGTGCAGGCTGATCTTTTCCACCCCACGCTTGTCTTCGAAACTCAGCATGTTGGCGTTCGCGCGGGTGCCGCCGGGTGTGCGCGTGACGAAGCCGCTTTGCGTCGCGGCTTCCGGCAGGCTGAAAGGCGGCATCTGATCGGCGTTGTAGACGCGGCCGGTGACGAGCGGCCGGTCGAGTTCGCCGTTCAGAAAATCGACCACGACCTCCTGACCGATTCGCGGCACGTGAATGCCGCCGAATTGGGCGCCGCCCCATGCGCTCGACACGCGCACCCAGCACGAACTGTTTTCGTCGCGCGTGCCGTAGCGGTCCCAGCGAAACTGCAATTTCACGCGGCCGTATTGATCGGTCCAAAGTTCGTGGCCGGCTGGTCCGACCACTACGGCGGTTTGCGGACCGGTCGCCCTTGGCACGCCCGTCACGCTCGGCGCGCGATAGGGCAGCGACGCGGGTTGCGCGATGAAATCGAATTCGAAGCGGGCTTTGCTGCTGCCGGTTGCGTAGCCGCCTTCCTGCAGTCGATAGCTCACGCCGACTATCAGGCAAGCGCGGTTTTCCACCTGCCGCGGACAGCCTTGCAACGTGAACAGGTAGCCCGGCGCGATCGCACGCAAACGCGTATGCGCCTGAACGCGTGCGTGCGCGGCCTGTTCCGCTTCGAGGCGTACACGTGCATAGTGTTCGCCCTGATCGGCTTCGATATAGCCGCCTCGCCATTGGTATTTCGCGTATTCGCCGTGCTCGGCGCTCAACGGCCTGGCGCGCACCTGCGACAGATCGGCTTGCGGTTTGCGGAAGTCGTAGTCGTCGACGGTGTAGGCGCCGGGGCTCAGTTCGACCGCCGGATGCCAGGCGTCGACGCCTTCTTCGGTGGGCAGCGCGAGATGGTCGGCGGCGAGCCAGGGCAGCGCCGCATGGCCTGGCAGCGGATCGTGCGCGCTGAGGTCGTCGGCCAGCACCAGCACCTGCTGGTCCGCTTCGTGACGGAAAAAGTAGTAGATGCCTTCCTGCTCCATCAGCCTGCTGACGAACGCAAAATCGCTCTCCTCGTACTGCACGCAGTAGTCCCAACTGCGATACGCGGTCAGCAGACGTTCGTCGACCTGGAAACGGTATTTGTCGAACACCTGCCGCAGAATCTCCACGACCGACAGGTTCTGGAAAATCCGGCAATCCGTGCTCTGCGTGAGATACCAGAGCCACGGACGCAGCGTAACCGTGTAGACATAGCTGCGCGCCGTACTGGTTTCACGGCCGCTGAATGCACAGCGCGCGATCTGGCCGCCGAGATGGCGCAGCGCGCCGGAGCTCGTGACGATATCCAGCGAGAGCGGCTTGCCGAGCAGCGCGTTCATATCGAGCGAGGCGGAAGGGCTCACCAGTTCCACCTGAAACTCGTACAGCGACGACAGCATTTCCGTGCCGGTCAACGAACGGAACGCGAGCATGGCCGGATCGAGCGGCGTGTGTGCGGTGACGATGTGGTTCATGACAAGTTTCCTGCGTGACGGGCGTGCGGGCGCGACGGGCGTGACGGACGTGAGGGTTAGTGAGTGCGGCTTCGGGGCTGCTCAGGCAGTGGCGGTTTCCTGTTCGTATAGTTCGGGTTGGTAGACGAAATCGTCGGCGTCGACGGTGGTGGCATCGGCGTTGGAGGTAGCGCCAGTGCGGGTGCCGAGCCAACTACCCCAGCCCAATGGCGGGTTGTTCGGGCTGTTACCGCCCAACGTGGCGCCGCTCACCTGGTCGGCGGCCAGAACCAGCCGCAGGTCCCACGCCCATTCGACGCCGCCGTACAGACGCACCCACTGCGCGACCTGACGCGCGCGCGGCGTGCGCGGCAAGAGCGCTAAAAACTGCGCGTGCGATAACGGGCCGACCCTGAGCTCGAACTTCGACTGCACGTCGCGCACCGCGACGCCGAGCAGCGCGCCGCTGCCGAGCTTGCGGGTCGCCGCGCTGCCACGCAGTTGGGTGCGTTGTGACGCGTCGACCGGTATCCAGCTCGGTACGAACTCGACGATCGCCACCGGCACGCCGAGATACGCTTGCAGGATCTGCTGCAGTCCCGCCGGATTGCGGGTTTGCCGCACCAGATGGCCGGCCATGAAATGGCAAGCGTGAGCGGGCAGGCCACCGTGGGGAGTCTGCGACGGCAAGCCCAGATGAATCAGGCTCGCGACATACGCGTCGAAGCGCGCGCCCGCGCCACGGTCGAGGCTCACGGTAGCTTGTGCGTCGGCCCATGCGCGATAGAACAGCAGCGTCAACCGGTGATGAAACAGATCGGCGAACGCGGTCAACGCGGAGTCGTCGTGATTGCGCGCCCGGTCGCGCGCGTATTCGGTCAAATGAAGCGGCAGCGGACCGTTGGGGCCGAACAGGCCGAAGCCGAAGATCGACACGCGCGGCGGCGCGCCTTCAATCGCCGGCGTCGCGCTCGCCAGCGTGGCGGGCGCAAATACGAGAGACGGTTGCTGGCCGATGCGTAGTGGCTCGTCGCCCGGATGAATCGCGTGTCCGAGGCGCGCCGGCATACCGGAGCGGGCGTCGAGCCAGCGCAACAGCGCGTAGAGGTCGTATGCGTGCGGCGCGTTTGCGACCTGCTGCCAGAAGGTCGGCAGCGACGGATGGGCGGCGCCGTTCATGCGATCGGGCGGCAGCCGACACGCGGCGCCCACCGGTTGATCTCGCCGCGCTGCAGCGTTGCCACGGCGAGTTCGCTGAAGCTGTTCAGCGACACATGGCGGGCGAAGAATTGCTCCAGCACCGCGCCGAACAGATAGGGACTGGCGCCGGAAAAAGCGAGTTCGTCGAGCATTAGCGAAACGGCTACGCCGCGTCCGAACATCAGCGGCCCCGGCTGCGGCAACTGACGGTAGACGGGCTGAACCTGAACGCTGCGCAGCCCCTGAATCTGCGGCATCACGTTGGCTTGCGCGGCGCCCGCATAAAGTTCGAGCAACTCGCGCAGCACTTGCGCGCCTTGATCGCCGTCGAGATCGGTCAGCGTCAGATAGTTGAGGCCGAGGTGGCTGATCAGGCGCCAGGTGATGTCGCTATCGGCAAGCGCCGGGCGCGGCGGCGTCGGTCCGCGCAGCACCTTGATAGCGCTGACGGGCGCGGAAATACGCAAACTGAAATCGCTGTTGCCGGCGAGCGGAATCAGTGGCGCGAGGTCGCGATTGGTGCAGAGCGCTTCCACCGACAACTGGCGCAGATCGTCGGAAAACGGGGCGTCGTTCTGGTCGACCAACGAGAGGAACACTTCGCTGCCGCTATAAGCGGCCGGTGCGTTGCCGTGCCCTTGGCCGCGCGCGGCTTTGCCGAGGCGAGGTTCGCGACGGACCGAGAAATAGCGGCCGTGGCCGCCGGGCGCGTCGGCGGAAAACGTGCCGTAGAACGCCCGGAACTCACAGTGACTGCCGGAGGACTGCCGATGCCCGGTCACTTTCTCGACGGTATGGATCTCATGGTCGAGCGGCCTCGTACGGTCCACCACCAAATGATGTTCGTGGCGTTGCAGCGTGATCGCGATGCGATCCGTGCGTTTCGGAAACAGATTGATGACCGGCGTGCAGAACAGCGCAAGACTGCGGATGTCGACCGAGCGCTCGAGTTCGGGCGCGGTCTTGTCAAGCAGGATGGTCAGCGAAAACGTCGTGCCTTCAATCTTGCGCAGCGCGGGGCGCAGATGCCTGATGCTGAAAAACAGGAAGCGCGCCGGGAACGCGAAGTACTCGTGCAGGAGCCGATAGCCGTGGAACGAGCGCGAACCGTAGGGCAACAGCGCCTGGGCCGCGTCGAATCCTTCGTGATGGAGGGCTTCGCTGTCGAGCAGCGAGCAACGGTTTGCGGTCTGCGCGCCGTCACTGCAGACCACGCCGACGGAATGTGCGAGCAGCAGTTCCAGCAAAGGCAACGCCTGGTTTTCCGCGCCACTGAGGAAAAGTGTCAAGGCGTCGAGCGGCAATTGGGTCACGCTGTCGGCGCCGCTGACTTCGAGCCGTACGTGCAACGCGGCGCGTACTTCGCCTTGAACGTTGAGTCGTGACAGCGGTAATTCGGTTGGCACGCCGCGCAGCCTGACCTCCGTCACGCGTAGCGGCCAAAGCGTCAGCGCGTGAGCCGTGCGAAAGTCGCAGGCGGTCTGTTCCCCCTGGCTGAGATGAGCGCGCAGCGGTGTACCGGCCGGCAACGTGTAGCCCTCATTCAGGCTGCCTTCGCGCAGATTGGGCTGCACGGCGACGATCGCCATCGACGGCAACGGCGCCAGGTAGTTCGGGTAGACGACATCCAGCAGCCGCTGCGAAAAGCGCGGAAATTCGGCATCCATCTTCAACTGGATGCGCGCGGTCAGAAAGCTGAAACCTTCCAGTAGCCGCTCGACATACGGGTCCGGCACGGACGTGCTGTGCATGCCGAGATGGCCGGCGGTGTTCGGAAACGCTTCCGCGAACTCGGCGCCGAGTTCGCGCAGGTAGGCGAGTTCGCGGTTGTAGTAGTCGAGCAGGCGTGCGTCCATTACGCGATACCTGGCGAGTGCAAGATGACGCGGCCGTTCTCGAGATCGATTTGCGAACGCAGCACAAACGCTTGCGGCGCGCCGGCCGCCCACAACTGTCCGCTGATCTCCAGCGGCAGCGTGTGGCCGTGTCGATCCGCGTTTGATCCGGCGACGCATCGCACCTCGATGCTGTCGGCCAGAATGCGTGGCTCGAACTGCGTGATCGCTTCGCGAATCGCGCCTTCGATGTGAGTCCAACCGTTGGCCGGCAAACACGAGCCGGCCAACGCGTTCATGCCGAAATTGATCACCGAGCGGCGTACGTGCGGATAGGCGTCGAGGTTATCCGTCACGTCAAGCGGGACACTGTTCATGAGCCAGCCAAGATCGCGCAGAATCGATTCGCGCAATGCCGTGCGCGACGCCGTATGCGGCGGCACGTGGCGTTCGCCCGACTCGTTCCATACGGGCGAACGGTGCGCGGTCAGGCGATCCAGCAGCATGGGCTGAACGTCGATACGCGGTCCACGGCGCGGCGCCGCGGAATCCCACGGCTCGCGCAAGAAAGAAGGCTCGTTCACAGATAGTCTCGCTGGCAGGTGAGCCATGCGGGCAATCGCGTTGGTTTGCCCGTACAACTCGCTGAAGAAGGAAGGCTGGCTTAAACCTCGCGGTTCTGCTTGACGTCCCAGGCGAGCACGCTTTCGCCGCCGCGATTGCCCTGGTCGGTCTGCTCCCAATATTGTTTCCTCACCTTGGCTGCCTGGAATGCGTAAGTCACCTGCACCGCCTCGGACGTTCTCGCGGCGCCCTGCAGGACGGACGTGACCAGAACCTCGGAGAGTGTGATTCGCAGATACTCGATCTGTGCCCCGCCCGCTTTGCACACCGAGACTTCGACCTGTGGCAAATGCCTGCCGTTGGCGCAGTACTTGAGGATCGCCGGCGCGGCTTTATCCATGAAGGTTTCGACCTCCAGATCCTGGAAACTGGCTTTGCCGATGCCGCCGCCACTTCCCGTCGCCATATTGCCGGGCTGCGCCGCGCCCCACGAATAGGACTGGATGTCGATCCACCCTTTATGGTTGGCGTCTTTCGATTCGCCGGTGACGCCGTCTACCCGCATGTACATATCCACTGACATTTTTCCGTTCCCTGTTCAATGAAGCGAAACTGATGACTTGATGTTTAGAGCCGTTGCGCTGATGTCGCGCTGTCTTTCAGCGCCGGCAACTTCGACACCAGCCGCAATGACACGGTGAGGCCTTCGAGTTGATAGTGCGGACGCAAGAAAAATTTGGCGCGGTAGTAGCCGGGGTTGTCGTCCAGGTCCTCAACCACGATTTGGGCCGCCGCCAGTGGTTTTCTTGCCTTGGTGTCCTGCGACGAGTTGACCGGGTCGCCGTCTACGTAATTCATGATCCAGTTGTTCAGCCACGCTTCCATGTCGCCGCGTTCCCTGAATGAACCGATCTTGTCGCGCACGATGCACTTTAGATAGTGAGCAAAGCGGCAGCACGCGAACAGATAGGGCAGACGCGCGGCCAGTTGCGCGTTGTCGGTGGCGGTGGCGTCGTGATATTCGGCTGGCCGTTGCAGCGATTGCGCACCGATGAACGTTGCGCTATTGGAGTTCTTGCGATGCACGAACGGCATGAAGCCGTTTTTAGCGAGTTCCGCCTCGCGCCGATCGCTAATGGCGATTTCAGTCGGACACTTGATGTCGACGCCGCCGTCGTCGGTGGGAAATGTGTGGGTGGGCAGATCCTGCACCGTGCCGCCCGATTCGACGCCGCGAATCGACGTGCACCAGCCGTAATACTTGAACGAGCGATTGACGTTGAACGCCATCGCGTACGCGGAGTTGATCCACGTGTAGCGCTCGTGATTGGCGCCTTCCGTGTCTTCCTCGAAATCGAAAGCATCGACAGGATTCTCGCGTGCGCCATACGGCAGGCGCGCGAGAAAACGCGGCATGGTCAGGCCGAGATAGCGCGAGTCGTCCGACTCACGCAAATGGCGCCACGCGGCGTATTCGCTGTTCTGAAAAATCTTGCTGAGGTCGCGCGGATTCGACAACTCCTGCCACGACGCCATTTGCATGACCGCGGGCGAGGCGCCGGTAATGAACGGGCAGTGCGCGGCGGCGGCGATCCTGGCAATTTCGCCGAGGGTTTCGACATCAGGCGGGCTGTGGTCGAAGTAGTAGTCACCGACCAGGCAGCCGAGCGGTTCGCCGCCGAACTGGCCGTATTCTTCCTCGTAGACCTTCTTGAACAGTGGACTCTGATCCCACGCGACGCCCTTGTGCCGTTTCAGCATACGGCTCAGTTCCGTCTTGCTGATCGGCATGCAGCGGATCTTCAGCAATTCGTCCGTTTCGCTGTGGTTGACCAGATAGTGCAGTCCGCGCCACGCCGATTCCAACTGCTGGAAATCGGGGTGATGAATGATCGAGTTGATCTGCTGTGACAGCTTGCGATCGATTTCGGCAATCACCGTCTGGATCGTCTGATACGCGTCGTCCGACATAACGACCGCGTTTTCCAGCGCCTGCAAAGCGAGCGTTCTGACCGCGCCGTCAATGGCCTGCTGCGTTTGCTCGGTGCGCGGATTGAATTCCCGCATCAGTGCGGCTGAAAAATGTTCAGCCGTGAACGTCGGGCTGGCTGATTGCTGGGTGATGGACTGTGCGAGAGTCATGGTGATCTCCGAAAGCGATCCTTGAGTCGATGTCATGCACGGTGGTCGTGCCTATCTTTGTCAGCGGTCTCAATGGCGGTGTCTAGGTCGCATTTTTTGTTTCGAGAGGGACCGATGTACCGGCAAGCGCTTTCAGCAACGCTGGGTTCTTCAATGCCTCGGTGAGCAAGGCTTCCGCGCCGCTTTTGCCGTCCATATAAGACAGCAGGTTCGACAATTGCGAGCGCGCCTGCAGCAACTGGTCGAGCGCGGGCACCTGGTGCGCGATCCTGGCGGGCGAGAAATCTGCCATGCATTCGAAGGTGAGCTCGGCGGCGAGCATGCCTTGGCCGGCAATGTCGTTCGACACTTGAAGCGCCACCCGAGGCTGGACCGACTTGAGCCGTTCGTCGAAATTGTCGACGTCGATTTCCATGAATTTGCGCACCTCGAAACCAGGTAGAGGGCGGGCGGATTTGCCGGCAAGATCGGCGATGACACCCATCACGAATGGGATTTCCACTTTGCGCTCGCTGCCGTACACCTCGACGTCGTATTCGATCTGCACGCGCGGCGCCCGATTTCGCGCGATGAATTTCTGCCCGGTTGCTTTTGCTTTCGATGCGTTCGAATGGATCATGTTGACTTGCGCTCCCTATGGGTTTCGGCTGCTCGCAGCTCGTGGGTTGGATCAGTTGCCGGAACTAGCCGCTGGTTGCTGGGGCTCGCCCGCGAGGGCCTCGATTTGCGGCAATGCGCCGGGCAGCATGTCGCGCACGATTTCGCGGAAGTTCATGTGCATCAGCCGCTGTGCGCGACGTACCAGCAGAGGCGCGGGATGGCCCGGCTCCGTGCGCTCCAGATAACGGCATACGCTTTCGAGCGCGAGCATGGCGTCCTGGCGTGAACCGAGCGCGATGGGGCTGCTGGGCGGTCCGAGGACGCCGGCAACGGGCCGCGCTGATAGCGATGCCGACGCCGGATCGAATTGCTGAACCTGCCCGGTTTTAACGGACGGCTGGGTGAACCGTTCTTCCTGGACAGACTCCCGGCGCCAGTGCGTCTCTTCACCGTGTTCGGTTCGGGTATTCGGCCCGCGTTGGAACTCGGGATGATCGGTGATCGACGACAGGTTCGCGCTCCCGGGTTTCTGCGCTGCCTGCAAAACCACGGTCAGTGGATGTTCGACAGCGCTTGAATCCGACCCCCACGCGTAGTCCAGATTCATCGAGATGTGCGCTGAGATGCGTTCAATGGCGTGGAGCACTTGCCGCGCAATGGCGAGTTCTTCGGGGGCGCCGTGTAGCACCGAGCGCAACTCCGCTTGCAGGTCGGCGTTCGACGACGAACCCATATTCGCGGCTGAAGCCGGTCTTCCTTCGAGAATGGCCGCCGCGTCCCGCAGCGACAGCGGGCCCAGCCGCCAGTGCAGCAACGTGGCGCTGCGGACCGCGTGTCCGAGGGCCTCGCGATCCGTGAACGCGGCTAATGCGTTGAGCCGCGGAAGTGGATCGAATTCTCCGGCTGCCTGGAGCTGAGGATGAATGGGCTCCCAGAATTGATCGAGCGCGTCTGCGGCGAGCGAGATGCCCTTCGCGTAGCCTTCCAGACCGTCAATGGCGGTCCAGGCTAGCGTCAACAGTGCGAAGAGGCGCAAGTCGATCGATCTGTCGAGCAACGCGATCGCCAACGCCGCCACTTGCCGCCAGTCCGGTGCGACGGCTGGAATCAGCGTGTCGCCGAATTGTTGTTCGCGACGGCCGGTTGCGACTTGCTGCAACGCGATGAATTCAGCGTCATATTCCAGATCGGCGCCACAAGGGTGCTCGAAACTGATGGGGCTAACCGGATAGACGGGAGCGAAGTTGATGGAATGCATTGACTAAATAACAGGCGGATTTTGTTCCAGTGAAACCAATTGAGCGCGAGTCTTAATTCGCGCGACTGCTAATAAGAATTTCTCGGATAATCAGGTGATTTTTTCGGACGGCCTGAGTCTCCTGGTATTAACGTGGGTTGACTCAACCAAACTCCGCTCACGGATTGCCAAAAGCCAGGCGCTACGGGCGTGCCGAACCAACGACGGTGCGGGCCCTTCGTGACTAGCTGTTAGTTGGGTTTGATTGGCATGCCGAAATATATCGGGCAAGCGTTTGGTTCGAGTCAATATTATTCCAGGTTTATTCATCGCGCAAGCTTGTTCGTCTATCTTTTAATGACTTGAATTTATTCCTATTATTAAGATGAGGCGAGAGCGCGCGGCCGAGATTAACAATCACGCGGCACTGATATTGATCGGATTGCGTTTGCTTATTGCAGAGACGCGCGCCGTTATTTCGCGTGCGGCGCAGCACGGCACCGAAGCCGGCTGCCACGACTGATTCTGGTGGACGTTGTGAGTGACCCGGCGGCAGAGTGCGCGACGCATCGTCGCGTGCGGGATAGCGAGATCCGCCGGTGTCTGGCGGATGCCGATCGAGTGCGGCGCGCCTACATTGCAACGGGGGCGCTGCCGGCGATGTTGGTGGAGCGGTTCAAACAGCGTCCACTGGACGATTCGACAAACCGCCGACCCAAAACAAAAAACCGCCGAGCAAGCTGGGCGGTTTTTCGAGCCTTCAACATCAAGGCAAATCTGGTCGGGGTGAGAGGATTCGAACCTCCGGCCTCTACGTCCCGAACGTAGCGCTCTACCAGGCTAAGCTACACCCCGATTTTGTACTGCTGGACTCTTATGGTGTTTCAGTCTCGTTCAAGACTGTCTTGCCGTCGAGTAAGAACATAATTCTAGCAGGCTATCTTTGAAAATGGAATCGGGAAATGAAGAAATTGCTGCTGCGGCGGCCTGAGCTTCCTGCTTCGCACAGTCCAGCGTGTGGTCCAGCGCGCCGGAGCGCGTGATGGCTTCGAAAATCGTGTCGAACCGGGCGGTGCCGCCTTGCTCGATCGCTTCCCGGGCGAGCGCAGATTGTTCTGGCGTGCCGCGTTCGATCAGATAGATCAGCGGGAGGGTCGGTTTGCCCTCGCGCAGATCGTCGCCGGCATTCTTGCCCATTGATTCGGCCGTGCCTGTGTAGTCGAGCCAGTCGTCCATGATCTGGAACGCGGTGCCGATGCGCCGGCCGAACTCCGCAGCGGCGGCTTCAGTTTTCGCGTCTGAGCCGGCGAGCACGGCGCCGAGCTGGGCGGCCGCCTCGAACAGCTTGGCCGTTTTGTAGCGGATCACCTGCATGTAGCGGGCTTCGTCCACGTCCGCATCATGCATGTTCAGCAACTGCAGCACTTCGCCTTCGGAGATGATGTTGGTCGCCTCCGACAGAATCTCCATGACCCGCATCTTGCCGACGCCAACCATCATCTGGAACGAGCGCGAGTAGAGGAAATCGCCGACCAGCACGCTCGCGGCGTTGCCGAACAGCGCGTTGGCAGTCTGGCGACCGCGCCGCAGATCGGATTCGTCTACAACGTCATCGTGCAGCAGCGTGGCGGTGTGGATGAACTCGACGACCGCCGCCAGTTCATGCCGGTGCCCCGTGGTTTCACCCAGCGCACCGGCCACCAGCAAAAGCAGCGCGGGCCGCAGCCGCTTGCCGCCGGCACTAATGATGTACTCGGAGATCTGATTGATCAGCATCACGTCCGACGCTAGACGGTGCCTGATGACGCGATTGACCTGCTGCATGTCTTCGGCGATCGGAGCGAGCAGGCTGGCGGCGTTGGAGGAGGGGGTGGCAGTCGACGACATGATGGCTGAATTGGGTAGTGCCGCGAATTATAAGGCGAATCGCGGCAGTTCCGTGTCGCGGGCTGCCGTGCGGCGCGTTCGGCAGCGACGGGGCCGTGCGCTGGGGCGCGGCCGCGAGGCGCTGCGCACCTTGCACGGTATCTCTCAATGAGTTTTGACCGCGTAGCTAACTCTATGTATAATCACGGGTTTCCGCGCGCGGTGCGTGGAAAAAATGAACACAGAGTGAGGTTCTCAATGTACGCGGTCATAAAAACCGGTGGCAAGCAGTATAAAGTTGCCGTCGGCGAAAAACTTAAAGTAGAACAGATACCGGCAGACATTGACGCTGAAATCACGCTCGACCAGGTTCTCGCAGTGGGCGAAGGCGAATCGATTAAGTTCGGTACGCCGCTGGTCAGTGGGGCTTCCGTCAAGGCTACCGTCGTGTCGCAAGGTCGTCACAAGAAAGTGACCATCTTCAAGATGCGTCGCCGGAAGCACTACCAGAAGCATGGCGGCCACCGCCAGAACTATACCGAACTGCGCATCGACGCGATCAACGCGTAAGCGCAACGGTTAAGGAGCAAATCAAATGGCACACAAAAAGGCAGGCGGATCATCCCGCAACGGCCGCGACTCCGAATCGAAGCGCCTCGGCGTGAAGGTTTACGGCGGTCAGGCTATCAACGCTGGCGGCATCATTGTTCGTCAACGTGGTACGCGCATGCACCCGGGCGAAAACGTCGGTATCGGCAAGGATCACACCTTGTTCGCGCTGACGGACGGCCACGTCAATTTTTCGACGAAAGGCGCAGCGAAGAAGCACATGGTCAACGTCGTCCCGGCAGCAGTCTGAGCTTACTCAGGCACGGGCTTCAGGACCGGTAAAAGGCCCCGCGAAGTTAGCGGGGCTTTTTTTATTCCGGCGGCTTTTGCCGGACGAATGGGCGTGAACGCGCCGCTCATGCCGTCAGTCCTATGCCGTTCGGCCGATTGATCGGCACCCGGCTGGCGCGGCAAAATAGCAGCATCGAGTACATCCAGTAGCATTAAATCTAGCAGCACCATCTGGCAGCACACCACGGGACGGAGTTACGCATGAAGTTCATTGACGAAGCGAGGATTGAAGTCATCGCCGGCGACGGAGGGGATGGCAGCGCGTCGATGCGCCGCGAGAAATTCGTTCCGTTCGGCGGCCCGGATGGCGGCGACGGCGGCCGGGGCGGCAGCGTGGTTGCGGTCGCGGACCGCAATATCAACACGCTGATCGACTACCGCTACGCGAAAAAACACCTGGCGCGCAACGGCGAAAACGGTCGTGGCGCCGACTGCTACGGCAAGGGCGGCGACGACATCACGCTGCGCATGCCGGTCGGCACGACCATTTCCGACATGGAAACCGGCGAGTTGATCGCCGATCTGACCGAGCACAACCAGAGCGTGCAAATCGCGCAGGGCGGTGCGGGCGGTCTCGGTAACCTGCATTTCAAATCCAGTACCAACCGCGCACCGCGTCAGAAGACCGACGGCAAGCCGGGCGAGCGCCGCATGGTGCGTCTCGAACTGAAGGTGCTGGCTGACGTCGGTCTGCTCGGCATGCCGAACGCCGGCAAGTCGACCTTTATTTCGTCGGTGTCGAACGCGCGGCCGAAGATCGCCGACTACCCGTTCACCACGCTCGCGCCGAACCTTGGCGTAGTGCGCGTCGGTCCGAGCCGCAGCTTCGTGATCGCGGACATTCCCGGTCTGATTGAAGGTGCAGCGGAAGGCGCCGGCCTTGGTCACCAGTTCCTGCGTCACCTGCAGCGCACCGGCTTGTTGCTGCATATCGTCGACCTCGCACCGTTCGACGAAGCGGTCGACCCGGTCGCGGAAGCCAAGGCGATCGTCAACGAGCTGCGCAAATACGACGAGCTGCTGTATGAGAAGAAGCGCTGGCTGGTCCTCAACAAGCTCGACATGGTGCCCGAAGACGAACGCGAAGCGCGCGTTTCGGCGTTCCTCGAAGGCTTCGGTTGGGACGGCCCAGTGTTCGAAATCTCGGCGCTGACCGGTCAGGGTTGCGAGAACCTTTGCTACGCGGTGTTCGACCACATCGCCTCGCACTCGGACGCGCAGCGTGCGGCCGAAGCCGAAGATCTCGCCGCCGACGTGCGTTTCCGCGAAAAGCCGGCCGCGCCGCCCGTCGCGGACGAATCCAGCGTCGACCCGCAAGAATAAGAAAGCACGAGCGCCGGCGCGCCTGGATGGGCTGCCGGCTTGCATCACGCGTCAATTTGGAGACTGCGCACAATGCGTTCCGTCATCGCAGATTCACGGCGATTGGTAGTGAAAGTTGGTTCGAGCCTCGTCACGAATGACGGGCGCGGCCTCGACCATGCGGCGATCGGCCGCTGGGCGGCGCAAATCGCGGCTCTGCGCGCGCAAGGCAAAGAGGTCGTGCTGGTTAGTTCCGGCGCGATTGCCGAAGGTATGCAGCGGCTCGGCTGGACCAAACGTCCGCGCGAAATCGACGAATTGCAGGCGGCCGCGGCCGTCGGTCAGATGGGGCTCGCGCAGGTCTACGAAAGCCGCTTTGCCGAGCATTCGATCCAGACCGCGCAGATTCTGCTGACACACGCCGACCTGGCCGATCGCGAGCGCTATCTGAACGCGCGTTCCACGTTGTTGACGCTGTTGCGTCTTGGCGTGGTGCCGATCATCAACGAGAACGACACGGTCGTCACCGACGAAATCAAGTTCGGCGACAACGACACGCTCGGTGCCTTGGTCGCGAATCTGATCGAGGGCGACGCGCTCATCATTCTCACCGATCAGCAAGGGCTCTTCACCGCAGACCCGCGCAAGGATCCGAACGCCACGCTCGTGCAGCAGGCCGATGCCGGTGCGCTGGAACTTGAGGCGATGGCTGGCGGCGCCGGCTCCAGCCTGGGGCGCGGCGGCATGCTGACCAAGATTCTCGCCGCCAAGCGCGCGGCTCACAGCGGCGCCAATACGGTGATCGCGAGCGGGCGCGAGGCGGACGTGCTGTCGCGGCTGGCGTCGGGCGAAGCGATCGGCACGCAGTTGATCGCACGCACGGCGCGCATGGCGGCCCGCAAGCAATGGATGGCGGACCACCTGCAAGTGCGCGGCCATGTCGTAATCGACGACGGCGCGGTCGAAAAGCTGACCGAAGGTGGCAAGAGCTTGCTGCCGATCGGCATCGTCGGTGTGCAGGGCGCGTTCGCGCGCGGCGAGGTGATTGCTTGCCTGAGCGCTGCGGGGCGAGAAGTGGCGCGTGGTTTGACGAACTACAGCAGCGCGGAAACCAAGCTGATTCAGCGTCGCCCGAGTGGCGAGATCGAATCCGTGCTCGGCTACATGCTCGAGCCCGAGCTGATTCATCGCGACAATCTGGTCCTGGTCTGAGCCTAGCGCCGGTTCGCAGCAGATCCGGAGCCAGCCGCACAGCGCACACAAAAAAGCCGTTTCAGCACAAGCTGAAACGGCTTTTTTCACATCCACGACCCGTTGCGACTTCGAACAACTTGCTCAGGAACAACTCACCCTTAACGGATCAACGAGGCCGCAGTGCGCTTGTAGCGGATATTCTCAAGAATCCGCTGAGCGTTGCCCGTAGGCATCTTGCTCGCGCACAGATAATCCTGATACAGCGCCGACTGATACGCGTTCAGCGCACCATCTTCAATACGCGTGAAATTGTTCGCGACCGTGGTGTCCCAACCGTCATGATCCGCATTCAGGCCTGCGTACTGGCGCCATTCGTACGTGTCGCAGCGAATGCCTTCATAGATCACATTACGTGCGCCGCTCGGGCTCGTCACGACGACGGTAAGGCGAACCACACCGTCGGTACCGACAGTGAGCGAATTCTTGTCGACCGCGAACTGCAGCGGGGTATTGCCCGAAACTGCGAACGGCAGCAGATTCGCGTCTTGCGGCAGCGGCGGCAACGTGTCCACCTTGTTTTCGACCCAGCTACCCTGGCGGTCCAGCAGGTAGACGAACGCGCTGTCGTCTTTATTCGTGGGTTTGCCGGCGCTCGAGCAACCAGCCAGCAGGGCGCCGGTGGCGACGCACGCCACGACGAGAGCAAGTGCTTTCAATATGATTTCCTCGAAACACCGGCGCGGCTCAGTGAGCCGCGCCGGTTGAGGCGGCCAGGACAGCCGCACAGCGTTGTTAATTGCGCGCGCCCGGGCGGAATAGCGAGCCGGCGGTTTCGCGAGCGGATTCGCCCTCGTCCTCATGCTCCGGCGCGGCGCCCAACTCGGGCTCCGATCCGGAACCCGAACCGCAATCGGACGCGATCGTGGTGTGAACCGATGTTTCGATGCTGACAGATGTCACCGTGGTCACGGAGGTCACCGTCATTATCGTGGAATCCGGCGGACTCTCCATTGACGACGCTATCCGGGGATAACGCGGCACGTGGTGCCCGACAGGTTTTTCCGCACGCGGCACAGCCCGGCGCATGAAGCGGGATAGCTCCGTCAGCGCCAACTGATACACATCCCGCTTGAACTCGATCACACAGTCGAGGGGCACCCAGTACTCGTTCCAGCGCCACGCATCGAACTCAGGGTGGTCGGTGGCGCGCAAGCAGATGTCGCAATCGCGTCCAACCATCCGGAGCAAAAACCAGATTTGTTTCTGGCCGCGGTAATGACCGCGTACTTCGCGCTTGATGAACTTGTCAGGCACCTCGTAACGCAACCAGTCGCGCGTGCGGCCGATCACCTTGACGTGCTCAGGAAGCAGCCCGGTTTCTTCGTGTAACTCCCGATACATCGCTTGCACGGGGGTCTCTCCGTACTTGATGCCCCCTTGCGGAAACTGCCAGGAATGTTCACGGAGCCGTTTGCCCCAAAACACCTCGTTGTGCGCGTTCAAGAGGATGATGCCGACGTTCGGGCGAAAGCCTTCACGATCCAGCATACAACCACCTTCGAATCCTTTAAAATTGCTTTGATTATAAACAGATAACGGACCCGACGCACCGATTCGCACCAGATTGGAACGATTCGCCGCAAAAGGCCCCGCGTTTGCGGTAGCCTGTCAGTCTTTCCGTGCCTTATCCCGTGTGTGAAGGCTTTGCGCGGCAGCTTCGGCGGCGTGCGAAAGCGTGTCGAGGCGCCTTAGGCGTGAGCACGCGGCGCTGTGCCAGGCGTCGGGCGAACCGGGCTGACAGAGCGCCGTGTCTGTGTCGATTCCCTACCGTTTTCACCTTTCGGGCGGTCCTTCCGGAGCCGCCGCTTTTGGAAAATCTGAATGAAAGCTTCCCGTTTCTTTATCGGCACGCTGAAAGAAGCGCCCGCCGACGCCGAGATCGTCAGCCACAAGCTCATGGTGCGCGCCGGCATGATCCGTCGCGTGGCCGGCGGTATTTATAACTACCTGCCGGTCGGCCTGCGTTCGATCCGCAAGGTGGAAGCCATCGTGCGTGAAGAAATGAACCGGGCCGGCGGGATCGAACTGCTGATGCCGGCCGTGCAACCGGCCGAGTTGTGGCAGGAATCGGGCCGCTGGGAAAAATACGGCCCCGAGCTGCTCCGTTTCAAAGACCGCAAGCAAACCGATTTCGTGATCGGACCGACCCACGAAGAAGTGGTCACGGACATCGCGCGTAATCAGATCAAGAGCTACCGTCAGTTGCCGGTGAATTTCTACCAGATCCAGACGAAGTTCCGCGACGAGATCCGTCCGCGTTTCGGCGTGATGCGTGGTCGCGAATTCATCATGAAAGACGCGTACTCGTTCGACAAAGACGCCGAAGGTCTGCGCGAGTCGTATCGCAAGATGTACGACGCGTACGTGCGCATCTTCACGCGTCTCGGTCTGGACTTCCGCGCGGTGGCGGCGGACAACGGTTCGATCGGCGGCAGCGGTTCGCACGAATTCCACGTGATCGCCGACACAGGTGAAGACGCGATCGCTTATTGCCCGACCTCCGAGTTCGCGGCGAACGTCGAAGCGGCCGAAGCGTTGCCGCTGTACGCGGAACGCGCGGCACCTGCTGAAGCGCTGACGAAAACCGCCACGCCGGGCAAGGCGAAGTGCGAGGCCGTCGCCGAACTGCTGAACATTCCGCTCGAGCGCACCATCAAGTCGATCATTCTCGCGACCGAAAACGAAGGCGCCGAGCCGACCATCTGGTTGCTGATGCTGCGCGGCGATCACGACCTGAACGAAATCAAGGCGAGCAAGCTGCCGGGTCTGGCTGAATTCCGCATGGCAACCGAGGCTGAAATCGTCGAGACCTTCGGCACGCCGCCCGGCTACCTCGGTCCGATCAACACGAAGAAGCCGGTCAAGGTCGTCGCGGATCGCACCGTCGCGAACATGAGCGACTTCGTCGTCGGCGCGAACGAGGTGGATTTCCACATCGCCGGTGTGAACTGGGGCCGCGATCTGCCGGAGCCGGTCGTCGCCGATATTCGCAACGTGAAGAAGGGCGATCCGTCGCCGGACGGCAAGGGCGTGATCGACATCTGCCGCGGGATCGAAGTGGGCCACGTGTTCCAGCTCGGCAAGAAGTATTCGGAAGCCATGAACGCGACCTGCCTCGACGAAAACGGCAAGCCGCAGCCGATGGAAATGGGCTGCTACGGTATTGGCGTGACGCGTATCCTGGGCGCGGCGATCGAACAGAATTTCGACGACAAGGGCATCATCTGGCCGGAATCGATCGCGCCGTTCGAAGTCGTGCTGTGCCCGATGGGCTATGACCGCAGCGACGCCGTGCGCGAGCAGGCCGACAAGCTGTACGCGGCACTCGTCGAAGCGGGTATCGACGTGATTCTCGACGACCGTGGCGAGCGCCCGGGCGTGATGTTCGCCGACTGGGAGCTGATCGGCGTGCCGCATCGTCTGGTGATCGGCGACCGTGGCCTGAAAGAAGGCAAGCTCGAATATCAGGGCCGCCGCGACGCCGAAGCGACGCTGCTGCCGGTCGAAGACGCCGCGCAAACGGTGATCGGGAAGATTCGCGCCGCGTTGGCGAGCTAAGCGGAGCGGACGGTGGAGTACACCTTCCTGTCCGCGACTATCCTGCTGATTCTGATCACCGATCCGCTCGGCAACATTCCGCTCTTTATTAGTTGTCTACGCGGAGTGTCGCCGCAGCGGCGCACGGTCGTGATTCTCCGTGAAGTGGCGATCGCGTTTGCGATCCTGCTGGTCTTCATGGTGGTCGGGCAGGGTTTTCTGCGCATGATGAGCCTGACCGATCAGTCGTTGCGGATCGGCGGCGGCATCGTGTTGTTCCTGATTGCGCTCAGAATGGTGTTTCCGCATCCGGACGGACCGTTCGGCGGCGACACGCGCGGCGGCGAGCCGCTGATCGTGCCGCTCGCGATTCCGGCGCTGGCGGGTCCGTCGGCGTTGGCCACGGTGATGCTGCTGACGTCGCAGGCGCCGGGCAAGATGTTTGAGTGGATCGGCGCGCTGACTGTCACGATGATCGTCTGCGCGATCGTGCTGATGCTGGCCGAGCGCATTCAGGCCTGGCTCGGCGAGCGCGCGATGATGGCGTTCGAACGCCTGATGGGTTTGGTGCTGGTGGCGATTTCGGTCGAGATGATGTTGGGCGGCATCCGGTCGTTCGTGCATCAGCTTTGACGCCCGGTGCCATTCAAGTCCACTCGATTCGACAAGCAGCGACCAACAAAAAAGCGACCCGCGGGTCGCTTTTCTTTCGCCGGTACGCCGCGTGATCACGGCGTAGTCGCAGGAACTGGAGTCTCAAGCCCCTTCGGTCAGCGCACGAATGGTCGGCAGGTTGCGCCAGTAACCTTTCGCGTCCATCCCGCAGCCGAACACATAGCGGTCCGGCACTTCGAACCCGCAGTAATCCGGGCGCAGCGGTTTAGCTTTCGGAATGATCTTCTCGCAAAGCACCGCGCTCAGGAAACGCTTCGCGCCCATCGCGAGAATGCGGTCGCGGATCGCGGCCATCGTCTCGCCTTCGTCGAGAATGTCGTCGAGCACCAGCACCACGCGATCCTTCACCGACTCGGCCGGCGCGACGCGCCACTGCATCTCGTTGCCGCCCTTGGTGGTGTTGCGGTAGCGGGTCAGGTGGATGTAGTCGAACTCGAGCGGAAAATCGAGGTGCGGCAGCAGCATGCCGGTGAACACCGCCGCGCCGCCCATGACCGACAGCACGAGCGGGAAGTCCTCGCTCATCTCGCTGCGGATGGCGTCCGCCATGCCGCTGATCGACGCGTTGACGTCGTTGGCCGAAACGATTTCTTCGGAGTGGCTAAAAATATGCAGGGCTTCTTCGCGGTTCATGACGTCTGACGGGCAATAACTGTATACATAGTGTGGGTGAGATCGGCGGCGCGCGGTACAGAATAAACCCGCACAAATCGGAAGCCAGCGCTTTCCGACGTTCGCGCGCGAAAAGCACGCGCCCGCCATCTTGAACAAGCTTAGCGCATGCCGGGCAACATGCCCTTCATGCCGCGCATCATCTTCTGCAGATTGCCGCCCTTGAGCTTCTTCATCATGGTGCGCATCTGGTCGTACTGATTCAGCATGCGGTTGACTTCCTGCACCTGCACGCCCGCGCCCGCGGCAATGCGCCGCTTGCGGGTGGCCTTGATGAGATCCGGCTTGGCGCGCTCGAGCGGCGTCATCGAATTGATGATGCCTTCCATGCGACGCATCTGCGATTCGGCCATGCCCATGTTGGCGCCGGCCGCAGCCTGCTGGAATTGCGCGGGCAGCTTGTCCATCAGCGACGACAGGCCGCCCATGCTCTTCATTTGCGTGAGCTGCGCGCGGAAATCGTTGAGGTCGAAGTCGCCGCCTTTCTTGACCTTGTCGGCGAGCTTCTGCGCGGCCTGGACGTCCACGCCTTTCTGCGCTTCTTCGACGAGGGCGAGAATGTCGCCCATGCCGAGAATCCGGTTCGCCATGCGATCCGGGTAGAACACTTCGAGGCCGTCGAGCTTTTCGGCGACGCCGACGAACTTGATCGGCTTGCCGGTCACATGACGCACGGACAGCGCCGCGCCACCGCGCGAGTCGCCGTCGAGCTTGGTGAGCACCACGCCGGTGAGCGGCAATGCGTCGCTAAAAGCTTTGGCGGTGTTGACCGCGTCCTGGCCCAGCATCGCGTCGACCACGAACAGCGTTTCCGCCGGTTTCAGTTCGGTGTGCAGCGCGGTGATTTCCGCCATCATCACTTCGTCGATACCGAGACGGCCGGCCGTGTCGACGAGCAGCACGTCATGGTAGTGACGCTTGGCCCAGTCCACCGCGGCGCGCGCAATGTCGACCGGCTTCTGATCGGGTTCCGACGGGAAGAAGTCCGCGCCGACCTGCTCGGTCACCATCTTCAACTGCGCGATAGCAGCGGGACGGTAGACGTCGCACGAAACGGTGAGGACCTTCTTCTTGTACATTTCGCGCAGCAGCTTGGCGAGCTTGCCGACCGTGGTGGTCTTACCCGCGCCCTGCAGACCCGCCATCAGGATGATGGCCGGCGGCGTGACGGCGAGGTTGAGTTCGACCGCCTTGCCTTCGTAGTCGCCGCCGATGATCGCGGTCAGCTCGCGCTGCACCACGCCGACGAGCGCCTGACCCGGCGACAGGCTGCTGATGACTTCTTCGCCGAGCGCCTTCTCCTTCACCTTGGCGATGAACTCGCGCACGACGGGCAGCGCCACGTCGGCCTCGAGCAGCGCCAGGCGAACCTCGCGCAGCATTTCCTGGGTGTTCGCCTCGGTGAGCCGGGCTTCGCCGCGCAGCGTCTTGACGACGCGCGCCATCCGTTGAGTCAGATTGTCGAGCATGGGGAGCGATGAACAGTGCGGCCCGGGCAGCGCGCGAAGTGGAAGACGTCGCGGAGTAGGGGCCTAGTGTAAACTTCGAATATGGATATTGTACTGTATGCCCTCACTGCGCTCCTCTACGGCGGTTTAGCCGTGGCCGGCTGGCGCTCGCACCGGCACGCCGCCGTGCGCCCCATGCTCGAGAGCGTGCCGCCGGTGCCCGCCGCGGCCAGCGCGCCGGCCGCCTCGGGCATGAGCTCGGCTGGCCGCGCGCTGCTTGGCGTGGCGCTGGCCGCGCACGGCGTGCTGCTGCACACCACCATCTTCCCGCAGAACGCAATGGTGTTCGGCTTCGCGTTCGCGCTGTCGGCCATGTTCTGGCTCGGCGCCGGCATCTACTGGATAGAGAGTTTTTTCTTTCCGCTCGACGGGCTGCGTCTGCTGGTGTTGCCGCTCGCCTGCGTCGCTTCGCTGATGCCGTTGGCGTTCGGCGGCGTGCGCGTGCTGCCGTATTCGGCCGCGCCGTTGTTCAAGCTGCACTTCCTGATCGCCAACATCGCGTATGGTCTGTTTGCGATCGCGGCGCTGCACGCCATTCTGATGCTGCTGGTCGAGCGGCGTTTGCACGCCATGCGCGGCGGCGGCGTCGCGCAGCGGCATGCGGCCGCGGCCGGCAACGGCTGGCTGTCGAGTTGGCTCGACACGCTGCCGCCGCTTCTGACGTTGGAAAAGCTGTTGTTCCGTCTGATCGGCGCGGGTTTTGTGCTGCTCACGCTGACCTTGCTGTCGGGCATTCTGTTTAGCGAGCAACTGGTCGACCGTGCATTGCGGCTCGATCACAAGACCGTGTTCGCGATTCTTTCGTGGGTGATGTTCGGCGCGCTGCTGACCGCGCGCAAGGTGTCGGGTTGGCGCGGTCGCGCGGCCCTGCGCTGGGTGCTGGCGTCGTTCGTCGCGCTGTTGCTGGCGTACGTCGGCAGCCGTTTCGTCTTCGAGGTGCTGTTGCACCGTGCTGTAGTGTGAGCGTATTCCATGCGACAAATATTTCTGCTGATCCTGTTGTTCGTCGTCGGCCAATGGCTGGTTAAGGCGCTGCGTCGTCATGATGCGCAAACCACGCAGCGCACCGGCGGCGCCGGCGCGGGAGCGAACGGTGCGCCAGGCCAGCAAGCCGGTGCCAATGGCGCCGCCCGTCCGGCGGGTCAAGCGCAAGCGCGGCCGCAACTCGCCGAGCCGATGATCCGCTGCGTCGAGTGCGGCGTGCATGCGCCGAAGAGCGATTCCGTGGTGGTGGCGGGGCAGCCGTTCTGCAGCGCCGCGCACGCGCAGCGGCACAGCGCGCGTCCGTCGGGCCGCGACGCTCGATGAGCGGCGCGTTCACCGTCGATGCCGACGGTTGGGTCGCCGCCGCCAGTCAACTCCGTTCGCCGAATTTCGAAGCGCGCCCCGACGGCGCCGTGCCGACGCTGATCGTCGTTCACAACATCAGCCTGCCGCCGAACGAGTTCGGCGGCACGGCGATCGCGGAGCTGTTCCTCAACACGCTCGACTGCGACGCGCACCCGTACTACGACACTCATCTGCGCGGCGTGCGGGTCTCGGCGCATTTCGTGATTCATCGCGACGGCGCGCTCGAGCAATTCGTTTCTTGCAACGAGCGCGCGTGGCACGCGGGGCCGTCGAATTTTTTCGGCCGCGAGCGCTGCAATGATTTCTCGATCGGTATCGAGCTGGAGGGCAGTGACACCGCTGCTTTCGAGGCGGCGCAATACCGCACGCTCGGCGCTCTCGTGAGCGCGCTGAAGGCCCGCTATCCGGTCGAGGCGCTCGCCGGTCACTCGGACATCGCCCCGGGTCGCAAGACCGATCCAGGTCCGCATTTCGAGTGGCAACGTCTGCAGCGCGACACCGCGCTCGACGCTCAGTATTTCCCCTATCTCAAGTTTTCCGCGAACTCGTAACGCCTCTTTGCGCGACCTTGCGTGATGCGAGGAGAGCAAGGCACAGCCTTGTTCTCCGAGGAAGTGCGCCGCGCCGCGCTATCCAAAAGTCAACCCATTCAAAGCAAATAAAACGATTTGACCTGTCTCGAATCTCCACTATACTTGGTGCCAGAAATTCGGTTTCACACCATATCTTGTGTTGGCTGTGTATAACTGTGTGGATAACCGAGTGCATAAATCAGCGGCGCCCCGCTCTCCGAGCACGGCGCCGCAAGCATTCCGGGCAGTGAAAAAATTCCTGTGGCGCGGCCGGTCAAGACCAACCGGCGGCATCCAGAAGCATTCAGGGAAGGGGCATAGCCAGTGATCGCGACGCATACGACGAAGACCGTTTTCAATTCGAATCAGGCTTCGTCGCCGTCGCATCCCGCCAACCGGCTCAGCCAGCCTCTTTCCTGCACCCTATCGCTTGCGCACGCGGCGGCGCAGCGTTCGTTTTAATCCGCGGCAATCACCGCACCATTTCCAGGACCAGGAGCTTTGCACATGCAAACCACCGACAACGCGACGACCCGCTATGAGGGTTCACCGACCGGCCAGGCCTTCGGCCAGGCACAAGGCGCACAGGCGCTCGCGCCGCAAGCGACGCTCGCCGACTACAAGGTGATCCGCCGCAACGGCGGCGTCGTGTCGTTCGAGCCGTCGAAAATCGCCATCGCCGTGACGAAGGCATTTCTGGCTGTCAACGGTGGTCAAGGCGCGGCTTCGGCGCGCGTGCGCGAACTGGTCGAGCAACTTACGCAGAGCGTGGTGCGTGCGTTGGTGCGCAGCCGCCCGAACGGCGGCACGTTCCATATTGAAGACATTCAGGATCAGGTCGAACTCGCGCTGATGCGCGGCGGCGAGCACAACGTTGCGCGCGCTTACGTGCTGTATCGCGAGAAGCGCACCCAGGCGCGCGGTCATGACGACCAGATCGTCGCCAACACGCCGGGTCTGAACGTGACCGACAACGGCGTCACGCGTCCACTCGACATGGCTGCGCTGCGCGGCATCATCGAATCCGCTTGCGCGAATCTGGGCGACGCCGTGAGCGCCGACCCGATCATCGCGGAAACGGTCAAGAATCTGTACGACGGCGTGCCGATGACCCAGGTCTACGACTCGGCGATTCTGGCTGCCCGCACGATGATCGAAAAAGATCCGGCGTATAGCCAGGTCACCGCGCGCATCCTGCTGCACACGATCCGCCGCGAGATCCTCGAAGACGAAGTCACGCAAGGCGAAATGGCCGAGCGTTACGCCGAGTACTTTCCGCAGTTCATCAAGCGCGGCATCGGCGCCGGCCTGCTCGACGACAAGCTCCAGCAGTTCGACCTGAAGCGCCTGGGCGCCGCGCTCGACAACAGCCGCGACCTGCAATTCGGTTACCTCGGTCTGCAAACGCTGTACGACCGCTACTTCCTGCATCACGACGGCGTGCGGATCGAAATGCCGCAGGCATTCTTTATGCGTGTCGCGATGGGTCTGTCGCTGAACGAGATCGACCGCGAAGCGCGCGCCATCGAGTTCTACAACATTCTGTCGAGCTTCGACTTCATGTCGTCCACGCCGACGCTGTTCAACTCGGGCACGCATCGCTCGCAACTGTCGTCGTGCTACCTGACCACGGTCGACGACGACCTCGACGGTATCTACGAAGCGCTGAAGGAAAACGCGCTGCTGTCGAAGTTCGCCGGCGGTCTGGGCAACGACTGGACGCGCGTGCGTGCGCTCGGTTCGCACATCAAGGGCACCAACGGCAAATCGCAAGGTGTCGTTCCCTTCCTGAAGGTCGTCAACGACACGGCCGTCGCCGTGAACCAGGGCGGCAAGCGCAAGGGCGCGGTGTGCGCGTACCTGGAAACGTGGCACCTGGACATCGAGGAATTCCTCGAGCTGCGTAAGAACACCGGCGACGACCGTCGTCGCACGCACGACATGAACACGGCGAACTGGATTCCCGACCTGTTCATGAAGCGCGTGATGGAAGGCGGCGACTGGACGCTGTTCTCGCCGTCCACCTGCCCGGACCTGCACGACCTGTTCGGCGCGGAATTCGAAACGGCTTACACGGCTTACGAAGCGAAGGTCGCGCGCGGCGAGATCAAGCTGTTCAAGACGCTGCCGGCGGCGCAACTGTGGCGCAAGATGCTGGGCATGCTGTTCGAAACCGGCCACCCGTGGATCACGTTCAAGGATCCGTGCAATGTGCGCTCGCCGCAACAGCACGTCGGTGTCGTCCACTCGTCGAACCTGTGCACGGAAATCACGCTGAACACCAGCGACGCCGAAATCGCCGTCTGCAACCTGGGCTCGGTGAACCTCGTCGCCCACCTGAAGGAACAGGCCGACGGCACGCTCGTGCTCGACCACGACAAGCTCAAGCGCACCATCAGCGTCGCGATGCGCATGCTCGACAACGTGATCGACATCAACTACTACGCGGTCGCCAAGGCGCGTAACTCGAACCTGAAGCACCGTCCGGTCGGTCTCGGCATCATGGGCTTCCAGGACTGCCTGCATCTGCTGCGCACGCCGTACGCGTCGCAAGAGGCGGTGGCGTTCGCCGATACGTCGATGGAAGCGGTCTGCTACTACGCTTACTACGCGTCGACGGAACTGGCGCAAGAGCGCGGCCGTTACTCGAGCTACCGCGGCTCGCTGTGGGATCGCGGCATCCTGCCGCAAGACTCGGTGAAGCTGCTGGCCGACGCGCGTGGCGGTTACGTGGAAGTCGACTCGAGCGAGTCGATGGACTGGACCGAACTGCGTTCGCGGGTCGCCCAGTACGGCATGCGCAACTCGAACTGCGTCGCGATCGCGCCGACGGCGACGATCTCGAACATCATCGGCGTGTCGGCTTGCATCGAACCGACGTTCCAGAACCTGTATGTGAAGTCGAATCTGTCGGGCGAATTCACGGTGGTCAACGACTACCTGGTGCGCGACCTGAAGGCGCGCGGTCTGTGGGACGAAGTGATGGTCGCCGACCTGAAGTACTTCGACGGCACGTTGTCGCGCATCGACCGGATTCCGGCGGACCTGCGCGCGATCTACGCGACCGCGTTCGAACTCGATCCGGTGTGGCTGGTTGAAGCGGCTTCGCGTCGTCAGAAGTGGATCGACCAGGCGCAATCGCTGAACATTTACATGGGCGGCGCGTCGGGTAAGAAGCTCGACGAGGTCTACAAGCTCGCCTGGGTGCGCGGTCTGAAGACGACCTACTACCTCCGCACGATGGCGGCGACGCACGTCGAGAAGTCGACGGTGGCGCACGGTCAACTGAACGCGGTGAGTTCGGGCGGCGGCGAAGGTTCGGGTGGCGCGGCTGGCGGCGCAGCGGGTGGCTTCGGCGCGAACGGAGGCGGCGCAACGCCGGGCGGCTTTCAGGCTGCAGCGGCCACGGCAGCAGTCGTCGAAGCAGCGCCGGAAGCGGATGGTCCGGTCTGCATGATGCGTCCGGGCGACGCAGGTTTCGACGAGTGCGAAGCTTGCCAGTAAGCGTTGCCAACAAGCGCTGCGGGTGAGCGCGAAGCAGATAGCGGGAGCGTTGCTTGCTGACGGGTTGTAGGTAGTCACCCGAATGCGGCGAGCAACGCAGCTCGATGCGATGAAGCGGTAGTGACGCAGACGAGTGAAGTCGATGAGCGGTGCGGTGAAAGAAGTCGAAGCCGCGCCGCTCATCGACGGGCAGTGAAGCAGGGCAGGCGACTGAAGTCGCGAGGCGCCGGGTCGGTGGAAACTCGGAGAGGCCTCAGTGGTAGATCAGCAGCCAGTAGTCAGCAGTCGGCAACACCCGACGAAGCGCGCGGCACAGCGCGCTTGAGCAAACGCTTCGATCGATGGGCCGATCAACGCAGCCGGCCCGATGCATCGCTCGACACGACATTGAACTTCACTTCGCTTGCGCTGACGAACAGACAGACGCGGGCGCGGACGCAAGCAGAGATAGACGAACGCAAGCGAAACGCAGACGCGTAGCAGAGAGTCGCAGCAGCACCGCGAGACCTCTGCGGACGAACGCGAAAAGCAACGCAACGAGCAACGCAGATAGCAACGCAACGAGCAACGCGACACAGCAAAACGCAACCGCAAGATGCTGCAAACGCACTCCGCAATACAGATAGATAGAGCAGCGAAACGTCGCATCGACACGTTGCTCTTCGAGCTCGCGAAGCACCTCGACGACACACGTTCAACACGCTTCACGCGAGGCGACTCACACAGTCTGTTGAACAAAGTGTTGTATGAACGTAGCAACGCGAATCGAAAACAGGATTTTTCATCAGCGAACTCTTTTATCGCTCGTGAAAAGATGGTACAAACCGTTCTAAATTGATGGTGACATTTATGCTTAACTGGGATGACGAGATCACTGCCGTACCTCCCTCGAGCGGCGCGCAACAAGATGTGTTGCGCAGCGCTGCGGGATCGGCTGTCGGTTCGCAAGTCGGAATGCGTTCCGCTCCTCATGCTCCCTCGGATCGAAACGTCTTCGCTCCTCAAGATGTTTTCGAAAGCGGTATCGCCGCGGCTCATGCTGCTGGAACGGCTGCCGTTTCCGAAGCGCGGGTCAACGTCGCCGACAAGCGCATCATCAACGGCCAGACCGACGTCAATCAGTTGGTGCCGTTCAAATACAAGTGGGCCTGGGAAAAATACCTGGCGGGTTGCGCCAACCACTGGATGCCGCAAGAAGTGAACATGTCGCGCGACATCGCCTTGTGGAAAGACCCGAACGGTCTGACCGAAGACGAGCGCCGCATCGTCAAGCGCAACCTGGGCTTCTTCGTGACAGCGGATTCGCTGGCCGCCAATAACATCGTGCTGGGCACCTACCGCCACATCACGGCGCCCGAATGCCGCCAGTTCCTGCTGCGCCAGGCGTTCGAAGAGGCGATCCACACGCACGCTTACCAGTACATCGTCGAATCGCTGGGCCTCGACGAAGGCGAAATCTTCAACGCGTATCACGAAGTTGCCTCGATCCGCGCGAAAGACGAATTCCTGATTCCGTACATCAATGTGCTGACCGATCCGGGCTTCAAGACCGGTACGCTCGAGACAGACCAGACGCTGCTGCGCTCGCTGATCGTGTTCGCCTGTGTGATGGAAGGCCTGTTCTTCTACGTCGGCTTCACGCAAATCCTGGCGCTCGGCCGTCAGAACAAGATGACCGGCGCGGCGGAACAGTACCAATACATCCTGCGCGACGAGTCGATGCACTGCAATTTCGGCATCGACCTGATCAACCAGATCAAACTCGAAAACCCGCAACTCTGGACGGCTGAGTTCCGCGCGGACATCCGCGAGATCTTCAAGCAAGCGGTCGAACTCGAATATCGTTACGCGGAAGACACGATGCCGCGCGGGGTGCTCGGCCTCAACGCGTCGATGTTCAAGAGCTATCTGCGCTTCATCTGCAACCGCCGTTGCCAGCAGATCGGTCTCGATCCGCTGTACCCGAACGAGGAAAACCCGTTCCCGTGGATGAGCGAAATGATCGACCTGAAGAAGGAACGCAACTTCTTCGAGACGCGAGTGATCGAATATCAGACTGGCGGCGCGCTGACCTGGGAGTGATCCGGGTTCGTGCTGCAGATGCATTCATTGATGGGGATGCCGCAGGCCTTCGCCGCGGCAATTTTGGTTAGGAGCAGAACCGCCTGATGCAAAGCTTGCCCGGTGCGCCGCGTGCCTTCGCGGCCCACAAACATGACTGGCACTTTGCGAACCCTTCAGTGGGATGGGCAAACTTCCCTCCGGAAAAAGCCGTCGGCGTGATCGCCGGCGGCCCGATCAAGCAATTGCCGGCGTTGAGTTTCAACGCCGAACAGATCTGGCGCGCGGTGCCTTTCGGCACGGCGCGCCTTACCGCATTCATTAGCGTAAGCGCGCAGCACCTGCGTACGCCGATGAATAGCTCGCTTCGTAGCGCGCGCCCTGAGAAGCGTCCGCGGGAAGCGGGTTTTGACGAAGGGTGGTGTTTGAACTGACTCTCATCTGAAAACCTGAAGGAGAAAATGATGGCAACTATCAAGAAAGCAGTCGCTAAGAAACCCGCAGCCAAGAAGGTTGTAGCAAAGAAGGCTGCGCCGGCTAAGAAGGCTGCTCCGGCGAAGAAAGTCGCTGTTAAGAAAGTCGCAGTGAAGAAGGTTGCAGCGAAGAAGGCAGCACCGGCGAAGAAGGTTGCAGCGAAGAAAGCTGCTCCGGCCAAGAAGGTTGCTGCAAAGAAAGTCGCAGTGAAGAAGGTTGCAGCAAAGAAGGCAGCGCCGGCGAAGAAAGCAGCACCGGCAAAGAAAGTCGCAGTGAAGAAGGTTGCAGCGAAGAAGGCAGCGCCGGCCAAGAAGGCCGCAGCGAAGAAGGCTGCACCGGCTAAGAAGGCTGCTGCGAAGAAGGCTGCGCCTGCCAAGAAGGCTGCCGCGAAGAAGGCAGCGCCTGCTGCGAAGAAGGCTGTTGCCAAGAAGGCTGCGCCTGCTGCGAAGAAGGCTGCTCCCGCTGCCAAGAAGGCCGCTCCCGCGAAGAAGGCTGCACCGGCGAAGAAGGCTGCCGCTCCTGCGAAGAAGGCTGCTCCTGCGAAGAAGGCTGTTGCCAAGAAGGCTGCACCGGCACCCGCAGCGACGTCCGTCACGAGCGCAGCACCGGCAGCGACGGTGAAGACCGCGCTGAACCCGGCAGCAGCATGGCCGTTCCCGACGGGCAGCCGTCCGTAAGCGGTAGCTTGAGCTTGAGAAGTACTTCGACACATCGCGCGATGTGTCCGATGATCGAGTGGCGCTTAAGGTAGGTTGAGAGCGTTACTCGGTCAGGGTCCCGTTGCCGGTTTCCGGCGACGGGACTTTTTTTTGCCTGGCGTCTGGACCTGAAACCTGCTGCCCGGCGCGCTGCGTTTGCCAGGCATCGCTGGCCAAAGCTGAAACCTGCGGGCGAAAAAAAACGCATGCACAGGGGAGGGCATGCGTGTGAGGTCGCCGCGGCGGTGGCCTGAGCCTTGCCGCGCGAGAGGGGAAACTTTAGTGCGTGACGCGCGTCACGCCGCCGCTCGACAGGAGTCGCACGCGGTCGCCGGCACGGAAGATCTCGCCGGTGGCGCTCTGCGTGATGGCGCGCATGTCGCCGTTATCGAGTCGCACGGTGATCTCGAGGCCGTCGTGTACCGCCACGCCGTTCTCGACCGCATTGCCGGCGACGGCACCCGCGAGGCCGCCGATGATGCCCGTGACGATCGAACCGCGGCCGCCGCCGAGCGCACTGCCGGCCACCGCACCCAACGCGCCACCGCCGATTGCGCCGAGGCCGCTCGGCTGACCGTTGTTCGAACTGATCTTGACGGCGCGCACGCTGTCGACCGTGCCCATGCGGACCGTTTCTTCGCGCTGCGCTTGCGACGCCGTATAGACGTCGGCGGAACTGCTGTTATACGCACACCCCGACATGGCCAGTGAACCGGCGATCAAAGCGGCCACGACCAGGCGACTCGTTGTTCTCATTCCCTAACTCCAATAGCTTTCGGTATTACGGCAGGTCGTATCCGAACGCCTGCTTGAACCGTTCGTTGATCTCCGCCCGCGTGGGCGCGTAGTTTTGCGGGCCCTGGCATTCGATCTTCAGCGCGCCCATCAGGCTCGCCAGACGGCCGGTGGTTGCCCAGCCGAGCTTGTTCTCGATGCCGTACAGCAAGCCGCCGCGAAACGCGTCGCCGCAACCGGTCGGATCGAGCACTTGCTGTGCCTTGACCGGCGGAATGTCTTCGACGCCGCCGGCATGATGGATCTGCGAACCCTGCTCGCCGAGCGTGACGATCAGCGCTTCGACCTTGCCGGCGATCTCTTCGATCGACCAACCCGTTTTGTTGCTCACCAGTTTGGCTTCGTAATCGTTGACAGCTACATAAGTAGCAAGTTCAATCATGCGCCGCAGTGTCGCGCCGTCGAACAGCGGCAAACCTTGACCCGGATCGAAGACGAACGGCACGCCCGCAGCGGCCAGGTGCTCCGAATGCTGGACCATGCCGTCGAAGCCGTCGGGTCCGACGATCGCGAGCGTGATGCCTTTTGCTTCATCGGCGCGATTCAGATGCGACTGCATCATCGCGCCCGGATGGAACGCGGCGATCTGGTTGTTCTCGAGGTCCGTGGTGATCATCGCCTGGGCGGAGTGCGTGTCCGGCACCACCAGCACGTTTTCCGTCGACAGGCCGAGCGCCGTGAAGCGGTCCATGTACAACTGCGCGTCGACCGCGCCGAGCGTGCCCATGATGCGCGCGTCGCCGCCCAGCAGATGCAGCGCGTAAGCCATGTTGCCCGCGCAGCCGCCGAACTCGCGGCGCATGGTCGGCACCAGGAAGCTCACGTTCAGGATATGGACCTGCTCCGGCAGGATGTGCTCCCGGAAGCGGCCTTCGAAAGTCATGATGTTGTCGTAGGCGAGCGAGCCGCAAATCAGCGTAGCCAAGGCGAGGGTTCCTGTGAAAACAATAGAGAAAGCGCGCGACGATACGACAGCGCCGCGCATGAAGCGCGGCGCCGGGGTTCGTGCGCGAAGGTTTTACTTCAGTGCGGCGAGGGCTGCGTCGTAGTTCGGCTCGTCTTTGATCTCACCGACCAGCTCGGCGTGCACGACCTTGTCGTGCTCGTCGAGCACCACCACGGCGCGCGCCGTCAGGCCCGTCAGCGGTCCGCTCGTCACGTCGACACCGTACGCTTGCGCGAACTCGTGACCGCGGAACGTGGACGCCGTGACGACGTTCTCGATGCCTTCGGTCGTGCAGAAGCGCGACGCGGCGAACGGCAGGTCGCCCGACACGACGATCACGGCCGTGTTGGTCAGCTTCGCGGCGGCTTCGTTGAACTTGCGGGTCGACGTCGCGCAGGTCGGCGTGTCGAGGCTCGGGACGATGTTCAGCACCTTGCGCTTGCCGGCGAAATCGGCGAGCGACAGCGACTTCAGATCCTTGCCGACCAGCGAGAAAGCGGGGGCGTTCTGGCCCACCGACGGGAACGTGCCGGCTACGTCGATCGGGTTGCCACCCAGCGTGACTTGACTCATGTTCTTGTGCTCCGGAAATTCGTCAGTGTTGACGATAGATGCGAGGGTGAATGCGCCCGATCATGGCCGGGCGCGCGAGGATGCGTTACGGATAAAAAATCTGTACGCGGAAATTGGAGGCGACCGCGTTGCCGGTGTCGAGATGCACGATCATCGTCTGCGTGCTGCGGGCCGGCAGGCCGGCGGCGATCGGTGTGCCGGGCGGGACGTAGTCTTGCGGCCACAGCACGCGGCGCACGGCGACGTTGTTCTGATCGTCGAGCAGCGTCAGTTCGATAGCGGGGTAGGCCAGCGCCACGTTGAAGCGGTTGCGCAGCGGCATCTTCAGTTCGAGCTTGTGCGGGCCGTCGATCTGCCGGAGATCGGACGGTTCGACCTGCAAGCCGTCGATGTCGTGCGGCGGCGTGACGAGGCAGCCGAGTTGCGCGCAGGCTTTCGCGTAGAGCGTCTGCGTGCTCGGGAAGTAGACCAGCACGGTTTCGCGTTGCCACCAGGCGAGTTGCGCGAGCAGCGCCAGCACCAGCAGCACGGCCACCACCGAACCGGCGATGATCCAGCCCAGGCGCCGCGGCTCGGCCGGGCGGGTTTCGCGCACGACCGGGAACGGATCGACGCCGTCGTTCACCGGGTGAACGGAGAACGGTTCGCCACTGGATGCGGCCGCCGCGCCGGAGAAGGCAGTCGGGTCGTCGGTTGCGGAGGTGTTGGCGGTCGATGCACCGAAGCGCGCCGTCGTGCCGCCGTCGGCATCGGCATCGGTTTCGGCTTCGGCGATAGCGGCGCCGGCCGCCACGCCTGCACCAGCTCCCGCAGCAAAACTGGCCGCGTTAAAACGCGGTTCGTTATCCGGGATGCCATGCAGACTGGCCGACTCCGGCAGAACGGGTTCGTCCAACGAAGGTTCGGAGGACCGATCGGTCTTGTGCCAAACCCGCGGCGCGTCTTCAGCCGGCGGTTCGGTCCGGTAGGCGAACGGTTCGAGCGGCGCGTCGGCCAGCACCGGTTCGTCGTCAGGCGGAACCGGCGTGCTGAATGCGCTGGCCGGCAGATCGGGTTCGTGCGCGTGAGCGTGATGCGGCGTGACCGCTACGCCCGCGCTGGTGGAAACCGGCGAGAGCGGCACAGTGTGGGTGTCGTGCAGCAGGCGATTGTCGACCGCGGCGTCGGGCGTTGGCGCCCACGGATCCCACGCTTCAGCGCTGAAATCGGGGCTCCTGGCGCGAACGCCGGATAACGCTTCGATCGCGGCGGCGGCTTCGACGGGTTTGGCGGTGGAGAAGTCGCCGCCTTCGGTGACGTCGAACAGACTGCTCGAGGCGTCGAATACTTCATTGCAATGCCCGCAGCGCACGAGGCCGCGGCGCAGCGCGAGCTGCGCCGGTTGCAGGCGGAAGACGGTTTCGCAGAAGGGGCAACGCGTTGCCAGGAGCATATTGAGCCGATAAGCCGAAAGGCCGTTGGTTGGACAATACGCCTTATTCTAATGGCTTTCGCGGCGCGTTCCCGACAGACATACCCAACCTTCGTGTTCGCGCCATACGCCGATATCGATCCACTGCGCGTAGACCTGCGCGACTTCGTCCGCCTGGCGCGCCAGAATGCCGGACAACGCGATCTTGCCGCCCGGCTTGACCTTCGACGCCAGCATCGACGCCATCAGCTTGAGCGGGTTGGACAGAATGTTGGCGACCACGATGTCGAACTCGCCGCTCGGGCAGGCGTCCGGCAAACCGTACGTAACGTCCGCGCGGTTGCGTTCGCTGTTCTGACGCGCCGACTCGACCGCTTGCGGATCGATGTCGATGCCGAACACCGGATTCGCGCCGCATTTCTGCGCGAGGATCGCGAGAATGCCGGAGCCGCAACCGTAGTCGAGCACCGACTGCCCGGCCTGCACCGATTGCTCGAGCCATTCCATGCACAGACGCGTGGTGGGATGGCTGCCGGTGCCGAACGCGAGGCCCGGATCCAGTTCGAGCACGAGCGCTTCGGGGTCCGGCGCGTCATGCCACGACGGCACGACCCAGATGCGCTCGCCGATCTTGATCGGATCGAATTGCGACTGCGTGAGCCGCACCCAATCCTGGTCTTCGACTTCCCGCACCGTGAACGACGGCGCGTTCGCGAGGCCAATTTCATTAGCTGCGGCGGTCAGCAGCAGCGCCGGTTCGTGTTCCGGCGCGAGCAGAGCGATCACGCGCGAACGTTGCCACGCGCTGCGATCCGGCGTGAGACCGGGCTCGCCGAACAGCGGCTGCTCGTCGGGCGTATCGGCGTCCGCATCTTCCACCGACACGGACAACGCGCCCAACTCGAGCAGCGCGTCGGAAAACTCTTCCGCGTGCTCGCGTGCCAGCTCGACGATCAATTCCCGGTAGCTCATGACTTACGCTTCTTCCGGTGCGGCCTGCTGCTTCGCGGCCAGCCGGTTTTCGAGGTAGTGAATGCTGGTGCCGCCTTCGACGAACTTCGCGTCCAGCATCAGCTCGCGGTGCAGCGGGATGTTGGTCAGAATGCCTTCCACCACCATTTCCGACAACGCGATGCGCATCCGGTTGATTGCCTGTTCGCGCGTCGCACCGTAAGCGATCAGCTTGCCGATCATCGAATCGTAGTTCGGCGGGACGAAATAGCCGTTGTAGGCGTGCGAATCGACGCGAATGCCGGGGCCACCCGGCATATGCCACGAGGTCAACCGACCCGGCGACGGCGTGAACTTGAACGGATCTTCCGCGTTGATCCGGCATTCGATCGCATGACCTTTGAACACGATGTCGCGCTGACGGAAGGCGAGCTTCTCGCCGGCCGCGATGCGGATCTGTTCCTGCACGATGTCGACGCCCGTGATCAGCTCGGTCACCGGGTGTTCGACCTGCACGCGCGTGTTCATTTCAATGAAGTAGAACTCGCCGTTTTCGTACAGGAACTCGAACGTACCCGCGCCCAGATAGCCCATCTTCTTGCAGGCGTCGGCGCAACGATCGCCGATCCGTTCGATCAGGCGGCGCGCGATACCCGGCGCCGGCGCTTCTTCAATCACTTTCTGGTGACGACGCTGCATCGAGCAGTCACGCTCGCCGAGCCACACCGCGTTCTTGAACGAATCCGCGAGGATCTGAATTTCGATGTGCCGCGGGTTCTCCAGGAATTTCTCCATGTAGACCTGCGGATTGCCGAACGCGCGGCCGGCTTCTTCACGCGTCATGTTGACCGCGTTGACCAGCGCCGCTTCCGTGTGGACCACGCGCATGCCGCGGCCACCGCCGCCGCCGGCGGCCTTGATGATGACCGGATAGCCGACCTGGCGGGCAATCTTCACGATCTCTTTCGGATCGTCCGGCAACGCGCCTTCCGAACCCGGCACGCACGGCACGCCGGTCTTGATCATGGTCTGCTTGGCCGTGACCTTGTCGCCCATCATCCGGATCGTTTCCGGGCGCGGGCCGATGAAGGTGAAGCCGGACTGTTCGACGCGCTCGGCGAAGTCGGCGTTTTCCGACAGGAAGCCGTAGCCCGGGTGGATCGCTTCGGCGTCCGTCACTTCAGCCGCGCTGATCAGCGCCGGCATGTTCAGGTAGCTCAGATTGGAAGGCGCCGGGCCGATACAGACCGCCTCGTCGGCGAGCTTCACGTACTTGGCTTCCTTGTCGGCTTCCGAATAGACGACGACGGTCTTGACGCCGAGTTCGCGGCACGCGCGCTGGATGCGGAGCGCGATCTCGCCACGATTGGCAATGAGGATTTTTTCAAACATAGCGGTTTTTCGACTCATCAATGGGCGCCCGGCCGGTCACGGTGCAGGCTGCCTCAGAGGATCGGTCGCGCGCCCCGGGAGGGCGGACGCGCGGGCGGCAGGCGCAAAAAGCGCAAAGCGTGCCGCGTTAGCCGACCACGAACAGCGGTTGGCCATACTCGACCGCCTGGCCGTTATCGACGAGGATTTCCTTCACCACGCCGGCCTTGTCCGACTCGATCTCGTTGAGCAGCTTCATCGCTTCGATGATGCAGATCGTCTGGCCTTCCTTGACCGTGTCGCCCACCTGAACGAACGGCTCGGCGCCCGGCGACGGCGCGAGGTAGAACGTGCCGACCATCGGCGACGTCACCACGTGACCTTGCGGGACGACCGGCGCCGGCGTAGCCGGGGCGCCTGCTGCGGCCGCGGCCGGCGCTTCGCCGCCCGGGAACGGAGCCGGCTGCGCGTATTGCGGCGCGTACGAGGCGGACGGTTGCACGTAAACCGGCGGCGCGTTCTTGACGATGCGCACCTTGCCTTCGCCCTCGGTCACTTCGAGTTCGGAGATACCAGACTCCGAGACGAGGTCGATCAGAGTTTTCAGTTTACGTAGATCCATCAGGAAGCCCCTTTCAATGCGTAAAGTGCCGGCGCATACGCAGCCGGCGCAAATTAGACGTGTTTGGAATCAGCCGCGCGACGAACCGGCGGCGAGCCGGTCGAGCGCGAATTCGAGCGCGTACAGATATCCCTTCCAGCCGAGGCCGCAAATCACGCCCTCAGCCTGGTCGGAGAAATACGAGTGATGCCGGAACGGTTCGCGACGATGCACGTTCGACAGATGAATCTCGACGAACGGGATGCCGACCCCCGCCAGTGCGTCCCGAATGGCCACGCTGGTGTGCGTGTACGCGGCGGGATTGATCAGTATGAAATCGGTTTTTTCAGTCCGGGCGGATTGGATGCGATCCACCAGAGCGCCTTCGTGGTTGCTCTGGAACGACGCCAGTTCGACGCCTGCGTCCGCTGCGCGGTCCGCCAGCGCCTGATCGATCTGCGGCAAGGTCACGCGACCGTAGACCTCGGGTTCCCGGGTGCCGAGAAGGTTGAGGTTGGGTCCGTGCAGTACCAGCAGTCGCGTCATGGTCGCTTCTTTTTCCGTGGAATTGGGCGCACTTTAGCGCTGATTAGAGAAACTTGTCTAGTTTCCCGCACGTAACGAGCGGCGCGGGCGGCGATTTGCCGTCGCGCCGGGCGCCCATCTTCTCTCAAATTCATGCGATTTGCGCGTATTTTTGCGCGTACCGGCAGGAATCGAGCGTTAAAAGAATGTGAAATTTAAAGCGCGTCGAGGGTCTGCCGGAGCGCTTCCGGGTTGATTTGGCCTAATTTTGTCGAGCGCACATTGCCTTTGGCGTCGATCACCACGGTGAACGGCAGGCCGCCCGCGTTGTTGCCGAAGGCCCGCGCCAGGTCGGCGCCGCCAAAGCCGGTAATGTAGATCGGGTACGCCACCTTCACCTTTTGCAGGAACGCCTGGACGTTTTTCTCCGAATCGACGCCAAGTCCAACGAATTGGATGCCTTTCTTCGCGTAATCGCGCTGAAGTTGCGACAGCGCCGGCATTTCCTCGACGCAGGGGCCACACCACGACGCCCAGAAGTTGACGACGATTGGGTGCCCTTTCAGCAAACTTAGCGACTGCGGCTTGCCGTCGACGGTGGTGACCGGCGCGGCCCACAGTTGTTCGACCGCGCTCGGCGCGACTGTGGTTTGCGCAGCGTGGGCGACTTCGCTGTCGCCGCTGAACCAGTGATTGGCCAGCACGCCGCCGCAGGCGGCAACGATCGCGACGAGCGCGCCTGTCAGAATCCGTCTCGTATTCATGGTTATCAGTCTAATTAGTAGAAGGGGTAGCTTCGCTGCTGGTGAGCAACGCTTGAACCGCTTGCAGATTGGCCCGGGCTGTGCGGCCGCGTGCGTCGGCGCGCACCGCGCCGCGCAGGTCGTCGGTTTCGTAAAGCGCGACGTGGATGCCGACCGGCTCCGCCTCGCGCCCTTCGTTTGCCGGACGCCACAGGAAGCTCAGCGTTTCGACGTAGCCGCGTCCGGCGAAATGCCGCGTTTCGGAGACGTCGTACTGGATGTTGGCGTTCAGGAAGTAGATCGCGACTTCTTTCGGGTTGTCGCAGAACACCTGCAGGTGAACGTCCGAGTGCTCGCCGGCCGTGCCGCCGAGCACCGCGCCGGTCAGATACGGATTGAACGGCGCGAGTCGCTCCATCCAGTCGACCGCGACACGGCGGAAGCGCCGCAACAGCAGCGGCTGACTGTCGCCCTGAAAGAGCGACTGGTATTCACGGATTTCTTCTTCGATCTGGTCGTTATCGGGCAGCCATTCGCCGGCAACACGGCTCTCGCCGACTACCTGCCGGGCCGCTTTGCGCTTGGCCGTGGCGTAGTCGAGACCGTCTTCGGCGATCATCCTGGCAGCCGCGATAGCGATTTCTTCGCGCACGCGCAGGGGATCGAAATGTGATTTGCGGACCATCCGGCAATGATACTAGAGATTGATGGCGCGACTTTCCGCCACCGGGCGCTACGCCCCGATGCTGGCCGAACGGCCGGCCCCGCATAGGGCGATCGGGAGCCGTCGGTTACAATAGCGTCCTTCGCAGACGGTCGCTTCGGCATCGTTCCGGCCGTTCTTCTGCACTCCCATCCCACGCAAAAAACGCCCGCGCGGCACGACAGGCTTATGCACATCCACATCCTCGGTATCTGCGGCACGTTCATGGGCGGTCTCGCGGTTCTCGCGCGCGGAGCGGGTCATACCGTGACGGGCTGCGACGCCGGCGTCTATCCGCCCATGAGCACGCAGCTCGAGGCGCAGGGCATCGGCCTGATCGAGGGTTACGACGCCGACCAGTTGAACGGCCTGAACGCGGATCTGTTCGTGATCGGCAACGTGGTCTCGCGCGGCAACCCGCTCATGGAAGCGATTCTCGACCGCGGCCTGCCGTATGTGTCCGGTCCGCAGTGGCTCGGCGAGCATGTGCTGAACGGCAAATGGGTGCTGGCGGTGGCCGGCACGCACGGCAAGACCACCACCAGTTCCATGCTGACCTGGCTGCTCGAAGACGCCGGCCTCAATCCGGGCTTCCTGATCGGCGGCGTGCCGTTGAATTTCGGTGTGTCGGCGCGGCTGACCGATTCGAGTTTCTTCGTGATCGAGGCCGACGAGTACGACACGGCCTTCTTCGACAAGCGCTCGAAGTTCGTCCATTACCGCCCCAAGACCGCGGTGCTGAACAATCTGGAGTTCGATCACGCTGATATCTTCCCGGATCTCGCCGCGATCGAAACGCAGTTCCATCACCTGATCCGCACGGTGCCCGGCATCGGCCGGGTTGTGACGAACGGCCGTGAAGACGCGTTGGAGCGTGTGCTGACGCGCGGTTGCTGGAGCGAAGTGGAGCGTTTCGGCGTGCAGGGCGGCTGGGAAACCCTGCCGGCGGAAGACGGCGTGCCGGTCGACGAGCGTTTCGCCGTGTATCACAAGGGCGCGCGCGTCGGCGTGGTCGAGTGGCAGGTGCAGGGCGAACATAACCGCATGAATGCGTTGGCCGCGATCGCCGCCGCGCGCCATGTCGGCGTGCCGCCGGCGCAGGCCGCGCAGTCGCTGGCGAGCTTTCGCAACGTGAAGCGCCGCATGGAAGTGCGCGGCAGCGTCGACGGCGTGACCGTGTACGACGACTTCGCGCATCATCCCACCGCGATCGATACGACCGTGGCCGGCTTGCGCGCGCGCGTCGGCCGCGACAATACGCGGATTCTGGCCGTGCTGGAGCCGCGCTCGAACACCATGAAGCTGGGCGTGATGAAAGCGCAATTGCCGGCCAGCCTTGCCGACGCCGACCTCGTATTCGGCTACGGCGCGGCCGCCGGTCGCGACGCGCTCGGCTGGAACCTCGGCGAGGCGCTCGCGCCGCTCGGCGGCAAGGCGCAGGCTTTCGACAATCTGGACGCGCTGGTCAAAGCCGTGGTTCACGCCGCGCGCCCCGGTGACCAGATTCTGGTGATGAGCAACGGCGGCTTCGGCGGCGTGCATCAGAAACTGCTCGACGCTCTTTCCGCGCGAGGCGCTTCGTGATTCTTTATCTGCACGGTTTCCGTTCTTCGCCCAATTCGTTCAAGGCGCGCGTGCTGGCGGCGCGTCTGGTCGAACTGGGTCGTAGCGACGAATGGTGCTGCCCGATGCTGCCGGTGTCGCCGCTTGAGACGGTGGCGCTGGTCGAATCGCTGGTGGCCGCGGCCGGCACGAAGCGCGTCACGGTGATCGGCAGTTCGCTCGGCGGCTATTTCGCCACGTATCTGGCGGAAAAACACGGCTGGCCGGCGGTATTGTTGAACCCGGCGGTGGTGCCGCAGCGCGACCTGAGCGCCTATCTCGGCGAGCAACCGTTGTGGCATGGCGGCGGCAGTATCGTCGTCGAGCCGCATCATCTGGACGAGCTGCGCGCGCTCGGTGTCGCGTCGATCACGCAGCCCGAACGCTATTATTTGATGGCGGCCACTGGCGACGAAGTGCTCGACTACCGCGAAATGCTTGCGCACTATCCGGGCGCACGCACTACGCTGATCGAAGGGAGCGACCACGCGATCAGCGAGTTCGCGCAATACGTCGATGAGGTGCTGGCCTTTTGCGGCGCGGAAGACGTCGAACCGCCGGCGCCGCGCGAGGCCGCCTGAGTCTGGACGGTCCGGCGAACCGGCGAACCGGCGAACCGGCGAACCGGCGAACCGGCGAACCGGCGTGCGACAGTAAGCCGCCTGCCGCGTTGCACAAACAGTTTCAACAGGATTCAACCCAGCTTCAACCCGCCGGCGCGCGCATCGCGCCGCGGATCCACTACCACGAACACGTTGCCGTGCCGCGCACGCAAGTCACCGATCGCCGAACCGGGTCGGACGCGCCGGCAGATGCAAGTCAGAACGAGAGTATTGAGTGAACGTTTTCTTCGAGGAATCGGGCAGTTTCAAGGCGGGCAGCGTGCTGTCGCGCCAGGGCGATGCTTTTCAGGTCGAGTTGCCGGGCGGCCGGCGTGCCAAGGTGCGCGCCAAAGACGTGTTGATCGAATTCGAAAAACCGAGCGCGGCCGAGCTGATGCAACAAGCCGACACCGTCGCGCAGGAGATCGATCTGGACTTCCTGTGGGAGTGCGCGCCGGAAGACGAATTCCCGTTCGCCGCATTGGGCGCGGAGTACTTCGGCGGAAGCTTTGGTGCGATCGAGCGTGCCGCTCTGGTGCTGCGCCTGCATGGTTCGCCGGTGTACTTCCGCCGCAAGGGCCGCGGCATGTATCAGCGCGCGCCGCAGGAACAACTGAAGATGGCGCTGGCCGGCCTCGAGCGCAAGCGTCAGCAGGCGCTGGTGCAAGCGGGCTACGAAGACGAGCTGAAGGCTGGCCGCCTGCCGGAAGGTTTCACCGGCAGCAAGGCGCTCGGGCTGCTCACCAAGCCTGACAAGAACACGATCGAATACAAGGCGCTCGAAGCGGCCGCTGCGGCGCGCGGCATTTCGCAGGCGCGTTTGATGCTCGACAACGGCGCGATTCCGTCGGCGCGCGCGCTGCACGAGGCGAAATTCCTGTCGGAGTTTTTCCCGCACGGCACGGGTTTTCCGCCGGTCACGGTCGGCAGCTTGCCGGAAGATTTGCCGGAAGCCGACGTGCAAGCCTTCTCGATCGACGACATCACCACCACTGAAATCGACGACGCGTTCTCCGTCGAGCATCTCGCCGACGGCCGTTTGCGGATCGGCGTGCACATCGCCGCGCCGGCGCTCGGCATTCAGCGTGGCGACGAGGTCGACGAGATCGCTCGCACACGCCTGTCCACCGTCTATATGCCGGGCGACAAGATCACCATGCTGCCCGACAGCGTCGTCGAAGCGTTCACGCTGGCCGAGGGCGGCTTGCGTCCGGCGTTGTCGCTGTATGTGATCGTCAACCGTGAGACCCAGGAGATCGTCGCGAGCGAAACGCGCGCCGAGCGCGTGTTCGTGAAGAACAATCTGCGTCACAACACGCTCGACGAACTCGTCACCGAAGAGGCGCTGGCCGCCGGCACCGGCGAGTATCCGCACAAGGACGACATCGCCGTGCTGTGGCCGTTCGCGCAGGCGTTGTTCGAAAAGCGCCAGGCCGCGCGCGCCGGTTACGGTCTGCGCCGCGAGGTGCAGCGCAATACCGACTTCAATTTTTACGTGGAAGGCGAGCACATCACAATCACGCCGCGTCGGCGCGGTTCGCCGCTCGACACGATCGTCGCCGAACTGGCGATTCTCGCCAACTCGTCGTGGGGCGCGTACCTGCACGACCACGGCGTGCCTGGCATCTACCGCACACAGCGCGCGTTCGGCGCGCCGACCGGCCCGAAGCGTACCCGCATGCAGACCAACGCCGCGCCGCACGAAGGCCTCGGCGTCACGCAATACGCGTGGAGCACGTCGCCGCTGCGCCGTTACGTCGACCTGGTGAATCAGTGGCAATTGATCGCGTGCGTGCAGCATGGCGTGACCGCCAAGCTGGCCGCGCCGTTCAAGCCGAAGGACGCCGATCTGTTCGCCGTCGTGCAAGGTTTCGACGATACCTACAGCGCGTATGCCGATCACCAGCGTCGCATGGAGTACTTCTGGTGCTTGCGCTGGTTGAAGCAGGAGAACCGCAAGCAGGTGGTGGCGTCGGTGGTGAAGGGCGATCTGGTGCGCCTCGAAGAGATTCCGTTGCTGCTGCATGTGCCGGGTCTCGGCGTGCATGCACGCGGTACGCGTCTGCAGATGGAAGTCATGTCGCTCGACGAATTGACCGTCGAAGCGTCCGTGCGTCTGCTGCACGTGCTCGACGCGCCGGCCGTGACGAGCGGTAGCGAGGCTGAAGAAGCCGAGGAAGCCGACGAGAGCGAAGAAGAGATCAACGACGCGCCGGACGACAGCGCCGAAGGCGAAGCCGAGGCTCAGGCCGAAGCGGACCTCGACGGTGCCGAAGCGAGCGCCGAGGGCGACAGCGACGCGCAAAGCGCGGATGGCGCCGGCATGACCGACGCAACCGATGCCACCAATGCCACCAATGCCACCAATGCCACCAATGCCACCAATGCCGCCGCGGATCAGCACATCGCGGAGCCGGGACGATGAACTCGACCGATTCTCTCGATCGTTACGCGGTGATCGGCAATCCGGTCGGCCACAGCAAATCGCCGTTCATCCACGGGCGCTTTGCCGCGCAGACCGGCGAGCCGGTCGAGTACGGCCACCTGCTGGCGCCGGTGGATGCGTTCGTGCCGCACGTGCGCGCGTTTGTCGAAGCGGGCGGACGCGGTCTGAACGTGACCGTGCCGTTCAAGCTCGACGCGCATGCATTCGCCGACACGCTGTCGCCGCGCGCGGCTGCGGCGGGCGCGGTGAACACCTTGCGTTTCGACGCAAACGGCGTTTATGGCGACAACACGGACGGCTTCGGCCTCGTGCGTGACATCGAAGTGAATCTTGGCGTGTCGCTGAAGGGCGCGCGCATTCTGTTGCTGGGCGCGGGCGGCGCCGCGCGCGGCGTGGTGCTGCCGATGCTGGACCGCGCGCCGCATACGCTGACCATCGTCAACCGCACGGCGGCCAAGGCTGAAGCGCTGGTCGACCAGTTCGCGCAGGCCGCGCGCGACGCCGCGTGCCGTCTGAGTGGCGGCAGCGCGCGAGCGATCGAGGCGGGCGCTTACGACGTGATCGTCAACGCGACGGCGGGCAGCCTGGACGCGTCGTTGCCCGAGTGCGACGACCGCGCGTTTGGCAGCGGCACGCTGGCTTACGACATGATGTACGGCGCGCAGCCGACGGTGTTCATGGAGCACGCGCGCAAGTTAGGTGCGCGCGGCGCGGACGGGTTGGGCATGCTGGTCGAGCAGGCGGCCGAATCGTTTTACGTGTGGCGCGGCGTGCGGCCTGACGGCGCGCCGGTGCTGGCCGAGTTGCGTGTGTTATTGAGTGCGCCATCGCACGCGTAGGGCGGGCGGTTCACTTTGCCGAATTCACCGATTCGAGGACGGGAAGCACGATGACAGCGACGCGCCACGTGAGCCGGCCAGGTCCGGTGCGATGGATGTTTTATCTGGGCATGGTGGTGGCGATTGCGTGGCTGGCGACGCAGGCGTTTTATTTCGCGCAGATTGCGGTGTGGAATTCCGTTAATCCTTCTTCGACGGCTTTTATGCGGTCGGATGCGTGGCGGTTGTCGCAGGATCGGCCGGATCTGGCTTTGCAGCATACGTGGGTGCCGTATGAACAGATTTCGCACAATCTGAAGCGGGCGATTATTGCTTCTGAAGATGCGAATTTTGTTAATAACAATGGTTATGAAACCGATGCTATTTTGCAGGCTTGGGAGCGGAATAAGGCCAAGGGTAAGATTGTTCGCGGTGGTTCCACCATTACTCAGCAGCTGGCGCGGAATCTGTTTTTGTCTCGGGAGAAGAGTTATATCCGTAAGGGGCAGGAGCTTATTATTACCTGGATGCTCGAGACCTTGATGGATAAGCAGCGGATATTTGAAATCTATCTCAACTCCGTTGAATGGGGGAATGGGGTTTATGGGGCTGAAGCCGCGGCTCATTATTATTATAAAACTTCGGCCAGTAAGCTGACCGCCGGGCAGTCGGCCAGGTTGGCGGTTATGCTGCCGCAGCCTAAGTATTTTGATGAGCATCGAGGGTCAGGGTATTTGGCGCAGCGGTCCAGGGTTATTGCTCGGCGTATGGGCGCTGCTGAATTGCCCGATTAATCGGGGTTTTTGCCTGCGCGGCGCTTTGGTGGTGTTTTTTATGGTGTTTGCCTTTCCTTGCTTTGCTTCTGGTCTATTAGCGTTTGCCCTGTGCAGGCGGCACTTACTTTCTTTGCCGCCGCAAAGAAAGTAAGCAAAGAAAGCGGGCTCACACCGCTAATTCTTAAGCGGGTCTCCCGCACAGCCACGGTAGTGGCTCATCTGGAATCTGGGCTCTCGCGCATTCCGCGTTCGTGACACAGCAGTCATTCATCCGGCGGCGCTCCGCGCGCTGTCGCGGTTGTTCATGCACGGCCCCTGCTAAGCGGGGCCCTCGCGCAGCAGCGGTAGTGGCTCATCTGGAATCTGGGCTCTCGCGCATTCCGCGTTCGTGACACAGCAGTCATTCCTCCCGCCTCGCGCTGCGCGCTCGCCGGAACGGTCCGCTGGAATAGTGGCCACGCTTGCGTAGCGAGCGCTCTCGATTTCGACTCGACGAAGCGCCGTGAATGTACTTGGCGTCTTATATTCGGCGCAAATGCACGTGCTTTGCGTGCAGAAGTCCGGGCGCACCTCACGCACCGGAAATGCCGGTGTCGGAGCGGTGTAGCTTCATCAACACGACAAATAATCTGCGCTTGAAATTGTGCTGCGTTAATACCGAAAGCGACAATGCACATTCAGCAAATCGGGCACCCCAAAAGGCGTGCCCGTCTGTGTTTTCGAGTGCGGTTCATGATCGCGGTTTTTTCCGTCGCGACGAAATTGCCGCGAGTCACTTTCAGTGCGTAACTACCGGACGCCGCGATGATGTTTTCGAGCGAACTCGCTTGTTCGGAATCGAACCGGTTGCAGAAGTATTCTCGCTATTCTCTGATGACTGTTGCGCGGCTTTTGTCAGGAGCTCCGTTGCGTGGCGCGCCGTAAGTTGCATTTGAGGAACACCCTTCGAATCAAGCGCGATGATGCCGTACAACTCACGGTCCACCTCGACCTCTTGACGATATTCCTCGGCGGTTTCGACCCAAAGTCCGAGTAGCGTTCGCTGGCGTGTTCTTTCGTCGAGCGTGATGGCTGGGTTCTGGTAAATCGAAGTCGCTAGCGTCGACAGTGTATTCAGTTGCGCTATTTGCCGTTCAACAAGCCGGAAAGCAGATAACGCCAGTTTCTCGTACTGAATCGCGTCAATACACGGCCGTGATGCGGTTCGAGAATTCTTGGGGGATTTGCTCATGTGCGATCTCCAATGCTGTGGAGTTCCACGTGCGACAGGCTTCGAAACCTGTTTGTCGTGACATGCACAACAAAACGAGTCTAAAACCTACGGCCCGACGAGTGATCACCCGCGCAGGCTAAATAGCGCGCAGTGGCCTGATTTCCGAAATTTCTCAACAGACTTGTCAGAGTTAAAAGTAATCAGCGATGCCGATTGAATCTGCGTTACTTGTGCGCAATGGCGATTGCTTGAGAGTTTGCGACAGCGTGCTTGCCGCTGTCTGAAAACTGACGTCGTTTCGACGCCGGCCGTTCCGGCGAGCGCGCAGCGCGAGGCGGGAGGAATGACTGCTGTGTCACCGGCGCGGAATGCGCGAGAACCCAGATTCCAGACGCACCACTACCGCGGCTGCGCGAGGACCCCGCTTGGCAGGGGCCGTGCGTGAACGACCGCGACGGCGCGCGCAGCGCCGCCGGAAGAATGACGGCCTTGTCACAAGCGCGGAATGCGCGAGAACCCAGATTCCAGATGAGCCACTACCGTGGCTGCGCGAGGAACCGCTTAGCAGAGGCAGTGCGTGAACAACCGCGACGGCGCGCGCAGCGCCGCCGGAAGAATGACGGCCTTGTCACGAGCGTGGAAGGTGCGAGGACTCAGATTCCAGATGAGCCACTACCGTGGCTGTGCGGGGGACCCGCTTAAGAATTAGCGGTGTGAGCCCGCTTTCTTTGCTTACTTTCTTTGCGGCGGCAAAGAAAGTGAGTGCCGCCTGCACAGGGCAAACGCTAATAGACCAGAAGCAAAGCAAGGAAAGGCCAACACCGCGAGAACCCAGCCCAAAACGAGCCCAAACCGAACCCATAGCACCAAAAAATCCCATTATATGAATCCAGCACTCACATATTGGAGCTTTCCAAAAACCGCCCTAGAATCCACTCCAACACGCACAGCGGCGACAAAAAAGTCCCCGCCCAAGCGACAGCAACAAAAAAAACCGGAGACAAACCAAACCATGCCAACCAATCGAAGGCAGCCCCACCACGCCAGTGGCAAAGCGTGCAAAGCGGGCAAATCAGGCCACCTCTCCGGCCCCGCGCTGTAAGCGCAAAAAACCATCGAAAAGCGAATCGCCATGAACAAAGCGATGCCCCACGCCGCGAGCGCGTCCGAAGCTGACCTGGCGCTGCCAGCCGACCACGGAACGCAGGCTGCCGAGCGTGAGCCGATCACGGCCAAACCGCCGCACGCAGCCAGCAATGCAAACGCAAAAGCGAGCGCAAACGCCAGCCCAAAAGCGACCGCGCCCACCCAGCGCCCAGCAGCCGACGAAATCGCCCTCCCCAGCACGCTGCTAGACATCACCCCGCAACAAGCCGGCACACAAACACTGCTCCGCGGTCTCGCGATTCTCGAAGCCGCCGCCGCCGGCGTACGCGATCTGCGCACCTTCGGCGCCGCGCTCGGCACGACCCGCAGCACCACGCATCGGCTGGTCAGCAGCCTCGTCCAGGCGCGCTACCTGCGTCAGGTGCAAGGCGGCTATCTGCTCGGCCCGAAACTGATCGAACTCGGCACCATCGCGCTCGAACAGATGCCGCTTACGGCGGTCGCGCGTCAGCATCTCGAATCGCTCGCGGAACAAACGCTCGACACGATTCACCTCGGCGTGCGCGACGGCGACGACGTGCTCTACATCGACAAAATCCCCGGCACCCGTGGCCTCGAAATGCGCTCGCGCGTCGGTCACCGTATGCCGCTGGCGTCGACGGGAATCGGCAAGGCGATGATGCTCGACCTCACGCCCGACGTCTGGAAGTCGCTGTTCGACGCGTCGCGTCGCGCGCTCGCCGGCGTCAGCTTCAAACCGGATAACCGTCCCGACGCGCAGACCTTCATGCAGCGCATGACCAGCTACGCAGCCGGCGGCTATACCTTCGATCTCGAAGAAAACGAGGCATCGATCCGCTGCGTCGCGGCGCCCGTGCGCGATGCGTCGGGCGCCGTCGTGGCGGCGCTTTCCGTGGCGAGCACGATTCCGTATATGTCGCTGGAACGGATGGATGAACTGATCCCGGTCGTGCAGCGCGAAGCGCGCGCAATCTCGGAAGAACTCGGCTGGCGTGCCCCGCAACCCGCAACTCGCAGGATCAAACGATGAAGTCAGCGGGTTCCTCCACACCGGCTAACCCTCCCGTCGCCGCACAAGCGGTAGAGGTGGCGGATGTCGTCGCGGCCAATTTCAGCCAGGCCGCGCTGATCGCGCTCGACTGGGGCACGACCTCGCTGCGCGCGTATCTCTTCGACGCAAACGGTCAAGTGCTGGCCACGCACGCCTCGACGGCCGGCATCATGAATCTGCCGCGTCCCGCTGAACAAGGCGGTTTCGACGCGGCTTTCGAAGACGCCTGCGGCGCGTGGCTCAAGCAGGCGCCCGGCGTGCCGGTGATCGCAGCCGGCATGGTCGGCAGCGCGCAGGACTGGGTCGAAGCGCCGTACGTCGAGGCGCCGGCGAGTGCCGAAGCGCTGGTGGCCGGCATCGTCCGAGTGAAAGCGGCATGCGGCGTGACGCTGCATATCGTGCCGGGCGTGCTGCAACGCGGCGAGTTGCCCAACGTGATGCGCGGCGAAGAGACGCAGATTTTCGGCGCGCTCGGCCAGGAAGCGAACACGGATACCGCCGCCAAACGCGCCCTGATCGGCCTGCCCGGCACGCACGCCAAATGGGCGATCGTGCAAGCCAACCGCATCGAACGTTTTCACACCTTCATGACCGGCGAAGTATTCGCGGCGCTGCGCGATCACACGATCCTCGGCCGCACGATGCTGACGCCGGACCATGCGGACACCGCCGCCTTCCTGCATGGCGTGAAAATCGCCCGCGACCGGGGTCAGGCTGGTGTGCTCGCCACGATCTTCAGCACCCGCACGCTCGGTCTCACCGGACAACTGTCGCGCGAACAGCAACCCGACTATCTGTCGGGCCTGCTGATCGGCCACGAACTGGCCGGCCTCGAAGCCGTGCTGATGCAGCAACAGAATTCGGTCGCGGGACAAAGCCTGCGTCTGATCGGCAATGAAGCGCTGTGCGAACGCTATCGCCTCGCACTGGCGCAATTCGGCTGCACCCAGGCGGAACTGGTCAAGCACGCCACCGAGCGCGGCCTGTGGCGCGTCGCCTCGCAGGCGGGACTGGTCAATCCGGCCGCCCACGCGGCACGCGCCGGCTAAACGGCCACGCCGCCGCTCACGAAACAAGGAATCGACATGCAACCTCATATCAATCTGCCCGCACCGTATATGCCGCACGCGGGTCTGATCGCGGCCTTCGAGGCATGTACGCTGATCGCGATCATGCGCGGCGTGACGCCCGCCGACGCGGCCGACCACGCTCAGGCGCTCTATGAAGCGGGCTTTCGCATCGTCGAAGTGCCGTTGAATTCGCCGCAGCCGTTCGACAGCATCGCGGCGATCCGCAAGGCGTTGCCGGCCGACGCGATCGTCGGCGCGGGCACCGTGCTGCATCCGAGCTTCGTCAACGAAGTGAAGTCGGCGGGCGGCGAGCTGATCGTCATGCCGCACAGCGACCCGGAAGTCGTGATCGCCGCGAAAGCGCAAGGCATGGCCTGCTCGCCGGGCGTCGCGACGCCGAACGAAGCCTTCATCGCGCTGAAGAACGGCGCGGACGTGCTCAAGATGTTCCCCGCCGAACAGCTCGGCTGCCAGGTCGTGAAAGCATGGCGCGCGGTGATCGCGGCGCAGGTGCCGCTGGTGCCCGTCGGTGGCATCACGCCGGACAACATGGGGCCGTTTCTTAGCGCCGGCGCGAACGGTTTCGGCCTCGGCTCCGCGCTGTACAAGCCGGGCCAGAGCGCGGCCGTGACGAGCTCGCATGCGAAGGCGTTCATCAACGGTCTTCGGATTGCCCGCGCCGGGGCGAAGAAATGACACGGCTCGCCGGCAAAGCCGCGTTGATCACTGGCGCCGGGCGCGGCATTGGCGCGGCGATCGCGCTTGCCTTCGCCCGCGAGGGCGCGGCGGTCGTGCTGGCGGAGCTGGATCTCGACAGCGCGCAGCAGACGGCGGAACGCATCCGCTCGCAAACTGGCGCGCGCGTGCTCGCGGTGCGCACCGACGTCACTCAGTCCGCCTCGGTTCAGCACGCGGTGAGCGAGGGCGAACAGGCCTTCGGCCAACAACTGGACGTGCTGGTGAACAACGCCGGCATCAACGTGTTCTGCGACCCGCTGACCATGACCGACGACGACTGGCGCCGCTGCTTCGCGGTCGACCTCGACGGCGTGTGGAACGGTTGCCGCGCGGTGTTGCCGGGCATGGTGGAACGCGGCGCGGGCAGCATCATCAATATCGCGTCGACGCATTCGTTCAAGATCATTCCGGGCTGCTTTCCGTACCCGGTCGCGAAGCACGGCGTGATTGGCCTGACGCGCGCGCTCGGCATCGAATACGCGCCGCGCAATGTGCGGGTCAACGCGATCGCGCCGGGTTACATCGAAACGCAATTGACGCATGACTGGTGGAACGAACAAGCCGATCCGGCGGCGGCGCAGCAGGCCACGCTCGATCTGCAGCCGATGAAACGCATCGGTCGTCCGGAAGAAGTGGCAATGACGGCAGTGTTTCTCGCGTCGGACGAAGCGCCGTTCATCAACGCCAGTTGCATCACCGTGGATGGCGGTCGCTCGGCGCTGTATCACGACTGATTTCTGCAGCACCTTTGCATCGGTTTCGCAGTACCCAAATTGCGCTGGGGCGCAATGAGTTCACCGGACGACGCGCTGGCCGCGTGTGTCATACCCGGTACAAGAAGACGCGGCCAATAACCTTCTCGTTATCAATTAATTAGTCAGGAGACACGCATCATGAAACGTAGAATTTTCCTCACGCTGGCAGCAGCGGCGACGGGTGTGCTCTTCAACGCACCGGTGGCGCAGGCGGCGGACCCGGTCAAGATCGGCTTCCTCGTGAAGCAGCCGGAAGAACCGTGGTTCCAGGACGAATGGAAGTTCGCCGAAATGGCCGCCAAGGAGAAGGGTTTCACGCTGGTGAAGATCGGCGCGCCGTCGGGCGAGAAGGTGATGAGCGCAATCGACAACCTGGCCGCCCAGAAGGCGCAAGGCTTCGTGATCTGCACGCCCGACGTCAAGCTCGGACCGGGCATCGTCGCGAAGGCGAAGGCCGACGGCCTGAAGATGATGACGGTGGACGATCGTCTGGTCGACGGTGCGGGCAAGCCGATCGCGTCGGTGCCGCATATGGGCATCTCGGCGTACAACATCGGCAAGCAGGTCGGCGACGGCCTGGCCGCGGAAATCAAGAAGCGCGGCTGGGACATGAAGGATGTCGGCGCGATCGACGTGACCTACGAACAACTGCCGACCGCGCATGACCGCACCAGCGGCGCGACCGACGCACTGGTCGCCGCCGGCTTCCCGAAGGCGAACATCGTGATGGCGCCGCAAGCGAAGACCGACACGGAAAACGCCTTCAACGCCGCCAACATCGCGCTGACGAAGAACCCGCAATACAAGCACTGGGTGGCCTACGCCCTGAACGACGAAGGCGTGCTCGGCGCGGTGCGCGCAGCGGAAAGCCGCGGCTTCAAGGCGGACAACATGATCGGTATCGGCATCGGCGGCTCGGACTCGGCATTGAACGAGTTCAAGAAGTCGACGCCGACGGGCTTCTACGGCACGGTCATCATCAGCCCGAAGCGCCATGGCGAAGAAACCTCGACGCTGATGTACGACTGGATCACGCAAGGCAAGGAACCGCCGATGCTCACGCTGACAACCGGCATGCTGGCTACGCGTGACAACGTCGCCGACGTGCGCGAAAAGATGGGCCTCGCGTCGAAGTAAGGCGTCAGCAAAATCGCAGCAAACGCAGTGCGATGAAGTGAACTGCCGGTGCGTCGTTTCTCCAGGGATTGGGCGCACCGGCAGCAGCAATACAAGATAAGCAGGATGAGTAGTTGAGACAAACAGAGGAGGCGGAAGTGTCAGCGACGCTACGTTTTGACAATATCGGCAAAGTCTTTCCAGGCGTGCGTGCGCTCGACGGTGTGTCCTTCGACGTCAACGTCGGCCAGGTGCACGGCCTGATGGGCGAAAACGGCGCAGGGAAATCGACCCTGCTGAAGATACTCGGTGGTGAATATCAGCCCGACTCGGGCCGCGTCATGATCGACGGCAACGAGGTGCGCTTCACCAGCGCGGCTTCGTCGATCGCGGCGGGGATCGCGGTGATTCACCAGGAACTGCAATACGTGCCCGATCTGACGGTCGCGGAAAACCTGCTGCTCGGCCAACTGCCGAACTCGCTCGGTTGGGTCAACAAGCGCGAAGCCAAACGCTTCGTGCGCGAACGGCTCGAAGCGATGGGCGTGGCGCTCGATCCGAACGCGAAGTTGCGCAAGCTCTCGATCGCGCAACGGCAGATGGTCGAAATCTGCAAGGCGCTGCTGCGCAACGCGCGCGTGATCGCGCTGGACGAGCCGACCAGTTCGCTGTCCCATCGCGAGACCGAAGTGCTGTTCAAGCTGGTGCGCGACCTGCGCGCCGACAACCGCGCGATGATCTACATCTCGCACCGCATGGACGAGATCTACGAGTTGTGCGACGCCTGCACGATTTTCCGCGACGGCCGCAAGATCGCGTCGCATCCCACGCTTGAGGGCGTGACGCGCGACACCATCGTCAGCGAGATGGTGGGGCGTGAGATCAGCGACATCTATAACTACTCGGCGCGGCCGCTCGGCGAAGTGCGCTTCGCGGCGAAAGCGATCGAAGGCCATGCGCTCGCGCAGCCGGCCAGCTTCGAGGTGCGGCGCGGCGAGATCGTCGGCTTCTTCGGTCTGGTGGGCGCGGGCCGCAGCGAACTGATGCACCTGGTGTACGGCGCGGATCACCGCAAGGCCGGCGAAATCGTGCTCGACGGCAAGCCGATCAAGGTGCGCAGCGCGGGCGAAGCGATTCGCCACGGCATCGTGCTGTGCCCGGAAGACCGCAAGGAAGAAGGCATTGTCGCGATGGCGACCGTGTCGGAGAACATCAACATCAGTTGCCGTCGTCACTATCTGCGCGCGGGCATGTTCCTCGACCGCAAGAAAGAAGCGGAAACCGCCGACCGTTTCATCAAGCTGCTGAAGATCAAGACGCCGAGCCGTCGCCAGAAAATCCGTTTTCTGTCGGGCGGCAACCAGCAGAAGGCGATTCTGTCGCGCTGGCTCGCCGAGCCGGATCTGAAGGTGGTGATTCTCGACGAACCGACGCGCGGCATCGACGTCGGCGCGAAGCACGAAATCTATAACGTGATTTACCAGTTGGCCGAACGCGGCTGCGCGATCGTGATGATTTCGTCGGAGTTGCCGGAAGTACTCGGCGTGTCCGACCGGATCGTCGTGATGCGCCAAGGTCGGATTTCCGGCGAACTGTTACGCAAAGATGCATCGGAACAAACTGTGTTGAGCCTCGCGTTGCCGCAAAGCTCGACCGCACTACCCGGAACCCAGACCGCCGCTCAGCAGGCAGCCTGACCATCATTTGGACGAAAGTCCGGCAACCCGTGGGGAACGGGAGGAGTCTTCAACATGCAAGCTAGAGAAAACCTCGCGCAACAAGCCGTCAAAGGCGCGGCCGATGCGCTGATTCCGCAGACCACCGACAAGACGAAATGGTGGCAACACGTCACCGAGTACAGCCTGATCGTGATTTTCGTGGTGATGTTCGTCACGATGTCGCTCACGGTCGACCATTTCTTCTCCATTGAGAACATGCTCGGTCTCGCGCTGTCGATCTCGCAGATCGGCATGGTCGCCTGCACGATGATGTTCTGTCTCGCGTCGCGCGATTTCGATCTGTCGGTGGGTTCGACGGTCGCGTTCGCCGGCGTACTCTGCGCGATGGTGCTCAACGCGACCGGCAACACCTTCATCGCGATTATCGCGGCGGTGGCGGCGGGCGCGGTGATCGGTTTCGTCAACGGCGCGGTGATCGCGTATCTGCGCATCAACGCGCTGATCACCACGCTCGCGACGATGGAAATCGTTCGCGGTTTCGGCTTCATCGTGTCGCACGGTCAGGCGGTCGGCGTGTCGTCGGAGACCTTCATCGCGCTGGGCGGGCTGAGCTTTTTCGGCGTGTCGCTGCCGATCTGGGTCACGCTGCTGTGCTTCATCGTGTTCGGCGTGATGCTCAACCAGACCGTGTACGGCCGTAATACGCTGGCAATCGGCGGCAATCCGGAAGCGTCGCGTCTGGCCGGTATCAATGTGGAACGCACGCGCGTCTACATCTTCCTGATCCAGGGTGCGGTGACGGCGCTGGCCGGTGTGATTCTGGCGTCGCGTATTACGTCGGGTCAGCCGAATGCCGCGGAAGGTTTCGAGCTGAACGTGATTTCGGCGTGCGTGCTGGGCGGCGTGTCGCTGCTCGGCGGACGCGCGACGATTTCCGGCGTGGTGATCGGCGTGCTGATCATGGGCACGGTCGAAAACGTGATGAACCTGATGAACATCGACGCGTTCTATCAGTACCTCGTTCGTGGCGCGATCCTGCTGGCCGCAGTGCTGCTCGACCAGTTGAAGAACCGCGGTTCGCGGGATTAACTTACCTAGCTCTGAAAGGAATCGAACGATGTCGTCTCCGGCCAATGCAAACGCCCGTCTCGCGGACACCGCGTTCGCGCGCTATCCGAGTCTCGTCGACCGTACGGTGTTGATCACGGGCGGCGCGACCGGCATCGGCGCATCGTTCGTCGAGCATTTCGCGGCGCAGGGCGCCCGCGTCGCGTTCTTCGATATCGACGCGAGCGCCGGCGAGGCGCTCGCCGACGAACTCGGCGATTCGAAACACAAACCGCTGTTCCTGCCCTGCGATCTGACCGACGTCGACGCGCTGCAAAAAGCGATCGCCGACGTCAAAGCCGCGCTCGGCCCGATCCAGGTGCTGGTGAACAACGCGGCGAACGACAAACGCCACCAGATCGGCGAAGTCACACGCGAGTTTTTCGACGCGGGTATCGCGGTGAATATCCGTCACCAGTTCTTCGCGGCGCAGGCGGTGATGGAAGACATGAAGGCCGCCAACAGCGGCTCGATCATCAATCTCGGCTCGATTAGCTGGATGCTGAAGAACGGCGGGTATCCGGTCTACGTGATGTCGAAATCGGCGGTGCAGGGTTTGACACGCGGCCTCGCGCGCGACCTTGGGCACTTCAATATTCGCGTGAATACGCTGGTGCCGGGCTGGGTCATGACGGAGAAGCAGAAGCGCCTGTGGCTCGACGACGCGGGCCGTCGTTCGATCAAGGAAGGCCAGTGCATTGACGCGGAACTGGAACCGGCCGATCTGGCGCGCATGGCGCTTTTCCTCGCCGCCGACGACAGCAAAATGATCACCGCACAAGACCTCATCGTGGACGGAGGCTGGGCGTGACGGCGAGTCCGCGCACGCAGCCGGCCGCGCTGCTGCTCGATACGCAATGCACGCTCGGCGAAGGCGCGACGTGGTGCGCGAGCACCGGCCGCTTTTACTGGACGGATATCGAAGGCGCCTGTTTGTGGCGCTACGACCCGAGCGACGGCGACACGACGCAATGGCGCATGCCGGAGCGGCTCGCCACGTTCGCGCTGTGCGCGGACCCGCGCTATCTGCTGCTGGGTCTGGCCACGCATCTGGCGTTTTTCGATCTGACGACGGGCAAGACGCGCCGAATCGTCGACGTCGAACCCGGCATGAACACGCGCGTGAACGACGGTCGCTGCGACCGCCAGGGGCGCTTCGTGTTCGGCACGAAAGACGAAGGCTCGCCGTTGCAGGCGGTGGGCGGGTTTTATCGGTTGAATCACGATCTGTCGCTGGAGCGCTTGCCGTTGCCGGCGCCAGCTATTTCGAACAGCATCGCGTTCAGTCCCGACGGCGCCACGATGTACTACTGCGATTCGCCGACGCGTGAAATTCGCGCCTGCGACTATCACGCCGACGGCAGCGTCGCGAACGACCGTCTGTTCACCACGCTGACCGACGCCACCGGCGAACCCGACGGCTCGACCGTTGACCGCGACGGCGGATTGTGGAACGCGCAGTGGGGCGGCCGGCGCGTGGTGCGTTACGGCCCCGACGGCGTGGAAACGGAGCGCGTCGACGTGCCGACCGCGCAGCCCAGTTGCGTCGCGTTGGGCGGCGCGTCGCAGGGAACGACCGACGGGCGCGCGCAGCTCGACACGCTTTACGTCACCAGCGCGCGCATCGGTCTCGATGCTGCGGCGCTCGCGAACGACGCAGGCGCGGGTGGCGTGTTCGTCGCGCGTGTCGAAAGGGCGGGTTTGCCGGAAGCGGTGTTCCAAGGTGCGCCCGCATAGCGCAGAATGACGCAGCCGCTTTTTCAGGGCGGCGGCTTGGGGCGGTAGCGTCGATTGCCGCTCAGGTATCTCGTCGCACGTACCAGGCTTTACGCATCACGCGTTACGCAGTGACCTTGAAATCGATTCAGCCGTAAATGCCGCGATCCCAGTGCCCGCAAATTATTAGCCTGCATTGCAGGACCCAGAGGCGACCGGTTCAAGAAAATCGCCCAACAGCATCCGTCAGCGATGACGGCCATGTCCAACGCCTCTCGATGGAGTCAGCTATGACTGTTGCGAATCTTGTTTCCGCCGCCCCGCCGACCTCCCAGAGCCGGCGCTCGCGACTTGCCGCGGCGGCCAATCCGGTGCTGCCGGGGCCGAGCACGTCGGCGGTGGCGGTCGGCGAAAGCAGCGGCGGCGAGCTCGCGTGCATCACGCTCGCCAATACCCATTTGCGCCTCGACGTCGCGCCGACGCTCGGCGGCGGCATCACCCGTTTCGACTGGCGCAACGACGGCGCGCTGACGCCGATTTTCCGGCGCTGCCGCCATGTCGCGGCCGATACACAACCAAACCAGTTGGCCTGTTATCCGCTGTTGCCGTATTCGAACCGCATCGGCGGCGGTCGTTTCGATGTGGCGGGACGGCGCGTGGACGTGCCGCGCAATCGCGCCGACGAACCGTTGCCGATTCACGGCGACGGCTGGCTGTCGGCGTGGCAGGTGGCCGAGTCGGCGCGCGAAAGCGTACGCCTGACGCTCGATCGCCACGACGGCAAACCGTACGCGTTCCGCGCGGCGCAAACCTATACGCTCGATGGCCCGACGCTTGCCGTCACGCTCGAAATCGAAAACGCGGGGCGCGAGGCGCTGCCGTTCGGGCTCGGCGTGCATCCGTTCTTTGTGCGCGACGCGGATACCGAGTTGTCGGCGGCGGCCGGCGGCCTGTGGCTGTCCGGCGACGACTGGCTGCCGGTGCGCCATGTGCCGGCGCCGCCGGCGTGGCAATTCGGGGTGGCGTATCCGTTGCCGGATACCGTCGTCAATCATGCTTTTACCGGCTGGAGCGGGCAGGCGGCCGTGGTGTGGCCGAAGCGCCGACTGTCGCTGAATATCTCCGCCGACACCGACTACTACGTGCTGTACACGCCGACGGGCGAAGACTTCTTCTGCTTCGAGCCGGTGGATCATCCGATCAACGCGATGAACCTGGCCGGCGGCGCGTGCGAAAACGGCATGACCTTGCTGAAGCGCGGCGAGCGGCTGACGCGGACGTTCCGGTTTACTGTCGAGCGGACGGGTTTGCGTTCGATGCCGGGCGCACGTGGGACGAAGCGGCGGCAATAACGTTTGGGCGAAGCGGTGGCGGTAACGCACCGAGCGAAGCGGGCGCGGTGGCGAGCGGGGTGTCGCGGCGACCGTAGCGCTCGCGGCGGGAGTTCAACGCCGGGAAACCGCGCCGCCGCGTGCAAAGCACGCTCCGCGTCGCGGCCCCTTGCGCAGGACGGGTAAAATACGCGCCACTTCCGTTCATCTGCTCGCCGCGAGACCTCCATGTCCCATTTCATCCCGACACTCAACGACGCCTGGCAGCGCACCAACTCGCTGCTGTGCGTCGGCCTCGATCCCGAGCCCAGCAAATTTCCGGGCGCGCTCGCGGGCCGCCCCGAAGCGATTTTCGAGTTCTGCCGCACGATCGTCGACGCCACCGCACCGTACGCATCGTCGTTCAAGCCGCAGATCGCCTACTTCGCCGCGCATCGCGCCGAAGACCAGCTCGAGCAACTGATCGCGCACATTCACGCGAATCATCCGGGCCTGCCGGTGATTCTGGACGCGAAGCGCGGCGACATCGGCAGCACCGCCGAACAATACGCGCGCGAAGCCTTCGAGCGTTATCAAGCCGACGCGGTGACGGTCAATCCATACATGGGGTTCGATTCGATCCAGCCGTATCTGGAGCACGAAGGCAAGGGCGTGATCGTGCTGTGCCGCACGTCGAACCCGGGCGGTTCCGATCTGCAATTTCTGGAAACCGGCGGCCGTCCGCTGTATCAGGTCGTCGCGCAACTGGCGGCCGACAAGTGGAATGCGAGTGGTCAGCTCGCGCTGGTGGTCGGCGCGACGTTCCCGAAGGAAATCGAAGTGGTGCGTGGGATTGTCGGCGATATGCCGCTGCTGATTCCGGGCATCGGCGCGCAAGGCGGCGACGTGCAGGCGACCGTCAACGCGGGCCGCACCGCGAATGGCACGGGCATGCTGATCAACTCGTCGCGCGCGATTATCTACGCGAGCAAGGGCGACGATTTCGCCGACGCCGCCGCGAAAGCCGCGATGGAAACGCGGGATCGGATCAACGCATTCCGGTGAGGTTTTCGGCGAGGAATGTGCTGCGGTTTCTGATGGCGGCGCGTTTCTGCTGAGACTGTTCCACCGCAATTCTCCGGAGCGCTGTCTACGCGCTCCGCTCAAGCAAGGCCGGCTAAACCGCCGGCCTTAGTTTTTCAATGAAGCCCTCATGCTGAGGATGCCGCGCCTTCAACGCGTCGACATCCGCCAGTTCGAACTCGCTGAATTCGAATCCCGGCGCGACGGTGCAGCCCACCAGCGCGAACGTCGCCGGATCGGCGCACTCCGCGGCGAACCACAAGCCAGCCGGCACCACGGCCTGAAACACGGCATCCGGATGCATCAACGCATTGCCCAGCTTGTGGGTGATCAGCGCCCCGTTTTCATCGAGCACGTGAACGTTCAGCGGCTCGCCGGCGTAGAAATGCCAGACTTCGTCGGACTTGATCCGATGCCACGCCGAATGCGCGCCGTCGCATAACAGGTAATAGATCGCGGTCGACGCCGAGCGCGTCTGCGCCGGCTCACCATCGCGCATCACGCGCCCGGCCGACCGGTACGTCTCGCTGAAAAATCCGCCCTCGGGATGCGGCTTCAGATCGAAGCGGCGGATCAGTTGGTCTTTGGCCGTGGCGGCGCGTGATTCGGACATGGTTTCGCGGCTCCCCAATGCTTAGCTTTGACGAACCATCAATGCTCGCGTTCATCGAGCAACGCCAGCACGCCGCGCAGCGCATGCGTGGCGGCCTGCACGCGAATCTGTTCGCGATCGCCCTTGAAAACCTTTGTTTCCACCGACGTATGCAGCCGGTTGCTCCAGCCGAACGAGACCATGCCGACCGGCTTGGTCTCGGTGCCGCCGCCCGGACCGGCGACGCCGGTGATCGACACCGACACCTGCGCGCGACTGTTGCGCAGCGCGCCCTCGGCCATGGCGCGCGCGACCTGCTCGCTGACCGCGCCGTGCTTCTCGATCATGTCGGCCGGCACGCCGATCATCTCGCTCTTCGCCTGATTCGAATACGTGACGAAGCCGCGTTCGAACCAGCCGCTGCTGCCGGAAATGTCGGTGATCGCGGTCGCCACCATGCCGCCCGTACAGGATTCGGCGGTGACGAGCATCAGGCGTTCGTCGCGCAGGCGGTTGCTCACGCGAATCGCGAGCTGGTGAACCACGGAATCGGTAGGCATGGCGTCAATCCGGAAAACGGGGGCCCGCGGGCGAGGTCCGGCGGCACAGGGCCGGCCACCGGCGAGGATTAAACCGACATGCGCCAGAGCGCAATGACGAGCAGCGTGAAAAATGCGGCAACCAGGTCATCGAACATGATGCCAAAGCCACCTTTCAGACGGCGATCGAAATAGCCGATGGGCGGCGGTTTCACCATGTCGAAGAAGCGGAACACGATGAACGCCCACAATTGCTCGGTCAGCGTGGCGGGCGTGACCATCAGCAGCACCAGCCAGAACGCGACGATCTCGTCCCACACGACCGGCGACGGGTCGTCGATGCCCAGCCTTTTCGCGGTAAAGCCGCACAGCGCGATGCCGCCGACAAAACCGAACGCGATCAGCAGACCCCATTCGGTCACGGTCAGATAGCGGCTCAGAACGATGAACGACGCCCACGCGAACAGCGTGCCGAAGGTGCCCGGTGCGATGGGCGACAAGCCGCTGCCGAACCCCAGCGACAGCATGTGCAGCGGATGCGACAGCATGAACCGCGCGCTCGCGCGGCGCGGCCGCGGGCGCGGATTGGGCGCGTTGGGCTCTTTCGGCGGCTGGCCGTCGATGAGTTCGTCGGCGGGGCCGAGCGGGGGATCAGTCTGCATGAAAGTGGTCGAAGCCTTGCAACGTCAGAGTGAGCGGCGCGCCGGCGGCGTCGCGCCAGCCGATCGCCGGGCGGTCGGCCGCCGTTTGGAGAGCGCTTATTGTACCGATGCGGGTGACCGGCACGGCCGCCTCGCGACCGGCGTTTTGCACCGCGGCGCGCGCGGAAGTCGGCGCGGTGAAGCACAGTTCGTAATCGTCGCCGCCGGCCAGCGTGCAGCGCTGCTGGATGGCCGGCGACAAACGCCGCAGCGCGGCCGAGCGCGGCACCGCGTCGACGTCGACGGTGGCCTGCAAGTTGGAGCGTTCGAGAATGTGCAGCAGATCGCCGGCGAGCCCATCCGACAGATCGAGCGCCGCGTGCGCGATGCCGCGCAGCGCCAGGCCGAGCGCGACGCGCGGCTCAGGGCGTTCGAGGGCGCGACGAAACGTCGCAGCGTCGTCGGCATCGGCCTGCCACTCGCCGCGCTGCACGCCGAGCCCGGCGCGTGCGTCGCCGAGGGCGCCGGAAATCCAGATGTCGTCGCCGGCTTGCGCGGCGTCGCGGCGCAGCGCTACTTGCGGCGGCACGCTGCCGAACACGGTGATGCACAGATTCAACGGGCCGCCAGTCGTATCGCCGCCGATCAGCGCGCAATCGTAGCGTTCGGCCAGCGCGAAGAGTCCTGCGCTGAAGGCGGCGAGCCAGGTTTCGTCGGCTTTCGGCAACGAGAACGCTAGCGTGAACGCCTGCGGCCGCGCGCCCATTGCCGCGAGATCCGACAGATTCACCGCGAGCGCTTTGTGACCGAGCGCTTGCGGATCGACGTCGGCGAAGAAGTGGCGGCCTTCCACCAGCATGTCCGTCGAGATCGCCAGCATTTCGCCGGGGCGTGGCGCGAGCAGCGCACAGTCATCGCCGATGCCGAGCGTGCCGCTCTCCACGTCGGACGGTTGAGCGGCGGCGCGGCGCGCGAAGAAACGATCGATCAGCGAGAACTCGGAGAGCATGGCGGCGGTGCGTGAACAGTAAGTGAGCGGTGGATGAGCGGTGGATGAGCGGTGGATGAGCGGTAGGTGAGCGGTAGTTGAGCCAATAAGCGCCGCGAACGTCGGCTAACGGCGCGCATTGTACGAAGCGGCCACTGGTTCAATCCGGGTTCAATCCCTAATGCGCCGGCAACGCCCAAGCGAGTAGGCTGTACGGCACGTCAACACTGCATTTCGACCGATGCACATTGCATCGACCTTTCGCACTGTTTCGGTCGCGGCAGTTGTACCCGTTTTGAAGGAATTGAGCCGGCAATTGGGGCTACAATGCCGTCGAACATCTATTCTAATCCGCACTTCGAAGCCCGCCTTATGTCGACTCCCGTCAATAGCAAACTCCGCGAAGCCGCCCTCGATTACCACGAGTTCCCCACCCCGGGGAAGATCGCGATCGCCCCGACCAAGCAGATGATCAACCAGCGCGATCTCGCGCTGGCGTATTCGCCGGGTGTCGCGTTCGCGTGCGAGGAAATCGTCGAGAATCCGCTGAACGCCGCGCGTTTCACCGCGCGCAGCAACCTGGTCGGCGTCGTCACGAACGGCACCGCGGTGCTGGGTCTGGGCAACATCGGGCCGCTCGCGTCGAAGCCGGTCATGGAAGGCAAGGCGGTGCTGTTCAAGAAGTTCGCCGGCATCGACGTGTTCGATATCGAGTTGAACGAGTCCGATCCGCACAAGCTGGTCGAGGTGATCTGCGCGCTCGAGCCGACCTTCGGCGGGATCAACCTGGAAGACATCAAGGCGCCGGATTGCTTCATCGTCGAACGCGAATGCCGCAAGCGCATGAAGATTCCGGTGTTCCACGACGACCAGCACGGCACGGCGATCGTCGTGGCGGCGGCCATCACCAATGGGTTGAAGGTGGTCGGCAAAGACATCAAGTCGGTCAAGCTGGTGTCGTCGGGCGCGGGCGCCGCGGCGCTGGCCTGTCTGGATCTGCTGGTCGATATCGGCCTGCCGCTCGAAAACATCACCGTCACCGATCTGGCCGGCGTGGTCTACAAGGGCCGCGTCGAACTGATGGACCCGGACAAGGAACGCTTCGCGCGTGAAACCGACGCCCGCACGCTCGCTGAAGCAATCGGCGGCGCGGACATTTTCCTGGGTCTGTCGGCTGGCGGCGTGCTGAAGCAGGACATGGTCAAGCAGATGGCGGACAAGCCGCTGATTCTGGCGCTCGCCAATCCGACGCCGGAAATTCTGCCGGAACTCGCGCTCGAAGTGCGTCCGGACGCGGTGCTGTGCACGGGCCGCACCGACTATCCGAACCAGGTGAACAACGTGCTGGTGTTCCCGTTCCTGTTCCGCGGCGCATTGGACGCGGGCGCGACGACGGTGACGCGGGAAATGGAAATCGCGGCGGTCAACGCGATCGCCGAACTGGCGCGCCAGGAGCAGAGTGATATCGTCGCGACCGCTTACGGCATTCAGGATCTGTCGTTCGGACCGGCCTATCTGATTCCGAAGCCGTTCGATCCGCGCCTGATCGTCAAGGTCGCGCCGGCCGTGGCGAAGGCCGCGATGGATTCGGGTGTCGCCGAGCGTCCGATCGAAGATATGGACGCGTACGAACAGCATCTGCAGCAGTTCGTGTATCACAGCGGCACGACCATGAAGCCGATCTTCCAGGTGGCGCGTGGCGTCGAGCCGGAGAAGAAGCGCATTGTGTTCGCGGAAGGCGAAGAGGAGCGCGTGCTGCGCGCGATGCAGATCATCGTTGACGAAAAGCTGGCCAAGCCGATTCTGATTGGCCGTCCGGCGGTGATCGAGCAGCGGATCGCGCGCTACGGTCTGCGTCTGATCGCGGGTCAGGACTACACGGTCGTGAACACCGACCATGACGAGCGTTATCGCGACTTCTGGCAGGAATACTTCAAGATGATGTCCCGCAAGGGCATCACCGAGCAGATGGCGAAGCTCGAAATGCGACGCCGCACCACGCTGATCGGCGCAATGCTGGTGAAGAAGGGCGAAGCGGACGGCATGATCTGCGGCACGGTCAGCACGACGCACCGTCACCTGCACTTCATCGATCAGGTAATCGGCAAGAAGGAAGGCCGCAAGGTCTACGCGGCGATGAATGGTCTGGTGCTGCCGAATCGGCAGATTTTCATCGTCGATACGCACGTGAACGTGGACCCGACGCCGGAGCAACTGGCCGAGATCACGATCATGGCCGCCGAAGAAGTGCGCCGTTTCGGTATCGAGCCGAAGGTCGCGCTGCTGTCGCATTCGAACTTCGGTTCGAGCAATGCGCCGACCGCGCAGAAGATGCGCGACACGCTGGCGATCCTGCGCGAGCGCGCGCCGGAACTGCAAGTGGACGGCGAAATGCACGGCGACGTGGCGCTCGACGCCAATCTGCGCCGCGAAGTACTGCCCGATTCGACGCTGGAGGGCGACGCTAACCTGCTGGTGCTGCCGAACATCGACGCGGCGAATATCTCGTACAACCTGCTGAAGACCGCCGCGGGCAACAACATCGCGATTGGTCCGATGCTGCTGGGCGCGGCTCAGCCGGTTCACGTGCTGACGGCGTCGGCAACGGTGCGCCGAATCGTCAACATGACGGCCCTGCTGGTCGCGGACGTGATCGCGGCGCGCTGATCGGGCCTGCATCGAGTCTGTTGATCGAACCTCGTGTGGCGCAGGGGATCCTCGCCACACGAAAAACGGGAAAAAGCGGAAAAAAAAGCGTGCCCGCAATGGGCACGCCTCGGGTGAACTGGGGAATAGTCACCCTGAAATGGCAAACCGCACGATCCAGCTTCCAACGAATTTAGCCCTCCGGGCACGCGCCAGAAGGCGACGCGCCCAGGCTGGCCGCATGCTGAACCTCGCGCAATCAGCTTGCGATTGCTAGATCGAGCTAAAGTTTAGCTTGACTAAGCTAACAATTCTGTCAAAAGTCGTCAAAGCCACTCTGGTGGGCGTTTTCGCTTGACTGATAGCGAACGTCAGCCTGGTGAACGTTGATTCCAAAGGCTATTAGCGATACCCTTACGACTTTCATGGTCGTCAAACTCGTGATTTAACAGCGGGAACCCTGGTACATGGCACGCAAGTGGCTGCGCATGAAAGGCGTGCTGATCGGTGCTTTAACGCTGTGCGTGTTATCCGGTTCCGTGCCTGGCGCGTTGGCGCGCGACTACACGGCTCCCGCCGATGCAAACGCACAGGTGCAGGGCGTCGTCGCGCTGGCGCAGTTGCCGCGCGAAGCGGTCAATACATTGAACTTGATTGCTGCCGGCGGGCCTTACCCGTATGAGAAGGACGGCATCGTATTCGGCAATCGCGAACGGTTGCTGCCGGCCCATCGGCGCGGCTATTACCACGAATACACCGTTCCCACGCCTCGCGCGCGTAATCGCGGGGCGCGTCGCATCGTCTGCGGTGGTCCGCTACAGCGAACCGACAATTGTTACTACTCGGACGACCACTACACCAGTTTTAATCGTATTGTTGAATGACATCGGGATGAACGGCATGAGCGACAACGTCTACGCGCACGACTCCGGAGTCGCGACGGATCTTTTCGCGGCCGGCGACGGCAATTTGTTCCAACGCGTCATGCAGATGCGAGCCGGCGATCAGGGCCGCGAGAACCAGAGCGAAACAGGCACTGTGGTTTCATCGAACGAGGAGCCCATGAGTCTTTTCAAGACCGTACGACCGAACATCGTACAGTCGATCCGCGCGTTCCGCGTGCAGGATCTAGCTGACGAGGCCGAGCAACTCGGCCAGCATTTCCTCTATGCGTATTGCGCGAACGCGCAGTCCAAGCAGGAAGTGCTCGAGACTATCGCGACATCGTTCCTGTTTCCGAAGCACTTCGGCAAAAATTACGACGCGCTCTACGATTGCCTGACCGACCTGGTTCATAAGGCCGGAACGCAACCCGGCTTCGTGATCGTGCTCGAACAATTGCCGGTCGCTCAGAAGTTCGACAAGGAAGGGCGCGAAACGCTGCTGGACGTGTTCCGCGAAGCGGCCGAGTTCTGGGCCGAGCGTAAAGTCGCGTTCCGGGTGTTCTACTCGTTTGCGTAACGTTTGGCCGTGCAGCGCAGTCGCTGCGTGAGGCTAAGAAATGAAAAAGGCCCGCCGATTGGCGGGCCTTTTGCTTTTAGTGCGCGGCGTTGAGTGAGCCGCCGATGTCGACTTACCACCCACCCCAGCGCGCAGCCAGCGCGGAAAGTACGGCGATCCCCGCCGTCTCGGTGCGCAACACGCGTGGGCCGAGCCCAACCGCGGTAAAGCTGTGATCGGTCGCAGCGGCTTCTTCGGCGGCGGAAAAACCGCCTTCCGGGCCGACCAGCACGGTCACGCGGCCGAGCGGCGGCGTGGCGGGCAAGGCCGTAAAGCTGATGCTCGCGCGCGGCGACAGCAGAATCCGCAGTTCGCCGTCTTCCGGCGTGGGCGGCAGCGCGCCGAGCCAGGTCGCGATTTCGCGCACCGGCATGACTTCCGGCAGACGATTGCGGCCGCACTGTTCACACGACGCGCGCACGATCCCTTGCCAATGCGCATGCCGCCGCTGCGCGCGCTCGCCGGACAGGCGCACGACGCTGCGCGTGGTGGTCAACGGCATGAAACACGACGCACCGAGTTCGACCGCTTTTTCGATCAGCCAGTCCATCTTGTCGCCGCCGGCGATGCCTTGCGCGAGCGTGAGGTGATATGGCGCTTCGATTTCGATGGCGCGGAATTCGCGCACCACGACCTTCACCGAGCGGCGTTCGACCTCGACGAGTTCGGCGCTGTACTCGCCGCCTTCGCCGTTGAACAGCACGATCGAGTCGCCGGGTTGCAGGCGCAGAACGAGGATGTGACGTACAACGTCGTCCGGAAGCGGCAGGATGTCGTCGGAGTTGAGCGCCGTATCGACGAAGAAGCGAGGCATCAGAGAAATACTCATTGGTTCAGGAAAGGTGGCGAGCGAGCGCCCAACGGTAGCCGTCCAGGTCTTCGACCTGGGCGAAGCGGTCGCCCCAGAACTGATCCTGTGGCTCGCTCAACGATTTGGCGCCGGCGGCCAGCGCCCGCGTGTAAACCGCGTCGACGTCGTCGACATAGACATAGAACGATTGCGGCGCGATTGCGCCCGCGCTTTTGGGGGTTTTCGCCGCGGACCCGAAGGCGCCTTCCGGCGCGAACATCACGATCAACTGGCCTTGATAGGTCATCTCGACATGCATGACGACGCCGTCGTCCTGCACGCTGTCGCGCACTTCGAAGCCAAACGCTGCCGAGAAGAACGCGCTCGTGGCGCCTGCGTCGCGTACTGTCAGATAGGGGGTCAACCAGGGCACACCGGCTGGGCGGGAGGCGGTCATGGGGTTCTCCGGATCGAGAGGGGTTGGCGGGACGCAGGCTGCGCGGTCAGCGGGACGACTGCGCAATCGGTGTGTCGATTGTGCGGCCCGGGCGAACCGTGCATTGTGCCCACGCTTCAGTGTGTTGACGTTAAGAATTGACTTAGTTTATCGCGCACGGCGCGCGATGCCGAGAACAGTCCCGCGTGCAGGGCCGGGTCGTAATGCCTCAGCGAAGCGGGTTCGAGCCGGCGCGTGGCGAAACCTGCGGCGAGCGTGTCGGCGTCGAGGGCCGTGGGGTCGAGCGTGTCGCTGGCGGTGGCCATCATCCACAGCGAGCCGTACAGCGGGATAAAGGCGCTCATCGTGCGGACAATCGCGAATGCCGCGCGCAAGCCGTCGAGCAGGCCGGCTACGCGCTGCGCATGAAAGTACGGCGAGCCGAGATGCACGGAGAGTGAGGCGGTTGGGGTCATCGTCCGTTTGAGTTGGGTGTAGAAGGCTTGCGTGTACAAGCCCGCTGCGGGTGAGTCCGGCGGCGTCAGGTCGAATATCACCAGATCGAACCGTGTCGCCGCCGATGCTGCCGCCGCCGCGACGTAATCGGCGGCGTCGCCGATTACCAGTTCGACGCGCGGGTCGTCGAAAGCGCCGCCGTGTACGTCGGGCAAATGCTCGCGCGTCAGGCGCACCACCTCGGCGTCCAGCTCCGCCACCACGATTCGTTCGATGCCGGGATGCTTCAGTAATTGCCGCGCGGCGCCGCCGTCACCGCCGCCCAGCACCAGCGCGGACTTCGGCGCCGGATGCGTGAGCGCGGCCGGGTGCACCATGCATTCGTGATAGATGAACTCGTCGCCGACGGAGGTCATCGGACGGCCGTCGAGCGTAAAGAGCCGGCCGAGCTGAGGCGTGTCCCACACCTCGATACGCTGATACGGCGAGTCGACACAGGCGATCCGTCGTGCGTGCGGAAATCCGTAGACGGCGTCGGGACTTGGGTGGAACAGCAGCGGAGCGCTCACGGCGGACGGGCTCCGTCGGGAGCGCGGTAGGTTCAGGTTGTCCAATTGTAAACCGCGAACCGGGCCGAACCGAGGCGAACCGGGCCGAACCGCAGCACCCCCCAGCGCCCACGTGCGGCCTCGGGCCATGCGGGTTTCCGCTCGGGAGCCGCGCAACGTTCTGCTAGAATGTCACGCTTTCAGCCTTGTCCGTTTGCTCTGCCCGTTTCGCGTCTCCTGGCGCCGCACCGTGCGCCGAAGCGAACTGGCCGCCGAGCATCCGGGACTCAAGCGCACACCGCTTTCTGACTCTGTCTCCGGACTCGACATGACGACCCCGTCTCCCGCACCCACCTCCCTGATGGCCAACGCAATCCGCGCGTTGTCCATGGACGCCGTTCAAAAAGCGAATTCCGGTCACCCCGGCATGCCGATGGGCATGGCCGAAATCGGCGTGGCCTTGTGGTCGCGTCATCTGCGTCACAACCCAACGAACCCGCAGTGGTCGGACCGCGACCGCTTCGTGCTGTCGAACGGCCACGGCTCGATGCTGCTGTACTCGCTGTTGCATCTGACCGGCTACGATCTGCCGATCGACGAGCTGAAGAACTTCCGCCAGATGCATTCGAAGACGCCGGGCCACCCGGAATACGGCATCACGCCGGGCGTCGAAACGACCACCGGTCCGCTCGGCCAGGGTCTGGCGAACGCGGTCGGCATGGCGCTCGCCGAGTCGCTGCTGGCCACCGAATTCAACAAGCCGGACGCGACGATCGTCGACCACCACACGTACGTGTTCGTCGGCGACGGCTGCCTGATGGAAGGCATCTCGCACGAAGCCTGCTCGCTCGCGGGCGTGCTGAAGCTGAACAAGCTGATCGCGTTCTACGACGACAACGGCATCTCGATCGACGGCGAAGTGGTGAACTGGTTCCACGACGACACGCCGAAGCGCTTCGAAGCGTACGGCTGGAACGTGGTCCCGAACGTGGTCGGCCATGACGTCGACGCGGTCGACGCGGCAATCAAACAGGCGAAGCTGTCCGACAAGCCGACGCTGATCTGCTGCAAGACCGTGATTGGCGAAGGCGCGCCGACCAAGGCCGGCAGCCACGATTCGCACGGCTCGCCGCTCGGCGACAAGGAAATCGCGGCCACGCGTGAAAAGATCGGCTGGAAGTGGGAGCCGTTCGTGATTCCGCAGGAAGTCTATGCAGCGTGGGACGCGAAGGAAGCGGGCGCGCGCATCGAATCCGAGTGGGACAAGGCGTTCGCGGCCTACCAGGCCAAGTATCCGCAGGAAGCCGCCGAATTCACCCGCCGTATGGCCAAGCAGTTGCCGGCCGATTGGGCGGAACAGGCGAAGGCGATCGTCGCCGGCGCGAACGAACGCAAGGAAACCATTGCTACGCGTAAGGCGTCGCAACAGGCTATCGAAGGTCTGTCGGCCGTGCTGCCGGAACTGCTGGGCGGCTCCGCCGACCTGACCGGTTCGAACCTGACCAACTGGAAGGCCGCCAAGCCGGTGCGCGTGAACGCGGAAGGCCGCGCTGCCGGCAATTACGTGAACTACGGTGTGCGCGAGTTCGGCATGAGCGCGGCGATCAACGGCATCGCGGTGCACGGCGGCTTCAAGGCCTTCGGCGGCACGTTCCTGACATTCTCCGACTACAGCCGCAACGCACTGCGCGTCGCCGCACTGATGAAAGCGCCGTCGATCTTCGTGTTCACGCACGACTCGATCGGTCTCGGCGAAGACGGCCCGACCCACCAGTCGATCGAACACGTCGCGAGCCTGCGCCTGATTCCGCATCTGCAAGTGTGGCGCCCGGCCGACACGGTCGAAACGGCGGTGGCCTGGACCCACGCGGTTGAACATCACGGCCCGTCGGTCCTGATCTTCAGCCGTCAGAACCTGCTGTTCTCGGAACGCACGGACGCGCAGATCGCCAACATCGAGAAGGGCGGCTACGTGCTGCGCGACTGGAACGACGAAATCCCCGCGCGCAAGATCATCCTGATCGCCACCGGTTCGGAAGTCGAACTGGCGCTGAACGCGGTCGAGTCGCTGGCGCGTGAAGGCATCGGCGCCCGCGTCGTGTCCATGCCGTCGACCACGGTGTTCGACAAGCAGGACGCCGAGTACCGCGAACGCGTATTGCCGCAAGGCGTGCGCCGTGTCGCGATCGAAGCGGGCGTCACGGATTTCTGGCGCAAGTACGTGGGTCTGGAAGGCGGCGTGGTCGGCATCGACACGTTCGGCGAATCGGCCCCGGCTGGCGTGTTGTTCAAGCATTTCGGCTTCACCGTCGAGAACGTGGTAGCGACGGCCAAAGCGGCACTCGGCTGATCTTCGGCAAGTCTGGCCGCATGCGTTGCGGTCAGACTGGGAAGCGCAGACGAATAGAGACGAATTTTTTCCAGCCATCAGGAGATAGACCATGACGATTCGCGTCGCAATCAACGGCTACGGCCGGATCGGCCGCAACACGCTGCGCGCCTTCTATGAAAACGGCAAGAAGCACGATATCGAAATCGTCGCCATCAACGATCTCGGCGATGCCAAGACCAACGCTCACCTGACGCAATACGACACCGCGCACGGCAAGTTCCCGGGCGAAGTGTCGGTGGACGGCGACTACCTGGTTGTCAACGGCGACAAGATCCGCGTGCTGGCGAACCGCAACCCGGCCGAACTGCCGTGGGGCGAGCTGAACGTTGACGTCGTGCTGGAATGCACGGGCTTTTTCACGACCAAGGAAAAGGCGAGCGCGCACATCAAGGGCGGCGCAAAGAAGGTGATCATCTCGGCGCCGGGCGGTAAAGACGTCGACGCAACGATCGTCTACGGCGTGAACCACCATGTGCTGAAGGCATCGGACACGGTGATCTCGAACGCATCGTGCACGACGAACTGCCTCGCGCCGCTCGTCAAGCCGCTGAACGATAAGATCGGCCTCGTGAACGGTCTGATGACCACGATTCACGCTTACACGAACGACCAGGTTTTGACGGACGTGTACCACGAAGACCTGCGCCGCGCACGTTCGGCCACGCATAGCCAGATCCCGACCAAGACCGGCGCTGCGTCGGCGGTTGGCCTGGTGTTGCCGGAACTGAACGGCAAGCTCGACGGCTATGCGATTCGCGTGCCGACGATCAACGTGTCGGTGGTCGACCTGTCGTTCATCGCCGCGCGCGACACGACGGTCGAAGAAGTCAACGCGATCATGAAGGAAGCGTCGGAAGGCTCGCTGAAGGGCATTCTCGGTTACAACGAGGCGCCGCTGGTGTCGATCGACTTCAACCACAACCCGGCTTCGTCGACGTTCGACGCGACGCTGACCAAGGTGTCGGGCCGTCTGGTGAAGGTGTCGAGCTGGTACGACAACGAGTGGGGCTTCTCGAACCGCATGCTGGATACGGCTGTGGCGCTGGCCAACGCGAAGTAAGGTCGACAACGCATCGCGCTGCCGGCTTTGAGTCGGCGGGGCTGAAGCGTCGGAGACAAAGAAAAGCCGCTCTTCGGAGCGGCTTTTTTACGCCTGCGCGTTTGGCATGGCTGACGCATCTGCTTGGTCTATCGCGTCTACCTCTACGTTCGCGTCTGCGGCGTCGGGAAATACACGCCGGCGCGCTGCGCCGCGTTCGAGATATGCGTCTCGATCGCCTGGCCCGCCGCGATGGAATCGCGCGCCTTCAGCGCATCCAGAATCACACGATGTTCGATGTACGTGGACAGCACCAGCTCGCGTCGGTAAAACGGCATGCGCTGGCTTTCCTTCATGATGTCCGCGCTGCTGCTCAGAATCGATTCGATTGCCGCGTTGCCGGCAATATTCACGATCCGCATATGGAAGTCGTAGTCGAGGCGCGCGGCCTCGTCGAGTTCGTCGCACGCGAGCGCCGTTTGCATGGCCGTGATGTTGTCTTCGAACCAGGCGAGGTCGGCCTCGCTGACGGCGAGCGCCGCCATGCGCGCGATAAAGCCTTCCAGCGCATAGCGCATCTGGTAGGTATCCGGCAGCGACGATTGCTCCGAGAAGCGCCACGATTGCGCGGCCACGGCCTGCGCGCTTTCCACGTAGACGCCCTTGCCGGGCCGGATCATCAGCAGGCCGAGCGCTTCGAGCGTGGACAACGCCTCGCGCAACGAAGCGCGACTAATCTCCAGTTCCTCGGAAAGCTGACGCTGCGCCGGCAGCAAACTACCTACCGGATAGACGCCCGCTTCGATCCGTTCGCGAATGGTCGCGATGGCGGCGTCGGTGACGGTGTGCGGGGCGTTTTTCATCGTAACTCACTTGAAAGCGTGGTCAGACCAGCATTGTATTACGCGTGTCGAACGCTCATACGGCACATCTTTGCGCATTCGCGATACGGCCCGAAAAGGCGGTAAAAACAACGGGTAAACACTGTTCCTTGAAACCTTGACGTCAGTATATCGGCTTCCTACTATCTGCCATAACAGCACTGGTCGGACCAGTCTGAACAGATCAGCATCTCAACCAGGAGAAAGCCGTGTTGAAGTTTTTCAATTCGCTGTTTGGCCGGGTCGTCATAGCGCTGGTGGCGGGCATTGTGATCGGCGCCGTGTATCCACATTTCGCCCAATCGCTGCGTCCGCTCGGCGACGGCTTTCTCAAGCTGATCAAGATGGTGATCGGACCGATCGTGTTCTGCGTCGTGGTGAGCGGCATGGCGCACGCCGGCGATCTGCGTAAAGTCGGCCGCGTCGGTTTGAAGGCGGTGGTCTACTTCGAGGTCATGACGACGATCGCGCTCGTGATCGGCGCGGTGCTCGCGTATGCCACACGTCCCGGCGTCGGCATGAACATCAATCTGCATTCGCTCGATCCCGCTTCGCTGGCCACGTACACCGAGAACGCCAAGAGCCTCAAGGATACGGCGGGCTTCCTGCTGAAGATCATCCCCGACACGGCGATCAACGCGTTCGCGACCGGCGACATCCTGCAAATTCTGGTGTTTTCGGTGCTGTTCGGCTCGGCGCTGTCGCTGCTCGGCAATAAAGCGCAGCGCGTCAGCAGCCTGATCGACGAACTGTCGCAAGTGTTTTTCCGCGTGATGGGTTTCATCATCAAGCTCGCGCCGCTCGGCGTGCTCGGCGCGATCGCTTTTACAACGGGCACCTATGGCGTCGAATCGCTGAAGCAACTCGGCCTGCTGGTGCTGGTGTTCTACGCGAGTTGCTTCGTGTTCGTGGTGGTGGTGCTGGGCGTAGTGATGCGGCTGGCCGGCTTCAGCATCTTCAAGCTGATCCGCTATCTGCGCGAAGAACTGTCGATCGTGCTCGGCACCGCTTCGTCCGACGCCGTGCTGCCGCAGATCATGCGCAAGCTCGAATGGATGGGCGTGAAGGATTCGACGGTCGGGCTGGTGATACCGACCGGCTACTCGTTCAATCTCGACGGCTTCTCCATCTATCTCACGCTCGCGGTGATCTTTATCGCGCAGGCCACCAACACGCCGCTGTCCTTGCATGACCTGATCGTGGTGGTGCTGGTGTCGCTGGTGACGTCGAAGGGCGCGCACGGCATTCCCGGCTCGGCAATCGTGATTCTGGCCGCGACGCTGTCCGCGATTCCGGCGATCCCCGTGCTCGGCCTCGTGCTGATTCTGCCGGTCGACTGGTTCGTCGGCATCGCCCGCGCGCTGACCAACCTGATCGGCAATTGCGTGGCGACCGTGGTGGTCGCCGTGTGGGAAAACGATATCGACCGGGTGCGCGCGCATCGCGTGCTGAACCGCGATGCGGCGCTGCGCTACGTGCCGGCCGGCGAAGATTCGAGCGATGAACGGGCCGCGGGCGAACACGCACCGGCGGTCTGATTTTCTGCCGACTCCCGAATTCCGCGCGCCGACGCAGCGCGCTTTCAGCCTCGGCGGATGACGACAATCCGCCGACACTCCATCACTTTTTCGTTGCCTGACCGAGACTATGGCCAATCCGATCCTCGACCCCAACGCCCCCGCTTTTACCCGTCGCTATATGAATCTCGCCGACCCGCGACTGGGTGCGAAAGCGCTCCATGCCAGCGACGAATTCTTCGCGCCGAAGGACCGCATGCTGGAGCCGCAACCGGCGGTGTTCATCCCCGGTAAATACGATGACCACGGCAAGTGGATGGACGGTTGGGAAACCCGCCGCAAGCGCACCACCGGTCACGACTATTGCGTGATCCGCCTGGCGCGTCCGGGCGTCGTGCATGGCGTCGATCTGGACACGAGCCACTTCACCGGCAATTTCCCGCCGGCTGCGTCGATTGAAGCCTGCTACGCGGACGGCGACGTGCCGCCCGATAACGCCGACTGGCAACCCCTCGTGCCGGCCACCACGCTGCAAGGCAACCAGCACCATTACGTCGAAGTGAGCGACGCGCGCGCGTTCACGCATCTGCGAGTGAATCTGTATCCGGACGGCGGCCTTGCCCGTTTGCGCGTGTACGGCCAGCCGAAACGCGACTGGGAGCGGGTCGATAGCGGCACGCTGCTGGATCTCGCCGCGGTCGAGAACGGCGCTTATCTGGTCGCGGCCAACAACCAGCACTTCGGGCCGGCCTCGCAAATGCTGATGCCGGGCCGCGGCGTGAACATGGGCGACGGCTGGGAAACCCGCCGCCGTCGCGAGCCGGGCAACGACTGGGCGATCGTCGCGCTGGCGCGGCCGGGCGTGATTCGCAAGATCGAAGTCGACACCGCGCACTTCAAGGGCAATTACCCCGACCGCTGCTCGCTGCAAGCGGCCACGGTGACGGGCGGCACCGACGATTCGCTGATCACGCAGGCCATGTTCTGGCCGGTGCTGCTCGGCGAACAGAAGCTGCAGATGGACCACGTCCACACCTTCGCGGACGGCATCGCATCGCTGGGTCCGGTCACGCATGTGCGTTTCAATATCTTTCCGGACGGCGGCGTGTCGCGCCTGCGCTTGTGGGGCGAAATCGCGTAACGGAGCCCGTCGATGAAAACATTGCAGATGGAGCGCCTGACGCGGACGGCCTTCGCGCCGTTCGGTGATGTGATCGAACTGGACGGCGCGCGCCACTTCGCGATCAACGGCGGTACGACCGAGCGCTTTCACGACCTCGCCAGCGTCGACGTGACGGAGCAGGGCGGCCGGCCGCTGATCAACCTGTTTCGCGCGCAACCGCGCGCGCTGCCGGTGGAGATCGCGATGATGGAGCGGCATCCGCTCGGCAGTCAGGCTTTCATTCCGTTGACGGCGGGCCGCTATCTGGTGGTGGTCGCGTCGGCGGGCGAATTCGACCCAGCGCGGCTGCGCGCATTCTGGACCGACGCCTGGCAGGGCGTGAACTACGCGAAGGGCGTGTGGCATCACCCGTTGCTGGCGCTCGATCGGGTGAGCGATTTCGTGGTGGTCGATCGCGGCGGCGAGCAACCCAATTGCGATGAATTGTCATTAGCCGAGCCGTGGCGGCTGGTATTCGAAGCGAGCGCGGAGTTGGTCGATTAGGCCGTGCGCGCGCTGCGGATAGACTGCCCCACCTCAGCGCAGAAGCAAAAAGACCCGGCCGATTCGCCTCGGCCGGGTCTTTTTTTGCCTACCTGCCGGACCGCGCACCCCGACGCGGCCGACTCTCGCTCACTACGCCCGAAGGCGCGTCAATGCTTGCGATGCGGGCAATTTTCTTTGGTGCACGCACCGTACAGCGCCAGCGCGTGTTCCTGCAGCTTGAAGCCGCGTTCCTTCGCAATGGATTGCTGACGGCTTTCGATCTCGGCGTCGAAAAACTCTTCGACGAGCCCGCAATCGAGGCAAACGAGGTGGTCGTGATGCGAACCTTCGTTCAGTTCGAACACCGCCTTACCCGACTCGAAGTTGCTGCGCGACAGCAGGCCAGCCTGCTCAAACTGCGTCAACACGCGATACACGGTTGCCAGGCCGATATCGAGTTCTTCGTGCAACAGGTTGCGGTACACATCTTCGGCGGTCAGGTGACGCACCGGGCTGTGCTGGAAAATCTCAAGGATTTTGAGGCGCGGAAGGGTCGCCTTGAGCCCGATATTCTTGAGATCGGTTGGATTGGTCATGACAAGGGATCCCTAGAGTACAATGCTGGGCTCTCATAGTAATGTGTTTTTGCCGTTCTGGTCATCTTCGATGGAATGAAACTCGCGCGGCTCGTCCACGGGCCCGCACGGTGAGTGAAATGATTTCAAAATCTCAATTGATCTACCGGGGGAGCCGCATGCGGGGTACCTTGATCGCTGTTGCGACTGTCGCGGTTCTTGCCGGATGTTCCACTTACGACAGCCTGACACAGCGCGTTGCCCAAAGCATCACGCCGTACCGCATCACGGTCGTGCAGGGCAACTTTGTTTCGAAAGAAGCGGCTGCACAGATGCAGGCCGGCATGTCGCGCGCGCAGGTGAAGCAATTGCTCGGCACGCCGCTGTTGACCGACATGTTCCACGCGGACCGCTGGGACTACGTGTTCTATTTCAAGCGCGGCTCGACCAACGTCGTGCAGCAGCGCGATTTCGTGGTGATGTTCTCGGGTGACCGTGTCGCGAGCTGGAGCGGCGGCGAAGATCTGCCGTCCAACCTCGAGTTGCTGGCTGAAATCGACGGCGACAAGCTCGGCAAGAAGAAGGCCGCGGCGTTGCTCAGCCCGGCTAGCGGCGCGAGCGCGCCGGCAGCGGTCGCTGCTGCACCGGCATCGTCGGCGGCAGTTGAAGGCGCTGCCGCGGCAGCCGTGCCGTCCACGGACGCCAACGCGGAAGCGGCGCAAGCCGCCAATCGCGCGACTAACGCGGTGTCGTCGGGCGGTGGCCTGCGGCCTTCGGTGCCTAGCGCGCCGACCGCCAGCGGTGGTGGTATCCCGTCAACGGGTCCGACGGCTGCGGGTCAGCCGCAGTTCCAGTTCCACCGTCCGCCGCCGCCGCAAAATCCGAATACGGACAACAGCAATCCGGTCGGCCCGACGGGTCCGCAAAGCAGCAACGGCGGCCCGACGCACAACGCACCGCTGACCTCTTCTCCGTCGACTTCGGGAACGGGCGGCTAATCCCGCTGTCCGTGTCTTAAGACGGGCACAGGATCGGGCACCGCGCACGCGCCATCGCGTTGTGTGCGCGGCGCCGGTCCGGTTCTCTGCATTTTTCAGTGATGCGCGGCGCCCGGGCGTGCTGCTCGCCGCCGCTTCCCCCCGCATTTGCCGGGGTTTTTGCTTTTTCCGAACCCTCGAAGCCATGAAAATTGCCATTGCTGGCGCATCGGGCCGTATGGGCCGCATGCTCATCGAAACCGTCCTCAACGATGCCGACGTCACGCTGTCCGGCGCGCTCGACCGGGCGGGCGCTCCGCAACTCGGTCAGGACGCCGGTGCGTTTCTCGGCCAACAGACGGGCGTGCTGCTCACCGACGACATCGAGCGCGTATTCGCCGAGTCCGACTACCTGATCGACTTCACGCGCCCCGAAGGCACGCTGATGCATCTCGAAGCGGCGCAGCGCCATAACGTGAAAATGGTGATCGGCACGACCGGCTTCGACAACGAGCAGAAGGCGCAACTGCGCGCCGGCGCGGAGAAGGTCGCCATCATGTTCGCGTCGAACATGAGCGTCGGCGTGAACGTCACGCTGAAGCTGCTGGAGTTCGCGGCGAAGCATTTCGCGACCGGCTACGACATCGAGATCATCGAGGCGCATCACCGTCACAAGGTCGACGCGCCGTCCGGCACGGCGTTGACCATGGGCGAAACGATCGCCCACGCGCTCGGCCGCAATCTCGACGACTGCGCGGTCTACAGCCGCGAAGGCGTGACCGGCGAGCGCGATCCGTCCACCATCGGTTTTTCGGCGATTCGCGGCGGCGATATCGTCGGCGATCATACGGTGCTGTTCGCGGGCATCGGCGAGCGGATCGAAATCACGCACAAATCGGCGAGCCGTCTGTCGTATGCGCAAGGCGCGCTTCGTGCTGTGCGTTTCCTCGAAGGTCACGCAACCGGCTTTTTCGACATGCAAGACGTGCTCGGCCTGCGCGACGCAAGTTAAGCAAGCCACGCGAGCAGGCTGCAGGGGCAATGCTGCCCCTGTCGCGCCCCTGAAATCACTTTCTCCCGGCGAGGTCAGATGGCAGGCAGCAGCGGCATCATCCATTACCTGCAAACCAGCGACGCGATCACGCATGGCGTCGCGTATGTGCTGCTGGCCATGTCGATTGCGAGCTGGTGCTTTCTGATCGTCAAAAGCTGGATTCTCACGCGCGCGAAGCGTCAGGCGAGCCGCGCGATCGCGCAATTCTGGCAAGCGTCCACGTTGTCCGAAGGCGTCGCGGCCTTAAAGCGCGTGGACCGTGAGCGCGTGTTCACGCCGCTCGCCGAGGCAGCGCTGCATGCGGCCGAGGTGGATATTCCGGGTGCGTTGCTGGCGCGCGTCGAACGCGGTGAGCGGGTGTTGCGGGCGTTGCGGCAGGCGCTCAATGCGTCGCAACGGCGGCTTGAATTCGGTCAGGTGCTGCTGGCCTCGGTCGGTAGCACGGCGCCGTTCGTCGGTCTTCTCGGCACCGTGTGGGGCATTTATCACGCGCTCGGCAGCATTGCCGCGAGCGGCCAGGCGCAGATCGAGAATGTCGCCGGTCCGGTCGGCGAGGCGCTGATCATGACCGCGTTCGGCCTCGTGGTCGCGATTCCGGCCGTGCTCGCGTACAACGTGCTGGGGCGGATGGTGCGGCAATTGTCCGAGGAACTCGACGGCTTCGCGCACGACCTGCACGCGTACGTGTGCGCGCCGGCCGAGCAGCGCGAAGCGCCGGCGCGAGTCCAGCAGACCTCGACTCACTAACTCACTGATCCACCGTTCCACCGGCGCGCGTCACGCGGCACTCAGGCAGAAGGAGGCGACATGGCATTCGGCGGACTCGAGAAAAAGCAGACGGCCGCGCCGATGGCCGAGATCAACATGACGCCGCTGATCGACGTGATGCTGGTGCTACTGGTGATTTTCATCATTACCGCGCCTTTGTTCACGCATGCGATCCGGCTGGATCTGCCGAAAGTCGCATCGGCGCCCGCGCGGCAGACGCCGCAGACCATTTCCCTTTCAATCGACGCCGCCGGCAAGCTCTACTGGAACGCGAAGCCCATCACGCTGGAGCAGATGCGCGCCCAGTTCACGCAGGCGGGAAAGCAGACGGACCAGCCGGAAATCCAGCTACGCGCGGAGCGCTCCACGCGTTACGAAGTGATCGCGCAGGTCATGGGCGCGGCGCAGCAGGCTGGGCTCGAGCGGATCGGTTTCGTGACGGACCCGCCGCCGCCGGGCGGATTGCCGCAGGGCGCCGCGCACTAGTCGCCTACCCGGCACACACCAGGCGCGTACTCAGTGCGTACTCAGCGCACACCAAGCGCGCCGGAGCGCATCACCGCGCCTGACGCCGCGCGGCGTACCCGCTCGCGAACGGTATAATCAGGCCTTTCCCCCGCAGAAGGGGAACGACGCCATTTCATCCAGCAGAGCACCAAAGCGGCCGGTGCGAAAGCACCGAACCCAGCGATCCCATCACACCATGCACGAAAAATACGTTCCCTCCGACGTCGAATCCGCCGCGCAAGGGCAATGGCGCGCCATCGACGCGTACAAGACTTCGGAAACCACCGAGAAACCCAAGTTCTACTGCGTCTCGATGCTGCCGTACCCGTCGGGCAAGCTGCACATGGGTCACGTCCGGAACTACACGATCAACGACGTGATGTACCGCTATCTGCGGATGAACGGCTACAACGTGCTGATGCCGATGGGTTGGGACGCGTTTGGCATGCCGGCGGAAAACGCGGCAATGGCCAACAACGTGCCGCCCGCGAAATGGACCTACGACAACATCGCTTACATGAAGAAGCAGATGCAGTCCATGGGCCTCGCGATCGACTGGTCGCGTGAAGTCGCGACCTGCAGCCCCGATTACTACAAATGGAACCAGTGGCTGTTCCTGAAGATGCTCGAAAAGGGTATCGCGTACAAGAAGACCGGCACGGTGAACTGGGACCCCATCGACCAGACCGTGCTCGCGAACGAGCAGGTGATCGACGGCCGCGGCTGGCGCTCGGGCGCGCTGGTCGAAAAGCGCGAAATCCCGATGTACTACATGCGCATCACGCAGTACGTGGACGAACTGCTGAACGACCTCGAAGGCCTCGGCTGGCCCGAGCGCGTCAAGGTCATGCAGCAGAACTGGATCGGCAAGAGCTTCGGCGTGAACTTCGGCTTCCCGTACGAGATCGACGGTGAGCAGAAGCTGCTGCGCGTGTTCACCACGCGCGCCGACACGGTCATGGGCGTCACGTTCTGCGCGATTGCCGCCGAGCATCCGCTCGCCACGCGCCTCGCGAAAGACAAGCCGGAACTGCTGCCCTTCATCGAAGAATGCAAGCGCGGCGGTGTGGCTGAAGCCGACGTCGCGACCATGGAAAAGAAGGGTATGGGCACCGGCTTCTACGTCACGCATCCGCTGACGCAGGAACAGGTCGAAGTGTGGATCGGCAATTACGTGCTGATGAGCTACGGCGAAGGCGCGGTAATGGGCGTGCCGGCGCACGACGAACGCGACTTCGCATTCGTGAAGAAATACGGCCTGCCGATCAAGCAGGTGGTGGCCGTGGAAGGTAAGGAATTTTCCACCGAAGCCTGGGCAGAATGGTACGGCGAGAAGACCGGCACGCTGATCAACAGCGGCAAGTACGACGGCCTCGCCTACGAGCCAGCGGTCGACCAGATCGCCGCCGACCTGAAGGAACTCGGTCTTGGCGACAAGCAGATCACGTGGCGTTTGCGTGACTGGGGCGTGTCGCGCCAGCGTTACTGGGGCACGCCGATCCCTATCATCCACTGCCCGAAGTGCGGCGACGTGCCGGTGCCGGAAAAAGATCTGCCGGTGGTGTTGCCGGAAGACCTCGTACCGGACGGCACGGGCAATCCGCTCGCTAAATCCGAAGCGTTCGTGAACTGCACCTGCCCGACTTGCGGCAGCGCGGCTAAACGCGAAACCGACACGATGGATACCTTCGTCGATTCGTCGTGGTACTTCTACCGCTACGCGTCGCCGAATGCGAAGACCATGGTCGACGAGCGCACCGATTACTGGGCGCCGATGGACCAGTACATCGGCGGTATCGAGCATGCAATTTTGCACCTGTTGTACTCGCGTTTCTGGGCGAAGGTGATGCGCGACCTGGGTCTCGTCAAGTTCGGCGAACCGGCGAAGAACCTGCTCACGCAGGGCATGGTGCTCAACGAAACGTACTACCGCGAAAGCGATGCCGGCAAGAAGACCTGGTATAACCCGGCCGACGTCACAGTCTCGTTCGACGACAAGGGCCGCCCGGTCGGCGCGATCCTGAACGCGGACGGCCAGCCGGTCGTGCTCGGCGGCGTCGAGAAGATGTCGAAGTCGAAGAACAACGGCGTCGATCCGCAATTGCTGATCGACCAGCATGGCGCCGACACCGCGCGTCTGTTCGTGATGTTCGCCGCCCACCCCGAGCAGTCGCTCGAATGGTCCGGCTCGGGCGTGGAAGGCGCGAGCCGCTTCCTGCGTCGCGTGTGGAGCTTCAGTCAGGCGAACGAAGCCGCGTTGCGCGCGGGCGGCACGTTCGACGCCGCCAAACTCGGCGACGTCGACAAGACGCTGCGCCGCGAGATCTACAGCGTGCTGAAGCAGGCTGACTTCGACTACCAGCGTTTGCAGTACAACACGGTGGTGTCGGCCGCGATGAAGATGCTCAACGCGCTGGATAGCGCGAAGGGCGCCCAGCCGGCCGTATTGCGTGAAACGTACAGCGTGATGCTGCGCGTGCTGTATCCGGTGGTGCCGCACCTCACGTTCCAGTTGTGGCAGGAGCTCGGTTTCGCCGACGTCCACGGCTCGCTGCTCGACGCGGCATGGCCGAAGGTCGACGAGCAGGCGCTGGAACAGTCGGAGATCGAACTCGTGCTGCAGGTGAACGGCAAGGTGCGCGGCGCGATCACCGTGGCGAAAGACGCCACGCGTGAAGCGATCGAACAGCTCGCGGCCGCTCACGAGATGGTCGCGAAGTTCAGCGAAGGCAAGGCCCCGAAGAAGATCGTCGTGGTGCCGGGCCGACTCGTGAACGTGGTCGTTTGACACGCGACGAGAACATGGCAGCGGACAGGGGCGGTCGCGCACGGTGGCGCCTGTCTCTCGCTGCGGAATCTACTGCGAACCAGGAGCCAATGTGACTCGCAGAATGGTATTGACGCTGGCTTGCAGCGTGTTGATGTTGTCCGCTTGCGGCTTCCAGTTGCGCGGCCAGCAGGACTACGCGTTTAAACGCCTGTTCATCTCCGGCGGTTCAGCGTCGGCCGCGGCGCGGCTTACGCGCATGGTGCAGGGTGGCAGCGATACGGTGGTGGTCACTTCGTACACGAACGCTGACGCCACGCTGCAAATCTCCGAAGGCCGTGGCGTCAGCACGCTGACGCTGAATTCGCTGGGCGTGGTCGAGGAGTATCAGATGAACCTCTCGATGAGTTACTCACTGGTCGGGAAAGACGGCACAGTGTTGATTCCGTCGAGCGTGATCTCGTTGAACCGCGCGATGACCTATAGCGACCAGTATTCGCAAGCCAAGGCAGCGGAAGCCGACATCCTGTTCGCCGACATGGAAAACGACGCGATCGACCAGCTCACGCGCCGTCTGTCGATCGTGCGCTCGCTGCATCCGGCGCCGGGTCAGGAAGTGCCGGCGGTGTCGCCGCGCGCGCCGTTGCCGCCGCCGCCGCTGTGACCGTGGTGCTTCGTTCAACTTCGCCGGACGGTCCGCATGCAACTGCGACTTGACGCGCTCGAAGCGCATCTCGCCAAAGGACTCGCCGGCCTGTACGTGGTGTTCGGCGACGAGCATCTGCTCGCGCAGGAAGCGTGCGACCGCATTCGTGCGACGGCGCGCGCGGCCGGCTTCACCGATCGCTCGGTGTTCACCGTCGAGCGCGGTTTCGACTGGAGTTCGCTGCTGGGCGCGAGCCAGTCGATGTCGCTGTTCGGTGACCGTCAACTGGTCGAATTGCGGATTCCGTCGGGCAAACCAGGCAAGGAAGGCGCGGATGCGTTGAAGGCGCTTGCCGCTGCCGTCAACGACGACGTGCTGACCATGGTCACGCTGCCGCGACTCGACGCGGCCACGCAGAAATCGGCGTGGTTCATGGCGCTGGCCGATGCGGGCGTCGCGTTGAAGATCGATCCGGTGGAGCGCGCCCAGTTGCCGAATTGGGTCGGCCAGCGGCTCGCGGCGCAGGGACAACGAGTTGCAGCCGGTGAAGAAGGGCGGCGCGCGCTGGCCTTTATCGCCGAACGGGTGGAAGGCAATCTGCTGGCGGCGCATCAGGAAATTCAGAAGCTCGGGCTGCTGTATCCGGCGGGGGCGTTGAGTTTTGACCAGGTTCAGGACGCGGTGCTGAACGTCGCGCGTTACGACGTTTTCAAGCTGAACGAGGCGATGCTCGCCGGCGATGTCGGCCGTTTGTCGCGCATGCTCGACGGGCTGCGTGGCGAAGGCGAGGCGGCGGTGCTGGTGCTGTGGGCGGTTGTCGAAGAAGTGCGCACGCTGCTGCGGATCAAGCGCGGCGTCGAGGCGGGCAAACCGCTTGCGATGCTGGTGCGCGAGAACCGTGTATGGGGGCCGCGCGAGCGGCTGATCGGGCCGGCGCTGTCGCGCGTCACCGAAGGCGCGCTGGAGAAGGCGCTTGCTTTGGCGGCCAAGCTGGATCGGCAGGTGAAGGGTTTGTCCGGCGGAACACGGGGGAATCATCGTAACGATCCGCCGCCTGATCCGTGGGACGGTCTGTTCGAACTGGCGATGACAGTGGCGTCGCCGAAAACGGCGGCTGTGCCGCCGCCGCGGGCTCGAAGCGGAGCCGCCGCGCCCGCGCGCCGGCCAGTTTGAGCGGCCTGAGCGCCCCTGATTCGCTCAGACCGCCGCCTCAAGCAAATCACCTCCACCCGTCTTACAATCTTTTGATGTTTCGCTAATTCTGTCCGTCCGCTGCGCCTGAGCGTGCGCGGCACCAAGAGAATCTCCATGGATATCGACCAGTACATGACCGACCTCGGCCGCCGCGCCCGTCACGCATCGCGTGCAATGGCGCGGGCGTCGACGGCGGCGAAGAACGCCGCGCTCGCGGCTGTCGCTCACGCGATCGAACGCGATGCCGCGCTGCTGAAAGAAGCCAACGCGCGCGACCTGGCCAAGGCTCGCGACAAAGGGCACGACGCGGCGTTCATCGACCGTCTTACGCTGTCGGACAAAGCGCTGAAGACGATGGTCGAAGGTCTGCGGCAAGTTGCCGGCCTGGCCGATCCGATCGGTGAGATCAGCAACATGAAGTATCGGCCGAGCGGCATTCAGGTCGGCCAGATGCGCGTGCCGCTGGGCGTGATCGGCATCATCTACGAATCGCGGCCGAACGTGACGATCGACGCCGCCGCGCTTTGCCTGAAATCGGGCAATGCGACGATTCTGCGTGGCGGTTCGGAAGCGCTTGAGTGCAATACGGCGCTGGCGAAGCTGATCGGCGAAGGGCTGGAAGCGGCCGGGTTGCCGCAAGACGCGGTGCAAGTCGTGGCCACGGCGGATCGCGCGGCGGTCGGCAAGCTGATCACGATGACCGAATATGTCGACGTGATCGTGCCGCGAGGCGGCAAGAGCCTGATCGCACGGTTGATCGAAGAAGGCCGCGTGCCGATGATCAAACACCTCGACGGCATCTGTCATGTGTATGTGGACGACCGCGCGGATCTGACGAAAGCGCTGACCGTCTGCGATAACGCGAAGACGCACCGTTACGGCACTTGCAACACGATGGAAACGCTGCTGGTCGCGCGTGATTTCGCGGCTGAGATGCTGCCGGCGCTGGGCAAGCTGTATCGCGCGAAGGAAGTCGAGTTGCGCGTGGATGCGGCGGCGCGGGCGGTGTTGTCCGACGCGGGCGTGACGCCGCTCGTCGACGCTACCGAAGAAGACTGGCGCACCGAGTATCTCGCGCCGGTGCTGGCGATCAAGGTCGTCGATGGTCTGGATGCGGCGATCGAGCACATCAACGAATACGGCTCGCACCACACCGACGCAATCGTCACGGAAGACCACGATCGCGCGATGCGTTTCCTGCGCGAAGTGGATTCGGCGAGCGTAATGGTGAATGCGTCGACGCGTTTCGCCGATGGTTTCGAATTCGGCCTGGGCGCGGAAATCGGCATCTCGAACGACAAGCTGCATGCGCGTGGGCCGGTGGGTCTGGAAGGGCTGACGTCGCTGAAGTACGTTGTGCTTGGGCAGGGCGAAGGCCGTCAATAAGCGCTGCGCCGCCTCGGCGGGCGCATGACACAAGTGCGGCTGTGCAATGCGGTCGCGCTTGTTCCCCAATCAACGCAGTCAACAATCGCATAGCCACAGGTACCGCCGATGCTCTGGGTCAAAACGTTTCACATCGTCCTGATTGCTTCCTGGTTTGCCGGCCTGTTCTATTTGCCGCGCATCTTCGTCAATCTGGCGATGGAAACGGAGCCCGCCGCAACGGCGCGTTTGCTGATCATGGCGCGCAAACTGTTTCGCTTCATGACGTTCATTGCGGTGCCGGCGCTGGCCTGCGGGATCTGGCTGTGGCTGGTGATCGGCATTGGCCGCGGCCAGGGCTGGATTCACGCGAAGGTCGGCGTGGTGGTGTTGTTGATCATCTATCACGCTTACTGCGGTGTGTTGCTGCGGACTTTTGAACGCGGCGAAAATAAGCGTTCGGATAAGTGGTATCGGATGTTCAATGAGTTGCCCGTGCTGGGCATGCTGGCAGCGGTGGCGCTGGTGGTGATCAAGCCGTTTTAGGCTTTGGGTGGGAGCGCAACGCTCCACACTGTCAGACGTTATGCACCGACCCGAGAGTCGTATGTGACGACGCTACACGCCAGGTGTCGCCAAGTCGCACATACAGGTCGGTGAACGCGTAATCGATCGTTTTCAAACCCGATGCCGGCGTGTAGTGATTGACGCCGGACACCATCGCGACATTCCCCAATACTCGTATTTTCAGATCGCCGAGCGACTGCGCGGCGCCGGGCGGCAGCGCGGGGGCGAACAGCAGGTCGGCTTTGCTGCGGCGCGCGCCGTTGGGCATGGTTTCGACGAATGAGTTGTCGAGTAGTTGGTCGAGTGTGGCGCGGTCGCCGCGAGCGGCGGCGTCGACCCACATCTGTTCGATTGAAACCAAGGTGGCTTCGGCTTGGACCTCGGTGCGCAGGCCGACGGCCAGCACACAGGTGGACAGGCCGAGGGTGGTTAGGAAGGCTAGGCGTTTCTTCACGTTCATTTCCTGATTGGATGGATAACTTGTACAGTTGCGCGAGCAAGAATCCTGTGGAAATGAGGCTCTGATATGTCGCGCGTGCGGCACGGGGTTGCCCGTGCGCTTTAGATTTCTAGCTGTGCTGCTCACTTCTTTGTCCGGTCTGGTTATGCGATTACTTGCGCGTCATTTGTGCTGAGACGGCACGCCAACCAGTTTCTCTGCGGACGAAAACATCGGTGAACGAGTAGTCGCTTGGCTGGGCGTTCGCGCCTGGAGTGAAGTGATTGGTGCCGGTGACAATGGCTGTATCGCCGTTCACGCGGATTTCGAGGTTCACTAGGGTCTGCGTCGAGCTCGGAGGCGGGGGCGGAGCGAGCAGCACGTCACTTTTGCTACGACGAGCGCCGCTCGGCGTCGTATCGATGAAGAAATCGTCCAGGAGTTTGTCTAGCGTCGAGCGATCGGTGTTCGATGAGGCTGTGATCCAGGTTTGTTCGAGCGACTTCAGTGTTTCTTCGTCATGGTCGCCGGCATGCGCTGGGAATGCTGCTGAAAGCGCAAGCGAAACGAAGGCGACTAGGCGGAGTACGTGTTTCATGGCGGTTCCTTTGGTGGGTAATTAACCTGTTTTATTAAATTTGATGGATTATTTAATTTTGGATAGCTGAATGTGTTTTTTGTTCGTGAAAAGCGAGGCGTGTCAATGATTTTTAATATTGGTCGAAGCAATTTGTCGTCTCGGTTGATAGGTAACAATTTTAAGAGTGGTTTTCCCAATTTAGCCTAAGAAAAATCTTATTTGTCGGGATGAAAACTAAGGTGTGTATTGGCCTTGTGAAACCGATGTTGTGCGTTGAGTTGATGTTTTCTGTTTGTCAATCGAAGAGCACGGATCGGGTGGCTTCGTCTCTTGCGTTATTTCGGACTATTCCTAATAAATCCGTGCTGAGTAAAGGCGTTGACACGTAAGAGTGTCATGTCATGACATAAATTTTTGTCAGATATTAACAAGGCAGTCGTTCAGAAACGGATAATTTAAGCTGCATCTAATCCTCTTTAAGATCTGTCCTATTAAACCCCGATGCGCCCCAATCTATATTCTAAATATCAGCCGAAGGATTAGTGAGATAGTTCGGAATTTTTCATTCGCACGACCACTTTTTCATTCCTTCGGTAACCGACTGACACGCGTGCAGCGCGCACTTTGCCCGACGCGGAACAGAGCCAGTTATCACATTTTCAATAGGATGAAATCGTGAACAAGTCGTATAAAACCATTTGGAATGAAAGTGCCGGGACGTATGTGGCTGCGCCGGAAGTGGCGAAGAGTCGGGGGAAGAAGAGTAAGAGTAGGAAGGCGCTCGTGGTTGCGATGATGCTGGCGGGCGCGTCGATCGATGTTAGCGCAGGTGCGCTTGACGGCGGCACAGCTACCGGCTCCGGTGCTATTGCCATCGGTACTGGTGCTGTTTCGAACTCGAACTTTTTGGGTAACGCCGACACCATCGCCATCGGTACCAATGCGCAGGCCATATACGGAAAAAACATTGCAATCGGTGGTGGGGCACAGGCCCTCGGTGGCGCGTACGATGGAGGCTATAACACAGCCATCGGCGAAAACGCGATTGCGAAGGGCGATAGCGGCAACGGCGGCTTTGGCACTTCAGGCTGGGGCTTCACGACCGCCATCGGCGGGGGCGCTCAGGCGTTGCATGACAATACAACTGCAGTGGGCTCGTTCGCTCTTGCGAACGTCAAGGGCGCAACGGCGTTAGGTGAGGGCGCGACCGCTTCCGCCAGCGATGCAGTCGCTCTTGGATCGGCTTCGCTTGCGGATCGCTCCGGCACGGTCTCAGTTGGTAATGCGGGGATGCAGCGTCAGGTTGTGAATGTGGCGGCGGGCACGCAGGACACGGACGCAGTTAACGTCAAACAACTGAAGAACGCTGGCCTGTCGACGGACACGTCAGGCAACGTGACGAACGCGTTCGTGGCATACGACAGCACGACGAAGGACAAGGTGACGCTGGCAGGCGGCGCAACGGGCACGACGATCACGAACGTGAAGACAGGTGCGCTGTCGGCGACGAGCACGGATGTGGTGAACGGTTCGCAACTGTTTGCGACGAATACGACTGTAGCCACACTGACGGGCGGCAACATTGGCGGCGGCGCAGCGGTCATCAATGCGGTTGCTGTTGGGCCGAACTCATACGCGTCGAGTTACGTCGACGGCGGCGGCGCGGTGGCAATGGGCAAGGGCGCAAGCGCTACGGGTAACCATTCGGTTGCACTGGGCGACAACTCGGCAGCGACGGTTGCGAACACTGTGTCGGTGGGCAGCAGCACGAGCCAGCGTCAGATTGTGAACATGGCGGCAGGTGCGCTGTCGGAGACGAGCACGGATGCGGTGAACGGTTCGCAACTGTTTGCGACGAATACGACTGTAGCCACACTGACGGGCGGCAACATTGGCGGCGGCGCAGCGGTCATCAATGCGGTTGCTGTTGGGCCGAACTCATACGCGTCGAGTTACGTCGACGGCGGCGGCGCGGTGGCAATGGGCAAGGGCGCAAGCGCTACGGGTAACCATTCGGTTGCACTGGGCGACAACTCGGCAGCGACGGTTGCGAACACTGTGTCGGTGGGCAGCAGCACGAGCCAGCGTCAGATTGTGAACATGGCGGCAGGTGCGCTATCGGCGACGAGCACGGATGCAGTGAACGGCTCGCAACTGTTCACGACCAACACGAACGTCTCAAACCTGCAGACGACGGTGAATAGCATCAACAACGGCACTGTCTCGCGCTATATGAAGATTACTGGCGGCAAGAACGACGGTACGGACGATGCGTTTTCCGGTGGCAGCGGCACGATCGCGATTGGTGTAGGTTCGTCAGCTTCCGCTTACGCGGGTACTGACGCGAGCACACGCGACCTCGCGGTCGGTACCCAGGCTATTGCGAATGGGATGGGTGCAGTTGCACTGGGCAACCTGACGTCGGCAAGCGGCTCATCCAGCGTGGCATTGGGCAATTCGTCAGTCGCGGATCGCAGCAACACAGTATCGGTGGGTAATTCGACGAAGCAGCGTCAGATCGTGAACGTGGCTGCGGGTACGTCGGACACGGACGCAGTGAACGTCAAGCAGCTGAAGGTCGCGGGTCTGAGCACGGACACGTCAGGCAATGTGACGAACGCGTTCGTGGCGTACGACAGCACGACGAAGGACAAGGTGACGTTGGGTGGTGGCGCAACGGGCACGATGATCACGAACGTGAAGGCGGCCGCGCTGTCGGCGACGAGCATGGATGCGGTGAACGGTTCGCAGCTGTTTGCGACGAACGCTAACGTGACGACCGCACAGAGCAAGGCGGACGCAGCGAAGGCAGCAGCGTCGACGGCGCAGACGACGGCGGATGCGGCATCGACGGCGGCAGCGAACGCGGTGCAGTTCAGCGCGACGGGCGGCAATGCAGACGTGAAGAACAAGAAACTGGTGAACGTGGCGTCGGGCACGTCGGACACCGATGCAGTGAACGTCAAGCAGCTGAAGGCCGCGGGTCTGAGCACGGACACGTCGGGCAATGTGACGAACGCATTCGTGGCGTACGACAGCACGACGAAGGACAAGGTGACGCTGGCGGGCGCAACGGGCACGACGATCACGAACGTGAAGACAGGCGCAGTGAGCGCAGCCAGCAAGGACGCGGTGAACGGCTCGCAGCTGTACGGCGTGGCCGGCAGCGTGGCGAAGGATCTGGGCGGCGACGCGAGCGTGAACGCGGACGGCACGGTGAGCGCACCGAGCTATGTGGTGCAGGGTGCGACGAAGTCTGATGTGGGTTCGGCGTTAAGCGCGCTGGACACGGCGACGACGAAGAACGCGGGCGACATCACGACGCTGAACACGACGGTGAACAACATCAGTAACGGCACGGTTGGTCTGGTGCAGCAGGACGCGACGAGCAAGGCGATCACGGTAGCGGGCAAGACGGCGGGCACGACGGTGGACTTCACCGGGACGGTGGGTGCGCGTCAGTTGAAGGGAGTGTCCAGGGGCACGGCTGACACCGATGCAGTGAACGTGGCGCAACTGAAGGCCGTAGGTCTGAGCACGGACACGTCGGGCAATGTGACGAACGCGTTCGTGGCGTACGACAGCACGACGAAGGACAAGGTAACGCTGACGGGCGGCGCAACGGGCACGACGCTCACGAACGTGAAAGCGGGCGCGCTGTCGGCGTCGAGCACTGATGCAATGAACGGTTCGCAGTTGTTCGCGACCAATGCCAACGTGACGACCGCACAGAACACGGCGGACGCAGCGAAGACGGCAGCGTCGACGGCGCAGACGACGGCGGATGCGGCATCGACGGCGGCAGCGAACGCGGTGCAGTTCAGCGCGACGGGCGGTAATGCAGACGTGAAGAACAAGAGGCTGGTGAACGTGGCGGCGGGTACGTCGGACACGGACGCGGTGAACATCAAGCAGCTGAAGGCCGCAGGCCTGAGCACGGACACGTCAGGCAACGTGACGAACGCGTTCGTGGCGTACGACAGCACGGCGAAGGACAAGGTGACGCTGGGTGGTGGTGCAACGGGCACGACGGTCACGAACGTAAAGGCAGGCGCGCTGTCGGCGTCGAGCATGGATGCGGTCAATGGCTCGCAGCTGTATGCGACTAACCAGAACGTGAGCAACGTCACCAGCACGGTGACCAACATCACCAACGGTGGTGGCATCAAGTACTTCCATACTAACAGCGCGCTGGCCGATTCCACCACGAAGGGTGCGGACTCGATTGCGGTTGGGGGCGGTGCAAGCTCGGACGGCAAGTGGGGCGTGGCGCTCGGTACGAACTCAAGTGCGACGGGCGACAACAGCGTCGCGCTGGGCAACAGCTCAGTGGCCGATCGTGCGAATACGGTATCGGTGGGCAACGCCAGCGCGCTGCGCCAGGTCGTGAACATGGCCAAGGGAACGGCTGACACCGACGCAGTGAACATATCGCAACTCAAGGGCGTGACGGGCGCACTGGGCGGTGGCTCGGCAGTCAATGCTGACGGCACGATCAAAGCCCCGACCTACACGGTGCAGGGCCAGACGGCGACTGACGTCGGCACGGCGTTGTCGAAGATCGACGGCGCGACCACGAAGAACGCCGGTGACATCACGACGATCAACGCCAACATCAACGGTTTGCAGAAGGATTCGCTGCAGTGGGATGCGGCGGCAGGCTCGTTCAGCGCTAAACACGGCACGTCGGCGACGAATAAGATTGCGAACGTGACAGCGGGCACGGCAGCAACCGATGCGGTCAACTTCGGCCAGCTGACGGCAGCATCGACAAGCGAAGCGGCAGCACTGGGCGGCGGTTCGACGGTGAATGCCGACGGCACGATCACCAAGCCGAAGTACAAGGTCGGCGGCAAGGACGCAGTGGGTGTCGACGGTGCGGTCACCGCACTGGACGGCCGTATCGACGGCGTGGCTGGCGATGTCAGCACCATCACCAACAACATCAACAACGGCACGACGGGTCTGGTGCAGCAGGCATCGAAGGGCGCGAAGCTGACGGTTGGCAAGGCCACCGACGGTTCGATAGTGGACTTCCTCGGCACGGCCGGCGCACGTCAGTTGACGAACGTCGCGAAGGGTGCGGTGAATGCCACGAGCGTTGACGCGATCAACGGCTCGCAGCTTTACGGCACGGCACAAAGCGCGGTAACGGCCTTGGGCGGCGGTTCGGCAGTCAACGCTGACGCCACGATCAAAGCCCCGACCTACACGGTGCAGGGCCAGACGGCGACTGACGTCGGCACAGCATTGTCGAAGATCGACAGTGCGACCACGAAGAACGCCGGCGACATCACGACGATCAACACCAACATCAACGGCCTGCAGAAGGATTCGTTGCAGTGGGATGCGACGGCAGGCTTGTTCAGCGCCAAACACGGCGTGTCGGCGACCAACAAGATTGCGGACGTAACAGCCGGCACAGCCGCAACAGATGCGGTCAACTTTGGTCAACTGACGGCAGCGTCGCAGGCCGAAGCCGACGCGCTTGGCGGCGGTTCCACTGTGGACGCTAACGGCAAGGTCGCGAAGCCGAAATACAAGCTCGATGGCAGCAAGACGAATGCGGACAACGTTGGCGATGCGATCACCAACCTTGACGGTCGTACCACCGACAACAGCTCGGCGATTACTAACATCACCAACAACATCAGCAACGGTACGGTTGGTCTGGTGCAGCAGGCGTCGAAAGGCGAAAAGCTGACGGTCGGCAAGAACACCGACGGCAAGGAAGTGAACTTCATCGGCACGGCGGGCGATCGCATGCTGACGGGCGTAGCGGCTGGCACGGTCGACAACGCGGCGGTCAATCTCGGTCAACTCAAGGGAGCGGTTGACGGTCTGGGCGGTGGTGCATCGATCGACCCGACCACCGGCGCAATGGCGGGCCCGACGTACAACGTGACCAATATCGACGGTACGACCACGGAAGTGCACAACGCAGGCGATGCGATCTCGACCATCGACGGCCGAGTGACCAACATCGACGGTCGCGTGACGAATGTGGAAGGCGATATCACCAACATCATGAACGGCACGTCCGGTCTGGTGCAGCAGGCTGCCGCAGGCGAGAAGCTGACGGTGGGCAAGGACACGGACGGCAAGGAAGTGAACTTCACCGGCACGACGGGTGACCGCATGCTGACGGGCGTAGCCGCCGGTACGGTCGACAATGCAGCGGTCAATCTCGGCCAGTTCAAAGCTGCGGTTGACGGTCTGGGCGGCGGTGCATCGATCGACCCGACCACCGGCGCAGTGACGGGCCCGACGTACAACGTGACCAATATCGACGGTACGACCACGGAAGTGCACAACGCAGGCGATGCGATCTCGACCATCGACGGCCGAGTGACCAACATCGACAGCCGTGTGACGGAGAACACCACGAATATCAGCGCGATCAACAACACGCTGAACAACATCACCAACGGCGCTGGCATTACGTACTTCCACGCCAACTCGACGCTGGCGGATTCGCAAGCGCTGGGTATGGAGTCGGTAGCGATCGGCGGTAACGCGCAGTCGCGGGCAGCGAACTCGGTTGCATTGGGTTCGAACTCGGTGGCTGATCGTGCGAACTCGGTGTCGGTGGGCGCGGCAGGTAACGAACGCCAGATCACCAACGTAGCGGCGGGTACGGCTGATACGGACGCCGTGAACGTCGCGCAGTTGAAGGCGTCGGGCATCATCAATCCGAACGGTACGACGAACACCGCGGTGACGTACGACAAGAATCCGGATGGTACGACCAACTACAACAGCATCACGATGGGTAGTGGCGTTGACGGCGGCACGACGATCCACAACGTGGCAGCAGGTGCGACCGGCAACGACGCGGTCAACGTGAGCCAGATGAACCAGGCGATCTCGAGCGTCACGAACATGGCTCAAGCGGCGAACAATCCGATGTTCTCCGCCGACGGCAACCGTGACACGGAAGGTGCGATCGCATCGGGTTCACACGCTACGGCGATGGGTGCAAACGCCAAGGCCAACGCAGCTAACTCGGTGGCGATGGGTGCGAACTCGGTGGCGGATCGTGATAACGCGGTGTCGGTGGGTTCTTCCGGTAACGAACGCCAGATTACCAACGTCGCGAACGGTACAGCGGCGACCGATGCGGTCAACGTGGGGCAGATGAACGACTCGATCGGCGCGGCTGTCGGCAACCTGCCGGGCGGCGTGACGGCCAAGGACTACACGGACCAGCAGGTCAAAGCTGTGCAGTCGGGCGTGAATCAGGTGGCGCGAGGTGCATACAGCGGTGTGGCAGCAGCAACCGCGTTGTCGATGATTCCGGATGTCGACCTGGGCAAGACCATTGCAGTCGGTGTCGGCACCGCGAACTACAAGGGCTACCAGGCTACGGCGATCGGCGCGTCGGTTCGTGTCACGCAGAACCTGAAGGCCAAGCTCGGCGCGGGTATCAGCGCAGCGGGCACCACCATCGGCGCGGGCGCATCGTACCAGTGGTAATGGCTAGGACGGGACTTCGGTTCCGTCCGCCCACCGACCTGATCGGACTCAACGGGAAGCGCGCCTTTTGTCGGCGATTCACGCCGCAAGGTGCCGCTTCCCTCAACTGAATATCTGAAAATGAACGCGACTCTGCTTAACTATCTCCGCGCGCCGTTGCTCGGTGCGTTTGTGGGTTTCCTTGCTGCGTGTACCTCGCAGTCCGGCCCGACCTACACGCTTCACGCGATCACCGTAGCGAACCAGAAAGTACTCGTCTACCGCGTCAGCTGTGACGGACTTCTGGAAAGCTCGAATAGCTGTGCCCGCGTTGCTGAAGAAACCTGTAAAGAAAATGGCGTGACGCTGCTTGAATCGATCGACCGCGTTGACGCTACCGTACCGACGGCGGATCCGCGCGAATTGACCTTCATGTGTGGCAAGCCGGCCGCGCAACACCCGGCCTCGAACGCCACGGCTGAAGGCCGCGCACAGAACCGCCGTGTCGAAGCCAGCGTACCTGTCGAATAAATCGCAGCACACATCGTTTTGACCTCAAAGGCCTGCCATCGAGCAGGCCTTTTTCATGTCAAGTTCCTTAAGCTTCGCCGTCGATCCTCAACCGCCCAATCACCCCTTTCGCTTGCCCCAGCCGCTCCACAAGCTCGGGGCCGCGACTCAGCGCCACGCCCACCGCCAGAATGTCCCCGATCGCCAGATGCGACATGCGCGACGTCATCGGCGAAAACACATCGGTTTCTTCCACCACGTTCGAGAACAGGCAGATCGTCGCCACTCGCGCCAGCGGCGAGCTGCCGTGCGTAATCGCGATTACTTTCGCGCCACGAGCAAGCGCCGAGCGCGCGGCTTCGATGATGTCGCGTGTGCGGCCGGTGTTGGATACCGCCACCACGACATCGCCAGGTTCGAGCAACGCCGCCGACATCGAATACGTATGCGGATCGGAATACGCGACGCTCGGCATCCCGAGCCGGAAGAACTTGTGCTGGATATCCTGGGCGGCAATCCCTGATCCGCCCGCGCCGTAGAACTCGATACGCGCCGCATTGGCGAGCAGTTCCACTGCCGCGTGAACACTATCCGGCGACAGGTTATTGCGCACCTCGATCAAGGTCCCGATAGTCCGGTCGAACACTTTCGCAATCAGTCCCGGCGCGCCTTCATCCGGCCGCACGTCGCGATAGACGGTCGGCACGGCCGCCGCGATCCCCTGCGCCAGCCGGATCTTGAACTCGCGAAACCCCGAAAACCCCAGCGCATGACAAAACCGCGCGATAGTCGGCTGACTCACGCCCGCGCGCGCGGCCACCTCGGTCATTGACAGATCGAGCACCTCACGCGGCGCCTCGATGATGTAATCGGCCAGCTTGCGTTCGGACGGCCGCAACTGATCGCGCATCTCTTCCACCTGGGACAGCATCATCGGAAAACTCGCACTATGCTGAAGAATGCGTGGACTATAGCTGATCGCCACAAAAGGTACAAAAACTACAAATCAGCGCGTAGGTGTAATCCCTATCTTTCGCCGATTCCCCGCATACGGGCCACCAGTATGGCTCAACGTATATCGGCAAGATGCGGCGGCGCAGCAAGACATCGCATTGCGATCGTGTAGTTTTTCTACTAAGATGACGTGGGTCGGCTGATCCGACATCCCCTGCGATACCTACCTGGCACGGCGCGCATGCGCCCCTCAAAGCCAGCGACGAAGGAGCTCCGATGGTTTCCCCGCATTCGCAATTGTTGAAAGTCACGCAACGTGTGATCGAGCGCAGCAAGCCCACGCGCGAGGCCTACCTGGCCCGCATCCATCAGGCGCAGGGCAAGTTCCCGGCGCGCGGCGCGCTCTCATGCGCCAACCTGGCTCACGGCTTCGCGGGTCTGGAAGGCAACGACAAGCTCGTCATCAAGCAGATTCGCGAGCCGAACATCGGCATCGTGTCCTCGTACAACGAGATGTTGTCGGCCCACGCGCCGTACAAAAACTACCCGGATATCATCAAGCAGGCCGCGCGTGAAAACGGCGGCGTCGCGCAATTCGCGGGCGGCGTGCCGGCCATGTGCGACGGCATCACGCAAGGCAACGCGGGCATGGAACTGTCGCTGTTCTCGCGCGAAGTGATCGCCATGAGCACAGCGGTCGCGCTGACCCACAACATGTTCGACGCGGCGCTGTGCCTCGGCATTTGCGACAAGATCGTGCCGGGTCTGCTGATCGGCGCGCTGCAATTCGGCCATCTGCCGACCATCTTCGTGCCGGCCGGCCCAATGGGCAGCGGCCTTTCGAACGACGACAAAGCCAGGACGCGCCAGCTCTTCGCCACCGGCCAGTGCGGCCGCGACGCGCTGCTCGAAGCGGAAGCCGCCGCGTATCACAGCCACGGCACCTGCACCTTCTACGGCACCGCGAACAGCAATCAGATGCTGATGGAAGTGATGGGCCTGCATCTGCCGAGTTCGGCTTTCGTGCATCCGCACACGCCGCTGCGCGACGCGCTGACCGCGCAGGCTGCGCGCCGCGTGCTCGATCTGACGGTGGAGCGCGGCAACTACACGCCGATCGGCCATGTGGTCGACGAGAAAGCGGTCGTCAACGGTATCGTCGCGTTGCTGGCCACGGGCGGCTCGACCAACCACACGCTGCACCTCGTCGCGATTGCACGCGCGGCGGGCATCGTGATCGACTGGGACGACTTCGACACGCTGTCGCAAGCGGTGCCGCTGCTCGCCAAGATCTATCCGAACGGCAAGGCGGACGTGAATCACTTCCACGCCGCCGGCGGCGTCGCGTTCCTGGTGCGCAATCTGCTGGAAGGCGGCTTGCTGCACGAAGACGTGAACACCGTCGCGGGCAAGGGCCTGCATCACTACACCGAAGAGCCGAAGCTGCTCGACGGCAAGCTCGAATGGGTGCCGGGCGCGCAGGTGAGCGAAGACACGACCGTGCTGCGCGGCATCAAGGAGCCGTTCCAGCCGGACGGCGGTTTGCGCCTGATGCAAGGCAAGCTCGGCCGCGGCGTGATCAAGATTTCGGCGGTGGCGGCGCAGCATCGCAAGGTGAAGGCGCCGGCGATCGTGTTCGATTCGCAGGAAGCGGTGCAGGAGGCCTTCGACAAAGGCGAACTGAAGCGCGACTTCATCGCCGTGGTGCGCTTCCAGGGCGCACGCGCAAACGGTATGCCTGAGCTGCATCGTTTGACGCCGCTGCTCGGTGTGTTGCAGGATCAAGGTTTCCACGTCGCGCTGGTCACCGACGGCCGCATGTCGGGCGCGTCGGGCAAGGTGCCGGCGGTGATTCATCTGTCGCCGGAAGCGCTGCTGCAAGGGCCGATCGGCAAGGTGCGCACAGGCGACATGCTGGTGATCGACGCCGACGCCGGCGTGCTCGACGTCGAGATCGACGCAGCCGAATGGGCCGCGCGTCCGAATGCCGTGCCGCAGCATCAGGCGGAAAACGAAGTCGGCTTCGGCCGTGAACTGTTCGGTGTGTTCCGTGCGGCGGCCGCGCCGGCGGAGCAGGGCGCTTCGGTGTTCGGCGCGATGGTGGGGGAGCGTCCGGCCCATCAAACCGCCCACGCGAAAGCGCACAGCGAAACCCACACAAGCACCACTTAAGCCAGCTAAACGCTGCAGAAACAAGGAGTCTGACTATGACGTCGAAAACAGTAAGCGATATCGTGCGCCTCGGCCCGGTGATTCCGGTGCTCGCGTTCGACTCGGCCGAGCAGGGCGAACACGTGTCGCGCGCGCTGCATGCGGGCGGCGTGAAAGTGCTTGAGATCACGCTGCGTACCGCGGCCGGCCTGGCCGCGATCGAACGCGCGAGCCAACTCGCGGACGACATCGTGGTCGGCGTCGGCACGATTACGAAACCCGAGCATTGCGCGCAGGCGAAGAAAGCGGGCGCGCAGTTCGGCGTCTCGCCGGGCCTGACCAAAGACATGCACAAGGCCGCGCAGGACGCCGGCCTGCCGCTGCTGCCGGGTGTGATGACGCCGAGCGACATCATCCAGGCGCTGGAACTGGGCTACGAGATCGTCAAGTTCTTCCCGGCGCAGCAAGCCGGCGGCGTGCCGATGCTGCAGGCATTTCATGGCCCGTTCCCGACGCTGAAGTTCTGCCCGACCGGCGGCATCACGGCTGAAACCGCGACGCATTTCCTGTCGCTGCCGAACGTGGTCTGCGTGGGCGGTTCGTGGCTCACGCCGAAGGCCGCGCTGGCCGCGCAGAACTGGGACGAAGTCACGCGTCTCGCGCGTGCCGCGAGCCAGCTGGCCGCGCCGGCGCATTAAGCTCACCGGACCGCTCGCGCTTTAGTCCGCTCTCCAGGCCGACACAAAGGAGCCTCGTCGATGCAGCCAGTCAGGCTGTCGCGGCGAGGCTCCTTTTCGATATCCGCGCCCGATTGGCGGGCGTTTTGCGGCAACAGACAGTAAAATTCAGCGTCCGCGCGGTCAGCCCGGTTTTCAGGCGTCGCGCAGGTCGCCGTGAGACGAGGTGCCGGCCGCTTGTCCTGCACTCAGAATGAATAACGCAAAGGAGGAGCTTCATGGGAGCTACCCACGGCAGCCTGCTGCTGGTCTTCGGCGTGATCGCCATCGCCTTGCTGATCCTGCTGATCACGCGCTACAAGGTCTATCCGTTCCTCGTCCTCATTATCGTGTCGCTGCTGCTGGGGCTCGCCTCCGGCATGCCGATGGCGACCATCGTCAAATCGTTCGAAACCGGTAACGGCAACACGCTCGGGCACATTGCGATCGTGGTTGGTCTCGGCACCATGCTCGGCAAGATGATGGCCGAATCGGGCGGCGCCGAGCGCATTGCCACGACGCTGATCGACTGGTTCGGCGAGAAGCATATTCACTGGGCGATGATGGTCGTCGCGATCATCGTCGGCTTGCCGGTGTTCTTCGAAGTCGGCTTCGTGCTGCTGATTCCGATCGCCTTCAACGTCGCGAAACGCACCAATAAATCGCTGCTGCTGGTCGGCCTGCCGATGGTTGCGGGCCTTTCAGTCGTGCATGGTCTGATTCCGCCGCATCCGGCTGCGATGCTCGCGGTCCAGGCGTATCACGCGGATATCGGCAAGACGATTGCCTACGGGCTGATCGTCGGCATTCCGACCGCGATCGTCGCGGGTCCGCTGTTCGCGTTGCTGATCAGTCGTTATATCAAGCTGCCGAAAGAGAACGCGCTTGCCGCGCAGTTTCTCGGCGGCGCAGGTGCGGTTGCAGGCGCAGGTGCTGGCGCGAACGACACCGCGAAAACCGGCGCACAGAACACCGCGCCGAAACGCGAACTGCCGAGCTTCGGCATCACGCTGTTCACGGTCCTGTTGCCGGTGATCCTGATGCTGATCGGCAGTTGGGCCGATCTCATCACCGCGCCGAAGACGCTGCCGAACGATCTGCTGCGTTTCGTCGGCAATTCGGATGTCGCGCTGTTGATCGCCGTGCTGGTCAGCTTCTGGACTTTCGGTGCGAGCCGTGGCTTCACGCGCGAGCAGATCCAGAAGTTCTGCGGCGACTGTCTCGCGCCGATCGCGGGTATCACGCTGATCGTCGGCGCGGGCGGCGGTTTCGGTCGCGTGCTGATGGACAGCGGTATTTCCAAAGAGATCGTCAATGTGGCCACGTCGGTCCATATGTCGCCGTTGCTGTTCGGCTGGCTGGTCGCCGCGCTGATCCGTCTCGCGACGGGTTCGGCCACGGTCGCCATGACCACGGCCTGCGGCATCGTCGCGCCGATCGCGGCGGCGGGTGGCGTGCAGGTTCAGCCGGAATTGCTGGTGCTGGCCACCGGCTCGGGTTCGCTGATCTTCTCGCACGTGAACGACGGCGGCTTCTGGCTGATCAAGGAATACTTCGGTATGACGGTGGGGCAGACCTTCAAGACATGGTCGCTCCTCGAGACCATCATCTCGCTGATGGGGTTGGGTTTGACCTTCGCACTCGCGGCGGTCGTGTAAGGAGTTTTTGATGATTCTGATCGCAATGGGCGTGTCGGGCGCCGGCAAGACAAGAATTGGCGAAATGCTGGCGGAACGCCTGCAGTGCCCGTTCACCGACGGCGACGCGTTTCACAGCGCCGCCAACAAGGAAAAGATGCACCACGGCATTCCACTCACCGACGAAGATCGCTGGCCGTGGCTGCAAACCATCCGCACCGCGATCGTGGAAAAGCAGACGGCGGGCGAGACGGCGGTGTTCACGTGTTCGTCGCTGAAGCGTTCGTACCGGGACGTACTGCGCAACGGCGATAACGACGTGTGCTTTGTCTATCTGAAGGGTTCGCGCCAGGTGCTGGAAGAGCGGCTGACTACGCGCACCGGGCACTTCTTCGATCCGTCGCTGCTGCAGAGCCAGCTCGATACGCTTGAAGAACCGGGCCCGGATGAAGCGATCACGGTGAGCATCGAGCTGACGCCGGAGCAGATCGTCGAAGAAGTGTTGAAGCAGGTGGAGACGCGCTAAGTTTGTCTATCGACGCACCGCCGCATAGCTGAAAAAAAGACGCTCCGAGGAGCGTCTTTTTATGCCTCAAACGACGAGGCTATGATCAATCAATGGCGGCGGGGCTCAAGCAATCCGCTTCGCCAGTTCCACGGCCTTGCCGATATACGAACCCGGCGTCATCGCCAGCAAACGATCTTTCGCGTCCTGCGGAATCGCCAGACCGCTGACGAATGTTTGCAGCGCCTCACGCGTAATGCCCTTGCCGCGCGTCAGTTCCTTCAACTGCTCGTACGGATTTTCGATGCCGTACACGCGCATCACCGTTTGCACCGGCTCCGCCAGCACTTCCCAGCAATTGTCGAGGTCTTCGTTCAGACGTTGCGCGTTCACTTCGAGCTTGTCGAGACCGCGGATCAGCGAGTCGTACGCGAGCAGCGAGTAACCGAACGCGACGCCGATATTGCGCAGCACCGTCGAGTCGGTCAGGTCGCGCTGCCAGCGCGACACCGGCAGCTTGTCGGAGAGGTGGCGCAGCGTAGCGTTCGCCAGGCCCAGGTTGCCTTCCGAGTTTTCGAAATCGATCGGGTTGACCTTATGCGGCATCGTCGACGAACCGATTTCGCCGGCCTTCGTGCGTTGCTTGAAGTAACCGACCGAGATGTAGCCCCACACGTCGCGGTCCAGATCCAGCAGGATCGTGTTCGCGCGCGACACCGCGTCGAACAGTTCGGCCATGTAGTCGTGCGGCTCGATCTGGATCGTGTACGGATTGAACGTGAGCTTCAGGCGCTGTTCGACCACTTCGCGCGAGAACGCTTCCCAGTCGAACTCCGGATACGCCGACAGATGCGCGTTGAAGTTGCCGACCGCGCCGTTCATCTTGCCGAGCAGTTCGACCTTCGCGATACGGTCGATCGCACGTTCCAGACGCGCGGCGACGTTCGCCATTTCCTTGCCGAGCGTGGTCGGGCTGGCCGGCTGGCCGTGCGTGCGCGACAGCATGGGCTGTTCAGCGTGCGCGTGCGCCAGCGCGACGAGGCGCTGATGCACCGAGCGCAGCGCCGGCAGGATCACGTGTTCGCGGGCGCCGGCCAGCATCAGGCCGTGCGACGTGTTGTTGATGTCTTCCGACGTACATGCGAAGTGGATGAACTCGCTCGCGCGTTCCAGTTCTTCCTGACCCTTGACCGATTCCTTCAGCCAGTATTCAACAGCCTTCACGTCGTGATTCGTCACGCGCTCGATGTCTTTGATGCGCGCGGCGTCGTGCGCGGTGAAGCGCTCGGCCAGTTGCAGCAGGAACTGTTCGGACGCTTCGGAAAAGCGCGGCACTTCGGCGAAACCGGCGCGCGACAACGCGATCAGCCAGTGGATTTCAACCGTGACGCGATTGCGCATGAAAGCGGCTTCCGAGAGCCATTCGCGCAGGGCTTCGGTTTTCGACGCGTAACGACCGTCGAGCGGGGAGAGCGCGTTCAGCGCGAAGAGGGTGTCGGGGCGGGTGTCGGACATGATGGGGGCCGGGTCGAAGCGTTGAGCGCTCAGGGAGCGGATCGGGAACGGAGGGAACCGCGAATTTTACCACTGTGCGAAGGCGACCCTCAGCCGCACCCACTAGAATGCTGACTTCTTCCCACTTGCCGGCAGCAGACCTCGCATGGAACTGAAATGGCTCGAAGACTTCGTTTCGCTCGCGGAAACGCGTAGTTTCAGCCGCTCGGCCGAATTGCGCCACGTCACGCAGCCGGCTTTCTCGCGACGGATTCAGGCGCTCGAAGCGTGGCTCGGCACCGAACTGATCGACCGTTCGGTTTACCCGACGCGGCTGACGGCCGCCGGTCAGGTGTTCAACGAGCAAGCGCTCGCGATGCTGTCGCAGTTCCACGAAGCCCGTGCGCTGCTGCGCGGTCACACGGCGACGCCGCAGGCGACCATCGAATTCGCGGTGCCGCACACGCTATCGCTGACGTACTTTCCGCGCTGGCTGCAGCGCATCGAAGCGCAGATGGGTCCGATCCACACCCGGCTGCGGGCGCTGAACGTGCACGATGCGGCGTTGGCGCTGGTGGAAGGCGGCTGCGATCTGATGATGGGTTATCACCATCCGAGCCACCCGGTCGCGCTCGACCCGGGCCGCTACGACATGCTGACGCTCGGCAACGAGCCGATCAGCCCGTTCTCCGCACCGGGCCGCGTCGGCCGGCCGCGCTACACGCTGCCGGGCACGCCCGAGATGCCCGCGCCGTACCTCTCCTATACGCCGAACGCGTACCTGGGCCGCATGACCGAGGTGATTCTCGCCAACGCGCCGGAGCGTCTGCATCTGGACCGACTCTATGAAACCGACATGGCCGAAGGACTCAAGGCGATGGCGCTGGCCGGCCACGGCATCGCGTTCCTGCCGCACAGCGCAGTGGAAGACGCGGTCGCCGACGGCAAACTGATCCGCCTCGATCGCGCGACGCGCGGCACGCCCGAGGGGCAGCTCACTCTGAGCATGGAGATTCGCCTGTATCGCGACAAGCTCGCGGCAAAGAGCGACGACGCGCGGCAGATTCTCGTGCGACAACTGTGGGACGTCGTCGCCGAAGAGCTGACGCAGCGTAGCGCCTGAGCTCCCGCGGTCCTGCCTCCACGCGACGCGAATTTGCGGCTTCTTGAGCGTTATGCACAAAAAACATAACGGGATAATGAAACGGCATTGGATTTCAAATCGGCGTTTTTCCACAATGCTGCTATTCGATCAACGCCGGAGCGTTCATGTCTTCCCAGCAACAAATCGCACAATCCGCATCAACGTTGCAGTCGGTTCCCTCCTACCTGAATAAAGACGACCTCGGCCCGTGGGGCAACTACCTGCGCCAGGTCGACCGCGTCGCGCCGTACCTCGGCTCCCTGTCCCGCTGGCTCGAAACCCTGAAGCGCCCAAAGCGCATTCTGATCGTCGACGTGCCTATCGAACTCGATAACGGCACGGTCGCGCATTTCGAAGGCTATCGCGTGCAGCACAACGTGTCGCGCGGTCCGGGCAAGGGCGGCGTGCGTTATCACCAGGACGTGACGCTGTCGGAAGTGATGGCCTTGTCGGCATGGATGTCGGTGAAGAACGCTGCGGTGAACGTGCCGTACGGCGGCGCGAAGGGCGGTATCCGCGTCGACCCGCGTACGCTGTCGCGTGGTGAGCTGGAGCGCATGACGCGCCGCTATACCAGCGAAATCGGCATCATCATCGGACCGAATACCGACATTCCCGCGCCGGACGTGAACACGAACGAGCAGATCATGGCGTGGATGATGGACACGTACTCGATGAACCAGGGCCAAACGGCCACGGGCGTCGTGACCGGCAAGCCGATCATCCTCGGCGGTTCGCTGGGCCGTCGTGAAGCGACGGGCCGCGGCGTGTTCGTGGTCGCTAGCGAAGCGGCACGCCGCATCGGTGTCGATATCGAAGGCGCGCGGATTGCGGTGCAGGGCTTCGGCAACGTCGGCGGGATCGCCGCGCGTCTGTTCCAGGAAGCGGGTTCGAAGCTGGTCGCGGTGCAGGATCACACCGGCTCGCTGTACAAGTCGACCGGTATCGACGCAGTTGCCTTGCTCGATCACGTCGCTAAGACGGGCGGCGTGGGCGGTTTCCCGGAAGCGGACGCCGTCACGAACGAAGAATTCTGGAACGTCGAATCGGACATTCTGATTCCGGCTGCGCTGGAAAACCAGATCAACGAGAAGAATGCGGCCAAGATCAAGACGAAGATCGTCGTGGAAGGCGCCAACGGCCCGACCACCACGGCTGCGGACGACATCCTGCACGATCGCGGCATTCTCGTGATTCCGGACGTGGTGGCCAACGCCGGCGGCGTGACCGTGTCGTACTTCGAATGGGTGCAGGATTTCTCGAGCTTCTTCTGGACGGAAGACGAGATCAACCAGCGTCTGGAACGCGTGATGCGCGAAGCCTTCGCCGCGGTATGGCAAGTGTCGAGCGAGCAGAAGGTGTCGGTGCGGACCGCGGCGTTTATCGTCGCGTGTAAGCGGATTCTGGAAGCGCGCGAACTGCGCGGCCTGTATCCCTGATCGTTCTGCGTGAAACGGCGGACTTGCGTACTCGCGGGTCCGCTGGACGTTTCAGCTTCAGTTTCAGCGTCAAATCGTTAGCTTCAACGCGGTCCACAAGACGGCGTGTTTGACCCGGCGGGCGGCATCGTATCGATGCCGCCCGCCTTTGCATGTCCGGCAGCGGCGTAACGCCGCTGCCGCAAGCGCCGCGAAACCGTAGCGGCGTAGGCACAACACCATGGTTTATCGCGATACTTTCAAAATAATTACTTTGCTAAACTGGCGCCGGTTCTTGCCAAGGAGATCACCACATGAAGGTTAAAAAAGCTGCGCTGCTGCTCGCGACTCTCGGACTGTTTACCGTTGGCGCGCATGCGCAAGACGCGGGTACGCTGAAAAAGATCAAGGACACGGGCGTCATTTCGCTGGGTCACCGCGAATCGTCGATCCCGTTCTCGTATTACGACGACAAACAGAACGTCATCGGCTACTCGCAGGAATTCGCGCTGAAGGTGGTGGAAGCCGTCAAGCAGAAGCTGAACATGCCGAACCTGAAGGTGAAGCTCACGCCGGTCACGTCGCAAAACCGTATTCCGCTGGTGCAGAACGGCACCGTCGACATGGAATGCGGCTCGACCACCAACAATGCTGAACGTCAACAACAGGCCGCGTTCTCGAACACGATCTTCGTGATCGGCACGCGTCTGATGACCAAGAAAGACTCCGGCATCAAGGACTGGGCCGACCTGAAGGGCAAGACGGTCGTGACGACCGCCGGCACCACCTCCGAGCGCCTGCTTCGCAAGATGAATCAGGACAAGAGTATGGGCATGAACATCATCAGCGCGAAAGACCATGGCGAGTCGTTCCTGACGCTCTCCACCGGCCGTGCCGCTGCCTTCATGATGGACGACGCATTGCTTGCGGGCGAACGCGCCAAGTCGAACACCCCGACCGACTTCGTGATCGTCGGCACGCCGCAATCGCACGAAGCGTACGGCTGCATGATTCGCAAGAACGATCCTGAATTCAAGAAGGTCGTGGACGACGCGATCGCGAAGGTCGAAACCTCGGGCGAAGCCGATGCGATCTACAAGAAGTGGTTCGAATCGCCGATTCCGCCGAAGGGCCTGAACCTGAACTTCCCGGAAAGCGATGACATGAAGGCGCTCTTCAAGAGCCCGAATGACAAGGCAATCGATTAAACCTTAGCTGTTTTTTTGAAACGCTGAACGGAACGGAAGGGGCCACGCGCTTCTTCCGTTTCTTTTTGCTGGAGTCTTGGTCATGTCATATCACTGGAACTGGGGCATTCTGCTGAGTCCGGTCTCCACCGGCGAGCCGACCACCTACCTGGGCTGGCTGCTGTCCGGCTTCTGGGTGACGATTACCGTGTCGCTGTCGGCATGGGTGATCGCGCTGATCGTCGGATCGTTTTTTGGCGTGCTGCGTACGGTGCCGAACAAATGGGCGTCGGGCGCCGGCACGGTTTACGTCGCGGTTTTCCGCAATATCCCACTGATCGTGCAGTTCTTCATCTGGTATCTGGTGATACCGGAGTTGCTGCCCGTATCCATCGGCAACTGGTTCAAGCAACTGCCGCCGGGCGCGCAGTTCTTCTCGTCGTCGATTCTGTGTCTCGGGCTGTTCACCGCCGCGCGTGTTTGCGAGCAGGTGCGCTCGGGCATCAACGCGTTGCCGAAGGGTCAGCGCGCCGCGGGTCTGGCCATGGGCTTCACGCAATGGCAGACCTATCGCTACGTGCTGCTGCCGGTCGCGTACCGCATCATCGTGCCGCCGCTCACGTCGGAGTTTCTGAACATCTTCAAGAACTCGGCGGTTGCTTCGACGATCGGTCTGCTGGATCTGTCCGCGCAGGCGCGTCAGCTGGTCGATTACACGTCGCAAACGTATGAGTCGTTTATCGCGGTCACGCTGGCCTATGTGCTGATCAATCTGGTCGTGATGCAACTGATGCGCTGGGTCGAAGCCAGAACCCGGTTGCCTGGCTATATCGGAGGCAAGTAATGCACCATTTCGACTGGAGCGGTATTCCGGGCGCACTGCCTACGCTGTGGACCGGCGCGATTGTCACTTTCCAGATCACGCTGATCGCGATCGTGTTCGGTATCATCTGGGGCACTATTCTCGCAATGTTGCGGTTGTCGTCGTTCAAGCCTTTCGTGTGGTTCGCGAAGGCTTATGTGACGATCTTCCGTTCCATTCCGCTGGTGATGGTGCTGCTGTGGTTCTTCCTGATCGTGCCGCAAGTGCTGCAGAACGTGCTCGGTTTGTCGCCGGACATCGACATTCGCCTTGCGTCGGCCATGGTCGCGTTCTCGCTGTTCGAGGCGGCCTATTACTCGGAGATCATCCGCGCCGGCATTCAGGCGGTGCCGCGCGGGCAGGTCAACGCGTCGTTCGCGCTCGGCATGAACTATTGGCAGGCCATGCGTCTCGTGGTGCTGCCGCAGGCTTTCCGCGCCATGGTGCCGCTGCTGCTCACGCAAGGTATCGTGCTGTTTCAGGATACGTCGCTCGTCTACGTGATCAGCCTCGCCGACTTCTTCCGCACCGCCACCAATATTGGCGACCGTGACGGTACGAATATCGAAATGGTACTGTTCGCGGGCGCATGTTACTTCGTGGTCTGTGTGATCGCGTCGAGCCTCGTCAAAGGTCTTCAGAAAAAGGTCGCAAGATGATCTCAATCAAGAATGTTTCGAAGTGGTACGGTCAATTCCAGGTGCTGACCGACTGCACGACGGAAGTCAAAAAAGGTGAAGTGGTGGTGGTGTGCGGACCGTCGGGTTCGGGCAAGTCCACGCTGATCAAGACCGTCAACGGCCTCGAGCCGTTCCAGAAGGGCGAGATCATCATCAACGGCCAATCGCTGACGGATAAGAAAACCAATCTGTCGAAACTGCGTTCGAAGGTCGGCATGGTGTTCCAGCATTTCGAGCTGTTTCCGCATCTATCGATCGTGCAGAACCTGACGCTCGCGCAGGTGAAGGTGCTTGGCCGTTCGAAAGACGAAGCGAACGCGAAGGGCCTGAAGCTGCTCGATCGCGTGGGCTTGCGCGCGCATGCGGATAAGTTTCCGGGGCAGTTGTCGGGCGGTCAGCAGCAGCGGGTGGCGATTGCGCGCGCGTTGTCGATGGATCCGATCGCCATGCTGTTCGACGAGCCGACCTCGGCGCTCGATCCGGAAATGATCAACGAAGTGCTCGACGTGATGGTCGAACTCGCGCAGGAAGGCATGACCATGATGTGCGTCACGCACGAAATGGGCTTCGCGAAGAAGGTCGCGCACCGCGTGATCTTCATGGATCAGGGTTTGATCGTCGAAGACGACCGCAAGGAAGACTTCTTCGCGAATCCGAAGTCGGATCGTGCGAAGGATTTTCTGGCGAAGATTCTGCACTGAGTTGCAGACGGGCCGCGCGGGTTGGATCGCGCGCGGCTTCGTTGGCTGGAATCAGAAACAGAAAAGCCGCTCCTGGGAGCGGCTTTTCTGTTTCTACGTCTATTCGGTGCTTAGCGATCAGGACTCGAACGCGGCCGTATCGTCCGCGGCTTCGAGATCGAGTTCGGCCAGGGCCGGCTCTTTCGCATCGTCGGTCGCGGCAATCGTCGTGGCCGATGCCGATGCATCCAGCGCCGGGTTCCGCAACTTCTCAAGCACCGAAGCCGGCACCGGCACGTTGACGCGGCCGATCACTTCGCCGTGCTGGAACATCATCAGATCGCCCGGTTTGAACGCGGTCCAGACTTCGTTATCGGTCAGCGGCTTGGTCGCGATTACCGCGACGCGGTCTTCCGGCGTTGTGTATTTAGCGAAGTCGATCGACACGTCCGCGTCGACCAGATGAGCGGTGGAAAACGGCCAGCGCCGCACGATGTAGTGCAGATGCGTCGAGCAATGCGAGAACAGCGCCTGACCGTTCGACATCAGGAAATTGAACACGCCGAACTGCGTGATTTCGCGCGTGAGGGTTTCGAGCGCGGCGAACAGTTCGTCGAGCGGTGGCTGTTGCGCGCCGGGAAAGGCCTTACGCAAACCTTCGAGCAGGGCGCAGAAGGCGAGTTCGCTGTCGGTCGTCCCGACCGGTTGATACACGCCCGACAACACCGGCGAATAGTCTTTCAGATCGCCGTTATGCGCGAAGATCCAGTGACGCCCCCACAATTCGCGCATGAACGGGTGGCAGTTTTCGAGCAGGATATGCCCTTGCGTCGCCTTGCGAATGTGCGCGATGGTGTTCTTCGATTTGATCGGATAGCGTTTGACCATTTCGGCGATCGGCGAGGTGGCCGACGATTGGTGGTCGATGAACAAACGGCACGCTTTATCTTCGAAGAAGGCGATGCCCCAGCCGTCGGCATGGTGATCGGTGACGCCGCCGCGGGCCGCAAAGCCGGTGAACGAGAACGTGACGTCCGTCGGCGCGGCGCAGTTCATTCCGAGAAGTTGGCACATGTTGCGGGTGAGCCTGTGAACGGGGCGAGCCGTTACAATGATGATTTTCCAAGCATATCATCGAGCCAGAAGCGCCAAATAGCAAAATTGACGTGGGTTTGTGCCGCAAATGACGGTTTGACCGCATCAATTGGCTTTTTTCGCTGAGCCTCGTCCCCACTCGCCATGACCGCATCCAACGCTTCCATCGACTCCATCACGCTCGCCCGCCCGGACGACTGGCACCTGCATGTTCGCGACGGCGCCATGATGGCCGCCGTTCTGCCGGACACCGCGCGCCAGTTCGGCCGCGCGATCATCATGCCAAATCTGAAGCCGCCGGTGACCACCACGGCCATGGCCGCGGCGTACCGCGAGCGGATCGTCGCCGCGATTCCGGAAGGCGCGAAGTTCGAACCGCTGATGACGTTGTATCTCACCGACAACACTCCGCCCGACGAAATCCGCCGCGCGCGCGAAAGCGGTTTCGTGCATGGCGTGAAGCTGTATCCGGCGGGCGCGACGACCAACTCGGACGCGGGCGTCACCGACGTCATGAAGTGCGCCAAGACGCTTGAAGTCATGCAGGAAGTCGGCATGCCGCTGCTGGTGCATGGCGAAGTGACGGATGCGTCGATCGATCTGTTCGATCGCGAGAAGGTGTTCATCGACCGTGTGATGACGCCGCTGCGCGCTGCGTTTCCGGCGCTGAAGGTGGTGTTCGAGCACATCACCACGAAAGACGCGGTCGACTATATCCGCGAAGCCGGCGTGGCGCCGGGGCTGCTGGGCGCGACGATCACCGCGCACCATCTGCTGTACAACCGCAACGCGATCTTCCTGGGCGGCATTCGTCCGCATTACTACTGCTTGCCGGTGCTGAAGCGCGAAACGCATCGCGTGGCGCTGGTCGAGGCGGCGACATCGGGCAATTCGCGCTTCTTCCTCGGCACCGATAGCGCGCCGCATCCGAAGGGCTTGAAGGAACACGCGTGCGGCTGCGCGGGTTGCTATACGGCGCTGCACGCGCTCGAGCTTTATACGGAAGCGTTCGACAACGCCGGCGCGCTAGATAAGCTCGAAGGCTTTGCGAGCTTCTTCGGTGCGGACTTCTACGGCCTGCCGCGCAGCACTGAGCAGGTCACGCTGCGTCGCGAGGAGTGGACGCTGCCGGCGGAGTTGCCGGTCGGCGATACGCCGGTGGTGCCGCTGCGTGGCGGCGAGTCGATTGGTTGGCGCCTGGTCTGAGCTTGCCGGCGTTGAGTTCCATGCAGGTGAGCGAGGTTCAGCGCGCGGGCTTCGCCGGGATCGACTGGTCGATGCCGTGGTTCGCGCAGTTTGCCGGGCGCGGCGAGCGTTGGCAGCAGGCCGCGCTAACGAGCTACACGGCATTGCTCGCTGAAATGAACGCCGACGCCGCCGTGATGGGGCAAACCACGGGGCGCGGCGAGCGCCTCGCGTTCATCGCGCAAGACGATCTGCCGCCCGGCGCGTCATACGAGGCGCATATCTCGGCGACGGGCTGCGTGCCGACGCGCCACAATCTGCACGACTTCTTCAACGCGTCGATGTGGTTTGCGTTTCCGCGGATCAAGGCGGCGCTGAACGCGCGGCAGTCGGCGGCCATCGACGTGTTGGGCGTCGGTCCAACCCGCGGCGGCGTGCGCGATACGCTGACTTTGTTCGATGAAAACGCGTTGCTGTTTGCATGTGCCGATCCGGTGTTGAGCAACGCGCTGCGAGGTTTCGACTGGCAGACGCTGCTGGTCGCCCGGCGTGACGCGTGGGGCGCTAGCTGCGAAGTGCGCTGCTTCGGTCATGCGTTGCTGGAAAAACTGATCGCGCCGTTCAAGGCCTGCACGGGGCACGCGTGGATCGTCGACGTGCCGCCCGAGTATTTCGATTGGGACGTCATAGAGCGAAACGCCTGGCTGGACGCATCAGTCGGCACGGCGCTGCTGAACACCGAAGCGTTGACGAGCCGTATGTTCGCGCCGCTCCCTGTGCTGGGCATTCCGGGCTGGTGGCCTGACAACGAAGCGCCCGCGTTCTACGACGACGCTTCAGTATTTCGTTCCGGACGACGAATTCGTTAAATCCAAATGCGTGGTGTGGCGTGGTAACGGACGTCGAAAATGTCCGGCGACGCCGCGAAAGCGCGCCCGTGTGGCCTTGTCCACCTGGCTATTTCGACCGCCGATGCGGAGCATCCGTCCCACAGGTGTTAAAATCCGGCCCAGCAAAGCAGGCTAGGCAGTCGCGGCCTCTGCGGCTTCGGCCAAAGAGGGCGAGGAAAGTCCGGACTCCACAGGGCAGGGTGATGGCTAACGGCCATCCGTGGTGACACGCGGAACAGGGCAACAGAAAGCAAACCGCCGATGGCCCGGCGCAAGCCGGGATCAGGTAAGGGTGAAACGGTGCGGTAAGAGCGCACCGCGGCTGCTGCAAGGCAGACCGGCACGGTAACCTCCACCCGGAGCAATTCCAAGTAGGCAGGCTAGCATCTTCGAGATGCAGGGCGGTGCCCCCGTCACGTCTGCGGGTAGGAAGCTTGAGCGCGTCAGTAATGGCGCGCCTAGAGGAATGACTGCTACGCGCGCGGCGTTTTCGGACGTAGCGCGTGCACAGAATCCGGCTTATCGGCTTGCTTTGCCACCCAAACAAAAAATGCCGGCGTCCGTCAGGACGTCGGCATTTTCTTTTGCGGCGCGGGTTTTACCCGCTCGCCGATCCGGCGGTCAGCGCACGGTGCGGGTTTGCTCGTGCTGCACTTTTACGCCGCTGCGCCGAGTTCGCGCTCAGCCCGCGACGATGTCGAACGAGTGCGTCAGTTCAGCGGTCTTCGCGATCATGATCGACGCCGAGCAGTATTTATCGTGCGACAGATTGATTGCGCGTTCCACAGTGGCCGGGTTCAGGTTCTTGCCGGTCACCGTGAAGTGAAAATGAATCCTGGTGAAAACCTTCGGATCTTCGCTGGCGCGCTCGGCCTTCAGCGTCACTGAGCAGCCGGCGATTTCCTGGCGGCTTTTCTTCAGGATCATCACGACGTCGTACGCCGTGCAGCCGCCCGTGCCGAGCAGCACCATTTCCATCGGACGCGGCGCCAGATTGCGGCCGCCGCCCTCGGGCGCGCCGTCCATGGCCACCAGATGGCCGCTACCCGTTTCGGCCGCGAACGCCATGCCGTCTTGCCCCATCCAGCTTACTTTGCATTCCATGCTGTGCTCCACCGCGCTGCGCAATATCGAGACGGCATTGTAGCCCGGGGTTTGCGGATTCGCCCGAGGCGACTTTGGCCGGAACTTATGCGTAATGACGGCTTGCGTGTTGCGCCGCCGCATGTTCAGCCGATTCGGGAATGCCCTGATCGTTTTAGGGGTTTTACTCTAGGCGATGTCTGTTCGAAACGAGGGGTGAGAGCGGTTTATCTATTGATTTATAAGGGAATTTTGAGATTTTTATTGTTGTGGCTCAATTGTCACACTGTGAAATCGCGTTTCACAATGCAAATGTTCTTGCGTCGCACAAGGGTGCCTCATATAATCGTTTCCATCGGTTGCAGCAGTTGCGCAACCTCCGCTGTCTCCTCCACCTCCTCCTTTGGTGGATTAAACCCGAACCGCTCGTTCGGGTTTTTTTTCGCCCGTGTTTTGCGCTCGTATGCCTGCCCCGTCCTCGCGCCGTTTTGCTCGGATAGACGCCAAAGCGCATCAAATCACGCCGGTCTGGCCCGCAAATCGACGGATATTTCCGGCAAACTCCCGCACGTTTTGACTTGCGGAAGGAAATTCCATTATAATTCAAGGCTTTTCCGCATCCGCGCCCGCGGAGGAAGAACTAGGGAGAGCCTGCACGCGCCTCGATGCGCACACTACAAGCAGGAAAAAACACATTGGGCGCAGCATTTTTTTTGGATCGATCATGAAGACGTTTTCCGCAAAAGCCCATGAGGTTACGCGTGAATGGTACGTGATTGACGCGACGGATAAGGTTCTCGGGCGTGTCGCCAGCGAAGTGGCACTCCGTCTTCGCGGCAAGCACAAGCCTGAATTCACTCCGCACGTCGACACCGGTGATTTCATCATCGTTATCAACACGGGTAAGTTGAGAGTCACGGGCAACAAGGCTACTGACAAGAAGTACTATCGCCACTCGGGCTACCCGGGCGGTATTTATGAAACGACGTTCAGCAAGATGCAAGAACGCTTCCCGGGCCGTGCGCTCGAGAAAGCGGTCAAGGGCATGCTGCCGAAGGGTCCGCTCGGCTACGCGATGATCAAGAAGCTGAAGGTCTACGCTGAAGCAACGCATCCGCATTCGGCGCAACAGCCGAAAGCGCTCGAGATCTAAGGGGAGCCCACATGATCGGTAACTGGAATTACGGCACGGGCCGCCGCAAGAGCGCCGTCGCACGCGTCTTCATCAAGGCAGGCAAGGGCGACATCATTGTGAACGGCAAGCCTATCGCCGATTACTTCTCGCGCGAAACGTCGCTGATGATCGTGCGTCAGCCGCTGGAACTCACGAACCACGGCGTCACGTTCGACATCAAAGTCAACGTGAACGGTGGCGGTGAAACGGGTCAAGCCGGTGCGGTTCGCCACGGCATCACCCGCGCGCTGATGGACTACGACGCAACGCTGAAGCCGGAACTGTCGAAGGCTGGCTTCGTGACGCGTGACGCTCGTGAAGTCGAACGTAAGAAGGTCGGCTTCCACAAGGCACGTCGCCGGAAGCAATTCTCGAAGCGTTAATCGTTTCGGGTGCGAGCCGGCTCTCGGGCCGGTGCGCTGCAAAAGCCGCCAACGCTTTCGCGAAGGCGGCTTTTTTTATAGCTTCGCCGTTTGGTGGTTTCTCCGTTGGCTGGCTCCGCGGCTCCGTCGCGCTGTCCGGTCGCAGCAAATTGGGCTGCCGCGCTGCGGCGCTTTGCGCGATTCGAACCGGGTGGCGACGCCAAGCCGCGCTCCCGCTCGATTCCTCGGGAAGAACCCATTGATTCTGTGGGGTTAAGCACGATATTGAGATCAGCCCTACAATAGCGGCTAGAAGCTTTTTGGAGAGTCCGAATGAACGCAGTCACCGAAACACCCGTGACCGAAATGCCCGCCCCCTTCGTTTTTACCGACGCAGCGGCTGACAAGGTCAAGCAACTGATCGAAGAAGAAGGCAATGCGGAGCTGAAATTGCGCGTGTTCGTGCAAGGCGGCGGCTGCTCGGGCTTTCAGTACGGTTTTACGTTCGACGAAGCCGTCAACGAAGACGACACCGTCATGAACAAGAGCGGCGTCCAGTTGCTGATCGATTCGATGAGCTACCAGTATCTGGTTGGCGCTGAGATCGACTACAAGGACGACATCAACGGCGCGCAGTTCGTCATCAAGAACCCGAACGCTTCGACCACCTGCGGTTGCGGCTCGTCGTTCTCGGTGTGATTGCTGCGGCCTGAGCGCGAGTTGTACGAATAAAAAACGGGGCCTCGGCCCCGTTTTTTATTGTCTGCACCTACGCGTACGTGTGCGCTACACCGCCGCGTTGATTTGCGCGTACGCAATTCAGCGCGGGTAGATCGCGCCCAGCACGCGTGCCGCTGCCGCGCCTGTGACCGCCGGCAGGTTGCCCGGCAGCCGCGCCACGCAGCGCATGGCCAGCCACGCGAAGGCCAGCGGCTCGACCTGGCTCGGCGGGACGCCGAGCGCGTCGGTCGTCATCACCGGGACGCCGCTCACGCCGCTGTCCTCCAACGCCTGCTGCAGCGCTTTCAGAATCTCAGGATTGCGCGCGCCGCCGCCACACACATAGACCGCCTTGGCATCCGATGCATGCCGCTCGATTTCACGCGCCACCGTCACCGCGGTCAGTGCGACAAGCGTCGCTTGCACATCGGCCGGGGCAAGCGAGGCGAACGGCTGGAGCTTCGCATCGAGCCATTCGGGGTTGAACAGGTCACGCCCCGTACTTTTGGGCGGTTGCTGCGCGAAAAATGGCTCATCAAGCAGCGCATTCAGCAACGTGCGATCCACCTGGCCGCCGGCCGCGAAATGGCCGTTTTCGTCGAAAGGCTTGCCGAGATGGCGCTGCGCCCACTCGTCGAGCAGCGCGTTCGCCGGCCCGCAGTCGAAGCCGCGCACGCCGCCTGTCGCATTGAGAACCGTGATGTTGCTGATCCCGCCAAGATTGCAGACCACCCGGGTTTCGTTCTTCGCGCCGAACACCGTGGCGTGAAACGCCGGCACCAGCGGCGCGCCCTGGCCGCCGGCCGCGACGTCGCGGCTGCGGAAGTCGGCGATCACGTCGATATGCATCATTTCCGCGAGCAGCGCCGGGTTGTTGATCTGCCGCGTATAGCCCTTTTCCGGCCGATGCCGCACCGTCTGCCCGTGTACCCCGATCGCGCGCACTTCCGTGGCGGACACGCGGCTTTCGCGCAGCAGTTCGTGGCAGCACACCGTGTAGCGGGTGGCGAGCGCGTTGGCGGCCAGGGCTTCGCGTTCGATCTCGTTGTCGCCGGGCTGCTGCAGCGCGAACAACGCGTCGCGCAGGCCCGCTGCGAAGCCGACGAACGCCTCGGCCAGCACCACGGGCGCCTTGCCTTCGGCAAATCTCACGGCCACGCCGTCCACACCGTCCATGCTCGTGCCGGACATCAATCCAAGGTAGACGCCGTCTGCGGTGTCTTGCGCCACGTTGCTGCTCCTGTCGAGGTTCGTTGCGATTGGTTGTAGCAGATTATCCCGCGAAGCGCGGTCGAATATAAAGCGCCGTGATGCCAACAGCCGGGCACGTCGCGCGGAAAATGTGCAGAAATCGCGCACCGCCGGGCCGCTTGCGACGGCGCCAGTGGGCGCGGCGGCGCGCATCTATGGGACAATCTCTTTTTTTTCGCGACTTCAAGTTTCCAGCATGAGCACCGAGTCCACCAAGCCTAACCCCGCTGCCGTCCTTCCGCTCACCGACGAAGTTCATCACGCGCTCGCCGTCACCAAACGCGGTGTCGACGAACTGCTGATCGAAGACGAATTCGCGCAAAAGCTCGCGAAGAGCGCCGCGAGCGGCAAGCCGCTGCGTATCAAGCTCGGGCTCGATCCGACCGCGCCGGACATCCATATCGGCCATACGGTCGTGTTGAACAAGATGCGCCAGTTGCAGGACCTCGGCCACACGGTGATTTTCCTGATCGGCGATTTCACGTCGCTGATCGGCGATCCGTCGGGCCGCAACGCCACGCGGCCGCCGCTCACGCGCGAACAGATCGAATCGAACGCGAAGACGTATTTCGAGCAGGCCGCGCTGGTGCTCGATCGCGATAAGACCGAGATCCGCTACAACAGCGAATGGTCGATGCCGCTCGGCGCCGACGGCATGATCAAGCTCGCATCGCGTTACACGGTGGCGCGTATTCTCGAGCGCGAAGATTTCACCAAGCGCTTCCAGGGCGGCGTGCCGATCTCGATCCACGAGCTCCTGTACCCGCTGATGCAAGGCTACGACTCGGTCGCGCTGAACGCCGACCTCGAACTCGGCGGCACCGACCAGAAGTTCAACCTGCTGGTGGGCCGTGAGTTGCAGAAGCAGTACGGCCAGGAACAGCAGTGCATTTTGACCATGCCGCTGCTCGAAGGGCTCGACGGCGTCGAAAAGATGTCGAAGTCGAAGAACAACTACATCGGCATTAGCGAAAAGCCGACAGATATGTTCGGCAAGCTGATGAGCATTTCCGACGTGCTGATGTGGCGTTACTTCGAACTGCTGTCGTTCCGCCCGATAGACGAGATCGCCGGCTTCAGGAAAGAGATCGAAGCGGGCCGCAATCCGCGCGATTTCAAGGTGATGCTCGGTCAGGAGATCGTCGCGCGCTTCCACTCGCAAGCTGATGCCGAGCGTGCGCTCGAGGACTTCAACCATCGCGCGAAGGGCGGCGTGCCGGACGATATCCCGGCGGTGACGCTCGCGGGCGCGCCGCTCGCCATCGGCCAGTTGCTCAAGCAGGCGAACCTGGTGCCGTCGACCAGCGAAGCGCTGCGCAACATCGAGCAGGGCGGCGTGAAGATCGACGGCGCGACCGTGTCCGACAAGGGGCTGAAGGTCGAAGCGGGCGAGTACACCGTGCAGGTCGGTAAGCGCCGTTTTGCACGCGTCACGCTGACGGCCTGATCGCGCTCGATCGGAATCACTCAGCAATGACACGAACGCTGCTGCAGCGCGAGTCAAACCCAGAGTCGGAGTCGCGCCGATGATCGCGCTGATCCAACGCGTGCGGCGCGCGGAAGTGCGCGTGGCCGACCGCGTGACCGGCGCGATCGAAGCGGGCTTGCTCGCGCTCGTGTGCGCCGAACGCGGCGACACCGAGGCGGCCGCCGACCGACTGCTCGCCAAGGTGCTCGGCTACCGCGTGTTTAGCGACGCGGCCGGCAAGATGAATCTCTCTGTGCAGAATCTGGACGGCGCCGGGCGCGCGGGCGGCTTGCTGCTCGTGTCGCAGTTCACGCTGGCTGCGGACACCAACAGCGGCCTGCGTCCCAGCTTTACGCCGGCCGCACCGCCGGACGAGGGCAAGCGCCTCTTCGATTATTTCGTTGCCGCCGCGCGTGGCAAGCATCCGATCGTCGAGACCGGCGAGTTCGGCGCCGACATGCAGGTGTTGCTCGTCAACGACGGCCCGGTCACGTTCTGGCTGCAGACCAACGCCTGATTTACCGGCAGTTTTTGTCCCTGGCAACACGGCGGCGCGCTTGCGTTCGCCTCTCCCTCCAGCCGCTTTTTGCGACAATAGCGGTTCGGCATAACCGGCGAATGGCGCCCACTTTCATTCCATGACCACGCAGATTCTGTTCATCCGGCACGGCGAGACCGATTGGAACCGCATCAAGCGCATTCAAGGTCACATTGACATTCCACTGGCGACGACCGGTCTGGCCCAGGCGCAACGTCTCGCGCGTCGTATGGCCGACGAGGCGAAGCAGGGCGCGCGACTCGACGCGATCTATTCGAGCGACCTGCAGCGCGCGCAGCAAACCGCGCAGCCGATCGCGGACGCGCTCGGCCTGCCCCTGCAGCTTCGCGAAGGTCTGCGCGAGCGCTCGTACGGCGCGTTCCAGGGCCATGACAGCGACGAGATCGCGCTGCGTTTCCCCGACGAATATGCGCACTGGCAAACACGCGACGCCGGCTTCGCGCCGCCGGACGGCGAGTCGCAACGCACGCTTTACCACCGCGTATTGCATGCGATCGAACCGCTGGTCGCCGCGCATCCCGGTGGACGGATTGCGTGTGTCGCGCATGGCGGCGTGCTGGATTGCGTGCGCCGTTTCGCCTGCGATTTGCCGCTCGACGCGCCGCGCGATTACGCGTTGCTCAACACGAGTGTGAATGTGGTGGATTTCGACAGCGGCCGCGCGACGATCGTGTCGTGGGCGGACGTGTCGCATCTCGACGCGCCGAGTTCGGACGACACCTTCAAGAAGGTCCCGGAACCGGGCCGTTAAGCGCAGGAGCGCCGGAGCACAGCGAGGGCTGCGCTCCAGGTTGATGCCCCGACTCAGGTCGCAGCCGAATTCCAGATACCCGGCAACGCGCTCGACGAGTCCGGCGCGGCCAACCCGAAATGCCGGTACGTGAGCATCGTCGCAACGCGGCCGCGCGGCGTGCGCTGCAGGAAACCTTGCTGGATCAGATACGGTTCGAGCACGTCTTCGATCGTGTCGCGCTCTTCACCGATAGCGGCCGCCAGATTGTCGACGCCAACCGGGCCGCCGTCGAACTTGTGCAGGATCGCTTCGAGCAGCTTGCGGTCCATCAGGTCGAAGCCGACCGCGTCGACGTCGAGCATTTTCAGCGCGGCGTCGGCCACTTGTGCGGTGATGTTGCCGTCGGCTTTCACCTCGGCGAAATCACGCACGCGACGCAGCAGGCGGTTCGCGATCCGCGGCGTACCGCGTGCGCGCCTGGCGATTTCGATTGCGCCATCAGGATGAATCTGCGCGTTCAGCAGCGAGGCCGAACGCGTGACGATGCGCGCCAATTCCTCGGCGTTATAAAACTCGAGCCGTGCGACGATCCCGAAACGGTCGCGCAGCGGATTGGTCAGCATGCCTGCACGGGTGGTCGCGCCGACCAGCGTGAACGGCTGCAGGTCCAGCTTCACGCTACGCGCGGCTGGCCCTTCGCCGATCATGATGTCGATCTGATAATCCTCCAACGCCGGGTACAGAATTTCTTCGACAACCGGCGAGAGCCGGTGGATTTCGTCGATGAACAGGACGTCGTTGGCTTCGAGATTGGTGAGCAGCGCGGCCAGATCGCCGGCGCGTTCGAGCACCGGACCGGACGTTTGCCGCAGATTGACGCCCATTTCCCGCGCGATGATGTGCGCGAGCGTGGTCTTGCCGAGGCCCGGCGGCCCGAAGATCAGCACGTGGTCGAGCGATTCGGAGCGGCGCTTGGCGGCCTCGATGAAGATTTCCAGCTGGCCGCGCACTTTTTCCTGCCCGACATATTCGTCGAGCTGGCGCGGACGCAACGCCCGCTCGAACGCTTCTTCGTTCGACGAGACGGGCGTGGGCGCGATGATGCGCTCGGCGGCAAGTTTGTCGGTTTCGATCATCTGGTCATTGTACCGCGCTGGCCTCGTGGCGAAACCCGGCCGAACGGCCAGGGTGCGCTAAGCCCATGGCCTGTGCGAAGCTGTACCGGTCGCATGCAAGGCCTAGGTCCGGAGCGCAGCGTCAGCCCTTGGACAACGCTTTCAGCGCGAGCTTGATGCCCTCGGAAACGCCGGTGCCGGCCGGCACGTTCTTGACGGCCGCCAACGCTTCTTTTTCGGAGTAACCCAAGGCGAGCAGTGCGTTCAGGATATCGGAGGCGTGGTCGGAGGCCGACGCCGCGCCCGCCATCGCGCCCAGGTCGGCGCCGAGCTTGCCCTTCAGTTCGAGCAGCAGGCGCTCGGCCGTTTTCTTGCCGATGCCCGGCACGCGTGTGAGGCGAGCCGCGTCCTGCATCGTTACGGTTTGCGCCAGTTCGTGCACGCTCATGCCGGACAGCACCGCGAGCGCCATGCGTGCGCCGATGCCGGAAATCTTCAGCAGTTCGCGGAACGTGGCGCGTTCGTCGGTGGTGCCGAAGCCGTACAGCAGATGCGCGTCTTCGCGCACGATCATCTGCGTGAGCAGCACGACGCGTTCGCCGGTCGAGGGCAGGTTGTAGAACGTGCTCATCGGCACGTCGACTTCATAGCCGACGCCGTTGCAGTCGACGAGCAGATGCGGCGGGTTTTTTTCCAGCAGAACGCCGGCAATGCGACCGATCATGGCGGATTCGATTTCGAGAGAAAGGGCGAGTGTAGCGTAGCGGGTGGGGCGCGCGCGATGCTGGCGGGTAATGGCGGTCGTAACCGAAAGGGCGGCCTCGAGTGCAACCGCATGGATAGCCGTAACCGCAGCGGCAAGGTCAGCCGCAACGGCGGTTGACCCGCGCGATCTGCCCCAATAGACTGAGATCCCTTTTGGCGGGTTCTCGCCCGATTCAACCAGAAGGAGCTTCCATGCTGAGTCTCACCACCCTCGCGCTGTTCGCTGGCGCGTGTCTCGCGCTCACCGCCACGCCCGGCCCCGACATGTTGCTGATCGCTTCACGCAGCGTGAGCCAGGGTCGCGCGGCCGGCTTTGCTTCGCTGGTGGGTATTCAAGCCGGCACTTACTGCCACGCGTTGGCAGCCGCGTTCGGTTTGTCGCAACTCTTTCTCGCGGTGCCAATGGCCTACGACATCGTGCGATTCACGGGTGCCGCTTATCTGCTTTACCTGGCGTGGAAGACCTTCCGCGCGCAAGGCACGATGCTGTCGCCGGATGCGACGATGAATCGTTATCCAATTGGCCGGATTTTCCGTCAGGGCCTGTTCACGAATCTTCTGAATCCGAAAATGGCGCTGTTCGTACTCGCGCTGTTTCCGCAATTCGTGCGGCCTGAAGCGGGGTCGGTCGCATTGCAGATCATGCTGCTTGCCACCGTGCTGAACCTGATCGGGCTGATGGTGAACGGCGCGGTGATTCTGACGGCGAGCAAGCTGAGCCGTAAGCTCTCGGCGGGGCGCCGGCCGTCGCGCGTGCCGCAGTATGTGTTGGGGACGGTGTTTGCTGGCTTGGCTTGCCGATTAGCGTTGGCCAGCCGGAATTGAGCGGACCTGGCGCCAAACCGGCCAGCAACTGTCTGCGACCCTAGCCCACCAGCCGCCCGCGTCTCACGCGCAAGCCCTTCTTCGCGAGCGCCGGTGCAATACCGCCCAGCGTACTCAGCGTCGCACCGCTGTGCGCATGACAGATTGCCATGCCGAGCGCGTCGGCGGCGTCGGTGCCGGGCACGCCCGACAGGTTCAGCAGCCGCACCACCATCTGCTGCATCTGCTCTTTGGTCGCGCGGCCGTAGCCCACCACGGCCTGCTTCAATTGCAGCGCGGTGTATTCGGCCACCGGCACGCCGCCCGCGACCAGTCCGCAGATCGCCGCGCCGCGTGCCTGACCGAGCAGCAGCGTGGACTGCGGGTTGACGTTGACGAAGACTTTTTCGATCGCCGACTGATCCGGCGAGTGCTGGCGAATCAGCGTCGAGATGCCTTCGAAAATGGTGCCCAGACGCGAGGGCAGATCGGCGTCGGCGGTTTTGATGACGCCGCTCGCAACGTAATTGAGTGTGTGGCCGCTTTGATCGATCACGCCGAAGCCGGTCACGCGCAAGCCGGGGTCGATGCCGAGAATTCTCATGAGGTGCCGCAAATGCCGTAAAAACCAGGTGCTTGCGATACTACAACACGCACACCGCGTGACGGCCGGCAGGCGTCGAGATCGACGGAATAAAAGCGGCAACGTGTGCAGTTCAGCGGCGAGGACGCAATCGCATTCGCGGAGACAAAAGAAAACGGCCCGGCGGGAAATGCCGCCGGGCCGTTTCACTGAACTTGAGCTAGTCATCCAGGGCGAGCTGCCTTACCACGAGCCTACCAGGCCGCCGCCGCCACCGTCAGACCGGCCAAAAAATCAATGCCGGAAGTGACGCACACCGGTCAACACCATCGCGATGTTGTGCTCATCCGCCGCGCCGACCACTTCGTCATCGCGCATCGAGCCGCCCGGTTGAATCACGCAGGTCGCGCCTGCCGCCACCACCACATCCAGACCGTCGCGGAACGGGAAGAACGCGTCCGATGCCACCGCCGAACCCGTCAGCGTCAAACCGGCGTTCTGCGCCTTGATGCTGGCGATACGCGCCGAGTCCACGCGGCTCATCTGGCCGGCGCCGACGCCCAGCGTCATGCCGTTGCCGCAGAACACGATCGCGTTCGACTTCACGTACTTCGCCACGCGCCATGCGAACAGCAGGTCGTCCATTTCCTTCGGCGTCGGGTGACGCTTCGTGACCACGCGCAATTCGTGCGGCTGCACGTTCTTCGAGTCGAGCGATTGCACCAGCAGACCGCCGCCCACGCGCTTCAGATCGAACGCGTTGTGGCCGTCGCCCAAAGCGATTTCCAGCAGACGCACGTTCTGCTTCGCCGTGAACACCTGGCGCGCTGCCGTGCTGAACGACGGCGCGATCAGCACTTCGACGAACTGCTTGGCCACCGCTTGCGCCGCCGCTTCATCCACTTCGCGGTTGAACGCGATGATGCCGCCGAACGCCGACGTCGGATCGGTCTGCAGCGCCTTCGCGTACGCCTCGTGCGCGTCCGCGCCGATCGCCACGCCGCACGGGTTCGCGTGCTTGACGATCACGCAGGCCGGCACGTCGAAAGTCTTCACGCATTCCCACGCTGCGTCGGAATCCGCGATGTTGTTGTACGACAGTTCCTTGCCTTGCAACTGGCTGTAGTTCGCTAACGCGCCGGCCGGCACCGACAGATCGCGGTAGAACGCCGCGCTCTGGTGCGGGTTTTCACCGTAGCGCAGGTCCTGCACCTTGTCGAAGGCCAGGTTGAACGTAGCGGGGTACGTGTTGCGCGACGCGTGTTGCAATTCGTCGGTCAGGCTGGTCAGGTAGTTCGTGATCGCGCCGTCGTACTGCGCCGTGTGCGCGAATACCTTGGTGGCGAGGCGGAAATTCGTCTTGTACGACACCGCGTTGCTGTTCGCGCGCATTTCGTCGAGCACGACCGCGTAATCGGTCGGATCGACCACCACCGTCACATCGCGGTGATTCTTCGCCGCCGAACGCAGCATGGTCGGGCCGCCAATGTCGATGTTCTCGATCGCGTCTTCCAGCGAGCACTCTTCTTTCGACACGGTCTGCACGAACGGGTACAGATTCACGACCAGCAGGTCGATGGTCGGAATGTCGTGTTTTTCGAGCGCGGCCATGTGTTCCGGCAGATCGCGGCGCGCCAGAATGCCGCCGTGTACCTTCGGATGCAACGTTTTCACGCGCCCATCGAGCATTTCCGGGAAGCCCGTGTAATCGGCGACTTCGGTGACGGGCAGACCTGCGTCCGCGAGCAGTTTCGCGGTGCCGCCGGTCGACAGGAGCTTGACGCCGAGGTCGGACAGCGACTTGGCGAAGTCGACGATGCCGGACTTGTCGGAAACGGAGATGAGCGCTTGCTTGATCATGATGAAGACGAAAAGCCGAAGGGAAACGTGGCAGGGCGCGAGAAAACTACAACGAACTACAACAAACCGTGCTGTTGCAGCTTCTTGCGCAGCGTATTGCGGTTAATGCCGAGATACTCGGCGGCCAGCGACTGATTGCCGCCGGCCTGCTCGAGCACCACTTCGAGCAAGGGTTTTTCTACGCACGAAATAACCATGTCGTAGACGTCGTGCGGATTGGAGCCGTCGAGATCCTGGAAATATATCCCCAGGCTGTCGCGGACAGATTGTTCGATATTGTTCTTGCTCATGCTGCTAGTCGGTCGGTTGGGTCCGGCTCGCCGTTCTCGTTGAGCGTTTCGTCGACATAGACAAGGCGGTCGGAGATCGCCTTTTGTGCGTCGAAGAACTCGTTGACGGCGAGGAGTTGTTCGCGCGTGGTGTCCAGCGTATTCATGCGATGCCGGAACACGTTGGCGCCAGAAAGGCCGCGAGTGTACCAGCCGATGTGCTTACGCGCAGTGCGCACGCCGGTAAATTCCCCGTAGAACGCGTAGTGATCTTCGAGATGCTCGTTCATCACCTGCTGGATTTCGTCGATGCGCGGCGCCGGCAGCAACTCGCCCGTTTTCAGAAAATGTTCGATCTCGCGAAACAGCCACGGACGCCCCTGCGCGGCGCGGCCGATCATGATCGCGTCGGCGCCGGTGGCGGCGAGCACTTCGCGCGCCTTGTGCGGCGACGTAATGTCGCCGTTCGCGACCACCGGAATGCGCACGGCGGCTTTGACGGCGGCGATGGTCTCGTATTCGGCGTCGCCGTGATAGAGATCGGCGCGGGTGCGGCCGTGCACGGTCAGCATGGCAATGCCGGCGTTTTCGGCCAGATGCGCGACGCTCAGCGCATTCTTGTTGTCGCGATTCCAGCCGGTGCGGATTTTCAGCGTGACGGGCACCGCGTCGGGCCCGATGCCCACCGCGCCGACCACCGCCTCGACGATGCGCTGCACTAGCGGTTCGTTTTGCAACAGCGCCGAGCCGGCCGCGACATTGCAGACCTTCTTGGCCGGACAGCCCATGTTGATGTCAATGATCTGCGCGCCGTTCGCGACGTTGTGGCGCGCGGCTTCGGCCATCATGAGCGGATCGGCGCCGGCGATCTGCACGGAGATCGGCTCGACCTCGCCGGTATGGTTGGCGCGGCGCATGGTCTTCTCGCTTTTCCACAGCTGCGCGTTCGAGGCGACCATTTCCGACACCGCATAGCCCGCGCCCAGCCGTTTGCACAGTTGCCGGAACGGCCGGTCGGTCACGCCCGCCATGGGAGCGACGAACAGGTTATTACGCAGATTGTGGGAGCCGAGAGTGGGCATAGCGTGGACGCGCGGCGCGGCCGATTGCGCAAATTCTGTCAATCGGAGCGTTCGCGAAATGCGAGAGAAAACCACCATTTTAGCGTTAACAGATAGCCGGCACCCGACATGCGTGTGTCGTAACCCATTAAATCTTCTATGAAAGTGGTCCGATTCATAGAACCGGCATCTCACTTACGGTGCGCGCCGCGCCGCGTAAAAAGGCCGCGCGGCGCGAGCGGGCGGCGCGCCTAGCGGCGCTGTCCGAACATCATTTGACGCGCTAGCGCGGTTTTCACCGGCGGCACGAATTCGAGCGCGGTGAGCGCGAGACCGCGCACGATCGCGAGTGGGGCGAAGTCGACGGTGAACAGGCGCGCGAGCGTGTCGGTCGCGCCGATCGTGAGGCGCCGGTCGAGCGCGCGGCGTTGGGCGAAGGTGGCGAGCGCGAGCGGCGTGGGGCCTTCCGCGGACAACGCGTCGGCAAGCGAGTGCGCGTCGCGCAGACCGAGGTTTAGCCCCTGGCCGGCCACCGGGTGCAGGGTTTGCGCCGCGTTGCCGATCGCGACGACGCGGCCCTGAACGAGCGTCTCGACCGCGTTGAGGCCCAACGGGAACGACGCGCGGCCTTTGATCTGCGTGAAGCGGCCCATGCGGTCGCCGAAGGCCGCGCCGAGTTCGCGCAAAAAGTCCGCGTCGGAGAGTTGCGCGCGGCGTGCGGCTTCTTCCGGCGCGCAGCACCAGACCAGCGCGTAGTCGGCGCCGCGCACGCCGCCCATGGGCAGCAAGGCGATCGGACCTTGCGACGTGAAGCGTTCCCAGGCCACATGCGGTTGCGGCGAGGAGACAGTCACCGTGCCGACCAGCGCGGTTTGTCCGTAATCGCGCGAAGCACTGTCCTCGCCGGTTCGTTTGCCGGCCTTCTGATCGCCGAACAACCCGCCTTCGGCATTTACCAGAATCCGCGTGCGCAACGACCGCGCGACACCCGCCGTTTCGATCGGCAGCGTCACGCCGTCATGCTCCTGGGTCGGCGCGGCGGCCGAGGTCGAGCGGAACCAGTGCACCGGGCTCGCATGCACCGCTTCGGCGAGACCATGCACGATCGACCCGTAACGCAGCACATACCCCAGCGCCGGCAAGCCGTGCTCGGCATGATCGATCAGCGTGCGGCCGAAGTGTCCGCGCTGCGACACGTGAATGCGCTGGATCGCGGTGGCGTCGGCGGGCCAGCGCAGCGGCTCCAGAATCATCCGGCTGCCGTGCGAGACGGCGATTGCGCGCGGATCGGCGATCGAATCCTCCGGCTCGCGCGCGTCGACCAGCGCGATCTTCAGCGCCTGGGTCGCGCTGCGGCGCGCCAGCCAGCCGGCCAGCGCCAGCCCGACCGGTCCGGCGCCGACGATCGTCACGTCGAAGTCGTACGGATGAGCGGCCGAGGCGGGCTTCAGAATCACCGTCGACGGGGAAACATCGTTCATTGCGGATTACTTCCTTGTTTCGTGGGCCGCGCGGGCTTCCTGCATCAGCGCCTCGATCTCGTCGGCGGCGACCGGCACGTCGCGCGTGATCAGCTCGCAGCCGGTCGGCGTGACGATCGCGTCGTCCTCGATACGGATGCCGATATTCCAGTAGCGCTCGGGCACGCCCTCTGTCGGGCGGATGTACAGGCCGGGCTCGATGGTCAGCGTCATCGACGCCTGCAAGGTGCGCCACGGCAACACGCCCGCTTCGTCGCGCGCCGCGCCGCGTTCGCGGTAGTCGCCAACGTCGTGCACGTCCATGCCGAGCCAGTGGCCGGTGCGGTGCATATAGAAGGGCGCGTAGGCGCGCTCGGCGATCACGTCGTCGACCGAAGCGAACTTCGCGCGGTCGATGATGCCGGTGTCGAGCAAGCCCTGCGACAGCACGCGCACGGCCGCCTGATGCGGATCGTCGAAGGTGGCGCCGGCGCGGGTGGCGTCGACGGCGGCCTGCTGCGCGGCCAGCACGATGTCATACAGCTCGCGCTGCGCCGGCGTGAAGCGGCCGCTGGCGGGGAAGGTGCGGGTGATGTCGGACGCGTAGCCGTCGAGTTCGCAGGCCGCGTCGATCAGGATCAGGTCGCCGTCTTGCGCCACCGCGTTGCCGGCCGGGTAGTGCAGCACGCAGGCATTGGCGCCTGCCGCGACGATCGACGTATAAGCCGGCGCCTGCGCGCCGAATTTGCGGAACGTGTAGAGCAGTTCGGCTTCGAGTTCGTATTCGCGGATGCCCGGATGGCACGCGGCCATCGCGCGGCGATGCGCCTGTGCCGAAATCTGCCCGGCGCGGCGCATGACGGCGAGTTCGTGGTCGTCTTTGACGAGCCGCATCTCGTCGAGCAGCGGGATCAGATCGCCGGCGGCGGTGGGTGTTGCGACGCCGCTGCGGCCTTGCGCGCGCACCGTGTCGAGCCAGCCGCGCACCTGTTTGTCCAGTTGCGCCGAGCTGCCGAGCGCGTAGTGCAGCGACGGCTTGTCGGCGAGCAGCCGCGGCAGTTGCACGTCGACGTCGCCGATTGCTAACGCGGCGTCGAAACCGAACGCTGTCCGCGCACCCTCGGGACCGAAGCGGAAGCCTTCCCACGTTTCGCGCTCGACGTTCTTCTCGCGGCAGAACAGGACCGACGCCGGTTCGCCGGACGCGGCGCTGGCGTCGAGCACCAGCAGCGCCTCCGGTTCGGTGAAACCGGTCAGGTAGTAGAAATAGCTGTCGTGCCGGTACGGATAATCGGCGTCGCGGTTGCGCAGCGCTTCCGGTGCGGTGGGGACGATGGCGACGCCGCCGCCCGTCGCGCGCAGCGCGGCGAGGACGCGCTCGCGGCGCGTTCGGTAGACGTCGATGGCGAGGGTGGGTTCGGTCGGCTGGTTCATCGTGCGATTGTAGCGCCCAATGCACGGACTTATTTTGCGCGGATACTGGTCGCAGCGTCGCCGTGCCGCTGTTGCAATCCATCCACAGCGAGTCTGCATGCGGCTTGCGAAGAGGCGCCGGTACACTCGCGAAGGCCGCCAAGCACTTATACTTTCGCCGGATTCAGACAAAGGCAGATGGTAATGATGAAACTCATCGGTTCGCTCGGTAGCCCGTATGTGCGTAAAGCGCGGATCGTGCTGGCCGACAAGAAGATCGACTACGAACTGGTGCCCGAGAACGTCTGGGCGCCCGACACCACGATTCACACCTTCAATCCGCTCGGCAAAGTGCCGTGCCTCGTGATGGAAGACGGCGAAGCGGTGTTCGACTCGCGGGTGATCTGCGAATACGTGGATACGCTGTCGCCGGTCGGCAAGCTGATTCCGCAGTCCGGCCGTGAGCGCGTGGAAGTGCGCTGCTGGGAAGCGCTCGCCGACGGCATTCTCGACGCGGCGGTGCTGATTCGCCTCGAAAGCACGCAGCGCGCGCCGGAGTTGCGCGTGGACGCGTGGGTCGCGCGCCAGCAACGTAAGATCGACGAAGCGCTGATCGCGATGTCGCAGGGTCTGGGCAGCAAGACGTGGTGCGCGGGCAATCACTACACGCTCGCCGATATCGCCGTGGGATGCGCTTTGGGTTATCTGGATTTCCGCATGCCCGAGTTGAACTGGCGCGAACCGTATCCGAATCTGGATAAGCATTTCCAGAAGCTCTCGCTGCGGCAGTCGTTTATCGATACGGTGCCGGCGAATTGAGTCGCGAATTGAGTCACGCTGGCTGGGAAGTTTGAGTATTGCAAAATGCTGTCAATCAAGCTTCCAGAATAATGAATTAAAGCTTACGTTTGTGGTAAAAATGCGCCTGCCCGTCAGGCGCATTTTTTTTGTCTGTCGCGTGGCGCAATGGCTTATGTGGTTTATGCAATCAACATATTCGGTGAATTGGCCGATGAATTGCAGCCATTGCGAATAGGCGCCGTATGAGAGAACGCGCCGCTCAAATCAAACAACTTCGCACAGAGACTTCCACCATGAAACCTTATCGCTTTGTCATTGCCGCTTCCGCCTGCGCATGGTTTGCGGCCTGCTCGAATGTCGGCACTGTCGATCCGTCCGCGTTGATCAAGTCCGGCCAGATGGCCACCCAGGCCGCCACGCTGAGCGACGCCGACGTGCGCGCGTTGACCGACAAGTCCTGCGCGCAACTGGACGGCGAAAACAAGATCGCCGCCGCGAACAGCAAGTACCAGAAGCGCCTGAACAAGATCGCCACGCAACTGGGCGACAACATCAACGGCACGCCGGTCAACTACAAGGTGTACATGACCAAAGATGTCAACGCATGGGCCATGGCCAACGGTTGCGTGCGCGTCTACAGCGGCTTGATGGACATGATGAACGACAACGAAGTGCGCGGCGTGGTCGGCCACGAAATGGGTCACGTGGCGCTCGGCCACACGAAGAAGGCGATGCAGGTTGCTTATGCGACGTCGGCGGTGCGCGGCGCGGCGAGCTCGGCGGGTGGCCTGGCGGGATCGCTGTCCGGCTCGCAACTGGGCGACTTCTCCGAGAAGCTGATTAACGCGCAATTCTCGCAAACCCAGGAAAGCGCCGCCGACGATTATTCGTTCGATTTGCAGAAAAAGAAGAAACTGGATCCGTCGGGACTGGTGACGGCGTTCAACAAGCTCGCGCAACTGGATGGCGGTCAATCGAGCATGTTCAGCTCGCATCCGTCGTCGCCGGAGCGCGCGCAACATATTCAGCAGCGGATTGCTTCGAATCAGTAACAGCCCATGAATGAAAAACGCGCGCTCTGGAATGCCAGCAGCGCGCGTTTTTGTTTCCGGGCGTTATGTTTTGTGCGGTGATCAATCTAATCGCATGGCTTTAAACATCATCGCCGGGTAAGGCGTTTTAGGACGTTTTACGGCGTCGGGTAATGCCCGGCCCAAATGCAAATCCAAATGCCAGCAGCAGCAACGACACCGCCAGCACCGTGTTATTGCCGCTCGTCACATACGGCGTGCTGCCGGACGTGCCTTGCACCGTCACGTCGAGCGAGCCGATCGTGAACGGCTTGAGGCGGCCGAGCACTTTGCCGTTCGCATCGATCGCGGCGGTCATGCCGGTGTTGGTGGCGCGCAGCATCGGCCGGCCGGTTTCCAGTGAACGCATGCGCGCGATCTGCAGATGCTGGTCCAGCGCGATCGTGTCGCCGAACCAGGCAAGGTTGGTCGAGTTCACCAGCACGCCGGCCGGCGTGTCGCTTTCGCGAATGCTGCGGGCAATCTCTTCACCGAAGATGTCTTCGTAGCAGATGTCGACCGAGACCGGCTGGTTGTGCACCATGAACGGCTTCTGCACCGGCGCGCCGCGGAAGAAATCGCCGAGCGGAATGTTCATCAGATTGACGAACCAGCGGAAGCCCCACGGCACGAACTCGCCGAACGGCACGAGGTGGTGTTTGTCGTAGCGGTACACGTCGCGGGAACCGGGCGTGACGCCGAACAGGCTGTTCGTATAGTCGGTCAACTGGCCTTCCGGCGTGACCGTGCCGCCGAGTGCGCCGAACAGGATGGCGCTGCCGGTCGAGTCCGAAAAACGGCGCACTGCCGACGCGAACGGCGCCGGCAATTGCTGGATGAAAACCGGAATCGCCGTTTCCGGCGTGACGATCAGATCGGCGGGCTTCGACGTGATCATTTGCTGATACATGTCGATCGCGGCGCGCATGCCGGATTCTTCGAACTTCATCTCCTGTTTGACGTTGCCTTGCAGGAGACGCACGGTCAGTGGCGCGTTGGCGGGGACCGTCCATTGCGCGAGCGGCAGCAGCAGACCGGCCGCGATCAGCGCCAGCGCGATGACGCCGGGCAGGGCGGCGCGGACGCCGCCGGGTTTGCCGTTTGGTTGGCCGCCGTCAGCGGTGTTCCGGTTATTGCCGCCGACATCGCCGACACCACCGGCAGCGCTCCCGCTCGCCTGGCGCAAAGCCGTCAATTGCATCAGCGCCTGCACGATCAGTGCGGCCACCAGCGCTAGTACCCAGCCCACGCCATACACACCCGCCACCGGTGCAAAGCCGGCGAACGGGCCATCTACTTGTGCATAACCGCTCGCGAGCCACGGAAAGCCGGTGAACACCGTGCCGCGCAGCCATTCGCCGATCGCCCACGCGCTCGCGAACGCCAGCGCGCCATGCCAGGTCGGCGAGAACGGCGTGCGGTCATCCGCCGCGCCGTTGCGCGCATGACCGGCGCAGAACGACCACAGCGCAGCGGCGAATGCCGGATAAATCGCCAGATACAACGAAAACAGCACGACGGCCGCGCCAGCGAGCGGCGCGCTCATGCCGCCGTAGAAATGCATGCTGACGTACAGCCACCACACGCCGCTGACGAAGTTGCCGAAGCCGAACGCGCCGCCCGTGAGGGCCGCGCTTTTCCAGCCGGTGCTGCGCGTGAGCCACGCGAAGTAAAACGCGAAGATCGCGAGTTCGAGCCAGCCGCCATGCGGCGTCGGCGCGAATGAAAGCGTATTGGCTGCGCCGGCGACGACGGCAACGAGGTAATGCCAGCGGGGCAGCGCGCGGCCGCGGACGTCTTGAGCGGCAGAAGCGCTCACGCCGCGGCGCGAACGGGAAGTTATCGGGTCGGCCATTGTTGCGCGGTCGGCGTGAGGTGTTGAGGAAGCGAAGAAAGCGAGCCCGTGAGGGCTAAGCTCAGGTCTGCACGTGCTGCGCTTCGCGCTCGCGCTGGCCGGCCAGCGGATCGCGGCGCACCAGCAGCATGTGGATCTGGCGGGCGTCGCCGCGCAGAATCTCGAAGATCAGATCGTCGAGGCGAACCTTCTCGCCGCGATGCGGCACGCGGCCGAAATGATGCGTGACGAGTCCGCCGATCGTATCGACTTCGTCGTCCGGGTAATCCGTGCCGAAGGCTTCGTTGAACTGCTCGATCTCGGTCAGCGCACGCACGCGGAAACGTCCGTCCGGCGACGCGATGATGTTGCCGCTTTCCTCGTCGAAGTCATATTCGTCTTCGATATCGCCGACGATCTGTTCCAGCACGTCTTCGATCGTGATCAGGCCGGCCACGCCGCCGTATTCGTCGACCACCACCGCGAGGTGATTGCGATTCACGCGGAAGTCGTGCAGCAGCACGTTCAGGCGCTTCGATTCGGGAATGAACACGGCGGGGCGCAGCATGCCGCGCACGTCGAACTCTTCTTCGGCGTAATAGCGCAGCAGGTCTTTCGCCAGCAGCACGCCGATGATGTTGTCGCGATTGCCCTCGAACACCGGATAGCGCGAGTGCGCCTTTTCCAGCACGTAGGGGATGAATTCGGCGGGACTGTCCGCGATGTTGATCGCGTCCATTTGAGCGCGCGGCACCATGATGTCGCGGGCGCTAAGCTCGGAGACCTGGAAGACCCCTTCGATCATCGACAGCGAGTCGGCGTCGATCAGGTTGCGCTCGTGCGCGTCCTGCAGGATTTCCAGAAGTTCTGCGCGCGAGTCGGGCTCGGGCGAGATGAAGTCGGTAAAACGCTCGAGGAGTGAGCGCTTTTCTTGCGGTTTGTCGAGTTGGCGTCGACTGGGATACGTGTCGTTCATGGTAGTGCGCCCGGCGAGTCTGGGCGCGCTGTTGCAGAGCATTAAGGATACACCAGGCACATGGCAGGACCGTGTCCCGCCGGGCCGGGCGAAGAGTGAAGCAGGGGTGAGGCGCGGTAAACGCACTGCGCCGCAAGGGCGCGAGTGGGTCAATCCTAACTGATTACGCGAACAACGGCGTTTTGAAGCAAAAAAGTACACGTGATGGCCGACATGCGCGACGCCATGGCGGCCGTTGCTAGCGGATTAGATGATGTGCGGCAGGGCACTGGCGCTGACTACGCCCGCCGGCCGGCGCTGTCCGGGCGATCGGCATCGGGGCCGGCTTCGCGGCTTTCTTCGCGGCAGCGTTCCAGCAGCGCTTCGAGCGCGCGATCCGGCATGCCGCTTTCGCGCAATGCGTCGACAGTGCGGCTGACGTAATCGAGCGTGGTGCCGTAGCGGCCGCACGCGCAGCCGAACACGGTCTTGACGACGTCGTCGCGCAGTTTGCCGGTGTAGCTCGCCACGTCGCGGCGCATCACGAACGCCAGCGCGTCGACGCGCCGGCCGTCGGCGAGTACGCACGGCAGCCACGCCGGGCGGTACGAGCCCATGGCCATTTCGCGGCGCCACAAGGCTTCCAGATGCGGCATCGCGCCGTCAGCCGCGACGCGAAACGCGATGCCGGTGCACGAGCCGCCGCGATCGAGCGCGAGCACGAGGCCCGGTTGCTCGGGCGTGCCGCGATTCACGCGCGACCACAAATACAGTCCGCGGTGATAGCCGTGCACTTTCGAGCGGCTGGCTTCGGCAGTGGGCAGGCCGGGATTCCAGATCAGCGAGCCATAGCCGAACAGCCATAGATCGCTCTTCCGGTCCCAGTCGCGCAATGTGCACTCGAGCGACGCGCGCAATTCCTCGTCCGTCAGCAGCCTCGATTCGCCGAGCGCCGGCGGGTAATCCGGGCAGGGTGTGCGGGTCGCGGCTTCAGGGGATGAGGTACTCACGGCGTGCTTTCGGCGAGATTAAATGGGGTGGCTACAGGTAAGGATCCGGAAAGCCGAGCTTGCCGAGAATCTCGGTTTCGATCGCTTCCATTTCCTCGGCTTCTTCTTCGACTTCGTGGTCGTAACCCTGCGCGTGCAGCGTGCCGTGTACCAGCAGATGTGCGTAGTGCGCGAGCAGCGGCTTGCCCTGTTCGGCGGCTTCTTTTTCCACCACCGGACAGCACAGGATCAGGTCGCCCGTGACCGGATCGTCTTCCGTTTCGGCATAGGCGAAGGTCAACACATTGGTCGAGTAATCCTTGCCGCGATAGCTGCGGTTCAGCGTGCGGCCTTCTTCGGCGTCGACAAAGCGCACCGTCAGCTCGCCGTCCGCGAACAGCGCCGCCTTGATCCAGCCGGCCACCGTGGCGCGTGGCAGCAGCGCCTTGTGTTCCGGCCAGGTCTTGGCGGCGGGGAATTGCAGATTCAACGTCAGTTTCGGGGCGCGACTCATGCTGATTGGATGTATTGCGGTTTTTGCAGCGGCATAAAAGAACAACTCAGAACAATGCAGTTCAGCGCGAATCAACGCGAATCCGCCGGACCGGCAGTTTTCTGCGAATGCGCATCGTACGCCTCCACAATCCGCGCGACCAGCGGATGCCGCACCACGTCCGCGCTGGTAAAGCGCGTCATTGCGATGCCGCGGACGTCCGACAGCACCTGTTGCGCTTCGTTCAGCCCGCTCTTGTGGCCGCGCGGCAAATCGACCTGGGTCGTGTCGCCGGTCACCACGGCCTTCGAGCCGAAGCCGATCCGCGTGAGGAACATCTTCATCTGTTCGGGCGTGGTGTTCTGCGCCTCGTCGAGGATGATGAACGCGTGGTTCAGCGTACGGCCGCGCATGTACGCGAGCGGCGCGATTTCGATCATCTGCCGCTCGAACATCTTGGCGGTTTTGTCGAAGCCGAGCAGGTCGTACAGCGCGTCGTACAACGGCCGCAGATACGGGTCGACCTTCTGCGCCAGATCGCCCGGCAGGAAGCCCAGACGCTCGCCCGCTTCCACGGCCGGCCGCGTCAGCACGATGCGTTTGACCTGATCGCGTTCGAGCGCGTCCACCGCGCAGGCCACCGCGAGGTAGGTCTTGCCGGTGCCGGCCGGACCGATGCCGAAGGTGACGTCGTGGGCGATGATCTGCTTCAGATACTCGCGCTGCGCCGGCGTGCGGCCGCGCAGATCCGCGCGCCGCGTGTACAGCTTCGGGCCGAGCGCTTCGAGGTCGTCTTCGGCGCCGTCTGCGGGCTGGTCGAACGGATGGTCGGGATTGCCCGGGAAACGCGGATCGCCCGCTTCGTCGCCGTTCGTGCCGCTACCGTTGCCGTTCGGCCGATGCCGCGCCGGATGACGCACCTCGATGAGCGCGAGCTGGATGTCGTCGATCGACAGCGGCGCGCGCGCCTTCTCGTAGAAGTTTTCAAGCGCGGTAAGCGCGAGTTTCGCGCCACGTCCGCGAATCGTGATGCGGTGGCCCCGGCGTTGCAGCGTGACGTCGAGCGCCTGCTCGATCTGCCGCAGGTTTTCGTCGAGCGGTCCGCAGAGGTTGGCGAGCCGCGCGTTGTCGTCGCGCGGTGCGGTGAATTCCAGATGCTGCTGAGTGGTCTTCAAGGCGGTGGTTCGATCCTGTCGGTTTCGATACGCGGAGTGGGCGGCGCGGTTCGCGCAGCGGGTTATTTACTGTCGCTCAGTGGGTCGTGGCGGGCGCGTCGTCATGCACCAGCACCAGTTCGCCACGTAGCGAATGGGGGTACGCATGGACGATTTTCACGTCCACCATCTGGCCGATCAGTCGCGCGTGCGACGCAACCGGCGCCGGAAAATTCACCACCCGGTTGTTTTCGGTGCGGCCCGCGAGTTCGTTCGGGTCCTTGCGCGCCGGGCGTTCGACCAGAATGCGCTCGATCTTGCCGACCATCGAATCGCTGATGCGCTGCACGTTTTCTTCGATCGTAGCCTGCAGATGTTGCAGGCGCTTGAGCTTCACTTCGCGCGGCGTGTCGTCGTGCAGATTCGCGGCGGGCGTGCCGGGACGCGGGCTGTAGATGAACGTGAAGCTGGTGTCGTATTGCATCTCGTGCACGAGCGCCATCATCTTGTCGAAGTCTTCTTCGGTCTCGCCGGGGAAGCCGACGATCATGTCGGTGGACAGCGACAGGTCAGGGCGGATCGCGCGCAGCTTGCGGATCACCGATTTGTATTCGAGCACCGTGTAGCCGCGCTTCATGGCCATCAGAACGCGGTCGGAGCCGTGCTGCACCGGCAGATGCAAATGGCTGACGAGCTTCGGCACCTTCGCGTAGGTGTCGATCAGGCGCTGCGTGAATTCCTTCGGATGCGACGTGGTGTAGCGAATCCGTTCGATGCCCGGAATATCGGCGACGTATTCGATCAGTTGCGCGAAGTCGGCGATTTCGGTCGAGCCGAGCGTGATGCCGGCACGGTACGCGTTGACGTTCTGGCCGAGCAGCGTGACTTCACGCACGCCCTGGTCGGCGAGGCCGGCGATTTCGGTCAGCACGTCGTCGAGCGGACGCGACACTTCTTCGCCGCGCGTGTACGGCACGACGCAGTAACTGCAGTACTTGCTGCAGCCTTCCATGATCGACACGAACGCGCTCGGACCGTCGACGCGCGCCGGCGGCAGGTGATCGAACTTTTCGATTTCCGGGAACGAGATGTCGACTTGCGCGCGGCCAGTTTCACGGCGCTTGTCGATCATTTGCGGCAGACGGTGCAGCGTTTGCGGACCGAACACCAGATCCACGTAAGGGGCGCGCGCCACGATCGAGGCGCCTTCCTGGCTTGCCACGCAACCGCCCACGCCGATGATCAGATTCGGGTTCGCTTCCTTCAACTCGCGCACGCGGCCGAGTTCGGAGAAGACTTTCTCCTGCGCTTTTTCGCGCACCGAGCAGGTGTTGAACAGAATCACGTCGGCATCTTCCGGCGTGTCGGTCTTGACGAGGCCTTCAGCCGCGCCGAGTACGTCGACCATCTTGTCGGAGTCGTACTCGTTCATCTGGCAGCCATACGTCTTTACATAAACTTTCTTGGTCATCGATTTTCGCCGGTCGCAGTGGTTAACCTGGGGGCGTCTTTTAAAAGGTGGAGTGGGGGGCAGAACAGGCAGGCAAGGCGCTGCGTAACTCAATATTATAGCCCTTCAACGGCCGGGCTTTCCGCGCCCGCGTTGCCGCGCGGCCGCTCCGGCGGCAAGCCCAGCAGGCTTTCCAGTTCGCCCGAGACCTGCGCGAAGCGCTCGCTCAGGAAATCCAGCAGCACGCGCACGCGCGGCGCCATGAAGCGGTTGCGGTGGTAGAGCGCGTGCAGCGGCGCGTCGGGATAGCGCCAGTCGGGCAGCAGCACTTTCAGGCCGTCGGCGCGCAGATCCGCTTCCACGTCCCACATCGACTTGATCACGATGCCGTAGCCGCGCAGCGCCCATTCGCGGGCGACGGCGCCGTCGTTGGTCTCGCGGGCAGTTTCGAACGGCACCGTGTAGTGCTGCGTTTCGTCGCCGCGCGTGAAGCGCCATTCGTTCGCGAGGCCGGTCGCGGTGCCCAGCACGATGCAGTCGAAATGGGCCAGATCGAGCGGATCTTTCGGTTCGCCCTTGCGCGCGATGTAATCCGGCGACGCGCATAGCACGCGCCGGTTCGGCGCCAGTTTACGGGCCACCAGCGAACTGTCTTGCGGCACGCCGAAGCGGATCGCCAGATCGATGTCTTCCTGTACCAGATTCGACAGCGAATCGGACAGCGTCAGCGCGAACGTCACCTCCGGGTAAAGCGCGTTGAACTCGTCGAGCCAGTGCATCAGCAGATTGCGGCCGAAATCCGACGTCGCCGAAATGCGCACCTTGCCGCGCACCACGCCCTGGCCCGCTTGCAGCGCGGCTTCGGCGTCGTCGAGCGATTGCAGCGCCTGGCGGCAACAGTTCAGGTAGAGGCGGCCTTCGTCGGTGAGCCGGAGCTGGCGGGTGGTGCGCTCGAACAAGCGCGCTTTCAGCCCGGCTTCCAGTTTGGCGAGGCGCGCGCTCGCGGCGGCCGGCGTCAAACCCATCTTGCGGCCCGCCGCCGACAGGCTGCCCTGCTGCGCCGCTTCGACGAAGAGGCGGATGTCACCGAGGTTATCCATCGCGTGGCTTTCAAAAATAATTTGATAATGCTTCAAATGCTACGCCAATTATCAAACCGTCGCTCAGCGCCGACAATCCACTCCTCGAAAACCCTAATGCCTTGCGCTGAGGCGTTCACACCATGCAACTCGATCACGCAACGATCGTCACCGCCGACCTCAACACTGCCCGACGTTTTTTCGTCGACGTCGTGGGCCTGGTCGACGGCGCGCGTCCGCCTTTTTCGGTCGACGGCTACTGGCTGTACGCGAACGACGGCCGGCCGGTGATCCATCTGATCGACGCGACGGTGCCCGCCGTGACCGGCCGAGCGGCGCCGCGTATCGACCACATCGCGTTCCGGCTGGAGAGCGCCGCCGAGTGGCAGGCGTTGCTCGGGCGTCTGCACGCCACTGGCGTGGATTACCAAAGCGCGCAGGTGCCGCAGATGGGACCGCAACCAGCCGAACTGCAGCTCTTCGTGGCGCTCGCGCCGGGCGTCGTCATCGAATTCGTGACGGCGCTGCAGCACGCTCAATCTTGATTCATGGAGTCTTAAAAAATGCCCATTCCATTACTCGCGCTAGCCATTAGCGCATTCGCGATCGGTACGACCGAATTCGTCATCATGGGCTTGCTGCCCGACGTCGCGCGCGATCTGTCTGTCTCGATTCCGTCGGCGGGTTTGCTGGTGAGCGGCTATGCGCTCGGCGTCGCGGTCGGCGCGCCGCTGCTGGCGGTCGTCACCAGCAAGATGCCGCGCAAGCTCGCGCTGCAACTGCTGATGGGCGTGTTCATCGTCGGCAATACGCTGTGCGCGATCGCGTCCAGCTATTCCGTGCTGATGATCGCGCGGGTCGTGACCTCGTTCGCGCATGGCTCGTTCTTCGGGATCGGCGCGGTGGTGGCGGCCTCGCTGGTGCCGGCTGAAAAGCGGGCCAGCGCGATCGCGCTGATGTTCACCGGCTTGACGCTCGCGAACGTGCTCGGCGTGCCGTTCGGCACTTTCGTCGGTCAGGAATTCGGCTGGCGCGCGGCGTTCTGGATTGTCAGCGTGTTCGGCGTGCTGTCGCTGGCAGGCGTGTCGCTGCTGGTGCCGAATCGTCACGACGCTGGTCCGGTCGGTCTTGGTCATGAAGTGCGCGTGCTGAAGGACCCGCAGGTCTGGACCGCGCTCGCGATGACCGTGCTCGGCTTCGGCGGCGTGTTCGTGGTGTTCACTTATATCGCGCCGATTCTCGAGCAGGTGAGCGGTTTCTCGCCGCGCGGCGTGACGTTGATTCTGGTGCTGTTCGGTGTGGGGCTCACGATCGGCAACACGGTGGGCGGCAAGCTCGCGGATCGCGCGCTGATGCCTTCGCTGATGGGTATTCTGGTTGCGCTCGCGGTGGTGATGGCGATTTTCGCGCGCACCAGTCACTCGCAGGTGGCGGCGGCGATCACGATCTTCGTGTGGGGTATCGCGGCGTTCGCGACGGTGCCGCCGTTGCAGATGCGGGTGGTCGAGAAGGCGGCCGCGGCGCCGAATCTGGCGTCGACGTTGAATATCGGCGCGTTCAATGTGGGCAATGCCGGCGGCGCGTGGCTGGGTGGGTTGGTGATCAACCACGGGCATTCGCTGGATACGTTGCCGTGGGTCGCGGCTGCGGTCAGTGTGGTGGCGTTGCTGTTGACGTGGTTTGCCGCGCGGAGGGATGCGCCGGGTTCGGCGGTGGCGCAGCGGGCTTAAAAACTGGCGCGGCGGCGCATATGAAAAATTCGCACAAGCTTTGCGAGAATCGTCCTCCGCAATGCTGATAACAGTGTGAAGATAACTTCGTTGGGCGTGGCCAATCGCGATGCTATCTTGCTTCCACTAACTGCTTGCCCGCCGTCCGGCGGCGCTCCTGGAGGCAATCATGCATTCCCCGCTTGCGCTGGTTCGCGATCCCGCGGCTGATACCGCAGCGTCGCCGCGTGCCGCCGAACCTTTCGATGCACTCGAACATCTCGTCGGCGTGAATCTGGCCCGTTTGCGCGCCGAGCGGCAACTGTCGCTCGACGCGTTGGCCCGCGCTTCCGGCGTGTCGCGCGCCATGCTCGCGCAGATCGAATCGGCGCGCAGCGTGCCGTCGATCAAAGTGCTGTGCAAGGTCGCGGCCGCGTTGAAAGTATCGGTCGCCGCGTTTCTGCGACGCCATGCGACCAACGGTTTTGAACACTTGCCGGCCGAGCGCTCGTCGCGGCTCTTCAGTGCCAACGGTCGCTATTCGGCGCGACCGCTTTATCCGGATGCCGAGCCGACCGTCGCCGAGTTTCACGAGTTGCGTATCGCGGCGTTGCATACCGAAGCCGGCACGCGTCGCGCGCCGGGCACCACGGTGAATCTCGTGGTCAGCGAAGGCACGCTTGAAGTCAGCGTGCACGACCAGCGTCAATTGCTCGCCACGGGCGACGCGATCGTGTTCGACGCCGACCAGCCGCACAGCTTGCGCAATCCCGGCGACACCGAAGCGCGCGCATTTCGCGTGACGTTGAAGGCTGAAACGCCGCCGCGTTGGGACGTGCCGGCGTCGCACGAGACCGTGCGTGAAACCACGACGCACGCCGCCACGTGCGACACCGCACATGAAGCGCATGACGCCCATGAACCGGTCCGCGAGGCCGCGCCAGTTTGACCGTAGTTTCAGAACGGACGCGCTCCACACCGACTACGTGGCGTTCTCCATCCGTTCAGTAGGGGTTGCGCTGCAGACCCGGCGTGACTGCTGTATGCTTTGCCAGCCGGTCGTTTCCGGCAAATCAGTGCGTCTTCAGGGCGGGGCGAAATTCCCCACCGGCGGTATGCCGGCAGCGCGAAAGCGTGAGCCGGCGAGCCCGCGAGCGCCCGCATCGCGCGGTCTTTCGAGTCGGAGAAATCGCAGCGGGGTCAGCAGATCTGGTGAGAAGCCAGAGCCGACGGTCATAGTCCGGATGGAAGAAGATGTGCAGATAGTCATGTTCGTTTCCGTGACGCCGCTCGCAGTTTTGAGCGGTGCGCGAGCGTCGCTTTGCGCGACGTTCAACGGCGCGTCTTTGTCTGTTTGCAATGCCCTGAAACGTTTTTCGCCCAACTTTTGCGATGAGCGTTTCAATCATGACCTTTGCTACTTTTCCTGTTCCGTCGACGATTGCGGATGACGCATTCCTCGATCTCCCGTTGCTCGCCACCGAACCCGTTCCGCCGCGTATCGCCGCCGCGTTGCAAGCCATGCGCGATGGCCGCGCCGTGGTCCTGCAAGACGACCACGATCGTGAGAACGAGGCCGATCTGATCGTCTCGGCCGAGCGTCTTTCCGTCGAAACCATGGCGTTGCTGATCCGCGAATGCAGCGGCATCGTCTGCCTGTGCCTACCCGACGAGAAGATTCGCGCGCTCGAATTGCCGCCCATGGCAGTCAACAACGAAAGCCGTCACGGCACAGCGTTCACGGTATCGATTGAAGCGCGCGACGGTGTCACGACCGGCGTGTCCGCGCTCGATCGCGTGACGACGATTCGTGCCGCGATCGCGGATAACGCGAAGCCCGCCGACATCGTGCGTCCGGGTCACGTGTTCCCGTTGCGCGCGATGCCCGGCGGCGTGCTGGCGCGTCGCGGCCATACCGAAGGCACGGTGGACCTGGCGGTTCTCGCGGGTCTGAAACCGGCCGGCGTGCTGTGCGAACTGATGAACGCCGACGGCACGATGACGCGTGGCGCGGAGGTGGAGCGCTTCGCCGCGCAACACAATCTGCCGATGCTGACGATCGCCGAGCTGGTGGAGTTTCGTCAGGCGCTGGCGCAGGCACGCGAGTGCGTGGCTGACGAGGCGTGATGAGGTGACGCTGCGCAGGATGACCTGATCGCGTGCGTCGCCAGTGCCGGTAGAAATGCAAAAAGGCCGGCTCTCATCGAGAGCCGGCCTTTTTTCTGGGCAACCGCAAGCGCTTACGACTGCTGGTCGCCGAACTCGCCGCGCACGCCGGCTTCCACCAGCGCGGGCAATTCATCCATGTGCTTCATGATGCGCGTCATGCCCATCTTGCGGAGCGCGTCTGCATAGCCTTCCGGAATATGGCTCGCGCCGACGAACGCGATCGTCTTCATGCCCGCCGCGCGCGCGGCGTTCAAACCCGCGACACTGTCCTCCACCACGACACAACGCGACGGTTCCACGCCCAGCGTTTGCGCGGCGAACAGATACACGTCGGGATAAGGCTTGGGTCGCGCCACCTGTTCGGCGCTGAAAATCCGCTCGCCGAAAATCTGCTGCAAACCCGCGCGCCGCACCGACGCATGCACGCGCGCCATGCGGCTGTTCGACACGACGGCCGCCGGCAAGCTGACGCGCTGCAAGGCCTCGCGTACGCCGTTGATCGGGCTGAGCGACGCCGCGAGTTCGAGCTCGACGTTGTGTTCGACGGTGTTCAGGAAATTCGCGGGCAGCGTAATGTCGAAGGACTTCTCGATGCCTTCGAGAAAGCGCGACATCTGCTGGCCAAAAGCCGTTTTGACGACGGGTTCGAAGTCGAGGCCGGGGAAGGTCGCGTTGAGCGTGGCGAGCATCACGCGGTCGGCGATGATTTCGCTGTCGACGAGTACGCCGTCGCAGTCACAGATGAGGTGGTCGATCATGCTTGGGAACGGAAAGCGGAGCGCGCGTTGGCAAGACAGTTGCAAGCCCGTGCGCGCAGATTGAAAGCATCATGATACGTGCTTTGGCGTCGTCTGCGCGACGCCGCTGCGTGCCACTGCGTTCCGCTGTGGCCGGGACGGCCCTCGGAGGTACATCGTCCCGGCTCGGGCCCGCTGTGTCGCGAGCTTAGTGCATGGTGTGCAGGAACATGTACAGCGCCGTGGCCGCCGCGCCGCCCAGCAGCGGACCGCAGACCGGAATCCATGCATAGCTCCAGTCACTGCCGCGCTTGCCCGGAATCGGCAGCAGCGCGTGCATCAGACGCGGCGACAGATCGCGCGCCGGGCTCATCGCGTAACCCGTCGGGCCGCCGAGCGAGATGCCGATACCGAGCACCAGCAGGCCGACCGGCAGCGCGTCGAGCGCGCCCAGACCGACTTGCGGCGACGCCAGATACAGCACGCCGAGAATCAGCACGAAGGTGGCGATCATTTCGGTGAGCAGGTTATGCGGCACGCTGCGAATGGCCGGCGCGGTGCAGAACACGCCGAGCTTCACGTCGGCATCGGCTTCCTTCTCGAAGTGCTGACGATAGGCGATCCACACGAGCAGCGCGCCTGCCATCCCGCCGAGCATTTGCGCGGCCACGTAGCCGGGCACCTTGGCCCATGCGAATTTGCCGGCCAGCGCGAGGCTGATGGTCACGACCGGGTTCAGGTGAGCGCCGCTGAACGACGCGGTGACGTAGACCGCGATGAACACGGCCATCGCCCAGCCCATCACGATCACGATCAGGTCCGCGCCCTTGCCCTTGGTGCGCGCGAGCAGCACGTTGGCGACCGCGCCGTTGCCGAGCAGCACCAGAAGCGCGGTGCCGATGAATTCCGCAATGTAAGGAGACATGGTTGGGTATCCGAAATATAGTTGTTAGGGAAGCCGCTGGATAAGCGGCTTCTTTATGTCGAAAGTTTGTCTGGTGAAGGGGTAACGCTACGCTCAGGGCGTATCGGCCCACGCCTTGGCGGCGCGGATCGCGCGCTGCCAGCCGTCGAGGTTGGCCTTGACCTCGGCGTGCGGCAGTGCGGGCGTGAAGCGACGGTCGAGCGCCCACTGGCTTTGCAACTCGTCCACGTCTTTCCAGTAGCCGACCGCGAGACCGGCCAGATACGCCGCGCCGAGCGCGGTCGTTTCCGACACCTTCGGGCGCACCGCATCGACGCCGAGAATGTCGGCCTGGAACTGCATCAGCAGGTTGTTCGCGCATGCGCCGCCGTCCACGCGCAATTCGCCGATGCGAATGCCGGAGTCGGCTTCCATCGCCTTCAGCACGTCGAGCGACTGGTAGGCGATCGAATCGAGCGCGGCGCGGGCAATGTGCGCCGAGCTCGTGCCGCGCGTCACGCCGAACAGCGTGCCGCGAGCGCGGGCGTTCCAGTGCGGCGCGCCGAGGCCGGCGAACGCGGGCACGAGATACACGCCGTCGGTGTGCGGCACGCCGCGCGCCAACGTTTCGATTTCAGCCGCGTTCTTGATGATGCCCAAGCCGTCGCGCAGCCATTGCACCACCGCGCCGCCGATAAAGATGCTGCCTTCCAGCGCGTAGTTGATCTTGTCGCCGATCTGCCAGGCAATCGTGGTGACGAGGTTGTTCTTCGATTCGATCGGTTTTTCGCCGGTGTTCATCACGAGGAAGCAGCCCGTGCCGTAGGTGTTCTTCACCATGCCCGACTGCGTGCACATCTGGCCGAAGAGGGCAGCGTGCTGATCGCCGGCGATGCCCGCGAGCGGAATCTTCGAAGCGAATACGGTGGTCTTGGTCGGGCCATACACTTCCGACGAAGGACGCACTTCCGGCAGCATGTTGCGCGGAATGTCGAGCGCTTCGAGCAGTTCGTTGTCCCACTGCAGCGTGTGGATGTTGAACAGCATGGTGCGCGACGCGTTGGTCACATCGGTGACGTGCAGACCGCCCTTGGTGAAATTCCACACTAGCCAGCTATCCACCGTGCCGAACGCGAGGCGGCCTTGCCTGGCCTTTTCGCGCGCGCCTTCCACGTTGTCGAGAATCCAGCGGATCTTGGTCGCCGAGAAATACGAGTCGATCGGCAGGCCGGTTTTCGCGCGGACTTTTTCTTCGAGACCCTGCTCCTTGAGCTGGTCGCAGAAATCGGCGGTGCGGCGGTCTTGCCAGACGATCGCGTTGTAGATCGGGTGGCCGGTTTCACGATCCCACACGATGGTGGTTTCGCGCTGATTGGTGATACCGATCGCCGCGATCGACGTGCCGTTCATGCCGGCGCGCGTGACGGCTTCGGCGGCAACACCGGCCTGGGTCGACCAGATTTCCTGCGGGTCGTGTTCGACCCAACCCGGACGCGGATAGATTTGCTGGAATTCTTTTTGCGCCGTCGACACGACATTACCGAGCCGGTCGAACAGCATGGCACGCGAGCTCGTCGTGCCCTGGTCGAGGGCGAGAATGTACTGATCCTGCATTGTCTCTTCTCCATGCGTTTTATGAATCGCCGGACTCTTGAACGGCGACGGGAACGGCTTGTTGTTTTAAGCGGGCTGCAACAGCAACAGATGTGGTGGTGCGTCCCGGCTTGCTTCAGCCGAGGGGTGAAAGGAATCCGGTTTGCCGCGAGCAGCGAAGGCGCTGCTCGCTGATGTGCCTGACTACGCGCTCTGTCGGAACGGTTCGCGGACGAACCATGCATCGATTTCTTGCGTGATCGAATCGAGCGTGCCCGGTTCGACGTGCAGGCCGAGTTTCGAACGGCGCCACAGCACGTCCTGAGCGCTGCGGGCCCATTCGGTGTCGCGCAGGTAAGTCAGTTCGGCTTCGTAAAAACCTGGCGCGAAGGCGCGGCCGAGGTCTGCAATCGAGTGCGCGTTGCCGATCACGTGCTTGACGCGCGTGCCGTACGCACGGGCCAAACGGTGCGCGAGGTCGGCCGGCAGCCAGGCGTGCTGCTGCTTGAATTCGGTCAGGAAGCGCTCGAAGTTCGCGTTCGGCATGTCGCCGCCGGGCAGTGGCGCGCCGGCCGTCCACGAAGCTGCGCTCTTGTGCAGCGCGTGCGTGAGTTTGTCGACGGCTTCTTCCGCAAGCTTGCGGAAGGTGGTGATCTTGCCGCCGAACACCGACAGCAGCGGGGCTTCGCCCGCGGGCGAATCGAGTTCGAGCGAGTAGTCGCGCGTGACCGCCGACGGATTGTCCGCGCCTTCTTCCTCGAGCAGCGGACGCACGCCCGAGTAGGTCCAGCGCACGTCGGCCGGCGAGATCTTCTGCTTGAAGTAGCGGTTGATCGAGTCGCACAGGTACTGCGTTTCTTCCGGCGTGATCGCCACTTGCGACGGGTCACCGCGGTATTCGATATCGGTGGTGCCGATCAGCGTGTAGTCGTGTTCGTACGGAATCGCGAAGATGATGCGCTTGTCCGGATTCTGGAAGATGTACGCGTGATCGTGGTCGAACAGGCGCCGCGTGACGATGTGGCTGCCTTTCACCAGGCGCACGCTGTGCGACGCTTCGCGGCCGAGCGCACCATGCAGCAGCTCGCCGACCCACGGGCCCGCGGCATTCGCGATCGAAGCGGCGCGCACGTCGAGAATCGTGCCGTCCGCGCGCTTCAGTTGCGCGCGCCATTCGCCGCCGGCGCGCACCGCGCTGACCAGCCGCGTGCGGGTGAGAATCTTCGCGCCGCGCTCTTCGGCGTCCAGCGCGTTCAGCACGACGAGGCGCGCGTCGTTGACCCAGCCGTCCGAATACACGAAACCGCGCTTGATCGAATCGACCAGCGGCGCGCCTGCGGGATGGTTGCGCATCACGATGCCGCGCGAACCCGGCAGCATTTCGCGTTTGGCGAGGTGGTCGTACAGGAACAGGCCGGCGCGGATCATCCACGCCGGGCGCAGATCGGGCATGTGCGGCATCACGAAGCGCAGCGGCCACATGATGTGCGGCGCCGCGCGCAACAGCGTTTCACGTTCCTGCAGCGCTTTGCGCACCAGGCCGAACTCGCGGTATTCGAGGTAGCGCAAGCCGCCGTGAATCAGCTTGGTGCTGGCCGACGACGTATGCGCCGCCAGGTCGTCCTGTTCGCAGAGCAACACCGACAGGCCGCGGCCCGCCGCATCGCGAGCGATGCCTGCGCCGTTGATCCCGCCGCCCACGACGAGCAAATCGTATCTCGAGCCTTGCGTCACCTGCTGTGTCCCCTGCGTCTGTTTTCGGAAAGCCGTTAGGAAAAACTATCGAACCGATAGTGTTCGTTTTCGAACTTTAATGAACATATTCGAAAAAGTAAAGTTCGCTTGTCTTAGGGGAACCTCTAACTCGGTGGTCGAGGTGGTGGCGCAACGCGCGGCCACGGACGATACTCTCGGCAGCAGCCATTTCGAGGTGAATACATGCGTGGACTTTTGATGATTGGCGCCGCCGTACTGCTCGCGGGATGCGTCAGCTCGCCGAGCCTGAGCGGCACGATGGGCGCACCGTCGTTCGTGTCGTTGCAGCAGATGTGCAGCGCCCAGACGGTCGACTACGGCAAAGACGCGCAAAGCGTTTACGACGCGCTGTTCGATGCTTATGTGGCGAACCGCCACGGCAAACTGTCGAAAGAGGATTTTTGCGGATTTCAGGCTTCCATCGCGCAGCGCTTTGCGAGTCAGGGTTTGAGTACGGATCCGCAGGTGCGCAATCAGTGGGTGGCGTTCTTTATCGATCAGCGGGCCAAGGCGTTGAGCTGGCGCGCGGCGGCCGATCCGACTTTGCGGAACGGTTGAGGCGGGGGCGCTGCGGGAACGGTTGGGGTGTTGGCCGGTCGCTTGAGTGGGCGGCGTGAGTTGGTGCTTAAGACCGGGCTGTGCGGCGGCTATGGCTGTGGCTGAGCGCCGCGCCACAACATCCGGCGAAGCTGGGCGAGCACCGCTTCCCGCGTCGGTGCCGTATGCCCGGCCGGTTGCTGCGCCTCGGGCAACGGTAACTGATTGGCGAGCGCGAGCATCGTGAATCCGTGCAGACTTGCCCAGTACGCATAGCCAATCAACTGCGGATCGCCTTCCAGAAGACCTGCGTCGACCAGCTGTTCGAAATGCGTGGTCAGCATTTCCTGCGCACGCAGCGCCGCAGCGGCGAGATCCGGATAGCCGCCTTCCGGCTGATTCACATCGAACATCAAACGGTACGCGTGCGGTTCGTCGAGGGCGAACGCGACGTAGGCGTCGCTCACCGCCAGACGATTGTCGCCGGACGCGTTCCCCGCGGCGGCTTCGAGGTGCAGCGCGAAACGATTGAACGCGGCGGCGCGGACCATCGCGAGAATGTCGTCCTTGTCGCGGAAATAGCGGTAGGGCGTCATTGCACTGCAGTCCAACTCTTTCGCCAGTTCGCGCATCGTCACGCCCTGCGCGCCGCGCGTGGCGAACGCGTTCTCGGCTACGCGGCGCATCGCTTCGCGGAATTGCTGGATGTCGTCGGCGGAAAGGGTTTTGGGCATGCGCGAGCGGTGGAAGTCCGTCGCGTCAATTTACTGTGTAAATGCGTTGCGCACAACAAAAGCGGGCGTTCGGATGAACGTCCGCTTTCATTCAGGGTAATAAGGCAAGCCTGCCGTCCGACTGACGCTACGAAAAACGTTTGATCGCCCGCAATGCGCTGTCGCCGATTTCAGTCACGCGCCATTGTTCGTTGCCCGACGCGAGCCGTTCGAGTTGGACCAATTGGCGTTCCAGCAGGGCGTCGAGTTCTTCTCGCTCCATGTCGACTTGATGGGGAGCGTCCTTGACGAGCAACAACGTGGCGAATTCATGCGGACTTAGCATTGTTCTCTCCATGTCAAGCAAACGCGGACAGCCTTGTCGGCAACTGGCCAGGTGCCAGTGAAGTCCGCTAGAGGATCAGGCGGGAAGTACGGTTCACACGACAGATTCACGCAGCCGCCGCTACGCAAATTGCGCAACAGACGCCGGGGAACTGGAGTGTAGTCAACCGCACGTTAAACACCAAAGGTGCCCCAGTAAATTTTCCCTTTGACAATCGGATGCTGCCGAGGCGGTTTGGAGCCTCGGCTAAAAGCTTGATTTCACTCGAAGTTTCGCGTGCGGTGCAGCATGGCGGAAAACGCCTGGGCGGGGTGGGTGGAGCAGGGGAAAATTGGGCACGACGCGGCGGCAAGTTGTCGTCGGCTGGGAGGCGACGCAACCGCAACTGGGAGGCGACGTAATCTCGACTCAGCGCCAACCCACCCGCCGCACCTAACGCCACTTACTCGGCGATATACACCTGGCAATTCGCCGCGATCAGCGTCTCGGCCATTTCCGCAGGCGGCGCGGCGTCCGTAAAGAGTGCGTCGATCTGATCCAGATGCCCCTGACGAACCAGCGCCGGTCGGCCGAATTTGGAGTTGTCGGCGGCCAGAAACACCGTGCGCGCATGCTCGATGATTGCCTCGGCCACGCGCACTTCGCGGGTGTCGAAATCGCGCAGCGTGCCGTCCGTTTCGATCGCCGACGTGCCGATGATCGCGAAATCCACCTTGAACTGGCGAATGAAATCGATCGCCAGTTCGCCCACGATGCCTTTGTCCCACGGCCGCACGATCCCGCCGGTGACCAGCACCTCGCAATCCGGATAGCCGCTCATCATGCTGGCGACGTTCAGATTGTTGGTAATCACGCGCAGCCCGCGATGCCGGTTCAGCGCGCGGGCCACTTCTTCGGTCGTGGTGCCGAGGTTGATAAACAGCGACGCCTGATCGGGAATGTGAGTGGCCACTAACGCCGCGATGCGCCGTTTCTCTTCGTGGAACATGCGCTGACGCGCGGTGTACGAGACGTTTTCGGAACTGGTCGGCAGACTCGCGCCGCCGTGATAGCGGCGCAGCAGATTCATGTCGGCGAGCCAGTTGACGTCGCGGCGGATCGTCTGCGGCGTCACGTCGAAGTGGGCCGCGAGGTCGTCCACGGTCACGAAGCCGTCGCGTTGCACCCACTCCAGCAGTTCCTGTTGCCGGGCGTTGAGAGTCAGGCGGGGGTCTCGGGTCATGTGTCTCGGTTCGTGGGTTTTTTGTCGGCGCCGGCCGCCATCGACGCTGCAAGCTAATCTGGAAGGCGGCTGAGGCGTGAACGGCGATAGGGCTATTGTAAGACCATCGCCGGGGTTGTCTGCCAGGTTGTGCGACATCCATAAGATACCGGACGACTTACCCTCGATCCATTCAGGCCATTTGCGCATTTATTCATTTGATAAATGAATTTGTTTTTTGGGCCAGATCGCGCTGCAATCCGAGGTCCTGCGCTGTCTGTATGTGATCCGCATGTGGTCCGACGTTGATTCAATTCCCCCTGGTTGCCGGCCGCTGTCACGAGCCGGGACCTCGCTTTCGAGAGTGTTCGACATGACTGGCTTCAACTGGCAAAACCCTTACCCGACGCCGCGTCTGCCCGTATTCGCGCGCAACATCGTTTCGACTTCGCATCCGCTCGCCGCGCAGGCGGGGCTGCGCATGCTGTGGAAAGGCGGCAATGCCGTCGACGCGGCGATCGCCGCGGCCGCCGCCATCACGGTGGTCGAGCCGGTGTCGTGCGGCCTTGGCGGCGATGCGTTCGCGCTGGTGTGGGACGGCAAGAAACTGCATGGTCTAAACGCGTCGGGCGTGTCGCCGGCGGCGTGGAACGTCGACTACTTCAAGCGCAAGTACGGCGAGGAAAACGGTCTGGCGAAACAACCCAAGCGTGGCTGGGACGCGGTGACGGTGCCCGGCGTGATCGCCGGCTGGGAGGCGCTGCATCAGAAGTTCGGCTCGCTGCCGTTCGCCGACCTGATGGAACCGGCGATCGAAATCGCCGAGCGCGGCCACGCGGTGGCCAGCATCGTCGCCTATAAATGGGCGGCCGCCGTGCCGGAGTTGAAGGATCTGCCGGGCTTCGCGCAAACCTTCATGCCGCGCGGCCGCGCGCCGGAAGTGAGCGAACTGGTGCGCTTTCCCGGCCACGCGAAGACGCTGCGCAAGCTCGCCGAGCAAGGCCCGCGCGCGTACTACGAAGGCGAGATCGCCGAGCAGATCGCCGCGTTCGCCCGCGAAGGCGGCGCCGCGCTGACGCTCGACGACCTGCGCAACTACCGCGCGGATTGGGTCGAGCCGATCGGCAAGGAATATCGCGGCCACACCGTGCATGAGATTCCGCCGAACGGCCAGGGCATCGCGGCGTTGATCGCGCTGGGCATCCTCGAAAAATTCGACGTGAAGGAACTGGCGGTCGACAACGTCGAGTCGCAGCACTTGCAGATCGAAGCAATGAAGCTGGCGTTCGCCGATGTCTACCGTTACGTGGCCGATCCGCGTTCCATGGACGTCACGCCCGAGCAGATGCTCGACGACGCTTACCTCACGTCGCGCGCGAAGCTGATCGATCACAAGCGCGCCACGCAGTTCGACTTCGGCATGCCGAAGGCGGGCGGCACGATCTACATGTCGGTGGCGGACGAGCGCGGCATGATGGTCAGCTTCATCCAGTCGAACTACATGGGCTTCGGCTCGGGCATCGTGGTGCCGGACAGCGGCATCGCGATGCAGAACCGCGGTTGCGGTTTTTCGATGGACCCGAAGTCGCCGAACGTGGTGGAAGGTGGCAAGCGGCCGTTCCACACGATCATTCCGTCGTTCCTCACGCAGCAGGTAGACGGCCGCCAGGAAGCGGTGATGAGCTTCGGCGTGATGGGCGGCGACATGCAGCCGCAAGGCCATCTGCAATCCATCGTGCGGATGCTCGACTACGGCCAGCAGCCGCAGGCTGCGTGCGACGCGCCGCGCTGGAAGGTCAATCGCGACTTCACGATCGACATCGAATCGACGCTCGATCCGCGCACCGCCGAGGCGTTGCAGAAGCTGGGCCACACGATCAAGTCGGTAGACGATCCGTACATGGATTTCGGCTCCGGCCAGTACATCTGGAAGCTCGATCGCAACGAACCGGAGCGCGGTTATGTGGCGGCGAGCGATAGCCGTCGCGACGGCCTGGCGGCCGGCTTCTGATTCCGTCACACAGGCGAAGCGGCGCGGTTCAGGAGGTTCAGGACGCCGGGCTGTTTCGCGTTTGACTCACGGGTAGTACCGGAGACGACGCGGGTTCGTGCGGGGCTTCGGTGCGTTTGTGGGGTATGCATTAGGCATGGTTAGTGGCGCTTCAGGCCCATCACGGTTCAGACCGGTATCAGACAAGGTAGAGACATCATGCACACCCCCGCGTCGCCTTCGGCGGCAGCTTCCCCTCTTGCCGCGCCCGCACCGCTTTCCAAAGCCATGGTGCGGCGAATCGTGTTTTCCTCGTCGGTCGGCAATGCGCTCGAGTGGTTCGACTTTCTGGTCTACGGCTACTTCGCGACCATCATCGCCAAACAGTTTTTCCCGATGCAGGACGAGTGGCTGTCGACGCTGCTCGCCATCGCCACCTTCGGCATCTCGTTCCTGATGCGGCCGCTGGGCGCCGTCGTGCTCGGCACGTACGGCGACCGCAAGGGCCGCAAGGCGGCGCTGACGCTCGCCATCGCGCTGATGATGGTCGGCACCTTCACGATGGCCGTGATGCCGCCGTATGCGTCGATCGGCCTGGCGGCGCCGGTGCTGATCCTGCTCGCGCGGCTCGTGCAAGGTTTCGCGGTGGGCGGCGAGTTCGGCAGCGCGACGGCCTTCATGGTCGAACACAGCGCGTCGCGTCGCGGCTATTACGCGAGTTGGCAGTTCGCGAGCCAGGGGCTCGCGGCGATCACCGCTGCGGCCTTCGGCTCGCTGCTGACCGCGTGGATGCCGCCCGAGCAACTCAATAGCTGGGGCTGGCGTCTGCCGTTCATGTTCGGCTTGCTGGTCGGGCCGGTGGGCTATTACATCCGCTCGCACCTCGACGAAACGCCGGAGTTCCTCGCGCTGCACAAAGCGCGTGAAGCCCGCGAGGCGGCCGGCCTTCGCCCCGTCGCGAACGATCAAGAAGCGAACGGCGCCTCGTTCTCCAGCCAGTGGGTCAATCTGCTGCTTGCCGTGGGCATCGTGGCGCAATCCACGGTGGGCGTGTACGTGCTGCAGTTGTACATGCCGATGTACGCGGTCAAGCAGTTGCACATGCCGGCGGCGGCATCGTTCGGCGTGGTGGTGCTCAACGGTGGCCTGCAGTTTCTGCTGTCGCCGGTCATGGGCGCGCTGTCGGATCGCATCGGCCGGATTCGCATCATGCTGACGACGTTGGTGTTGATGGGCACGCTGATCTATCCGATGTTCGCCTTGCTGCAGTCGCATCCCACCATCGGCTGGTTGCTGCTGCTTCAAGGCACGGCGGGTATTTTCAAAGCCGCTTACTCCGGACCGATGCCCGCGCTGATGTCCGAGATCTTCCCGACGCAAGTGCGCTCGACCGGTCTTTCCATTGGTTACAGCATCGGCGTGACGATTTTCGGCGGCTTTGCGCCGACGATCGTCGAGACCTTCATTCACGTGACCGGCGACAAACTCGCGCCAAGTTATTACGTGCTGATCGCCGCGGTGTTGTCGGGGTTGTCGCTGGTGGTCGTGGCGTTTCGCATGCGCCGGGTGCGCCTGATGCAGGCCGTTCAGCCGGCCTGAGCGGATCGATCCACGCCTTCGCTTAGCCCGTCATGGGCCGATTCGAAGCCGCTCGAAGTAGCTTCTCCCAAAGCAAAAGCCAGCTCGTCGAGCTGGCTTTTTTTGCTTCATGCAGGCTGAGTTTTTGTCAGACCGAAGAGTTCGACTACCCGCGAATTGGAACTGTAACGACCCGGCATGGTCTGTGCTGGGTTATCTGCAGAGTTGCGAAACACCGGCTAAGATGCAAGATACAAGGGGTTAACTCTAATTCAAAGTGCTGTATCTGACACGGCGGACCGTCCTGCGAGAGCCGGCGGTTGCGGGCATGCTTCACGAGTCGATACAGCTTTCGGAGCAAGACAAGATGCACACAGAGCTGAACCACGTCATGCCTTGGCGGATCGAGGATATCGACCTCACCCGCATTGACCGGCAGAAGGCGGTTGCCAATGAAGATCTGTTGCTGCTGTTGTGCGCCGCTTCGTTTATCGAAAGCGGCACCGACCTTTATACAAGCAATCTGAGTACTTTTTTTGACGGCGATCCGGAAGTGTCGGCCTGGCTCAACAACGAGTGGGAGCCGGAGGAAATGCAGCATGGCCGCGCGCTCAAAACCTACATCGCTTATGTGTGGCCCGAGTTCGACTGGGACAAGGCGTTCAGCCAGTTCATGGAAGAGTACTCGCTGACCTGTTCGATGGAGGATTTCGAAAAGACTCGCGCGCTCGAAATGGTGGCGCGCTGCGTGGTGGAAACCGGCACGGCCACGTTGTATCGCGCGATCGGCGAATGCTCGGACGAACCGGTGCTCAAAGAGATCACGGACAACATCCGCGTCGACGAAGTCCGTCACTACAAGCACTTTTTCCGGTTCTTCAAGAAGTACAACAAGATCGAAGGCAACGGCCGTCTCGCCGTGCTCGGCGCGTTGATGCGCCGTGTGATGGAGATGAAGAACGAAGACTCGGAAATCGCGTTGCGCCATGTGTTCGCGGTGCGTTATCCGGAGCGCGTGCATGACTCGGCGTATAACCGCGAACGCGCGGCGCGGATCAATGCGTTGGTGCGGCGTAATCTGTCGGCCGATATGTGCGTGAAGATGCTGCTCAAGCCGTTGGATCTGCCGGCGCGTATTCAGCCCGGCGTGCATTACCCGCTGGCGAAGATCACGCATTATGTTTTCTTCCGCTGATTGACTGGTTGCCTGATCGACTGGTCGACGTAAAAGTTTGACGATGCAAATGGCCCGCTGACGCGGGCCATTTGCTTTTCGAGGCATGATGCGGACTTAACTATTTCTTGTCATCGGAGCGGCACGACCATGAGCGATTCTCCCGCACCCGAACGTTCGCTGGAACAGACCGTGTTCGACGAATGGCCCGACGCCGTGCGCGCGTTGTTCGACGGTTCATCGCTGGCGAGCAAGATGGGCTTCACCGCGTCGCTGTTGAGCGTCGATGCGAACGGCCATATCCGCAGCTCGCTGCTCGGCGTCGGCGAGTTGTATGCGCCCGATTCGCGCACGCTGCGCATCGCGTTGTGGCCGCAGGCAAGGGCGACGCGCGCGATCACGCAAAGCGGGCGCGCGGCGCTGAGCTTTGTTTGCGATGAGGCGTTCTATCAGGTGCAGTTGCGCGTCAAGCCATTAGCGAGCGCGGCAGGCGACGATAGCGGGCTGGTCTATCTGATCGGTTCGATCGACACAGCGGAGGCGCAGAGCGTGCGTTATGCGCGTCTGACGAGCGGCATTACGTTTGAACTGGCAGGGGAGAGGGAGACGGTGCTCGATCGATGGGAACGGCAGATCGAGCACCTGAAGCAGGCGGCGGCCGGAGCCGGCCGCCTTGACGCCTAATGCTGCTTGACGCTTAGCGCGGCTTAACGCTTAACGCCCGCGCTGACCGCTGCGCGACGGTTGGCCGCCACGCGGCCCATCGTTACGCGGCTTCGCGCCACCCAGCAACGCGCCCGGATTGCCGCCTTGCGGCTTGTTGCCCTGCGGCTTGCGTGGCGCATGCTGCGCGCCGCTGCCTTCATGCGCGACCGCGCGCGGACGGTCGTCCTGACGCTGACCGTCACGGCGCGGCTGGCCGCCGTTGCCGGCCGGCTTCGCGCCTTGCGGCTTCGGCTGTTGCTGGCCACCGGCCGGGCGTTGACCCGAGCGTTGCGCCGGCTTCGCGGCACCCGCGCCATCGCGCTTCGGCGCGCCTTGACCCTGACGCGGCGAACGTCCGCCGCCACCACCACCGCCACCCTGGCCGCGACGCAGAATCGGCTCCGGCTTCGCGGTCGGATCCGGTTCGAAACCGGCGATCACTTCCTGCGGCACCGCACGCTTGATCAGCTTCTCGATGTCCTTCAGCAATTGCAGTTCGTCGACGCACACCAGCGAAATCGCTTCGCCGGTCGCGCCCGCGCGGCCCGTACGGCCGATGCGGTGCACGTAGTCTTCCGGCACGTTCGGCAGATCGTAGTTGACCACGTGCGGCAACTGATCGATATCGATACCGCGTGCGGCGATGTCGGTCGCCACCAGCACTTGCAGCGTGCCGTCCTTGAACTCGGCGAGCGCGCGCGTGCGTGCCGACTGGCTCTTGTTGCCGTGAATCGCGAGCGAGCTGATGTCGTCTTTGGTCAATTGCTCGGCCAGACGATTCGCGCCGTGCTTGGTGCGCGTGAACACCAGCACCTGGAACCAGTTGTGCTGCTTGATCAGATGCGTGAGCAGCTCGCGCTTCTTGTCGCGGTCCACCGGGTGAATCTTCTGCGCGACCGATTCAGCCGTCGTGTTACGGCGCGCGACTTCGATCAGCGCCGGCGAGTCGAGCAGATTGTCGGCAAGCGTCTTGATTTCGTCGGAGAAGGTCGCCGAGAACAGCAGGTTCTGACGCTTCGGCGGCAGCTTTGCGAGCACGCGCTTGATGTCGTGGATGAAGCCCATGTCGAGCATGCGGTCGGCTTCGTCGAGCACGAGAATCTCGAGATGCGACAGGTCGATAGTCTTCTGCTGCATGTGATCGAGCAGACGGCCCGGCGTCGCGACGACGATGTCCACGCCGCTGCGCAGCGCGCCGATCTGCGGATTGATGCCGACGCCGCCGAACATCACGGTCGACTTCAGCTTCAGGTACTTGCCGTAAGCGCGCACGCTTTCTTCGACCTGGGCGGCGAGCTCACGCGTCGGCGTGAGGATCAGCGCGCGCACGACGCGCTTGCCGGAGGCCGTCGTTACGCCGGGCATGCTGTTCAGGCGCTGCAGGATCGGCAGCGTGAAGCCGGCGGTCTTGCCGGTGCCGGTCTGCGCGCCGGCCAGCAGATCGCCGCCGTTGAGCACGGCCGGAATAGCCTGGGTCTGGATCGGAGTCGGGGTGGTGTAGCCGAGTTCGTGTACAGCGCGGACCAGCGGTTCGGACAAGCCGAGGGAATCAAAAGACATGAAAGCTCTTTGCAATGCAGTTTCGCGAACGGCACATAGGGGCCCAAACAGGCATGAACGCGGCATCGACACACCCGCATGGCGTGTTCGAGGCCCCGAGCCCAGTTCCGGTCGCAGAGAAATCGGCGGCACGCGGGACACGCATGCCGAATGCTTCAACGCGCTATCAAGACACGTTGACTGGCCTTAAGTTGCATTTCGCCGCCGTGGGCGTGTCACGCGACGTAGCGCGCGACACTGACGAATTGACACAGACTGCCCGCCAGTACGAACAGGTGCCAGATACCATGTCCGTGCCGGATGCGCTCGTCGTTGATGAAGAAGTAGATGCCGGCGCTATAGATGATCCCGCCGGCCACGAGCCAGGCGGTACCCGCTGCCGGTAAAGCTTGCACCAGCGGGCGGACGGCAACGAGCGCGAGCCATCCCATCAACACATACAGCACCATCGAAACGCTGCGGGTGCGTCGCCCGAGCGTCAGTTCCTGCACGATGCCGAGAGCGGCAAGCCCCCAGCTTACGCCGAATAACGACCAGCCCCACGGCCCACGCAACGTGACAAGCGTGAACGGGGTGTAGCTGCCGGCGATCAGCAGGTAGATCGCCGAATGGTCGCATTTCTGCAGAACCGCTTTGACACGCGGGTTGCGCACGCTGTGGTAAAGCGTCGAGATAGCATACAGCACGATCAGCATCGCACCGTAGACACTGAAGCTGACCACCTTGTACGCGTCGCCGTCGAGCGCGCCCATCGTGACGAGCGTAGCCAGCCCCGCCACCGACAGCACGGCGCCGACGAGGTGGGTAATGCTGTTGAAACGCTCACCGACATGCACGGCTCTTTCCTCCTGCGCGATTTCATCGGACTAAAAGTGCCCACATGATACCGGTCCTGAAAAAACGAAGGGCGCGACCGCGTTTTCCGCAGGCCGCGCCCAGGGTGTGACGAACGCTGCTTAGTCGAGCGGCGCCGAACGCAGATCGGACACTTGCTGCGGCGACACCGCCGTGCCGTGGTTGCCCCACGACATACGGATGTAGGTCACGACAGCTGCGACTTCCGTGTTCGACAGGGCCTGCGCGAACGGCGGCATGCCGTACGGATGCGGGTTGCCTTCCGTGCTCGGCGGATAACCGCCGTTCAGCACCATACGGATCGGATTGACCGCCGACGGCATCTGGATCGACTGGTTATTCGCCAGCGGCGGGAACGACGGCGGCATGCCGAGGCCGTTTTCCGCGTGACACTTCGCGCAATTGTCAGCGTAGATCTTCTGACCTTGCTTCAACAGTTCGCCGCCGAACTTTTCCGACGTTTCGAGCTGCAGCGCTTCCGGTGCCTCGCTCTTCTGCGGAATCGTCTTCAGGTACGTGGCCATCGCGTTGATGTCCGTGTCCGACATGTACTGCAGGCTGTTGTGAACCACTTCGGCCATCGGACCGAACACCGCGCCGCGGCTCGACACGCCGGTCTTCAGCAGATCGGCGATGTCTTTGGTTTCCCAGTCGCCGAGGCCGGCTTCCTTGTTCGACGTCAGCGACGGTGCGTACCAGTTCTGCAGCGGGATCAGACCGCCGGCAAATGCCGCCGAGCTGACCGGGCCGCCCATGGCGTTGATCGACGTGTGGCACATGCCGCAATGGCCGAGGCCTTCGATCAGGTAAGCACCGCGATTCCATTCGACCGACTTGGTCGGATCCGCCTTGTACTCGCCTTCACGGAAGAACAGCGTGCGCCAGCCGATCAGCATGTTGCGCTGGTTGAACGGGAATTTCAGTTCGTGCGGACGGCTCGCCACGTTGACCGGCGTGACCGAACGCAGATACGCGTAGATCGCGTCCGAGTCGGCGCGCGTGACCTTCGTGTAGCTGGTGAACGGGAAGCCCGGATACAGCAGGCTGCCGTCTTTCGACCGGCCGGTGTGCATGGCGCGGTAGAAGTCGTCTTGCGTCCACTTGCCGATGCCGTATTGATCGTCGGGCGTGATGTTCGGCGTGAACATCGTGCCGAACGGCGTGGCCATGGGCAGGCCGCCGGCGAATTGCTTGCCGCCGCGCACCGTGTGGCAGGCGATACAGTCGCCGGCGCGGGCGAGGTACTCGCCCTTCTTGATCAACGCGGCCTGGTCGGCGGGCGTTGCGGCCATGGCGGAACCGTTATGCAGGTTGTCGCCGCCCGACCACAGGACGGGAACGAGCGCGGCAGCGGCTACGACGATGACTGCCGAGAGGGCGAACAAAGACTTGCGTTTCATTTAGTGTCTCTCCCGGTGCCTTATTGCGGTTCGCTGCCGCAGGCAAGCGGAGTCTTCATCGAGCGGGCCGGAGCCGGCACGGGGTTTTGTGGAGCCTTCTGCGTGGCGAGCCACGAAGCGACGGCGTTCACATCTTCGTCGGTGAGGCGCGTGGCGATGGTGTGCATGCAATCAGGCGCGATCGCGTGACGCGAACCCGAGCGCCAGGCGCCCAGTTGCGCGCTGATGTAGTCCGAATGCAAGCCGACCAGCCCCGGGATAGCCGGTTGCATGCCGGTCAAGCCCTTGCCGTGGCAGGCCGCGCAAGCCGGAATCTGTTTGGATGTGTCGCCATTCAGCACGATCTGCTGGCCGCGATCGAGCGTGGTTTGCGACACGGTCGGCTTGGCCGGCGTCGGATACGGCGGACGCTGTTGCGAGAAGTAAGTGGCGATCTGATGAAGGTAGTCGTCGGAGAGATACGTGACGAGGTAGTTCATGGGCGGGTACTTGCGGCGCCCTTCGCGGAAATTCTGGAGCTGGTTGTACAGATAGTCGGCCGGCTTGCCCGCGAGACGGGGGAAGTAGTCGTTGTCCGTACCTTGGCCGTGGCTGCCGTGACATGCCGTGCACCCTTGCACGCGCGCTTCCATCGTGTCGGGGGCCTTCGGTTGAGTCTGCGCTTTCGCAGCGCTATAGACACCCGCGGAGCCGATCAGCAGAAGGGCGAGCAACGGGCGGAAAAGGCGTCTTGAAGACACGCGTAACTCCATCAATATCGGGGACCTGACCGAACTTCGAGCGGCTCGGTGTGAAGGGCAGCCGGCGCTGCGGCGACGCAGCATTCTATCATCGATAGGCTGATGCTGACTATTTGGCACATTAGAGAAGGTTCCGTGTGTCACCGCGATGCGACAGTTTGACGCTGGCCTATGTTTCGTGCTGCTTGCCTGCCATTCGACGTCCGAAGCTCGCGGCCAGGCGCTGGGAGCGGGTCCGTCGCGCCGCCGAAAACAAACCAGGTTGAACCGACGCGCGCACGCGCCATCGAAGCGTACACTTCCGGGCTCGCCGGCCTCTGTCCGGCCGGGACGTGCCCGGTTCGACGTCCACCGTTTTCCTGATCATCCGCTATCGGCCCTACATGAAGCTATTCAAATTTTCCCGTACGACGTCGCGTGCGTTGGCGCTCGGCGTCGCGGCGCTGCTTGCCGCGTCCACTGCGTCGACCGCGTTCGCGCATGCGCATCTGGTGTCGAGCGAGCCGGCGGCGAACGCCGCGGTCGCCGCGCCCACCGAAGTGACGATCCATTTCACCGAGCCGCTCGAGCCCGCGTTCAGCCGGATCGAGCTGGCCGACGCAAGCGGCAAGGCCGCGCTGCCGGCGGCATCGGCCGCCTCGCTGGTCGATAAGGACGATGCCAAGGTTATGCATCTGCCGTTGCCGCCATTGAGCGCGGGCCGCTACGCGGTGCATTGGACGGCGGTGGCCACGGACGGCCATCGGACCCAGGGCAACTTCGCGTTCATCGTCCAATGAGCTTCGACGGATTGTGGATCGGGCAGGTCGCCATGGCCGCGCTCATGAACGTCGCGTTTGCGTTTGCCGTCGGTTCGGCGTTGCTTGGCGCGTGGCTCGCCAAAGACGCGCAGACCAGGATCTCGCCGGCCCGCCCGGCCTGGTTGCGTGCGCAACGGTCGATGCTGACCGCCACCGTCGTGCTGGTGCTCGCCGACCTCGGCTGGCTGCTGTATCAGGCGGCGTCGATGAGCGGCGTGGCGTTGCCGGCGGCCATCGGCGTGGTGCCGACGGTGCTGACGCAAACCCATGTCGGCTATGGCTGGAGCGTGGCTTTCGCGGGTGCACTGGTGTTGCTCGGCACGGCCATCACCAGTCATACCGGGATGGTGCGCAATGCGCTGCTGTGGCTCGCGGTGATCGCGGTCGCGGCCGGCAAGGCGTCGCTCGGTCATGCGGCCGATGCCGGCGTGGCGTCGGCGGCGATCGGCATGCAGACGTTGCACGTGCTGGTGACCAGCGTGTGGGGCGGACTCGCGATGGCGGCCGGGCTCTCGGTGCTGCCCGCGCTCGGCACGTCGACTGCGCGCGGCATGCTGATCCGCACGGCGACGCAGGTGTCGAATGTGTCGGTGGTGGCGGTCGGGCTGGTGCTGCTGTCGGGTATCTTCAACGCGGTGCGCGGGTCGGGCGGGTCGTTCGAAGCGATCGAACTGAGCACGTGGGGCCATGTGCTGATGCTCAAGCTCGCGCTGGTCGGGATGGCGCTCGTGCTCGGCGGCCTCAACCGCTTCTCGGCGTTGCCGCGCTTGCGCCGCACGGCGTCGACGATGGACGCGCATACCTTCGTCAACGTGCTCTATCTGGAAGCGCTGGCGATGATCGGCGTGTTCGTCGCGGCGGCCGCGCTGTCGCATACCGTGCCGGCGTTCGCGGCGCTGGGTTGAGCGGTGCGCGTGAGTCGCGCTGGCTGAGCTGGCGCGGCCCAAGCACCGCTGTTCGGGCAAGCGCCGCAAGCACGGCAAGCGCCGCAAGCACCGCAAGCACCGCAAGCACCAACGTCCCGCGTCACGCAACGATCACGTCCGTCATGCGCCACTTCTGCAACACCCATCCGCCAGACAAAACAGATCAAGCAGGCCGATCAAGCAGATAAAAAAGCGCCGCACAGCAAAAGCGTGCGGCGCAATACACACGGTCGCCTGGCGGTGGCCAGCACATCCGTTACTGCTCTTTAAGCGGCGAGCGCATGGCTCGCCCGCTCGAGGGTCTCCTCCGGAAACATCTCCTGCTGTAGCTCCCCCGCGTCGCTGAACCACTGGCAGATCAGCCAGTTGCCCGGTGCGAACAGCACCGGCCCGTTCCAGATGGCTGTCATCGGACGCCCGCCTGACTTCAGCCTCAGTACCTCGCCCGCGCGATACGCGGGTGTCGCGCGTCGCCTTGTCAATCGCATGGTGGGTTCCCGTCGAACGAAAAAGGCTTACTCGAAGCCGAGCCGGTGGCCGAGGATCGGCGCGCAGAACAGTGCGATCGCGCAGCCGGCGGCCTTGCCTTCGAGTTCGGCGCCTGCGGTGCGCGAGCCGTACAGATGCGTCAGCAGATCGAAAAGCTGCGGCAGGCAATAAATCACGGCCGCGCCGATGAAGCATTTCTCGACCACCGAAATGCGCCAGCCGCGTTCGAATGCGAGCGCCGCGCCGACGATGCGCAGCACGCCGAACATGACCAGTGCGCCGACGGCGGCCTGTTCGCGGATCAGATAGTCAGGAAGGAATTCGCCCATGATGGTCCCCGATGCATGTGGTGTTTGCATGCATTTGAGCAAGGACCGGGCCATGTGTATGTCTGATGCCGAACAATTGGCTGGCAAGCCTTGATGGCTAAGGCTTTGCACGGAAATAGCAGGGGCCTTGAAAGAGCCCGCAAACGCCTGTTCGAGCCTGTTTGGTCCGGAGTGTTACGTTACTGCGACGGCCCGCGCGTCACGTCACCGTAACGCGCGGGCAAGCGGTTTAGCGAAGCGTTAACGAATCCGCTCGATCTTCCCGACAAGGAACAGATAGGACAGCGCGCCGACCACGCCGACCGCGCTCATGAACACCAGCGCCGGTTTGAAATCGTTGTTCCTGACGATAAAGCCGATCACCACCGGCACACAGATCGACGACAGATTGCCCATCAGGTTGAACATACCGCCGGTGAGGCCGAGCAGTTCCTTCTTCGCCATCGACGACACCAGCACCCACGTGATCGACGAAAAGCCGCTGCCGAAGAACGCGATCGCCATGAACAGGATCACCATCGCGGGCGTCTCGACATAGTTCGCGCCGACGATCGCGGTCGAGAGCAGCAGCCCCGTCACGATCGGCGCCTTACGCGCCACGGTGACCGACGCGCCGCGCCGGATCATCCAGTCCGACAGCAGCCCCGAGGTCAGAATGCCGACGAACGCGGCGAGGAACGGCACGGCCGCCATGAAGCCGGCCTTCAGGAAGTCCATGTGCCGGTATTTGACGAGGTAGGTGGGGAACCAGGTGAGGAAGAACCACAGCGTCGAGGTCACCGCGATCTGCCCGATATACACGCCCCACAGCTTGCGGTTGCCTAGCACGGCGCGCCATTCGGCGGCGCCGTAGCGGGCGCGGCGCGGCTGCGCGGAGTCGCGCTCGGATTTACCCAGATCGACGAGTCCGCCGCCCGCACGGATCGTCTCGAGTTCGGCTTCGTTGATATCGGTCGATTCCGACGGTTCGCGGTACGACGCGTACCACACCAGTCCCCACAGCACGCCGATCGCGCCGGTCAGAAAGAACACACCCTGCCAGCCGAAATGCTGCTGCGTGAGCACGAGCGCCGGCGTCAGGAACGCGAGGCCGACGTACTGGCCCGAGGTATAGCTCGCGATCGCGCGGGCCCGTTCGTTGTCGGGAAACCAGGTGGTGACGACGCGGTTGAGCGTTGGGTAGGCCGGCGCCTCCAGCGCGCCGAGCAGCACGCGCAGCGACAGCAGCATGGCGAACGCGCTGGCGAAACCTTGCAGGATCGTCGCGAGCGACCACAGGCCGATGATCAGCGCCAGCAGCAGGCGCGGCCGCGTGCGGTCCACCAGCATACCGCCCGGAATCTGCAGCAGCGCGTACGACCAGCCGAACGCGGAAAACACCAGCCCCATCTGCGCCGGATCGAGTTGCAGATCCTGGGCGATCGCGGTGGCGGCGATCGACAGATTGCTGCGGTCGAGATACGTGATGACCACGGTGATGAACAGCATCGCGAGGAGGCGGTGACGCTTGCCGGTCGCTCGCGACTGGATGTGGGTTGTCTCCACTGAGGGTGTCCTCGGGTTGGTTTTTATTGCACACCGAAAGCGCAAAGCAAAACGCCGCCCGAGGGCGGCGTTCATTCACGCATTTACCACTCGGCGACGCTGCCGTCCTCATGGCGCCACACCGGATTGCGCCAGCGGTGGCCGACCTTCGCCATCTCGCGCACCTTCTCTTCGTTGACCTCGATGCCCAGACCCGGGCCCTGCGGAATCGACACGAAGCCGTCTTCGTACTTGAAGACTTCCGGATTCTTGATGTAGTCGAGCAGGTCGTTGCCCTGGTTGTAGTGAATCCCCAGGCTTTGTTCCTGGATGAACGCGTTGTAGCTCACCGCGTCGATCTGCAGGCAGGTGGCCAGCGCGATCGGGCCGAGCGGGCAATGCAGTGCGAGCGCGACGTCGTACGCTTCGGCCATCGACGCGATCTTGCGGCACTCGGTAATCCCGCCCGCGTGCGACGCGTCCGGCTGAATGATGTCGACGTAGCCGCCCGACAGAATGTGCTTGAAGTCCCAGCGCGAATACAGGCGCTCGCCGAGCGCGATCGGCGTGTTGGTCTGATTGACGATGTCGCGCAGCGCCTCGGCGTTTTCCGACAGCACCGGCTCTTCGATGAAGAGCAGCTTGTACGGGTCGAGTTCTTTCGCCAGCACCTTCGCCATCGGCTTGTGCACGCGGCCGTGGAAGTCCACGCCGATGCCGATGTTCGGCCCGACCGCCTCGCGCACGGCCGCGACGTTGTTGATCACGCCTTGCACCTTGTCGAAGGTGTCGATGATCTGCAGCTCTTCCGAGCCGTTCATCTTGACCGCCTTGAAGCCGCGTTCGACCACGGCGCGCGCGTTATTCGCGACGTCGCTCGGACGGTCGCCGCCGATCCACGAATACACCTTGATCTTGTCGCGCACCTGGCCGCCGAGCAGCGCATGAATCGGCACGCCGTGATGCTTGCCCTTGATGTCCCACAGCGCCTGGTCGACGCCGGCAATCGCGCTCATGGTGATCGGGCCGCCGCGATAGAAGCCCGCGCGGTACATGACCTGCCAATGGTCCTCGATCAGCAGCGGGTCTTTGCCGATCAGATAGTCGGCCAGTTCTTCCACCGCCGCCGCGACCGTGTGCGCGCGCCCTTCGACCACCGGCTCGCCCCAGCCGACGATACCTTCGTCGGTTTCGATCTTCAGGAAACACCAGCGCGGCGGGACGATGAAGGTTTCGAGCTTGGTGATTTTCATGGTGCGAGTCTCCTTGCGGCTTGGGCGCCTGCGAACATTTCGAGGATTCACATGCTACAACAAAAGCATGTTTAAGTACTATTAATAGTACTATTCGCCAGATAGTGATCGGATGGCGGTCACGGCGGGCAAGCTGCCGAAGCATGGGTCTGCAGGTTGAGATGCCCGATAATCGCGCTCGTTCCGGCCTGGGTTGCCTCAGTTCCGATATCAATAACGCCGCGAGGCTGCTGGGAGAAAGCTATTCAGCACGATCTGCATGGGCGCGTCGCCCATCTGCTGGCGACCGCGATTCTGCGCGGCGACTACGCGCCCGATTCGATCCTGCCGCGCGAAGCGGAGTTGATGGAGACGTTCGGCGTGAGTCGCACGGTGTTGCGCGAGGCGCTGCGCACGCTGACGTCGAAAGGGCTGATCGAATCGCGGCCGCGGGTGGGCACGCGCGTGCGGCCCAAACAGGCGTGGAATCTGCTCGATGTCGACGTGCTCGACTGGTACTCGCGCGTCGCCGAGCCGATGGCGTTCGCGCTCAAGCTGCAGGAAATGCGCGAGATGATCGAACCGTATGCCGCGGCTCTGGCGGCGGCTTCACACACGGAAGACACGTTTTATGTGCTGGCCGCGGCGCATGGAGCGATGGTGGCGGCGCGCAATGTCGACGAATGGGTGCGGGCCGATCTGCAGTTTCATCTGAGCGTGCTGAGCGCGTGCAGTAACGAATTGCTGATTCCGTTGGGCACGTTGATCGAGCGAACGTTGGAGGCGCAGTTGCGGCTGAATGCGAAACGCGCGGACGTGTTCAACGCGTCGCTCGGTGAGCATACCGCCGTGTTCGAAGCGATTCGCGAGCGCGACGCCGACGCGGCGCGCGCGGCGATGGCGGGGTTGCTGGGCGTGACGAGAGGGCGGATCGAAGGCTAGGGTGGGTGGTTTGCCGCGGCGAGCTTTGCGGCGAATGACGCAGGCAGTCGGTGTTGCGGGTGCTGCGACTGGCAGCGGTGTCGCGGGTCCGCCACCCGCTCGCGTTTAAGCCGCCGCGATGCGGTTCAACTCCGCGTCGTTGGGCGGTTGCAGCGCGCACGACGTGCCACCCGGCGTGTACATCATCACCACGCAGCGATTGCACGACGTGCAGCCCGACTGCGCTGGCGCCTGTGCCGCTTTTGATTGAGTTGATTGAGTTGATTGAGTTGATTGAGTTGATTGAGTTGATTGAGCCGCCGCTCGCTCCGCTTGCGAGCGCAACTGCCCGGCAAACCTTGGATCGAACACCAGCGCACGCGCCATCGCGACCGCTTCGAAACCTTCCCGCATCGCCAGTTCGACATTCGCCAGCGACCGCACACCGCCGAGATAAGCCAGCGGCATCCGCACCGCTTCCCGCACCTTGCGCGAATGTTCGAGGAAGTACATCTCCCTGAAGCCGTCGAATTTCGGCTCGGTCAGTTTTTGCAGCGACATCGCGCATCGCACGATTGGGTTCGAGACGTTCGCGCGCGCTTCGGCCGGCATCGGGCTGCCGAACAATTGCCACACCGATTCCACATTCATCCCGCCGCTCAGCACCAGCATGTGCGCGCCGTCGGTTTCGAGGAGGCGGGCGATCGTGGCGGCGTCGTCGGCGGTGCCACCGCCTTTCACGCCTTCGGTCACGCCGATCTTGCACAACACCGCCATATGCCGGCCGACCGCGTCGAGCACCGCGCGCAACACCTGGCGCGGAAAGCGGGCGCGCTCTTCGGGCGAGCCGCCGTACGCGTCGCGTCGATGGTTATAAAGCGGCGACAGGAACTGGCTCAACAGATAGCCATGGCCCATATGAATCTCGACCGCGTCGAAACCCGCTTCGCGCGCGACGCGTGCCGCCTGCGCAAATTGCTGCGCATAGGCGTCCATGTCGCGTTCGGTCATTGCCTGTTTGAAGAAGCGACCGCTCATCAGACCGACTTTGTTGAAGCCGCCCGATGCGCTGAGCGGCCGGCGTGTCGATAGCTCCGGCAAGAACGTGAAGCAGCCGCCGTGCGTGATCTGCGCGCAGGCCGCGGCGCCGTGACGATGCACCGCATCGGTCAGCGCGCGTAACGGCGCGACCGTCGCGCGCGTCAGTTGTGCCTGATCGACGAACGTGCGGCCGTCGGCGCTGACCGCGCAATACGCGACGGTCGTCATCGCGGCGCCGCCCGCCGCGATGCGTTCGTGCAGTTGGACGAGCATCCGCGACGGTACGCCGCCGGGCGTCATGCCTTCATTGGTGGCCGATTTGATCAGGCGGTTGCGCAGCGTGACAGGCCCGATGCGAAGCGGGCTGAAGGGACTCGGAGGACTCGGATGATTCGGGGCAGCACTCATGGACGATGACGATGGCGTGGGTGGCTCGCGACCGCCTCATTCTGAAGTCGCCGCCGCGCCGCACATCGTCCGTCCGGACTAGTCGAGGCTTGCCGTCAAAGCTAATCCATCGCCGCATGCGCGACCGACGCATCCGGCGCCTTATGCGCAGGCCGGATCAGCAACAGCAGCGGAATCACCAGCAGCGTCGCCACGAACATCAGCTTGAAGTCGTTCAGATACGCAATCATCGACGCCTGCTGCGTGATCGACACGTTCAACGCCGCCATGTCGTAATTCGAGCCGCTCGCGAGCATGGGCTGCATCGCCGGATTGAACAGCGTGACGTTCGCTGCGAGATCCGCGTGCGAGACCTGAGTGTTGCGCGTCATCAGCGTCTGCACGATCGAAATGCCGATACTGCTGCCGATATTGCGCATCAGGCTATACGTCGCGGTGCCGTCTGCGCGCAGTTCGGGCGTGAGCGTCGAGAAGGTCAACGCACTCAGCGGCACGAACACGAGTCCGAGTCCGAAGCCCTGAATCACCCCCGGCCAGACGATATCCGACTCCGACAGCACGATCGTGTAATGCATCATCTGCCACAGCGCGAACGCGGAGATCAGGAAGCCGGCGAGCAGCAACAACCGCGCATCGATCCGCTTCAGCAAGCGCCCGGCGAACAGCATCGCGACCATCGTGCCGGCGCCGCTCGGCGCGGTGACGAGGCCGGTGGTCGCGACCGGATAATTCATCAGGTTCTGCAGCATCGGCGGCAGCAACGCGCGCGTGGCGTACATCACCGCGCCGATCACGAAAATGAAAAACGTGCCGGTGGCGAAGTTCGGGTCTTTCAGCAACTCGTATTTGAAGAACGACTTCTTGCCGACCGTGGCCGTATGCACGAGAAAAAACGCGAACGCGATCGCCGCGACCAACGCCTCGATCACGATCTCGTGCGAGCCGAACCAGTCGAGTTGCTCGCCGCGATCGAGCATGGCCTGCAATCCGCCGATCGCCAGGCCGAGTGTGACGAAGCCGAAGGCGTCGAACTTCGCGTCGGGTTTCGGCGCGCGCGTGGGCAGAAAGGTCGCGACGCCGAACAGCGCGAATGCGCCGATCGGCACGTTGATGAAAAACACCCAGCGCCAGTTGTAGCTGTCGGTGAGCCAGCCGCCGAGCGTCGGCCCGAGAATCGGTCCGACCATCACGCCCATGCCCCAGACCGCCATCGCCTGGCCCTGCTTTTCGCGTGGATTGATGTCGAGCAGGATGGACTGCGACAGCGGCACCAGCGACGCGCCGAACACCCCCTGCAGCAAACGCGACGCGACGATCTGCGTGAGCGTCTCCGACAACCCGCACAGCGCCGATGACACCGTGAAGCCGCCGATCGCGACGATCAGCAGCCGCTTCACGCTCAGCCGGTCGGACAGCCAGCCGGTGAGCGGCGTGGCGATCGCGGCGGCGACGATGTACGAGGTCAGCACCCACGTGATCTCGTCCTGCGACGCGGACAGCGTGCCTTGCATATGCGGCAGCGCCACGTTGGCGATCGTGCTGTCGAGCGTTTGAATCAGCGTCGCCAGCATGATCGAGATCGTGATCATGGGCCGGTTGAGTGGCGCGGCGGCGCTGGCCGGCAGGGAGTCGGAAGACATGAATGAGTGGCGTGGCCGAATAGTAAGCATGCTTAGTATATCGGCTGGAAAAGGCGCCGCAATCGGGAGTTATGCGGAGCCTGAATTGCACGGCTTCAATCGCGGAAACGGCGGCGGCTTCGTATAATCCGCGCATGAAAACCCAACTCGATGAGCGCTTCGGCTTTCTGATTTCCGACGTCGGCCGTCTGACCGGCAAGCGTTTCGACGATCTCGCGAAGTCATCGGTCGATCTGACGCGCGCGCAGTGCCGCGTGCTGGCTTACCTCGCGCATTACGGCGACATCAATCAGGCGCGCCTCGCGGACCTGCTCGAAGTCGCGCCGATCTCGGCGGGCCGTTTGCTCGACCGGATGGAAGAGGGCGGCTGGATCGTGCGGACCGCCAATCCGCAGGACCGCCGCGAGCGCCAGGTCGGCATGACGCCGAAGGCCGAGCGCACGCTCGGCAAAGCGCGCAAGGTCGGCGACGAGGTCGCGCTCGAAGCGCTGGACGGTTTCAGCGACGACGAAGCGAAGCAGTTGATCGCGCTGCTGCAACGGGTGCGCGGCAATCTGAGCCGTCTGGTGGACCGCTGAATCGAGCGCGGCGCTTCGCCGCCCGCTGTCTGCCGCATGTATCCCCCCTGTCTCCCGACACCCGCCATTGACCCGTCATTGCGACCTTGAACCACGCCGACAATGGCTTTCGACCTGCCAACATGATCAGGCGGGCGTCACCCGATCTTTCACGCTCTGTGGTCCCCGCACAGGACTGGCGCGTTTGCCGCTAGCCTGGGACGTTCAACGTCGCCAACCGCCGCGCACGCTGCGCACGGTTTGCAAGTCGACCGGCATCGCTGTGGGAGAGTGAACGATGAAAACAGTCGCACAAAGAACCGCCTGGATCGTCTCCACACTGGCGTTGGCCGGGTGCGGCGGCGAAGATTCCGCGCAGTCGCAGCAGCAACACACTGCCGCGCAGAAACGGGCTTCGGTACTGAAACCGTATCTCAATCAGACGGTGGCCTGGCGCCCTTGCGACAAGACCCGGTTGCCTGCCGCCTGGGCGGCATTGGCCGACAACCCGCGCTTTCGTTGCGCGAGCATTCGTGCCCCGATGGATTGGGGCGATCCGGAAAAAGGCGCGATTACGCTCGCGCTAACGCGGGTCGCCGCGAAAGATCCCGCCACGCGCCTCGGCTCGCTCCTGTTCAACCCCGGCGGTCCGGGCGCGGATGGCCTTCTGGCCAACGTCCAGTTCTCCGCGCAGATAGCCAATGGCGGGATCGCGGCCGAACGGGAAGTGGCCAGCCGGTACGATCTGATCGGTTTTTCGCCACGGGGCATGGGTTCGAGCACGCAACTGACCTGCAACTCGGACGAACGTCCCAGCGCGGTCTTGTGGAGCGGCGACACCCACGCGTCGACCGTGAATGCGCTGCTGCGCAATGTGGAACTCAAATCGCGGGCCTGCCAGGACAATCCACTCGCGCCGTATATCGACACGGCGCAAATGGCGCAGGACATGGATCTGATCCGGGCGATCTCCGGCGACGCCAAACTCAATTACATCGGCCACTCGTACGGCTCGTGGCTCGGCGCCTGGTATGCGGGTCTGTTTCCCGATCGGGTTGGACGAATGGTGCTGAGCGGCAACACGGACTTTTCCGCGCGGACCTGGGCCGAAGGCGGCATTCTGTTGCAGCCGTCCGCAACCCAACGCATCGCCGACGAGATCGTCGGGCCCTATGCGGCACGCCATGACACGACCTTCAACCTGGGCACCGATCCGGCAGCGACGGGACAGCTCTTTACCGCCTTCTCGCCGGCGCTGAAAGCAGCGACCGTTGCGGCGCTCCGCGAGTCGCGGGTATTCGCGTTGTCGGGCTATGTCGACGACGGGGTGTCGGTGTTCGTGGCGGCGAAGGGGGTGCGGCAGATACTCGAGCAGAACTCGGGCACTACGCAGGAGCGGGTGCTGGCGCTCGCCAGGCATCACGTTTTCTCGAGCCATCCACCGGTGAGTGAGATGGCGCTGGAGATCGCAACGAAGACGCTGATCCCGCGCTACTTCAAGGCGATGCAATTGCCTTCACGTGAGGAAAGCACGCTGCGGGTGGATACCGAGGAAGCCGTGGACCTCGCTGTCATGTGCAACGACACACCCGCGCTCAGTACGGATCGGCAATTCTGGATCGACAAACACGTCGACTATGCACAGCGCTATCCATTGGGCAGCGGCGTGCTGGGTGGCAGCGTGCTCAACTACAGCTGTCTGTTCTGGAACCCGCCGCAAGCCGCCGCGATCAAGCCGACTCTCGACGAAGTGGCGCGTGCGCCGTCGATCGTGATGATTCAGGCGGAATTCGACGGCATGACCGCTGCCGAAGGCGCACTGCGCATGTTCGACGGCTTGCCGAATGCAAGCCTGCTCTACCTGAAGGACGCATATTCCCATAGCAGCTATCCATCCGGAAACCCATGCGTGGACGAACCGGTCACGCAGTATTTGCTGCATGGCGCGCCGCCGCCACGGCGAGTGGACTGCCCGCAAAACCGCGCGCTGTCACTCGATAATTTGCATGAGCCGGAGGCGGTCTAACCGGGGCAGCGGGCTGGCGCGGTGGCGGTTCGCTGAGCGGGACGTTGCTTTTGCTTACAACCGACAAAGACAAAAGCAGTTTGTAACGTAATTGCCACGTCCCGGTAATAAATTGGAAGTTTTCCCTCTGGCCTTCCATGCTCGCTCCGCTTCTGGTTGCCTTTTATGAAACCGTCCGGCAGGGCAGCGTGACGGCGGCGGCAAAGCGCCTCGAAGTCAGCCAGCCGACCATCACCGCGCGGATCCAGCAACTCGAAAAGCAGTACGGCGTCGAACTGTTCCACCGGCGGGGCAGCCGCTTCGATCTGACCGACGCGGGCGCGGCGCTGATGCCGTTGATCGACCGGATGCAGCAAACCGAAAGCGATATCGATTTCACGCTGCGCAACGAACGCGAACTGGCGGCCGGCAATCTGCGGGTCGGTGCGACCGGGCCGTACTACATTCTGCCGGCCATTGCGGCGTTTCATCGGCAGTATCCGGCTGTGAAGATTCACATCGAGATCGGCAACTCGCAGCAGATTCTCGACGCGTTGCTCGACTTTCGCGTCGATCTCGCGGTGTCGTCGCAACGTGTCGACGATCCGCGTTTCGCACGCCGTACGATCGCCGACGATCCGCTCGTGGTGGTCGCGCATTGCCGGCATCCGCTGGCGGCGCAGAAAGTGGTGCGTCTCGCCGACGTCGCCGCCCATACGCTGCTGTTGCGCGAGCCCGGTTCGCGCACGCGCGAGGCGACCGAGACCGCGCTCAAACGCATCGGTCTCGAACCCGCGATGCTGATCGAAATCGGCAGCCGCGAAGCGATTTACGAAGCGATCCGTCACAACATGGGCTGCACGCTGATGCCGGTCGGCGAAGCGCCGGCGCATCCGGATCTGCGGCAACTGCCGCTCGAATCCGACGCGCCGATCCTGCAGGAATATCTGTATCACCTGCAGGCGCGCGCGGGCTCGCGGTTGATCACGTCGTTCATGGCTAACATCGACGCGCCGGCTTAACACGCTTCACGAACCGGAATGAAGACGTAGCTTCAGGCATCGCCCGCAAAAAACCGCCCTCACAAAATTGCTGATGCCGGTATCGGCCAGCTTGCGTAGAACGACATACCCGCGTCGCCCGCGGTCCCTATCGTTGCATCGATTCGCCGGATGGTCCGGCGCACATCGGCATCGGAGAGGGGACGAACATGAGACGGCACACCGTCGTGCAATTGGCCTGCGGACTGGCGCTGCTCGGCGCGCTCAGCGCTACGGCGAGCTTGAGCGGTTGCGGTGGCGGCGTGTCGCAATCGGGCGGCAGCGGTTCCGGCGGCACCTCGGGCAGCGGCGCGGCGAACACGCAACCCGGCACGCCGGCGAGCACGCCGGCGGCCACCGGTCCCGCAGCGAAGAAAATGCTGCTGGTCGAACTGGATGGCGTGACCTACAACGCGTTGAGCGCGGGCATTGCCGGCGGCACCTTGCCGAATCTCGCGAAGCTGACCGTGGCGCCCGCCTACAGCGGCGGCGTCAACGGCACGCTGTCGCAGCAACCGAATCTCGACACACCCGGCTGGGCGAGCATCCTGACGGGCACCTGGGCCGATCGTCACCAGATCAACTCCGACGCGCCGAATCAGGCCTCGCACAGCAGCACCGTATTCCAGCTTCTCAAGACCGCGGGCTTCGGCACGATGGGCGCGGCCGTCGATTCGAACGGCCTCGCTTCGCTGCTGACGCCGGATCAGAACGCCGGCAATCTCGACACGCTGGTGAACTGCGCCTCCGTCGACGCCTGCGTCACGCAGAACGGCGTGAGCATGATCGACAACGGCTATTCGCTGGTGGTCGCGCAATATCATTCGGCGCAGGACGCGGCGCTCAACGCCGGCCTGTCGTCGACGAACTACGCGAGCACGCTGACGCAACTGGACGGCGCGCTCGGCACGCTGGTCGCCGAAACCGCCAAACGCAGCAATGAAAACTGGCTGGTCGTGGTGACCAGCAGCCACGGTTTGAACGCGGCCGGCGGCACCGACGGTTTGCCGCTGCCGCTCGAATCGACCAGCTTCATCGCGCTGAATCAGGCGCCAAACGCACGCTTGGGCAACACGACCGCGCCGTCGACGATGGCCGCGCTCTACACGCGCGCCAGCATCGCCGACGTCACCCCGACGCTGCTCGCTTATCAGAGCGCGCTGCCGGCCGCCGCGACCTATGCGCTCGACGGCGGTCAACTGATCGGCGCGACGCCCGTGTCGCTCTTGATCGGTACGACCGGCAGCGACAACGCCAGTCTCGTGCTGACGTGGAGCGCGCCGGCCAGCGGTGCGATCAGCGTGCTGCGCAACGGCACGGTGATTGCCAGCCTGCCCGCCGGCACCGCGACCTACACCGACAGCCAGCTCGGCCTGACCGCAACGGGCGTCTATCCGTTCAATTACACGGTCGTGGCCGGCAGCGCGCCGCTCGCGACGATTACGCAGGTCGTCTACGTGCAACCGCCGCCGCCTCCGCCGCCCCCGCCGCCGCTCGCGACGACGCTGACCAACGGTTTGAGCAGCTACTACCCGTTCGGCGCGTTGCCGCCGGTCGATCGCCTGAACGCCAGCACGATGGGCCCGTGGGCCGCGGACGCCGACGGCGGCTCGCTGTTCACCGATCCGTTCGGCGGCAAGGGGCTGCAGATCGACACGCATACGGTCGACACCAACGGCTTCGACGGCTACAAGCTGACGCAGACCAACGACGTAACGACGCACGCGCAGTTCACGATCGGCTTCTGGTTCTACACGTCCTGCGCGAATCTGACGGGCAACGGCACGCCGATCTTCTCGAACAAGAACTACTACTCGGGCGGCAATGCGGGCATCGCGATCGGTCTGTTCCCGGGCTCGAGCGCGAGCTGCAACATCCGCTTCAATCTCGGCGACGGCAGCACGCGTAACGACATCAACAGCCTGAATGTCAGCGCGAACAAGTGGACCTATCTCGCACTCACCATCGACACGGCGGCGAAGCAGATCAACGCCTACGTGTTCGATCCGGTGCTCGGCGAGCAGAAGGTGCTGGCCCAGACCTTGAGCGTGAACATCGCCAAGCTGCCGGGTCTCGGCGTGTTCGGGCTGAACGAGGACGGCACCGGCCACTACTACATGAATGCCTGTAACGACACGCCGCCGTACACCGTCGGCAAGTGCGCGGCCACGCCGCCGGACGTGCAGGCGTTCAGCGACCTCGCGCTGTGGACCCGTGTCGTCACCGAGACCGAGTTGCAATCGGTGTTCGGTTCGGGGCAGCCGCTGTCCACGCTCACTCACTAACCGGAGTCTCGCGATGAACCCGACACGTTCTTTCCCGAACGCGCAGCCGTCGCATGAGCGGCTGCATAAGCCGCGCAAGACGCGCGGCGCGCAGGCGGTCTGTGAGATGCCCGCAGCCGGCACGCGTCACGGGCCGGCGCGCAAGCGCGGCCTGCTGAGCGCCGCGGCCTTGTGCGCGCTGTGCTGCGTCGCGCTGGCCGGTTGCGACGGCAGCTCGAACGGCAGCAGTGCAAGCGGTTCAAGCGCTTCCAGCGGCAGTCCCGCTGCCGCGAACAACGCGGCGGCCGGCGCGGGCGGCGCGAGCGCGGCGGTGCCGATCGTCGCCGCGCCCGCTTCCGGCGCCTGCGCCGCGTTGGGCGCGAGTGCCGTGCAGCCGTTGCAGAACACGCAACTCGTCTGCGCGCCGTGACCCACGTGCGCGCCCCCATTCCGACGACGACCCCAACACGCCCAACATGACCTCACTGGACCGCCGTACTTTCCTGCGCAGCGCCGCGGGCGCTGCCGCGCTGAGCCTGTTTCCGCCCGCGATTCGCCGCGCGCTTGCGATTCCCGCGAACAACGCGACCGGCACCATCAACGACGTGCAGCACGTCGTGATCTTCATGCAGGAGAACCGCTCGTTCGACCATTACTTCGGCACGCTGCCGGGCGTGCGTGGTTTTAGCGACCGCTTCACGATTCCGCAGCCTGGCGGCACGACCGTGTTCCAGCAGAACGACGGCACCCGCACCGTGCTGCCGTTTTACCTCGACAGCACCAAGGGCAACGCGTTGCTCGCGGGCGGTCCGCACTCGTGGACCGACGCGCACGCGGCGTGGGACAGCGGACGCATGACGCAATGGCCGAAAGCCAAGGGCGATGTGTCGATGGGTTATCTGAACCAGTCCGACCTGCCGTTCCATGTGGCGCTGGCAAATGCGTTCACGATCTGCGACGCCTATCACTGCTCGCTCCATGGCGGCACCAACTCGAACCGCATCTTCCTGTGGACCGGCACCAACGGCGCGAGCGCAGGCTCCAATCCGGTGGTCAACAACGACGGCTGGGACGGCCTCGGCGCATCCGCGACCGGCCTCACGTGGACGACGTATCCCGAACGTCTGCAAGCGGCGGGCGTGAGCTGGAAGGTCTACCAGAACATGCCGGACAACTACACCGACAACTCGCTCGCCGGCTTCGCGACCTATCGCAAGGTCAACGAGACGCTGCCGGGTTCGCCGCTGCTGCCGTACACGCAGTCGCTCGAAGCGGTGGCGCCGCTGTACAAGGGCATCGGCAATACCATGCCCGACGGCGGCTTCCTGCAATCGCTGAAAGACGACATCGCGGCGGGACAGATGCCGCAGGTGAGCTGGATCGTGTCGCCGCAGGCGTACTGCGAACATCCGGGCGCGTCGACGCCGGGGCAGGGCGGCTACTACCTGCAACTGCTGCTCGATACGTTGACCGCGAATCCCGACGTGTGGAGCAAGACCGTACTGTTCGTCAATTACGACGAGAACGACTGCTTCTTCGACCACATGCCGCCGCCGGACGCGCCGACCAAAAATGCCGACGGCACCTTCGCCGGTAAAACGACGGTCAACGCGCAGTACGAGTACTTTACGAAAACCAACCCGTCGGGCGATTCGTCGCCGCTCGTGCCGGATGGTCAGACCTTCGGACCGGGGCCGCGCGTGCCGATGTTCGTCGTGTCGCCGTGGAGCACCGGCGGCTGGGTCAACTCGCAGGTGTTCGACCATACCTCGGTGCTGCGCTTTCTCGAGCAACGCTTCGGGGTGACTGAAACCAACATCAGTCCGTGGCGGCGCGCGGTGTGCGGCGACCTGACCTCGACGTTCAATTTCCGCAATCCGAACGATGCGCCGGTGGCGGCGCTGCCCGCGCCGACCAAGGCCCAGGCCGACGCGCAGAACGTGCAGCAGAGCGCGCTCGGCGCGGTGCCCGTGCCGGCGGCGGCGAGCCAGCAGATGCCGACCCAGGCGTTGATGTCGCGGCCGTCGCGCGCGCTGCCGTATCTGTTGCACGTGAGCGCCAATGCGGATACGCAGGACGGCCTGATCTGGCTGATCTTCAGCAATACCGGTACGGCCGGCGCGGTGTTCCATGTGTACGACCAGTTGCATCTCGACCGCGTGCCGCGGCGGTACACCGTCGAAGCCGGCAAGGAACTGTCGGATTCGTGGAGCGCGCTCACCGATGATCAAGGCAATTACAGCCTGTGGGTGCTCGGGCCGAACGGTTTTCATCGCGCGTTCCAGGGCAATGTGGCGAGCGTCGCGACCGGGCCGAATCCGGAAGTGCGGGTCTGCTACGACGTGAACAACAACGCGGTGTATCTGACGATCATGAACGTCGGTAATGCGGCCGCCAACGTGACGGTCACGTCGAACGCGTATCGCAGCGACGGTCCGTGGACCTACGCGGTGCCGGCGGGGATGCAGGTCGAGCCGTACTGGTCGGTCGGCGCTGCCGGCGGCTGGTACGACTTCACGCTGACGATGGCGGGCGGCTTCTCGCGGCGCTTTGCCGGCCGCGTGGAAACCGGCAAGGACAGCATCAGCGATCCGGCGATGGGTGTGGCGAGCTAAGCGAACGGATTGGAGCAGTAACGGCAGCGAGCAAGCAACAGCAGCAGCGCGCGAATAGCGCGAGAAGTGGCACTTCAGGGAGTCAGCGAGGGCTGACTCCCTTTTTTTTATCCCAACGGATGCTGACTGTCGTGTGACCCGACGTCGCGATACGCCGCTTTGTATCTGATTTCCAACATTTTTTTCGCCCGCTGCTTTCGCGTGGATAATGCCGCCTGCATGTTCGGATCACCGTTGACGCGCAACGCGCTACCCGTGGTTACCCGTAGACGGAAAGAGCCAGTGGACGGCCTCTCTTTTCGCTTACCAAGCCGTCCATCAAAGACCAAACCAATGAACAATAAACAGCTCACCGTCAAAGCCAGGCTTGCGACGGCCTTCGGGGTACTCGCGGCAAGCGTCCTGCTCGTGTCAGGCCTGGCGGTCAATTCTCTCAACGATGCGGACCAGCGGTTCGCGGATTACGTCTCCGGTATCAGCGCGCGCGCCGAACTGGCGTCACGGGTGCGTACCGCGGTCGATCGCCGCGCCATTGCGGCCCGCAACATGGCGCTGGCCACGAAGCCGCAAGACTTCGAGGTCGAGAAGACTGCCGAGGCACAAGCCCAGCAGGACGTGCAGACGCGCCTCGCCAAACTCAGGCAGATGGTTGACACCGCCGCCGACGCGTCCGGCAAAGCGCGCGAGCTGGTCGCCGAGATGAGCCGCGTCGAGGCAGCGTACACGCCGGTCGCGCAAGGCATCGTTGCGCTCGCAACGGACGGCAAGCGCGACGAAGCGGTTGCCAAGATCAACGACGAATGCCGTCCGTTGCTGGCGGCGCTGATCAAATCCACCAACGACTACGTCGATTACACGCACAGCCAGGCCGAACAGAGCGTGCAGGATGCGGACGCGCGCAATACCCGGCAGCGCAATCTGCTGATTGCGATCTGCCTGCTCGCGACCGGCGTGGCGGCGATTGCCGGCGTGCTGATTACGCGTGGCCTGACGCGTGCGTTGGGCGATGAGCCTGCGGCATTGAGCGAAGTCACGCAGCGGGTCGCCAAGGGCGATCTGAGTCCGGTGGCGGGGGCGCGGCAGGCGCCGGAGGGCAGTGTGCTGGCGTCGATGGGCGCGATGCAGCAGAGCCTCGTCACGCTGATCGGCCAGGTGCGCTTTGCCGCGGATAGCATCGCGACCGGCTCGAGTCAGATTGCCGCGGGCAATGTGGACCTGTCGTCGCGGACGGAGCAGCAGGCGTCGTCGTTGCAGCAGACCGCGTCGAGCATGGAGGAACTGACCGCGACCGTGCGTCATAACGCCGATAGCGCGCAGCAGGCGAGCGTGTTGTCGACCAACGCGTCGGAGATCGCGCAGAAGGGCAACGAGGTGGTGAGCCGCGTGGTGGGCACGATGGGCGACATCAGCGCGAGCTCGGCGAAGATCGCGGATATCACCGGGATCATCGAAGGGATCGCGTTTCAAACCAATATCCTCGCGCTGAATGCGGCCGTCGAGGCGGCGCGCGCGGGCGAGCAGGGGCGCGGCTTCGCCGTGGTGGCGAGCGAGGTGCGCAGTCTGGCGCAACGTTCGTCGGTGGCGGCAAAGGAGATCAAGGATCTGATCAACGCGTCGGTGGAGAAGATTCGCGACGGTTCGTCGTTCGCGCAGGAGGCGGGCAGCACGATGGCGGAAGTCACGCACGCGGTGGCGCGCGTAACCGACATCATGGGTGAGATCGCGGCGGCCACCGGCGAGCAGAGCCGCGGCATCGAGCAGGTGAACCAGGCGATCACGCAGATGGACACCGTGACGCAGCAGAACGCCGCGCTGGTTGAAGAGGCGGCGGCGGCTTCGCAGTCGCTGGAGGGTCAGGGGCGGCAGCTCAACGAGGCGATCGCGTTTTTCAGGCTGGAGGCCGGGCGCGGGTGAGGTGGGCGATGGCGGCTAGCGCTTGCCGATGGTTGTTCGGATGAGTTAGGCAGGGCGCTATGCGCTTACGCGTGTAGCGGCTACTTCGATTCGGAAGGCACCGGCGCTCCTGATGGCGGGACCAGTTCGTAGCAGACCGGGGGCGTGGTTGGCGTCTTCGTTCTGGCTTCCGGCGGCTGCGGGTCGATGCATTTGAACGCGCTCTGGTCGCGCTGGACGAAAATCGTGTCGGCTGTCCCGGCGCTGCCGCGCGCGCTGTTGACGACGGCGACGATCTTGTAGCCGTCCTGCAGGAGCGTGGAGAGCGTGGTCGGAGTGGGGCGCCACTGGCTGTCGGGTGGGGTTTGGGATTGAGCTTGAGCTTGGGCGGGTGGCGCTGATGCGGCGGCCAGGAGGGCGACGGATGCGGCTGCGGCGGCGAGCTTGGCGGTGCGGGACTTCATCAAGAAACCTCCTTGAAGTTGCGATTTGGGGCTGTTGGAAGGCCATCGGCCGATCGCGTCACGGGCATGACACGGCTGTCTTTCAAGACCGCAAGCAATTCGAAGAAGTTCACGCATGACCGGAGATATACTGTATGGATATACAAGGGAACCGGCCTGAATGGATTGTACGTATGCCGTATCAACGACGTTGACACACTGGTGATCCAGGCATAGGATAGATTGTGTATCAACGCAGTATCAACGTATGACCCCTTTAACCGGAGAGTCAGAAGTTACCGGCGGCGTTGACCGGCAGCTTCTGAATGATGGAGTGCGGACCTTATGGCTATTCAAACCTTAAAGCGTTGGGGAAATAGCCTTGCTGTTCGGATCCCCGCGAGTGTCGCCGGCGAGGTGGCCTTCACGGAAGGTCAGGAAGTAGACGTCGAAGTGCAGGACGGGAATGTGACGATTCGTCCGCACACGGCAATCAGGCGTTTCTCGCGCGAACGTTATTTGCAGCAACTCCGCGAGAGCAAGCTTGTGTCGCACGAGACGATCGACTTTGGCGAACCGCACGGCTCGGAACTCGGTGGACCCGACGACCCGGCGCGATTCGACAAATGGTAGGAGCGCATGCAGAACGACATACCGGAAGCTGGCGACATCATCCGGCTCTACATTGGGCCAAGTAGGGGCAACGAGCAGGACGGGTATCGAGCGGTTCTGGTGCTCAGTCCGCTGGAATTCAATGAGCTGACCGGACGCGTTACAGGGCTGCCCATCACCTCTTCGATGAGAGGGTGGGAAACGGAGATACCGCTCTCCAGTCTTGCGCGGCCGGGTGTGGCCCTGGTCGACCAGATCACCACGCTTGCCTTCAAGGCTAGGGGCTTCAAGTTCAACGGGGAGCGGGCTACAGACGAAGAAATGGAAGCCGCGAAATATGCGGTGAAAATGATCCTCGATCTGTGATCGGAAGGCGCCAGAGATGGCGCCTTTTTTTGAGCCTTAGTTTTGGGAGGGAGCGATGTTCAGCTTTATCGCCAAGACCTCGTGTGCTTCAACGGCGAACCAAAAACAAAAAAGCCGCTGAACCTTGCGGATCAGCGGCTTTTTCTTGCAACTGGTGGCGAATCAGGGACTCGAACCCCGGACCTGCGGATTATGATTCCGTCGCTCTAACCAACTGAGCTAATTCGCCGAAAGAAGCGAGATTATGCGGACCACGCCGGAGGCTGTCAACCCCCGGCGCACAACTTTTTCAAGTTGGCGATTCATCACGCGTATCAGTCCTGCGCGTAGATGTCCGAGTCCTTGGTCTCCTTCACGAACAGCATGCCGATCACGAAGGTGCCCAGCGCGATCACGATCGGATACCACAGCCCCGAGTAAATGTTGCCCTTTGCCGCCACGATCGCGAACGCGGTCGCCGGCAGGAAGCCGCCGAACCAGCCATTGCCGATGTGATACGGCAGCGACATCGACGTGTAACGGATCCGCGTCGGGAACATCTCCACCAGCATTGCCGCAATCGGCCCGTAGACCATCGTCACGTAGATCATCAGGATCGTCAGGATCACCACGCTCATCGGCCAGTTGATCTGCGATGGATCGGCCTTCGACGGATAACCCGCGGTCTTCAGCGTGCCGGCGAGAGTCTTGTCGAACGCCTTGCCCTGGTCCTTGGCGTCGGCGGCCTTGCCGTCATACGTGTTGACCACCGTATCGCCCACCTTGATCTCGGCCAGCGTGCCCGCCGGTGCCGCCACGTTGTCGTAATTCAGGCCGGCCTTCGAGAGCGCGCTCTTGGCGATGTCGCACGAACTCGTAAACTTCGACGTGCCCACCGGATTGAACTGGAACGAGCACTCGTCCGGATTCGCGATCACGACGATCGGCGCCCGCGCGCTGGCGGCTTCCAGCGCCGGGTTGGTGTAGTGCGCCAGTGCCTTGAACAGCGGGAAGTACGTGCAAGCGGCGATCAGCAAGCCGGCCATGATGATCGGCTTGCGGCCGATACGGTCCGACAGCGAGCCGAAGAACAGGAAGAACGGCGTGCCGATCAGCAGCGCGATCGCGATCATGATGTTGGCGCTGCTGCCGTCCACTTTCATGGTCTGCGTCAGGAAGAACAGCGAGTAGAACTGTCCCGTGTACCAGACCACAGCCTGGCCGGCGGTCAGGCCGACCAGCGCGAGAATCACGATCTTCAGGTTCTTCCACTGGGCGAACGATTCCGTCAGCGGCGCCTTGGAGGTCTTGCCTTCGGCCTTGATGCGCTCGAACACCGGCGATTCGTGCAGTTGCATACGAATCCACACCGACACGGCCAGCAGGATGATCGACGCGACGAACGGCACGCGCCAGCCCCAGGCGCCGAATGCTTCTTCGCCGATCGCCGTGCGCACACCCAGAATCACCAGCAGCGACAGGAACAGGCCGAGCGTGGCGGTTGCCTGAATCCACGACGTGTAGAAGCCACGGCGTCCCGCCGGCGCATGTTCCGCCACATAGGTGGCTGCGCCGCCGTACTCGCCGCCGAGCGCGAGTCCCTGCAGCATCCGCATCGCGATGAAAATCACCGGCGAGGCGAAGCCGATCGACGCGTAGCCCGGCAGGAAGCCCACCAGGAAGGTCGAGAAGCCCATGATCAGGATCGTGATCAGGAACGTGTACTTGCGTCCGACCATGTCGCCGAGGCGCCCGAACACGATCGCGCCGAACGGCCGCACCGCGAAACCCGCGGCGAAACCGAGCAGCGTAAACACGAAGGCGGCGGTCGGATTGACGCCGGAGAAGAAGCTCTTGCTGATAAAGGCCGCGAGCGAGCCGGCCAGGAAGAAGTCATACCACTCGAACACCGTGCCCAGCGACGATGCGAAGATCACCCGCTTCTCATCGCGCGTCATCGGCACGTGCGAGATTTGCCCGCCAACGGTAGCCATATATCGTCTCCAATCTCAATATTGATATGTACGTGGCGCGTCCATCCATCACATCGCCCGTGCTGGGATTATTGGAGTGGAAACTTACGGCGTACTGACGTGGCGGGGGTAGATTGCGATTCTCCATGTGACGCGAAATTTCCGCCAAGATCGCTAAATTTGCTGAAATTGTCGGTCAACGTCGTTCAATCGTGTCTCAATATTCAATTGAGGTTTTTGCTTGCCCGGGCACCGTTAGGGTAAGTCCCGCCCCCGCTCATGCACCGCCAAACTGACACGAACGAGGGTGCCGACCAGTCGCGGCGAGGTCTGATAGACGTTGTCGTCGATAGTCAGCTCGCCGCCATGCATGGTCGCGATCTCGCGGACGATTGCCAGTCCGAGCCCGCTGCCGTCGGCTTCGCGGCCCAGAATCCGGTAGAAGCGCTCGACCACCCGCGAACGCTCGGCGACCGGAATGCCGAGCCCGGTGTCTTCGACTTCCAGATGCACGCGGCGCGCGGCCACGTCGTGCCTCACTCGGACCGTGATGCGGCCGCCCGGCGGCGTATAGCGGATCGCGTTGTCGATCAGGTTCGACAGCATTTCGCGCAGCATGACCGGGTTGCCGTCCACGTCGACGGGTCCGTCGGGCGCTTCGTAGCCGAGGTCCATCTGCTTGGCGAGCGCGGCCTGCACCCAGTCGCGCACCGCACTGCGTGCAACTTCAGTCACTTCGACCGGCGTGAAAATCTGTCCCGACAGGCGGTTTTCCGCGCGCGCCAGCGCCAGCAACTGCGTGACGAGCCGCGCCGCCTGCTCCGAGCTGGTCGCGATCTGTTCGAGCGAGCGGTGTACTTCCGCCGACGCATCCTGGCGCAACGCCAGTTCGGCCTGAGTGCGCAGTCCGGCGAGCGGCGTTTTCATCTGATGCGCGGCGTCGGCGATAAAGCGCTTCTGCAGCTCCATGTTCTGTTGGAGACGCGTCAGCAGGTCGTTGAACGAGGTCACCAGCGGCTCGATTTCCGGCGGCGCGCGGCGTGCTTCGAGCGGCGACAGATCGTCCGGCCGGCGCGCCCGGATATGCGCCTGCAGCGCGTGCAGCGGCGCGAGGCCGCGCGACAGACCGAACCACACCAGCAGGATCGCCAGCGGCAGGATCACGAACTGCGGCAGGATCACGCCTTTGATGATGTCGTTGGCGAGCTGGCTACGTTTGTCGAGCGTTTCGGCAACCTGCACCAGCACCGGCTGCGCGCCGGGCGTCTGCGGGAATTCGACGGTCGTATAGGCGACGCGGATGTCGTTGCCGCGCAGCATGTCGTCGCGGAACTCGACGAGGCCCGGTTGCGGCCGGTCTTCTTCATGCGGCAGCGGCATGTCGCGTTCGCCGCCCACCAGCTCGCCGCGCGTGCCGAGCACCTGATAGAACACGCGGTCCACGTTGTCGGTACGTAGAAAATCGCGCATGGCGTCGGGCAACGTCAGCTCTGCCACCCCGTTCACCGGATGGATCTGGCGGGCCAGTACATAGGCGTCGGTTTCGAGCGCGCGGTCGAACGGGCCGTTCGCGATCGACTTGGCAACCAGATAGGTGACCGCGAGGCTCATCGGCCAGAGCAGCAGGAGCGGCGCGAGCATCCAGTCGAGAATTTCGCCGAACAACGAGCGCGGGCGCGCTTCGGCGGCGGCTTCGGTTTCGTCGGGCGGGGCGAACGGGTTCGCGTAGCGGGCGTCGCGCGCCTCGTCGAGATCCGCCGCGTGCGCCGCGGCACGGTCTTCGCGCGCGGACATGGGCGCTCTCTATTTGAAGTGGTGACTTGCCGGCATCGCGCCGGACGGCGGCGCAGCGGGCGGTTCGGGGTCGGCGGGGGTGTGCGTTCGCGCTTGCGCGGGTGAGGCTGGCGGGTTCGCGTCGACGGGCGAAGCGGCTTTCTCCAGGCAATAGCCCAATCCCCGCACGGTAATGATGCGCACGCCGCTCGGCTCGATCTTCTTGCGCAGCCGGTGTACGTAGACCTCGATCGCGTTGTTGCTGACTTCCTCGCCCCATTCACACAGATGATCGACCAGTTGCTCCTTCGAGACCAGCCGGCCGATCCGCTGCAGCAGCACTTCGAGCAAGCCGAGTTCGCGCGCCGACAGGTCGAGCACCTGGTCGTTGACATGGGCGATCCTGCCCACCTGATCGAACGACAGCGAACCATGCTTCACCACGGTCGGGCCGCCGCCCGCGCCGCGCCGGGTCAGCGCCCGCACGCGCGCTTCGAGTTCGGTCAGCACGAAGGGCTTGGCCATGTAGTCGTCGGCGCCGAGATCGAGGCCTTTGACGCGTTCGTCCACGCTGTCCGCGGCGGTCAGGATCAGCACCGGCAGGTTGGAATTGCGCGCGCGCAGGCGGCGCAGCACTTCGAGTCCGGACATGCGCGGCAGGCCCAGATCGAGAATCAGCAGGTCGAAAGTTTGTACCGAAAGCGCGGTGTCGGCGTCGACACCGTTCTTCACTAGATCAACGGCATAGGCCGATTGGCGGAGTGATCGAACCAGACCGTCCGCGAGTATGCTGTCGTCTTCGGCAATCAGAATTCGCATGATGCGCCAGCCACCTTGCCGGCACCGTGAGGTGTGCCCCGGCGCGCAGCGGTCTCCGAAAATTATTGTGGGTAGTTGGGCAGTGCGACGGTAAAAATGCGTGTTCGCATGAGAATCGCCTTGCTAAAACTACTGTTTTTTTATACAGTGTCTGAGTTTCGTGTGTCGCCATCACAAAGTGGACTGCACACCTGCCTCAGACGCCGTTCATCATAGCAAAGGACGATTCATGGAAGAAAGCAAGAAAGGCTCGGCTGGACTGACTGCTGAAAAGAGCAAGGCACTCGCTGCCGCACTCGCGCAGATCGAAAAGCAGTTCGGCAAAGGGTCGGTCATGCGGCTCGGCGCAGGTGAGGCAATCGAAGACATCCAGGTGGTTTCAACCGGATCGCTCGGTCTCGACATCGCCTTGGGCGTCGGCGGTTTGCCGCGCGGCCGTGTGGTCGAAATTTATGGTCCGGAATCGTCCGGTAAAACCACGCTGACGCTGCAAGTCATTGCCGAAATGCAGAAGATCGGCGGCACGGCGGCGTTTATCGACGCGGAACACGCGCTGGACATCCAGTACGCAAGCAAGCTTGGCGTGGACGTGAGCGAACTCCTGGTGTCGCAGCCAGACACCGGCGAACAGGCGCTCGAAATCGCCGACGCACTGGTGCGCTCGGGCTCGATCGACATGATCGTGATCGACTCGGTCGCGGCACTCGTGCCGAAGGCTGAAATCGAAGGCGAAATGGGCGACTCGCTGCCGGGTCTGCAAGCGCGTCTGATGTCGCAAGCGCTGCGCAAGCTCACCGGCACGATCAAGCGTACGAACTGCCTGGTGATCTTCATCAACCAGATCCGTATGAAGATCGGTGTGATGTTCGGCAATCCGGAAACCACCACGGGTGGTAACGCGCTGAAGTTCTACGCGTCGGTGCGTCTGGACATTCGCCGTATCGGTTCGATCAAGAAGAACGACGAAGTGATCGGCAATGAAACGCGCGTGAAGGTCGTCAAGAACAAGGTCGCACCGCCGTTCCGCGAAGCGATTTTCGACATCCTGTATGGCGAAGGTATTTCGCGTCAGGGTGAAGTCATCGATCTGGGCGTCGCAGCCAAGATCGTCGACAAGGCTGGCGCCTGGTACAGCTATAACGGCGAACGTATCGGTCAGGGTAAGGACAACGCGCGTGAATTCCTGCGCGAAAATCCGGAAATCGCCCGTGACATCGAAAACCGTATCCGTGAATCGCTGGGCGTGAATGCCATGGCCGACGCGGTGACGGGTGCCGGTGCTGAAGTCGCTGGCGAAGAAGAGTAACCATCACGTGATACGCAAGGGCCGGCCGTTGTCTCATGCTGCACGCAGTGCGGACGGCCCGCGTGATGATCAGGACGATTCGTCGGAGCGGTTCGATCCATTTGAATCGTTCGACGCGCATGATCGCGCCGAGGGCCATGACTCGCGGCGTGCATCGTCTAAATCTTCCCTGCCTTCCGGTTCGGATCCCTTCGAAACCGCTGAGGTCGCCGAATTCACCGAGGCGACCTACAGCCGCTCGCGTCGCCAGCCAGGCGAAGCGAAGCCGGAGCAGGACGAAGCCAAAAACTCCAAACGCCCAGCCCGTTCGCTAAAAGGACGCGCGCTCGGCTATCTCTCTCGCCGCGAATACAGCCGTACCGAACTCGCGCGCAAGCTCAAATCGTTCGTCGAAGAAACCGATTCGCTCGACACGCTGCTCGATCAGTTGGAAGCCGAAAACTGGCTATCCAATTCGCGTTTCGCCGAAAGCCTGATTCACCGCCGCTCGTCGCGTCTTGGCGCCAGCCGGATCCTCGGTGAATTGAAGCAGCACGCGGTCGACCCGACGCTCGTCGAAGACGCCAAGGCGCAATTGCGTGAGACCGAGTTCGCGCGCGCCCAGGCCGTTTGGCAGAAAAAATTCGGCCAGCTTCCCGAAACGCCCGCCGAGCGTGCCAAGCAGCAGCGCTTTCTGGCGTCGCGCGGTTTTTCGGGTGCAACCATCGGCAAAATCCTCAGAGGCATCGACGAGGAGTAGGGTAGCAACCCGCCGCTGTCGCCCGCCAACGGCTCGCCGAATCACGCCAAATCACGCCGCAAGAAGCCTCTTCGAGATAGCGCTCAACCCGCTCAGCCGCACGCCGGGCGGGCCTGCGCATTCCGGCCTGTACCAAATACCCAGTATGCTAAAATTCATGGGTTTTCCAATCCGGCCTTTCCTTCCCGCATGCCGCTCTCCCCGCCAGTGTCCCGTCAGTTGCGGCATCGTCGCGCAATCAGAGCGGAAGCCTATGAGCGCGCCGATGGCCTGTGGGATGTGGAAGCGTGCTTGACCGACGAAAAACCGCGCGACGTGGTGCTTGCGTCGGGCGTCCGGCCCAATGGTCAGCCGATCCATGAACTCTGGCTTCGCATCACCATCGATCGCAAGCTCAATGTCGTCGACGCCGAGGCGTCGTCCGACTGGGTGCCCTATCCAGGGTTATGCCAGGTCAGCAATCCCGCCTACCGTGCCCTCATCGGGCTCAATCTGCGTCAAAACTTCCGCCGTGAGGCTGCCCGTTTGCTCGGCGGCACGGAGGGTTGCACCCATCTCACCGAGTTGTGCGCAATCCTGCCGACCGCCGCGATTCAGGCATTCGCGGGCGAGGTGTGGAGCACCGGTGACAGCGCGAAAGGCGCGAAAGCCAGTTCAGGAAACGAATCGCCTGACGGCTCGAACGAGCATTCCAACGACAAACCGCCATTCCAGTTGGGACGCTGCCACGCGCTGCGTTTCGACGGCGAGGCGGTGCAGCAGTTTTATCCGCGCTGGTATGGCCACGCACCGCGTTCGGTGGAGCGCGTGGCATCGTCAGGCGACGGGGCAGTCCGCCAGACAGGTAAGGGCGGCAACGCGTCCGGCATGAACGACGGCAGCGGAAACGAAGTTCAATCCAACTCTCAGACTGAAGGGAATCACGCATGAAGATTCACGAGTACCAGGGTAAGGAAATCCTGCGGAAATTCGGCGTCGCGGTACCGCGCGGCAAGCCGGTCTTCTCGGTGGATGATGCGGTCAAGGCCGCGGAAGAGCTCGGCGGCCCGGTATGGGTCGTGAAGGCTCAGATCCACGCGGGTGGCCGTGGCAAGGGCGGCGGCGTGAAGGTCGCCAAGTCGCTGGAACAGGTTCGCGAGTTCTCGAACCAGATCCTCGGCATGCAGCTCGTCACGCACCAGACCGGTCCGGAAGGCCAGAAGGTGAATCGCCTGCTGATCGAAGAAGGCGCTGACATCAAGAAGGAACTGTATGTCGGCCTGGTGATCGATCGCGTTACGCAGAAGATCGTCGTGATGGCATCGAGCGAAGGCGGCATGGACGTCGAAGAAGTTGCGGAAAAGACGCCCGAGCTGATCCACAAGATCGCTGTCGATCCGGCAACGGGTCTGAAAGACGCCGAAGCCGACGAGCTGGCCACGAAGATCGGCGTGCCCGCCGCTTCGCTGCCGCAAGCCCGTTCGATCCTGCAAGGCCTGTACAAGGCATTCTGGGAAACCGACGCGTCGCTCGCCGAAATCAACCCGCTGATCCTGACCGGCGACGGCAAGGTCATCGCGTTGGACGCCAAGTTCAACTTCGATTCGAACGCACTGTTCCGTCACCCGGAAATCGTCGCGTACCGCGATATCGACGAAGAAGATCCGGCTGAAGTCGAAGCGTCGAAGTTCGACCTCGCGTACATCTCGCTCGACGGCAACATCGGCTGCCTCGTGAACGGCGCTGGCCTCGCAATGGCAACGATGGACACCATCAAGCTGTTCGGCGGCGAACCGGCGAACTTCCTGGACGTGGGCGGTGGCGCCACGACCGAGAAGGTCACGGAAGCGTTCAAGATCATGCTGAAGAACCCGAACCTGACCGCGATCCTGGTCAACATTTTCGGCGGCATCATGCGCTGCGACGTGATCGCGGAAGGCGTGATCGCGGCGTCGAAGGCCGTGTCGCTGAAGGTGCCGCTCGTGGTCCGCATGAAGGGCACGAACGAAGACCTGGGCAAGAAGATGCTCGCTGAATCCGGTCTGCCGATCATTGCGGCGGACAGCATGGAAGAAGCGGCTCAGAAGGTCGTCGCGGCTGCATCGGGCAAGGCGTAAGCCTCGTCCTACGGCGGCTTTTGCCACGATTAACCAGGCATTACGAATGGCGGCGTGCGAGCGACGCGGGCGAGAACATTCCGCCTCGCGACGCCATCGCATGACGCCAAACGAACAGAGGTCAATACATGTCGATTCTGATTAACAAAGACACCAAGGTCATCACGCAGGGCATTACCGGCAAGACCGGTCAGTTCCATACGCGTGCTTGCCGTGAATATGCAAACGGCCGCGAAGCGTACGTTGCAGGCGTGAACCCGAAGAAGGCCGGCGAAGATTTCGAAGGCATTCCTATCTACGCTAGCGTCGCTGAAGCCAAGGCTGAAACGGGCGCGACCGTGTCGGTGATTTACGTTCCGCCGGCAGGCGCTGCTGCCGCGATCTGGGAAGCGGTCGAAGCCGACCTGGACCTGGCGATCTGTATCACGGAAGGCATTCCTGTCCGTGACATGATCGAGCTCAAGGCACGTATGCGCGCGAAGAACAGCAAGACGCTGCTGCTCGGACCGAACTGCCCGGGCACGATCACGCCGGACGAACTGAAGATCGGCATCATGCCGGGTCACATTCACCGCAAGGGCCGTATCGGCGTCGTGTCGCGTTCGGGCACGCTGACGTACGAAGCAGTCGGTCAATTGACGGCGATCGGCCTCGGCCAGTCGTCGGCAGTCGGTATCGGCGGCGACCCGATCAACGGTCTGAAGCACATCGACGTGATGAAGATGTTCAACGACGATCCGGAAACGGACGCCGTCATCATGATCGGCGAGATCGGTGGTCCGGACGAAGCGAATGCCGCTGAGTGGATCAAGGACAACATGAAGAAGCCGGTGGTTGGCTTCATCGCCGGCGTTACGGCGCCTCCGGGCAAGCGCATGGGCCACGCCGGCGCGCTGATCTCGGGCGGTGCGGATACGGCCGAAGCGAAGCTGGAAATCATGGAAGCCTGCGGTATCACGGTCACGAAGAACCCGTCGGAAATGGCGCGTCTTCTGAAGGCGATGCTGTAATACCAAAATTCGCGCGCTGTAAGCGCGCGTTTTTTGATACGCTTACGAGATCCTTTCGTGAGCGTGCGGTTTCAAAAAAAGCGGGGGAGTGCAAACTCCTCCGCTTTTTTATTGCCTGTGCGCCAGACTTCCCGGCCTTTCGCCCATGCTCGAGTTTTTCGCCACGCTCCATTGGGGCGCCGTCATTCAGATCATCGTGATCGACATCCTGCTGGGTGGCGATAACGCGGTTGTCATCGCATTGGCTTGCCGTAACTTGCCGCCGTCCCAGCGCACCAGGGGCGTGCTGTGGGGTACGGCGGGCGCGATCGTGCTACGCGTTGCGCTGATTGCGTTCGCGGTCGCGCTGCTCGACGTGCCGCTGCTGAAGTTCGCGGGCGGCCTGCTGCTGTTGTGGATCGGCGTGCGTCTGATGGCGCCCGCGCACGACACGCATGAGAACGTCAAACCGGCCGACAAGCTGTTGTCGGCGATCAAAACCATCATCATCGCGGATGCGGTGATGAGCCTCGACAACGTGATCGCAATTGCCGGCGCGGCGGAAGCGGCCGATCCGGAACACCGGCTCGCGCTGGTGATCTTCGGCCTGATCGTGAGCATTCCGCTGATTGTGTGGGGCAGCCAGTTGGTGTTGAAGCTGCTCGACCGTTTCCCGATCGTCATCACGCTCGGCGCGGCCTTGCTGGGGTGGATCGCGGGCGGTTTGATCGTCAACGATCCAGCCGGCGACCGTTGGCCGATTCTCGATACGCCGTTGGCCGAATACGGCATGAGCATTGCGGGTGCGTTGTTCGTCGTGATTCTGGGTTATCTGCTCAAGCGGCGTCACGCCAACCGCGCTAGTGCGTAGCGCATAAACGCAGAGCACCTGGCGCAACGTTAGCCATTCGGCTGACTGTGAGCCGCGGGCGCCTCTCGCTACGATAGAAACGCCTGTCCCCGATCCGTGGGGCAGGCGTTTTTCGTTTCAGGAGTCTGCCCATGAACGTTACCTTGCCGTGTTCCCCTTATTCCCAATCCTCGCTGCCCCCGCGTTTTACGATTGAGCGAGCGCGCTGGTCCGCGCGTCTCGCGCGTGCCTGCCGCCGCCTCGGGCTCGGCTTCACGCTGATCGAACTGATGATCGTGCTGGCGATCGTCGGCGTGATCGCCGCGTATGCGATTCCCGCGTATCAGGACTATCTGGCGCGCAGCCGCGTCGGCGAAGGCTTGTCGCTGGCGACCTCCGCGCGTCTCGCCGTCGCTGAAAACGCGGCCAGCGGCAGCACGTTCAGCGGCGGGTATGCATCGCCAACCGCTACCCGCAACGTCGAGTCGGTTCGCGTCGACGACGACACCGGTCAGATCACCGTCGCATTCACCACGCGCGTGGCGCCCGCGGGGTCGAACACGCTGACGCTCGTGCCGTCGGTACCGGACAATGCCGACGCACCGACCGCGCGCATCGCGTTGAGCAAGGGTTCGATGCAGGCGGGCGCGCTCACGTGGGAGTGTTTCGCCGGCGGCAAAGCGGCCTCGTCGCTGCCGGCGCCGGGCGCGGGACCCGCTCCGACGGAAGCGTCCACGCTGTCAGCGAATCTCGCACCGCCCGAGTGCCGTTCATGAGCGACAGCGCGAGTAGTCGGATGAGTAGCCGAGCGCACGTAAAAGGCTGATTTTCGGGATATTTCAGCCCGGCCGGCGCACAGCAGGAGGATTTTTTTGTATAGTGCGCCGGTTGCTGACGCCCACCGGTTACTCGATGCCCACCCCATTCGCGCGCTACCTTTCACTCATTCTGTTGGCCCTTGCGTTGATGCTGCCTTATGCAGTCGTCAACCATACGTATCCGATTCCGACCTTCTACGCCGAATTCACGGCGCTGGCGTTGCACCTGCTGACCGGTGCGGGCGTTGTGCTGATGGTGGCAAGCGCCAGGCCGCGCGTCACATTCGCGTCGCCGGTGGTGGCGCTGGTGCCGTTGCTGTTCGGCCTGGTCGTCGTGGCGCAATCGGTGTTGCTGCCGGTCACGCAACCGTCGATGAACTGGCTCGGCGGCGGCTTCCTGCTGGCGGCTTTCATGGCGGTGCACGCCGGCTACGGCTTCGCGCGCGTCAAGCTCGACGAAACCGCGCTGCGCTGGGCGGCGGGCGCGTTGATTCTCGGTGGGCTGTTTGCGGTGTTCTGTCAGGTGATCCAGTTGTTTCACCTCGAAACGCGCGTGTCGCCGTTCGTGGTGGCGTACAACATTACCGTCGAGCGTCGGCCGTTCGGCAATATGGCGCAGGCGAATCACCTCGCCACGTACATTGCATTCGCGATGGCCGGCGCACTGTTCCTCGTGCAGTCGCGACGCATTGCCGTCAGCATCTGGTTCCTCGTATCGACGATTTTCGCGGTGGGTCTCGCGCTGACCGTGTCGCGCGGGCCGTGGCTGCAAATGGGCGTGATCGTGGTCGCGGGTTTCTGGATGGCGTTCGCGCAGACGCGCAGCGAGCCGCTGCTTCGTCGCAGTAACCGTCAATGGCTCGTGCCGATCGTGCTGGCATTGTTGTTCGTCGTGGTCAATGCGCTGATCCGTTGGGCCAATGTGCGCTATCACCTGGAGCTGGGTCAGTCCGCGGCGGAGCGCTTCAAGGATGCCGGTCAGATCGCGCCGCGCCTCGCGCTGTGGAAGTACGGCTGGACGATGTTCAAGACGCATCCGCTGCTGGGTGTCGGCTGGGGTGAGTTTCCGAGTTATCAGTTCGCGCTGGCGAAGAATCTCGGCGGCGTTGAAATCGCCAATAACTCGCACGACATCTTCGTCGACCTGCTGGCGAAAACCGGTTTGATCGGCTTCGCGATCGTGCTGTTCGGCCTGGTCACCTGGCTGGTGCGTGTGGTGCGTGCGCCGCACAGCGCGGCGCGCGTGTTCGGCATCTCGCTGATCGGCGTGCTGGTGATGCACGCGCTGGTCGAATATCCGCAGCAGTACATGTTCTTCCTGCTGCCGGCCATGTTCGTATTCGGCTTGCTGGAAACCCGCTCGCTGCGGCTCGTGCCTGCGCGCCTGTCGTTCGGCGCGTTTGCCGTGGTGGTGTTCGGTGGGCTGGCCGCGCTGTATCCGGTGTATCGCGACTATGCGCGCGCCGAGGTGCTGTATTACGGCTCGCGTCCTGCCGAGCAGTATCGTGCGGACCCGTCGTTCCTGTTTCAGGCGTGGGGCGAATATGGTCTCGCGACGCTGCTTCCGATGAACTCGATGGATCTGCAGCACAAGCTCGCGATGCACCGTCAGGCGCTGGCGTTGCTGCCGGGTGAAACCGTGTTGCGCCGTTATGCGGTGTTGCAGGCGTTGAGCGGCGATACGGCGGGGGCGTTCGATACGGTTGAACGCCTGAAGATTTTCGCGCTGGAGCTGAACGACTGGCCGTCGCAGTTGGGCTACCTGTACGAACTGTGCGATGAGCAGAAGACGCTGGTGGGCTTCAAGGCGGAGCTGATGAAGCGCTATGGCGTGCCGCCGAGCAACGTCAATCAGGACGACGATAGCGACGACGATTGAGTCGCCGCGTTTGTCGGTCTTAAAGTTTCAAAGGTGGAGTTGGGTGGTGACGAGGGTCGTGCAGGCCCTCCTCAACCCGCCACCCAATCTCCCGACTTCCCGCCGTGCTTTTCAAGCACGCGCACATCGGTGATGGTCATTCCCCGATCCACCGCCTTGCACATGTCGTACACCGTCAGCAGTCCCACCTGCACGGCAGTCAGCGCTTCCATCTCCACACCGGTCCGCCCGAGCGTTTCCACCTGAACCGTGCAATGCACGCCGGGCAGCGCTTCATCGAGTTCGAAATCCACTTTCACACGCGTCAGCGCGAGCGGATGGCACAGCGGGATCAGATCGGCGGTGCGCTTCGCACCTTGAATCGCGGCAATACGCGCGATGCCGATCACGTCGCCCTTTTTCGCGTTGCCGTCGCGGATCAGCGCGAACGTGTCCGGCAGCATGCGAATCGAGCCGCGCGCCACGGCAATGCGCTTGGTTTCCTGCTTGCCGCCGACGTCCACCATATGCGCCTGGCCGGCAGCGTCGAAATGAGTGAGTTCAGGCATGGTTGGGCTCCTTCAGAGGGCGCCTATCATAGCAGCGGCGCGGCGACCGTTCGAAACACGAACACCCGATTCCGGGCGTCGAATGATTACAATTACCCTGTACTGCCCGCTATCTTATTCCGAGCAGCGGGCGTCGCCTTTCGACTCCGTCCCATCGACCTCGCGATGCGTCCGAAACGGTTTCTCGCTGCGTTGTTATCCGTTGCGCTCATTGCGCCGCCGGGCGCGTTCGCGCAATCGCACGGCAATTCGAGTCGGTTGTCGCTCAACACGCAGTCGGTTGAACCGCCGTTGGTCAGCGGCCCAACCGACGCCTACGCCGATCCCATCGTGCCGCCCGACATCGCGCAGGGCGTATTCGGCGTGTACGGCGGCGCGCAGAGCCGCTTTTCCGGTCAGTCCGGCGCGAATACCAGTTGGCGCGCGCCGCTCGTCACGCAGCAGTTGCCCGATCTCGGCAACGGCGGCGCCGGTTCTCTAACGCCGCAAGCCGAGCGCAAACTCGGCGAGCGCGTGATGCGCGAATTGCGCCGCGACCCCGACTATCTCGACGACTGGCTCGTGCGCGACTACCTGAACTCCGTCGCCGCGAAACTCGCCGCGGCGGCCAACGCGCTCTATATCGGCGGCTATCGTCCCGACTTCGATCTGTTCGCGGTGCGTGACGCGCAGATCAACGCGTTCTCACTGCCGGGCGGTTTCATCGGCGTGAACACCGGGCTGATCGTGACGACGCAAACCGAGTCGGAACTCGCGTCCGTGCTCGGTCACGAAATGGGTCACGTCCTGCAGCGCCACATTTCGCGGATGATCACGACCGGCGAGCGCAGCGGCTATGCCGCGCTCGCCGCCGTGCTGTTCGGCGTGCTGGCGGGCGTGCTCGCGCACAGCGGCGACCTCGGCAGCGCGATTGCGATCGGCGGCCAGGCCTACGCGGTCGACAACCAGTTGCGCTTCTCGCGCTCGGCCGAGCACGAAGCCGACCGCGTCGGCTTTCTGCTGCTGGCCGGCGCCGGCTACGATCCGTACGCGATGACCACCTTCTTCGGCCGTCTCGATCGGGCGTCGATGAGCGACGCGGGCGTTCCGGCTTACGCGCGTACGCATCCGCTGACGGGCGAACGGATCGCCGACATGGAAGATCGGGCGCGCCGCGCGCCCTACCGGCAACCGCATCAGGCGTCCGAATACGGCTTCGTGCGGGCGCGTTCGCGTCTGCTGCAGGAGCAGTCGAGCAGCGAGTACGCGGATGAGATTTCGCGTTTGCGTTCTGAAATCGAGGACCGGACCGCGGTCAACGTGGCGGCGAACTGGTACGGCATCGCGTATGGGCAAATGCTGCTGGAGCGTTACGACGAAGCCGCAGCGTCGCTCGCGCAGTGCCGCGCGGCGTTTATCACGGGCGAGCAGACCGAGGGCGAGCCGGCGCGGAGTTCACCGAGCCTCGATGTGCTGGCCGCCGACATCGCGCGGCGCGCCGGCCGCGACGACGAAGCCGTCCGTCTCGCCGAGTTCGCGCAGCAGCGTTGGCCGCAGTCGAATGCCGCGATCGACATGCATATCCGCACCTTGCTGACGTTGCGGCGTTTTGCCGAGGCGCAGGCGCTGGCGCAGAAGGAAACCGTCGCGCATCCCGACCAGCCGGCGTGGTGGCTGTATCTCGCCCAGGCGAGCGCGGGCAGTGGCGATGCGTTGACGCAGCATCGGGCGATGGCGGAGAAGTTCGCGCTCGAAGGCGCATGGCCTTCGGCAATCCGGCAATTGAAAGACGCGCGGGACATGAAGGCGATCGGCTACTACGATCTGGCGACCGTCGACGCGCGACTGCACGAGATGGAAAGCCGCTACAAAGAGGAGCGGCTGGACGAGAAGAGCTAGACGCTGCTCGAAGCAACCGGAAGCTTAGACCGTTGCCGCCGGACTGGCCACGAACCCGAACCGCGTGGCCACCTCGGCGCGGCGCACCGCTTGCAGCGGCAACACCACACCGTCGTTCCAGCGGAATTCACCGCTCATTGCGTCGTCGGCGAGTTCGGCGTGATCGGAGAACACGTCCAGATCGTGATCGTGCAGGACCGCGACTCTAGGCGGTGTCGAGTGATCGGCAAACAGAATGCCGCCTTCTTCATCGATCAACACCGCGGCGGGATCGAAGCTGTCGCCGGCCTGGTCCTTGAGCGCGAGCGCGTCATGCCCGGCATTAGCATCGGCAGCGGCATTTGCATCGGCCGCGAATCGCACCACCCACGGCGTATAACCCAGCTCCACATAAACCCGCTGCGGACCGTTCTGGAAAAACCACTGCCCGTGCTCATCGGCGGCATAGTTGCGGTTGATGAAACCAAGCAGCGCCTCGTGCCGGATCGGCGTGCCGGGCGAGCCGCTCGCCTGCGCGGCCTCGTCGCGCATGCGCCAGTTGCCGCGCCGGTCGAGCATCAGCCAGCCGGTGCAACTCGGCACATTGGGCCATTTGGCCAGAGCCTGTTTGACGATGTCATCCATGGTCGACGTGCCGCTCCAGGTAGCCGAACACGCGCCGCGCCAGCCAGTCGATGCGACCCGGGAACGGTCCGGTCATGAAGCCGGCGTGGCCGCCGTGCTTCGGTTGTTCAAGCTCCACCGCCGCCGACACCTCGTGCCGCGACGGCAACGCTTCCGCCGGCAGGAACGGGTCGTTGCGCGCGTTCAGCACCAGCGTCGGCACCTGAATATGCGGCAGCAGCGGACGGGTGGTCGCCTGGCTCCAGTAGTCTTCGGTATTGCGAAAGCCGTGCAGCGGCGCGGTGACGACGTTGTCGAACTCGTACATGTTGCGGCTCGCGAGCATCGTGTCGCGATCGAACAGGCCGGGATACTGACCCAGCTTCTGCGTGGCCTTCTGCTTGAGCGTCTTCAGAAAGCTGCGCGCGTAGACGAGGCCGAATCCTTGCGACAACGCGCGGCCGCCGGCATGGACATCGATCGGCGTTGAAATCGCCGCGGCCGCGCTGATAAGGGAGGCGGCCTCTTCGCGCCGCTCGCCGAGCCAGCGCAGCAGCACATTGCCGCCGAGCGACACGCCCGCCACCACGATCGGCCCATTGTGCGCGGCGCGCAGACGCCGCAGCACCCAATCGACTTCGTCGCTGTCGGCGAGGTGATAGAAGCGCGGCAAGCGATTCAATTCGCCGCCGCAACTGCGAAAGTGCGGCACCACGCCATGCCAGCCGGCTTCGCGCGCGGCGGCCATCAGCGACATCGCGTAGTGCGAGGCTGAACTGCCTTCGAGGCCGTGGAATAGCACGAGGAGCGGGGCGTCGGCGGCAGGCGCCGTCGGCGCGTCATGCACCACCCAGTCGAGGTCGATGAAATCGCCGTCCGGCGTATCCCACCGCTCGCGACGCAACGCCACCGTGGGGCGGCGCGCGAACAGTGACGGCACGATGGTCTGCGCATGCCGGTTCGGCAGCCAGAGCGGCGCGCGGTACAACGATTCGACGGCCGCGGCCACGACACGCGCCGCGCCGGACGACGTGGGCGCTGAATGAGTCAGGGTTTCCGCCGGCTCAGGATCGGGAGAATGCTTGCGGGGCGTGCTCATGCCGGCTGCGAAGACAAAAGAGTCAAGCCGAGCCGCACGTCAGTGCAGCGACCCCTGGTGGCCGTGCCGCATCTTGGTGGCGAACTGGCTGGCGGCCTCGTTCGGCATGGGGCTCGCATGAATGTGCGCGATGCGCCACTCGCCGCGTTCGTGAACCATCACGTAGGTCGTGAACACCATGGCGGGCGTGGCCTTCGGGTCGGCCGGGCGGTGCGCTTCGGCGATTGCGTAGACGACCGTGCCGAGGCTGTCGTAGACGCGAATGTCGAGCGGTTCGATCGTGACGCGTGCGGTTTCGAGCTGGATCTGCAAGCCGGCGCGAATACTGTCGAGGCCGTGCAGGTGGGAGCCGTCGGCGCAGATGCAACTGACGAACTCCTCATCGATCCACAGGCCCATCAAGCTGTCGATATTGACCTCGGAGACGGCCTGATAGTAGGCGTTGAGGGTATCGGCGGCGGCTTCGAAGATATGGGCAAAACGTGGCATGGATCGTCAGTCTCTTGTGCGCGGCGCGCGGTTGCGGGGCAGCGGTCAGCGGGACAGTCCGGGACACCGGACCATCGCACCCGAGCGCCAGATTGCCCGCGCTGCAAGGCGCGAACATGACGCGACGCGCTCAGGGGCGTGCGGTGTTGCGTGCAAGTGTCAATCGGCTCAGCGCTGCGTGAGCAGCATGCCGCGCAGATCGCTGAAGACCTGCTCGGCGCTCAACTGCTTCAGGCAGTTCAGATGACCGAGCGGACACTCGCGCTCAAAACAGGGGCTGCATTCGAGATGAAGCCATTGTACCTTCGCGAGCTCGGACAAGGGCGGCGTATGGCGCGGATCGGTCGAACCGTACACGGCCACCAGCGGCCGGCGCAGTGCGGCGGCCACGTGCATCAGGCCGGAGTCGTTCGTGACGACCGCGTTGGCTCGCGAGATCAGCGCGCAAGCCTCGCCCAGCGCGGTCTGGCCGCACAGGTTGCGCACGTTCGGTGCGCGTTCGGCGATGGCCTGGGCCAACGGCGCGTCTTTCGGCGAACCGAGCGCGACGATCTGCGTGTACGGGAACGACTGACCGACCATTTGCGCGAGCGCGGCGAAGTGCTCGGGCGGCCAACGCTTGGCCGGACCGTACTCGGCGCCCGGACAGAACACCAGCAGCGGCACCCGCGTATCCAGATTGAAGCGCGCCGAGACCCGCGACGCTTCGTTCAGATCGGCGTCGAGGCGCGGCATCGGCAGGTCGTCGGGGACCTTGGCGCCGGGCGCGTAGGCGAGCGCGGCGTACTGGCCGACCATTGGCGGGCGCTTGTCTTTACGCGGATTCGCGTGACGCACGTTGAGCAGGCCGTAGCGGCTTTCGCCGGTGTAGCCGATGCGCAGCGGCACGCCGGCTAGCCACGGAATCAGCGCGGATTTGAGTGAATTCGGCAGCACGTACGCCGCGTCGTAGCCGACATCGCGCAGATCGCTCGCCAGTTGCCAGCGGCGCAGCATTTGCAGCTTGCCGTGCGCGAGGTCGGTGGCGTAGACGTCGCGGATTTCCGGCATGCGTTCGAGCACGGGCGCAACCCACGAGGGCGCGACCGCATCGATCACGATGCGCGGATGCAATTTCACGAGGCGCGCAAACAGCGGCTGCGCCATCAATGCGTCACCGATCCAGTTCGGTGCGATAACCAACGCGCGACGCATCAGAGTGGGTGTCCGGTGTCGAAACGAAGCGCCGCGCGCGGTGGGCGCGTGGCGTTCGGGTATGTCAAAAGGGAAGGGCCGCTCGCCGCATGGCGCGCTGCCGGCGTGGCCGGACGCGCCGCGGTGGCGGCCGTGTTGCGGTCTGCCTGCTGGTACGTTCGCGTAATCGCGGCTCGCTGCTGCCGCGTTATAAGCCCGATCAGGTCCGGCAGGCGACGCCGCAAGCGGATCGTACTCAGCGGAGCGGGATCAATGACCCCGAACCACTTCGCCGTCACGCAGCTTGTAACGCGTGCTGCAATACGGGCAACGCGCTTCGCCGTGCGTGACGTCGATAAAGACGCGCGGATGTGCGCTCCAGCGCGGCATGGCCGGGTTCGGACAGTACGCCGGCAGGTCTTTCGCCGACAGTTCGACCAGCGGCATTTCCTTGATTTCGCTCATGGGACGTTCTCGTTGTATGCAGGGTTCGTGCGTTGCGTCCCAACTCGCCAGCAGGAGCCGGCGGGCTTGGCGCAGCGCGCGTTAGATCTTGGTGAGCCAGTGCGCGTACTTGTCGCTCTTGCCGTTCACGATATCGAAGAAGCCCGATTGCAGCTTCTCCGTGATCGGGCCACGCGTGCCCGAGCCGATCGTGCGGTTGTCGAGTTCGCGGATCGGCGTGACTTCGGCAGCGGTGCCGGTGAAGAACGCTTCGTCGCAAGTGTAGACCTCGTCGCGCGTGATGCGCTTTTCGATCACCTCGATGCCCGCGTCGCGCGCCAGCGTGATGACCGTGTCGCGCGTGATGCCGTCGAGGCACGACGCCAGGTCGGGCGTGTACAGCTTGCCGTTGTTGACGAGGAAGAAGTTCTCGCCGGAGCCTTCCGACACGTAGCCGTCCACGTCCAGCAGCAGCGCTTCGTCGTAACCGTCCGTGATGGCTTCCTGGTTGGCGAGGATCGAGTTCACGTACCAGCCCGACGCCTTGGCGCGGACCATGGACACGTTCACGTGATGGCGCGTGAACGACGACGTCTTGACGCGAATGCCCTTGGCAATGCCGTCTTCGCCGAGGTAAGCGCCCCACGGCCATGCCGCGATCGCCACGTGGATCGTGTTGCCCTTGGCCGACACGCCGAGCTTTTCCGAACCGACCCAGATGATCGGGCGCAGATAGCAGGATTCGAGCTTGTTTTCGCGCACCACTTCGCATTGCGCGGCGGCGAGCGTTTCGTGGTCGAACGGCACGTCCATCTGGAAGATCTTGGCCGAGTTCAACAGACGCCTGGTGTGTTCCTGCAGGCGGAAAATCGCCGTGCCGCCGTCCGCCGTCTTGTAGGCGCGGACGCCTTCAAAAACGCCCATGCCGTAATGCAGCGTGTGGGTAAGCACGTGGATCTTGGCGTCGCGCCAATCGATGAGCTTGCCATCCATCCAGATCTTGCCGTCGCGGTCGGCCATTGACATACGATTCTCCAGCGGGTGCGTTGTGAGTCCCCAAACCCGCCGCCGGGCGGCAGGCCCACGAGGGCGCAAGACAACCGGCGGTCGGCCCGGCGGTTTGTCGTGGGGTGGGGCGAAGAGCGTCATTTTAGCGTCTTTTGCACACGAAACGGGCATTCCGCCGCAGGTCGGACGCTATAATCCAGCGCACGCATAATTCATATCCGGATGCGCCAGCGGGTGCTTGACGACCTGGCGCCGACTTCCCATCGCAGCGGCGTTCTTTGGCGCCCTCGTTTCGCCTCATGCTCGCTCGTCTGTCTGATACCGATCGCCGTGCCTTCAGTGAGGGCGCGCGCGACTATTCGCCGACGCTGATGGCGATTTTCTCGTGGGGTCTCGTCACCGGTATCGCCATGAGCAAATCGGTGCTCACGCTGCCGCAGGCGCTCACCATGTCGCTGCTGTGCTACGCCGGTTCGTCGCAACTGGCGGTGCTGCCGCTGCTCGCCGCCAAACTGCCGATCTGGACCGTGCTGCTCACCGCGGCCATGGTCAATACGCGTTTCGTGATCTTCAGCGTCGGTCTCGCGCCGCACTTTTCCTATCTGCCGATGTGGCGCCGTATCGTGCTCGGCTACTTCAACGGCGACGTGATCTACCTGCTGTTCCAGAAGAAGAGCTTCCCGGCCGGCTACCTGCCGGGCAAGGAGGCGTACTACTGGGGCATGGCGTTGTGCAGCTGGTTGTCGTGGCAGGTCTCGTCGATCGCGGGGATTCTGCTGGCGAGCCTGATTCCGGACAACTGGGGGCTCGCGCTGGCGGGCACGCTCGCGTTGCTGCCGATCATGGTGTCGGCGATCGCGAGCCGCTCCACGCTGGTGGCGGTCAGCATTGCCGGCGTGGTGTCGCTGCTCGCGTTCGACCTGCCTTACCGGCTCGCACTGCCGCTCGCCGTGATCGCCGCCATCGTGGCCGGCAGCGCCGCCGACCTGATGGTCGAGCACGCCGACTTGCGCCGCATCCGCAGCAGCGCCGGAGATTCCCGATGAGCTCCACCCAGATCTGGCTTGCCATCTTCGGCATGACTTTCGTCACCGCGGTGACACGCGCCATGTTTCTAATCGGCGGCGAGCGCACGGTGTTGCCGCCGCGCGTGCAGAAGATGCTGCGCTACGCGCCGGCCGCGGCGCTGGCGGCAGTGGTGCTGCCCGATGTGCTGGCCACGCCCGACGGCCTGTCGTTCGCGCCCTCCAACCACGAGTTCTACGCGACGCTGGCGGGTCTCGGCTGGTTTTTGTGGCGGCGCAGCATGCTCGGCACGATTGTCGTCGGCATGCTGGTGTTCACGTTGTTACGCCTGGTGCTGTAACGGTCGGCCAAAAAAATGCTGCACTGCCGCATTCAATGGGCATCCAGCGCGCATTCTCCAAATACGGGACATTCGCCCGCTTGCGGGTCAGAAGGCAGTGTGGATCAGTTAAAATGCTTGTTTCCGGGATAACCGCGCTGGTGCAAGGCGCGCGAGCCGCGGCTTTGCCGCCGGCGCCCGATTCTGTGGAGCCGCTGCCGTGCCTTAGCGCTGGAGTTCGCCGCGCTGGGAAACGATAGCGCGCCGTCCGCCACCGCCTTCTTCTCAACTCGCACACAAACGCCCATGAACAAGGTATTGCGTCTCTCCGATCTGATCGCCGAAGGCAAGCTTTCCGGCAAACGCGTGTTCATCCGCGCTGATCTGAACGTGCCGCAGGACGATCAAGGCAACATCACCGAAGACACCCGCATCCGCGCCTCCGTGCCGGCCATCAAGGCCGCGCTCGACGCCGGCGCCGCCGTGATGGTCACGTCGCACCTGGGCCGCCCGACCGAGGGCGATTTCAAGCCGGAAGACTCGCTCGCGCCGGTCGCGAAGCGTCTGGCCGACCTGCTCGGCCGCGATGTGCCGCTGGTCGCCAACTGGGTGGAAAACGGCGTGAACGTCGCGCCGGGCTCGGTCGTGCTGCTGGAAAACTGCCGCGTCAACAAGGGCGAAAAGAAAGATTCCGACGAGCTCGCGCAGAAAATGGCGAAGCTCTGCGACATCTACGTGAACGACGCGTTCGGCACCGCGCACCGCGCCGAAGCGACCACCCACGGTATCGCCAAATACGCGCCCATCGCGTGCGCCGGCCCGCTGCTGGCGGCTGAGCTCGAAGCGCTCGGCAAGGCGCTCGGCGCGCCGAAGCGCCCGCTGGTGGCGATCGTCGCCGGTTCGAAGGTGTCGACCAAGCTGACCATTCTGAAATCGCTCGCCGACAAGGTCGATCAACTGATCGTCGGCGGCGGTATCGCCAACACGTTCATGCTGGCCGCTGGCCTGAAGATCGGCAAGTCGCTCGCCGAAGCCGATCTGGTGGACGAAGCCAAAGTCATTATCGAAGCCGCCAAGGCCCGCGGCGCCTCGGTGCCGATCCCGATGGACGTGGTCACGGCCAAAGAGTTTTCGCCGACCGCCAAGGCTGAAGTGAAGGCCGTCGCCGACGTGCAGGACGACGACCTGATCCTCGACATCGGACCGGAAACCGCCAAGGTGCTCGCCTTGCAACTGGAAAAAGCCGGCACGATCGTGTGGAACGGCCCGGTCGGCGTGTTCGAATTCGACCAGTTCGGCAACGGCACGAAAACGCTGGCGGACGCTATCGCCAAGTCGTCGGCGTTCTCGATCGCAGGCGGCGGCGACACGCTCGCGGCGATCGCCAAGTACGGCATCCAGGACAAGATCAGCTATATCTCGACCGGCGGCGGCGCCTTCCTCGAGTTCCTCGAGGGCAAGAAACTGCCCGCTGTCGAAGTTCTGGAATCGCGGGCTTAACGTGACGGCGCGCTCCCCCATGACAAAGTCTGCAAAATCGCGTGGCGCCAAGTCGCCGCGCAACACCGAAGCAGCACAGGCAGGGGAGCGCGAAGCGCGCTCCGCGGCCACCCAGGCTGCGGCGGACCCGACCGCGGTGAACACCACGGAAACGCCGCAACCCGAAGAATCCGGCTCGCCCCTCGCGCACGCGGAGTTGACCACTACCGGCGAAGCAGCGGAATTGTCCACCGGACAAGCCGCGCAATCGCAGGCAGAACTCCCGGACGACGAGGTCGCGCTCGCCGAACCGCCAGCACGCCCTGTGCTGGTGTCGAACACCGCTTCACCCCATAAAGCGACGCTGGTTTCAACCGGCGCGCAGCCCCCGGCAGCATCTTTCGGTGCGCAGCCTCCGCATCCGACTCGCAGCGCTATTCCCAGCGATCTCACCCAGACGAGGAGACTCATGCATCGCGCCACCAAGATTGTCGCCACCATCGGACCGGCTTCCAACACGCCGGAAATCCTGCTGCAAATGATTCAGGCAGGACTGGACGTGGTGCGGCTTAATTTCTCGCACGGCACTGCCGACGACCACCGCCAGCGCGCCGAATTCGTGCGCGAGGCGGCCCGCCAGGCCGGCCGTGAAGTCGCCATCATGGCCGACCTGCAAGGCCCGAAGATTCGGGTCGGTAAGTTTGAAAACGGCAAGATCATGCTGGTCGCCGGCGAGCCGTTCGTCCTCGACGCCGAATGCGAACTCGGCAACGAGCAGCGCGCCGGTCTCGACTACAAAGACCTGCCGCGCGACCTGAAACCGGGCGACGTGCTGTTGCTCAACGACGGCCTGATCGTGCTGGACGTCGCACGCGTGATCGGCAGCGAGATCCATACGATCGTCAAGATCGGCGGCGAGCTGTCGAACAACAAGGGCATCAACCGCCAGGGCGGCGGGCTGTCGGCGCCCGCGCTGACCGCGAAAGACATGGAAGACATCCGCACGGCGATGTCGCTCGGCGTCGACTATGTCGCGGTTTCGTTCCCGAAGAACGCCACCGACATGGAAATGGCTCGCCAACTGGCGAACATCGCCGGTGCGCCGTACGGCATCAAGCCGAAGATGATCGCCAAGATCGAGCGCGCGGAAGCGATTCCGGCGCTGCAAGGCATTCTCGACGCGTCGGACGGCATCATGGTCGCGCGTGGCGATCTGGCCGTGGAAGTGGGCAATGCCGCAGTCCCGGCGCTGCAAAAGCGCATGATTCGGATGGCGCGTGAATCGAACAAGTTCGTGATCACCGCGACCCAGATGATGGAGTCGATGATCTACGCACCGGTGCCGACCCGCGCTGAAGTGTCGGACGTCGCCAACGCAGTGCTCGACGGCACCGACGCGGTGATGCTGTCGGCGGAATCGGCGGCCGGCAAGTACCCGGTGCAAACCATCGAAACGATGGCGGCGATCTGTGTCGAAGCCGAAAAGTCGGAGCAGTCGGAGCTGGACAAGGATTTCCTCGACCGCACGTTCACCCGCATCGACCAGTCGATCGCGATGGGCGCGCTCTTCACCGCCTATCACCTGGGCGCGAAGGCGATCGTGGCATTGACCGAATCCGGTTCCACCGCGCTGTGGATGTCGCGTCACTGGACCCACGTCCCGATTTTCGCGCTCACGCCGCGGGTCGGCAGCGAACGCGCCATGGCGCTGTATCGCAACGTGACCTCGCTGCATCTGGATACCAACACCGACCGCGACACCGCGTTGCAACAGGCGCTGGAAACCGTGGTGAGCAAGGGTTACGCGTCGCGCGGCGACATGGTGGTGCTGACCGTCGGCGAGCCGATGGGTCAGGCCGGCGGCACGAATACGTTGAAGATCGTGCGAGTCGGCGAGCCGTATTGATTTGACTGGCAGCCACTGTCCGGCATGGGACGAGAGTCGGCGCCAAGGGCGCTCACTCTCGTCGACAGGAGACAGACTGCCCGATCGGCACGGAGAGGATTTAAGCGAAGCGGCTGCATGCCCCGCGAGAGGCGGCGCACTCGCTCCAATCGCGCATGGCGGCGTCCAGGAACGCCCGGCGCTTTAGGGCAGGTGTGGACAGGTGTACAGCGGGTATGCGGTTGCTTCGCGATAAAATCGCCCAAAAGATGCCGACGGCACAAGAATTCGTTTCAATCTAAGGAGTTAAGCATGCCTCTCGTATCAATGCGTCAACTGCTGGACCATGCCGCCGAAAACGGCTATGGCCTGCCGGCATTCAACGTGAACAATCTGGAGCAGGTGCAGGCGATCATGATGGCGGCCGACAAGGTCAACGCGCCGGTCATCATGCAGGCTTCCGCCGGTGCGCGTAAGTACGCGGGCGAGCCGTTTCTGCGCCATCTGATCGAAGCCGCGGTCGAGTCGTATCCGCATATTCCGGTCGTGATGCACCAGGACCACGGCCAGTCGCCGGCGGTCTGCATGGCCGCGATCCGCAGCGGTTTCACCAGCGTGATGATGGACGGCTCGCTCGAAGCCGACGGCAAGAGCGTCGCGTCGTACGAGTACAACGTCGAAGTGTCGCGCCGCGTCGTGGACGCCGCGCACTCGATCGGTATTACGGTGGAAGCGGAACTGGGCGTGCTCGGTTCGCTGGAAACCATGAAGGGCGACAAGGAAGACGGTCACGGCGCCGAAGGCCTGATGACCCGCGAGCAACTGCTGACCGATCCGGAGCAGGCTGCCGACTTCGTCAAGCTGACGCAATGCGACGCTTTGGCGATCGCGATTGGTACGTCGCACGGCGCGTACAAGTTCAGCAAGAAGCCCACGGGCGACATTCTGTCGATCCAGCGCATCAAGGAAATCCACCAGCGCATTCCGAACACCCATCTGGTGATGCACGGTTCGTCGTCGGTGCCGCAGGAACTGCTCGCGGAAATCCGCGAATTCGGCGGCGACATGAAGGAAACCTACGGCGTGCCGGTCGAAGAAATTCAGGAAGGCATCAAGAACGGCGTGCGCAAGATCAACATCGACACCGATCTGCGTCTGGCGATCACCGGCGCGATCCGCCGCTACATGGCGACCAACCCAGGCAAGTTCGATCCGCGCGATTACCTGAAGCCGGCGCGCGACGCCGCCATGAAAGTCTGTATCGAGCGTTACACGCAATTCGGCTGCGAAGGCCAGGCTGGCAAGATCAAGCCGGTTTCGCTTGATAAAATCGCGGAGAAGTACAAATCGGGCGAGTTCGCGCAAGTCGTGCGCTAAGCCTGTTAAGTCCGCTAAGCTGATATCTGGCCCGACGCCCAGGCTGTATGCCTGGCTATCCGGCCAGGTTGTGGTTAGACCGCCGTTCCCGCATCATCCGGGGAACGGCGTTTCCCTTTTGTTCCGGTCACACTTTTTGCCCCACTTTTAGCGAACCACGACGATGTCTACCCTCTACGAATCCACGCTCCGCTCGCTGCCGCTGCTCGGCCGCGGTAAAGTCCGCGACAACTATGCGGTGGGCAACGACCAGTTGCTGATCGTCACGACCGACCGTCTGTCGGCGTTCGACGTCATCATGGGCGAGCCGATTCCGAATAAGGGACGCGTGCTCAACGAAATGGCGAACTTCTGGTTCGACAAACTCAAGCATGTGGTGCCGAATCACCTGACGGGCGTGGCGCCCGAATCCGTGGTGGCGGCCGACGAAGTCGAGCAGGTCAAGGGCCGCGCCGTGGTGGTGAAGCGCCTCGAGCCGATCCTCGTCGAAGCCGTGGTGCGCGGCTATCTGGCCGGCAGCGGCTGGAAAGACTACCAGGCCACCGGTTCGGTATGCGGCGTGGAACTGCCGGCGGGTCTGCAAAACGCGCAGAAGCTGCCCGAGCCGATCTTCACACCGGCCGCCAAGGCCGAAATGGGTCATCACGACGAAAACATCACGTACAACGAGATGGAGCGTCGCATCGGCACCGAACTGTCGGCCACGATCCGCGACATCTCGATCAAGCTGTACAAGGAAGCGGCGGATTACGCGGCGACCCGCGGCATCATCATCGCGGACACCAAGTTCGAATTCGGTCTGGACAACCACGGCAAGCTGTATCTGATGGACGAAGCGCTGACCGCGGATTCGTCGCGCTTCTGGCCGGCGGATCAGTATCAGGTCGGCACGAACCCGCCGTCGTTCGACAAGCAGTTCGTGCGCGACTGGCTCGAAACGCAAACGTGGAAGAAAGAACCGCCGGCGCCGAAGCTGCCGGACGACGTGGTCACGAAGACGGGCGAAAAGTATCAGGAAGCGCTCGAACGCCTGACCGGCCAGAAGCTCGCCTGATTACGGTTTGCACGGATCGAGACACAAGGAAGCCGTAACATGAGTGACGTTCAAACCGCCCATACGCATGGCGCGCCGGTTGTCGGCGTGCTGATGGGCTCCAGTTCCGACTGGGAAGTGATGAAAAACGCCGTGGCGATTCTGCAGGAATTCGGCGTGCCGTACGAAGCGAAGGTGGTGTCCGCGCACCGCATGCCCGACGAAATGTTCGCCTATGCTGAAAGCGCGCGCGAGCGCGGGATCCGCGCGATCATCGCGGGCGCGGGCGGCGCGGCGCATCTGCCGGGCATGCTGGCGGCCAAGACCACGGTGCCGGTACTCGGCGTGCCGGTGGCGAGCAAGTACCTGAAAGGTGTCGATTCGCTGCATTCGATCGTGCAGATGCCCAAGGGCGTGCCGGTGGCCACGTTCGCGATCGGCGAAGCGGGCGCGGCGAATGCTGCGCTGTTCGCGGTGTCGATTCTGAGCGGTACGAGCGCCGAGTATGCGGAGAAACTGGCGGCGTTCCGCGTTCGCCAGAATGAAGCGGCTCATGCGATGGTATTGCCGGCGCTCTAAGCGCCGGGATTGATCCTATAAAGATGTCCCCTGTCCGATCAGCGGTAGCGCTTACGCTGGTCCCATACAAGATGTTGCTGTCCGACCCCCGGCCGGGTGCCTGCCTGTCTGTACTAAGGCAAGCCCACCCGGCCGCGACCGACCATTAAGATGAACCCAGACAACACACCGGTTTCACCGATTCTGCCCGGCGCATGGCTTGGCATGGTTGGTGGCGGCCAGCTCGGCCGTATGTTCTGCTTTGCCGCTCAGGCCATGGGCTATCGCGTCGCCATACTCGACCCGGACGAAAACAGTCCGGCGGGCGCCGTGGCTGACCGCCATCTGCGCGCGGCTTACGACGACGAAGCGTCGCTGACCGAACTCGCGCGATTGTGCGCGGCGGTGTCGACCGAATTCGAGAACGTGCCGGCGGCGAGCCTCGATTTCCTCGCCAGAACCACCTTTGTCAGCCCGGCCGGCCGTTGCGTCGCCGTGGCGCAGGACCGCATTGCCGAGAAGCGCTTTATCGCGTCGTCGGGCGTGACGGTGGCGCCGCACGTGGTGATCGAATCGTCGGACGCGCTGGCCGCGCTCAACGACGCGGCGCTCGAAGCCGTGCTGCCCGGCATCCTCAAAACCGCCCGCATGGGCTACGACGGCAAAGGCCAGATTCGCGTGCGCAACGCGGAAGAAGTGCGCGAGGCGCATGCGTCGCTCGCCGGCGTACCGTGCGTGCTCGAAAAGCGTTTGCCGCTGAAGTTCGAAGTCTCCGCGCTGATCGCGCGCGCGGCGAGCGGCGCGTCGGCGGTCTATCCGCTTGCGCAGAACACGCATCGCGACGGCGTGCTGTCGCACACCATCGTGCCGGCGCCGGACGCGAGCCCGACGCTCGTCGAACAGGCGCAACAGGCCGCGCTGCAAATCGCCGAGAAGCTCGGCTATGTGGGCGTGCTGTGCGTCGAGTTTTTCATTCTCGAAGACGGCTCGCTGGTGGCCAACGAAATGGCGCCGCGCCCGCACAATTCCGGCCACTACACGGTGGACGCCTGCGCGACCAGCCAGTTCGAACAGCAGGTCCGCGCCATGACCGGCATGCCGCTCGGCGACACGCGTCAGCACTCGCCGGCGGTGATGCTGAACATTCTCGGCGACGTGTGGTTCCCGGACGGCCCGAAGGGCGCGGCGGTCACGCCGCCGTGGCACGAAGTCGCCGCTATGCCGGCGGCGCGTCTGCATCTGTACGGCAAGGAAGAAGCGCGTTGCGGCCGCAAGATGGGCCACGTGAACTTCACCGCGGCGACGCTCGAAGAAGCCCGCACGGCCGGGCGCGATTGCGCGCGGCTTTTGCACATCCTCACGAGCTGACGCGCGCGCCATGCCGGATCAACCGAAACCCGCTGAAGCCGAAGACGCCGCGAGCGTCTTGCCCGTGAGCGCCGCGCAGATCGAGCACGCGGCCGCGTTGCTCGACGCGGGCGGGCTGGTCGCGTTTCCCACGGAGACGGTGTATGGCCTCGGCGGCGACGCCGAGAGTCCGGATGCGGTTGCCCGCATTTACGCGGCGAAGGGGCGGCCGGCGAATCATCCGGTGATCGTGCATCTCGCGCCGAATGGCGATCCGAACTACTGGGTCGAGCATTTACCCGCCGACGCGCAACGTCTGATCGACGCGTTCTGGCCGGGCCCGCTCACGCTGATTCTGAAGCGCGCCGCGCACATCGATCCCGCCGTCAGCGGCGGGCAGGATTCGGTGGGCTTGCGTTGCCCGTCACATCCGGTGGCGCAAGCGTTGCTGCAAGCGTTCAGTGCATTGCGCGGCGGACATGGCGGCGTGGCCGCACCGTCGGCGAACCGCTTCGGGCATGTCAGTCCGACCACCGCGCAGCATGTGCGCGACGAGTTCGGCGGGGCGATTCATGTGCTGGACGGCGGCGCGTCGGACGTCGGCATCGAGTCGACGATTGTCGATCTATCGCGCGGATTCCCAGCGCTGTTGAGACCGGGCCGCGTCACCCCGCAAGATATCGCCGACGTGCTCGGCGAAGCGCCGCGTCTGCCGGATGGATCGGACGCCACTGCGCCGCGCGCTTCGGGCACGTTGAAGGCGCATTACGCGCCGCGCACGCCGCTGGCCTTGTTGCCGTTCGGCGCGCTCGAACCTCTGCTGGCTGCGCGCGAAGCGGGCGAGCGGGTCGCGCTGGTAGCGCGGGCATCGCGAGCGGGCCATTGGGCGGATGCCGAAGGCGTGCATTTCATCGCCGCGCCTGAAGATCCGCATCTCTATGCGCGCGAGTTGTATGGCTTGCTCAGAGCGCTGGATCGCGCGAACGTCACGCGCATTCTGATCGAGAAGCTGCCCGACACGATCGAATGGATCGCGGTCAATGACCGGCTGGGGCGAGCCGCCGCGGCGTTTGAGGCGCAGGGGTAAGCGGCGGGTTTGATGCAAGCGGCTACTTGCGCAGTGCCGAATAGCGCAGGGCTTGCACGGCGCACGGCGAACACAAGCTGCACACACAAGCATGCTTTTCCACCCCGCCCGGCCCGCCAACCCCACGACCCAACAAAAACGCCCGGCTTGATCACCAAGCCGGGCGTTTTCACATCTGCATCCGTCGCCGCTGTACGGCGACCTTCAACTTACTTGCCCAGACCCGTTGCCGCGATCTGCTGCGTGACGTACGTCGCGAACAGCGCGTGCAGGTGCGTGCTCGGGTGAACCAGATCCGCAAACATGTAGGTCTGGTCGGCGCCGGCCACCGTATAGGTCTGCGGCGAGCAGAACAGCGACGAGCCGAACTGCGAGCCATACTGAGCCGGCGTCAGGCCGTTCGTGGCGCTCGGGTTCGCCGTAGCGTACGCGGTTGCATTAGCCACCATCGATGACAGGTTACACGCCGTGCCCGTGTTGGACACCGTGAAGCCCAGCGCCTGGTAGTTCGGCAATTGCTGGTCCAGCCACGTGAACGCATCGGCCACGATGACCTTGCCCGTACCCACCAGGCCACGCGCCTGCAGGTTCTGCAGCAGGATGCCGTTATACGCCGCGGTAATACCCGTCAGCAGTGCAGCCGCGCCGGGCGAGGCCGCATTCGCCTGCACGCCTTGCGGCGTGTTGCCGATGTCCGGCACCGTCGAGACCACCACGTGTGTGGCGCCCGAGCTGACGATGGTTTGAATCTGCGCGGCGAGTTGCGCGGCCGCCTGTGCGATCTGCGGGTTCGGCAACTGTTGCAGATAGCCGGCGATGAACGTCACCTGGCCTGCCGGCGTAGCCGGCAGTTGGCCGGCCGCGACGAGCTGCGGATATTGCGTAGCCAGCGCGGTGGCGAGCGCCGTCAGATTCGCCGTGGTGCCCGCGAATTGGAAGATGTCGTTCGCGCCGCCGTTGATCAGCACGAGCTGGTTCGCGTTGAAGCTTCCATGCGCGCTCACGTAGTTGGCGACCTGGGTCACCACCGGCACGGTCGTCGCTGCCATGTTGTTCGGCGCCCAACCCTCGCCTTGCGGGTTGACGACGTCCGAGCCGCCTTGCGCGTAGCCGAAGCCGCCGGTTGCGACCAGCGGTTGGCCGAAGCCACCCAGATACGCGGCGCTCAACGTGCCGCCGTAGTATTCCGCGACCTTCTGCGTCCACACTTCGCCCGGGTTCGTCGTGAAGCGGCCGCCGCCGAAGCTCGACTGGATCACCGGTGCGTACGTGCCGACGTCCGACAGGCTGTCGCCGAACGACACGACCTGCAGTTTCACGCCGCCCGCCGGGGTGGCGCTGGCGTTGTTGTTGTTGTCGCTGCCGCCGCCGCAAGCGACGAGCATGGCAAACGCGGTGCTGGCTAAGGCGATCTGCGTGACGCGGAACCAGGCTTGTTTTTTCGATGCTGTTTGTTTCATGTTGACTACATCTCCTCGTATGTGTGGCCCTTGCGCCATGTGTTGCAGGCAGCGTCCACCGCGTGGGCGGCGTGACGACAGCTTACAGAATCTTCTACGGCCCGCGCGGCGTTTCAAACGCTGCCGTATGGTTTTCCTCTACGTCCGCCGCGTTGCCCGACGCAATCGGGGCGGCGCGACGCGCATGATAATCCGCGGCCCACGCGGGCGGCGCAAACAGCGCGCGCCACTTGTTGCGCCAGCCGTGCACGCTCGCGAAGTCGGCGGCCATCGACGTCCATTCGTGAAACGTCGCCTTCAGCGGGTTGTAGGTGTGCAGCGGTTCGACGATGCCGTACACCGGCGCGTCGTGCGAATCTTCTTCCACGTAGCTGCCGAACAGGCGATCCCAGATCACCAGCACGCCGGCATAGTTGCGGTCGATGTAGCGATCGTTGCGGGCGTGATGCACGCGATGGATCGACGGTGTGTTGAACACGTATTCGAGCCAGCCGAGCTTGCCGATCGCCTGCGTATGAACGAAGAACTGGAAGCCGAGATTGATCAGCACGATCGCGACGATCTGCTTCGGCGGAAAGCCGAGTACGGCGAGCGGAATCCAGAACAGCCACATGCCCGCGATCGGATACATCAGGCTCTGGCGGAACGCGGTCGAAAAATTCATCCGCTCCGACGAGTGATGCACGACATGCGCGGCCCACAACCAGCGCACGCGATGGCTGCAACGATGGAACACGTAGTAGAGCAGATCCTGCGCGATGAACAGCACCACGAACGAGACCCAGTTGGCCTGCCACGTGGTGACGCGGTAGTGATCGTAGAAGAACGCGTAGACGGGAATGATGGCGAGCCACGCGAGCTTGTCGGCGGCTTGCTGCATCAGCGCGAGCGCGGCGTTGCAGAACGTGTCGCGCCAGCTATAAAGCTGCGCGCCCGGGCGTGTGCGCCGCAGGTGCCACGCCTCCCAGCCGATGCATGCGAGAAAGACTGGCGCCATGGCGAGCAGCAGCAATTCCGCATCGAATTGCATCGTGTCTTCCTCCTTGTCCCTGGCCGCTGCGCGATACGCAGCGGGTCGTGTCGTTATCGTTTGATTAGGCCACGCGACCGCTACGGATGCATGGCTTGCGCGCCACGCGGAGCGTTTTACGCGCACCTCAAACACTGCCCGACAGCGTACACGCTTGGGAGCATCGCGGCGCGCGGCTTCGCTAGAAGGAAACCTCAGTGGGCCGCGCGCTGGTGCGGGTTTTTCCTGGGCTTGCTGGCGCGGCTGCCGCGCGGTTCCGCGACGGGATCGGACACTTTCGTGAAGCCCTGGGACGGACCCTGGTAGACCCATTCGAGTAGCGCATCATGCGCCGCGCGCGCGGCTTCGGAATGCGGATCGTTGATCAGGCTGACGACCACGTAGCTGTTGCCGTCCGCCGATGCCACGTAGCCCGCGATCGCACGCACGTCGCGCAACGTGCCGGTCTTGATGTGCGCGTTGCCGCCCGCGCCCTGGTTGGTCAGGCGGTTGCGCATGGTGCCGTCCACGCCCGCGATAGGCAGCGATTCCACGAACACCTGGGCGACCGGACTTGCATTGGCCCGCTGCAACAGATCGGCTAGCGAGAGCGCGGTGACGTGCTCGTCGCGCGACAGGCCCGAGCCGTTGTCGAGCGTCAGGTATTCCATGTCGACGGCGTCGCGGCGCAGAAACGCCTGGATCGCGCGCGCGGATTTGGCGGGCGTCGCGGGCGGTTTTTCTTCGGCGGCGCCGATGGTCAGGAACAGATTGCGCGCCATCGTGTTGTTGCTGAACTTGTTGATGTCGCGAACGATGTCGGCCAGCATCGGCCCGTCGTGGGTGGCGACCAGTTTGGCGCCCACCGGCACCGCGCCTTCGCGAGTCGCGCCGTTGAAGGTGCCGCCGGTTTGCTGCCACAGCGCGAGAAAGCCGCCCGCGAAAAATGCCGAATGATCGAGCACCGCGACGTTGATCGTGCGCGGGCCGCAGCGCACCGAATAGTCGCCGCTGAACGACGCGACGACCGTGCCGTTCGGCTGCGGCGTGACGCTCGGCGAGACCGTCGACGCATCGCCACGGCACGGGCCGTTGACCGCGTGCATCTGATTGTCGATCTGCAATTGCGCGAGCGCCGGCAGCACGTCGATCGCGACGCTGCCGTCGGGCGACGGCGTCAGCGTGAACGACAGCGATTTGAATGCATACAGCAGCGGATCGGGGCCGACGTTGTACGGCGCGGTGGCGTCGTCGTCGAACGGCGGCAGGTCGCGCGTGGACGGATCGAAGTAGCGCTTGTCGAGCACCAGCGCGCCGTCGATTCCGGTGATGCCCGCCTTGTGGATCTTCTGCACGAGGTCGATCAATTCTTCCGGCACGAGCTTCGGATCGCCCGTGCCCTGAATGTAAAGATTGCCGTGCAGCACGCCATTTGCGTCGACGTTGCCGTCCGCGTACGCACTGGTGCGCCAGCGATAGTCGGGGCCGAGAATCGACAGGCCGGAATAGGTGGTGACGAGCTTCATCGTCGAGGCGGGCATCATCGGTTTGCCGGCGTTCAGCGCGACGATCGGCGTGCGGTCGCCGACCTTTTCGACGACCACGCTGATCGACGACAAGGACACATGCGCGCGCTGCAAGCCGAGCATGACCGACTGCGGCAGCACGGTGGTGACGTTGACGCTCGGATGCGTCGCCTTGACACGCGCCTGCGCGGCGAGCGGCAGCGAAGCAGCGGCGCCGCTGCCGAGCATGGCGCAGACGAGCATCCACCCGGCCGCGGGCCGCTGCGCGAAACGGCGCGGCATGCGGGCCGAAGCGGCATTGGTAGCGGGAACGGAAACGGAAACGGGAGAAGAAAACCAGCGCGAGCGCGGCACGACCTGATGCAGGCGGCGTGCGAGAGAAAACAGAAAAGCGTGCGTCATGGACGGGCGAAAAAGCAAAATGTCAGGGCGTGGGGCACGCGGCAATCCGGGGATGCATCGAGGCGCGTCGCATCGCGTATTGGTTTCGAGGTTCTCGTCGCTCATGCGACATGAAAGCATCGAAAGACGCAACGCGTGTGCGAACGATCGACGCACCCCGCATACACAGCACATTGCGCGGGCCTTTCAGCGCCGCGCGACGCAAAGCGCCCATTGTAGAGACATGCCGTGAGGCTGCGGTGAAAAAAGCGTCAAGCGGCGTGCACGGTGGTGGCGGGCGCTAGAATGCGGCATCGCTTAACGTTTCGGAACGGATAATCATGCGCATCTTGCTAGTCGAAGACGACCGGATGATCGCCGAAGGTGTGCGCAAGGCACTGCGCGGCGAGGGCTTCGCGGTCGACTGGGTGGAAGACGGCGAAGCGGCGCTCAGCGCGGCCGGCTCGCAACCTTACGATCTGGTGTTGCTCGATCTCGGTTTGCCCAAGCGCGACGGTCTCGACGTGTTGCGCACACTGCGCGCGCGCGGCCATGCGCTGCCGGTGCTGATCGTCACCGCGCGCGACGCGGTGGCCGATCGCGTCAAAGGGCTCGACGCCGGCGCCGACGATTACCTTGTCAAACCTTTCGATCTCGACGAACTCGGCGCCCGCATGCGCGCGCTGATCCGTCGTCAATCGGGCCGCAGCGATTCGACGATTCGCCACGGCAATCTGACGCTCGATCCCGCTTCGCATCAGGTCACGCTCGACGGCGCGCCGGTGGCCTTGTCGGCGCGTGAATTCGCGCTGCTGGAAGCGTTGCTCGCGCGCCCCGGCGCGGTGCTGTCGAAGAGCCAGCTCGAAGAAAAAATGTACGGCTGGGGCGAAGAGATCGGCAGCAATACCGTCGAGGTCTACATTCACGCGCTGCGCAAAAAGCTCGGCGCGGAACTGATTCGCAACGTACGCGGCCTCGGCTACATGATCGCGAAGGACGCCTGAGCCGATGCGTTCGATTCGTCGTCAATTGCTGATCTGGCTGCTGGCGCTGGTGTTGCTCGGCGTCGGCATTGCGGGGTGGCTGATTTACCGCCAGGCGCTGGCGGAAGCCAACGAACTGTTCGATTACCAGTTGGAGCAGATTGCCGCGGCGCTGCCGTCGGAACCGTTCTCGCAGGTGCTCGGTTCGCGCGATACCGGCGACGAAGGCATCGTGCTGCAAATCTGGAATCGCAACGGCGTGCTGATGTACTACTCGCGTCCGCGTGCGCCGCTCGCGCCGCGCGCTGAGCTGGGTTTTTCGACCGAGCACACGGAGCGTGGTGACTGGCGCGTGTATGGCGCGATCGTCGGCGATAACGTCGTGCAACTGGCGCAGCCGGTGTCGGTGCGCAACCGTCTCGCCGCGAGCGTCGCGCTGCGCACGCTGTGGCCGCTGATCGTGCTGCTGCCGTTGATGGGCGTGGCGGTGTGGGTGATCGTCGGGCGTGGCCTGAAGCCGCTGCGGCGTGTCACCAGCGCGCTCGACACGCGCCATCCCGAAGCGCTCGATCCGCTGCCCGACCAGCGTCTACCGCTCGAAGTGCAACCGCTCGTGCGAGCGTTGAACGGCCTGCTCGAACGGCTCGCCACCGCGCTCGATATTCAGAAGGCGTTTGTTGCCGATGCCGCGCATGAATTGCGCACGCCGCTCGCCGCCGTGCAGATTCAATCGCAACTGGTGGCGCGCGCGAAAGACGACGCCTCGCGCAGCGAAGCGCTGGCCGATCTGCAGGCGGGCGTGACGCGCGCCACGCGTCTCGCCGAACAACTGCTGGCGCTCGCGCGCTCGGAACCGGACGGCCTCGCCGCCACCGACGCGATCGATCTGCGCGCGTTGCTGCAGGACTGCGTGGTGAAGTACGCGCCGCTCGCGCAGAATCGCGGCGTCGATCTCGGCATCGAGGTGAGTGAAGCCGCTACGGTAATCGGCGACGCCGACGCGTTGCGCGTGATGTTCAACAACCTCGTGGACAACGCAACCAAATACACACCACGCGGTGGCCGGGTGGACGTTAGTCTGCGTGTCGAAGAAGGACACCCAACCGTGCGGATCGCCGACAGCGGACCGGGCATCGAGCCGGCCGAACGGGATCGCGTGTTCGACCGGTTCTATCGCGCGGGCGCCAGTGCGAACCGCGTGCGTACCGATGTCGCGGGCAGCGGTCTCGGGCTGGCGATCGTGCGCCGGATCGCCACGCAACACCATGCGGCCGTGTCGCTCGACGAGTCGCCCGCAGGCGGCTTGCAGGTCAACGTGCGCTTCGGAAGAAGCTGAGGCTTTCTGTTCGTAAAATGGCTTAAACGGGGCTTAAGCGGGGCTTAAAGCAGCCCTAACACGGGGTTTGAAGCGATCTGGCGCTGCTTAAGACTCTTTTAAGCAGCGCCCCGTACGCTTCGAGTCATCCAGTAGCCTCTTTCTCCCAGTCAGGAGTACACGATGAACGCGAAAACCTTGTCCCGCAGCGCTGTTGCAGTAGCTGTCGCCGTGGCGCTTTCCGCCGGCTATGTGGCGGGGCATCGCGACGTGCCCGCGCCGCAGGTGATCTCGCCGGCGCAAGCCGCGATGATGCCCGCCGAAGCCGCGGCCAAAACCGGCATTCCCGACTTCTCGGGCCTGGTCGAAACCTACGGTCCGGCCGTCGTCAACATCAGCGCGAAGCACGTGGTCAAGCAGACGGCGCTACGCAGCAATGGCAACGGCGGCAACGCCGGCGGCAATCAGTTGCCGATCGATCCGAGCGATCCGTTTTACCAGTTCTACAAGCACTTCTTCGGCGGTATGCCGGGCATGCAAGGCGGCGACGGCGGCGATGCAGCCGATCAGCCGAGCTCGAGCCTGGGCTCGGGCTTTATCGTCAGCAGCGACGGTTACATCCTGACCAACGCGCACGTGGTGGACGGCGCCAACGTCGTCACCGTGAAGCTCACCGACAAGCGCGAATTCAAGGCCAAGGTGATCGGCGCCGACAAGCAGTCCGACGTCGCCGTGCTGAAGATCGACGCGAGCAATCTGCCGACCGTGAAGATCGGCGATCCGCGTCAGAGCAAGGTCGGTCAGTGGGTGGTCGCGATCGGCTCGCCTTATGGTTTCGACAACACCGTGACCTCGGGCATCATCAGCGCGAAGTCGCGTTCGCTGCCCAACGAGAACTACACGCCGTTCATTCAGACCGACGTGCCGGTCAACCCGGGTAATTCGGGCGGTCCGCTGTTCAATCTGCAAGGCGAAGTGATCGGCATCAACTCGATGATCTACTCGCAGACCGGCGGCTTCCAGGGGCTCTCGTTCGCGATCCCGATCAATGAGGCGATCAAGGTCAAGGACGACATCGTCAAAACCGGCCATGTGAGTCGCGGCCGTCTCGGCGTTGCGGTGCAGGGCATGAACCAGACGCTGGCCAATTCGTTCGGCCTGCAGAAGCCGCAGGGCGCGCTGGTCAGCTCGGTCGATCCGGGCGGCCCCGCCGCGAAGGGCGGCTTGCAGCCGGGCGACGTGATTCTGTCGGTGAACGGCGAGACGGTCAGCGACTCGACGGATCTGCCGGCGCAGGTCGCGGGTCTGGCGCCGGGTAGCTCGGCCACCGTGCAGGTGTGGCGCGACAAGGCCACCAAAGATCTGAAGGTGACGATCGGCTCGTTGTCGGATGCGAAGGTCGCCTCCGACAAGGTGGAGCAGCCGACCCAGTTGCAAGGCCGTCTCGGCGTGGCGGTGCGACCGCTGACGCCGGAAGAGAAGAGCGGCGCGTCGATCTCGCACGGTCTGCTGGTGCAGCAGTCGGGCGGCGCGGCGGAAAGCGCCGGCATCCAGCCGGGCGACGTCATTCTCGCGGTCAACGGCCGGCCGATCACCACGGTCGATCAGTTGAAGCAGATGATCGCCAGCGCGGGCAGCAGCATCGCGCTGCTGATCCAGCGCGACAACGCGCAGATCTTCGTGCCGGTGGATCTGGGTTGATCGTGGAGCGGGCAGGGCGCGGCCGTGTCGCGTCCTGCTGACCGAACGGTTGACGGACTGGCGGACCGGTTGGCCGATTTGCCCGGGAATTGAAGTAACGCTTGCCGGTCCTTGCACTTACTGCCTGCGGACCGGCATTTTTTTATCCGTCTTTATCGTCTTTTTTATCGCTGTTTTTATCCGGTTTCTATCTGTCACGCAGTACCGAAGCAAGGCGCTGTGCGCCATGCAGTGCGGCGCAACAGCGGTTTCCGGACGACGCGATCTGCCCTGTGGCACGCAGGTTGCGTCTGCCTTGTTCCGGGCCGTCGCGGGACGGCGCCGGAAGGGATACGACCTCAACAAGGAGCGAATCGATGAAAACCCAACGCAATCAGCGAAGGATCGTAGCCGCCGCGCTGTGCGCAGCGCTCACGCTCGGTCTGGCGGGCGGCGCGTATGCGCAGCAGGCGAACGGCACTACCGGCGGCACGACCACCGACGAGAGCAGCGCAGGCAATGCCAATGGCGGCGGCATGCCGCAAATCCAGCACAAGGGCGACGTCGCGTTCGTGTCGGGCGGCGTCGGGCAGGACGAATCGAAGGCGCTGCAGCACGCGCAAAGCCAGTGGCCGTTGTCGTTGCGCTTCACGGGCCCCGGCTCCGACTTTCTTGCTGACGTTCACGTGCGAGTGGTCGACGCGCATGACGGCGAGGTGCTGAGCACCACGTCGCGTGGACCGTACATGCTGGTCAAGCTGCGCCCGGGTCGTTACACGGTGCATGCGCAGTACAAGGACCGCGACCAGAGCAAGGCGGTGACGATCCCGGCCAAGGGCTCCGCGAAGGCGGACTTCTACTGGACGACGCAGTAAAGCGTGTGATCGGGCCGAGCGGCGGTGCACTGCAGTCGGAGCGCTGCATAGTGCTGCATTGCGGCAAAAGCCGCCGCGGAACCGGCGCCGTTTTGTTGCGCAAGCCGTCGCGCGGTGAAGGCCGCCCGGCGGGGAGATTGCTCCGCGATACCGCTCAGTTGCTCGATTCAGGAAGCTCGCGCACTTGCCGGAAGTTTGGTCGATAATAAAGCCACGGGCGCGCCCCGTGGCTTTTCCGTTCGTACGACCCGTTCGCACGACCGCACACCATCACGGAGCCGGGACATGAGCGATGCCTTGACACCTCACGGAAGCCCCGGCGCGGGCGCGGGCGGACATACTATCTCGGTCACCGGCAACAGCCACCGGGTGCGGATGATTCACGGCGGCGTCACCATGGCCGATACCCAGGCCGGGCTCACGCTCTCCGAAACCGGCCTGCCGGACGTGTTCTATTTCCCGCGCGCGGACGTGAACATGGCCCGCCTCGAACGCTCCACGCATACTTCGCACTGCCCGTTCAAGGGCGACGCGTCATACTTCCATCTACGTACCGAAGACGGCCTGATCGAGAACGCCGTCTGGAGCTACGAAACGCCGCTCGAGCCGGCGCAACAGATTAAAGGGTATCTGGCGTTTTACGCATCGCGCGTCGATCGCATCGATCAGACTTCCTGATCGGGCCGCGCGCGTTTATCGGGGAGGCTGCAATGGAATTGAACGACGCGTTAAGAATTCCGCTTGGCGCCTCCGACGTCTGGGAAGCGCTGCAAGACCTCGCGCTGTTGCGCGCCAGCCTCGATAACTGCGAGTCGTTCACGCGCCTCGCCCACGGCGAATACGAACTGGTGCTGACGGTGCCGCTCGGGCCATTGCGCGCGCGATACGAAGCGCGCGCCCATGTGGCGGGCCAGGATTCCGGACCGGCCGACGCGCAGCGCCGCACCATCAACTTCAAGGGCCGCGCCGAAGGAATCGGCGCGTTGCGCGGGCAGATCGAAGTGCGTTTGCGCGCGGACGAAAGCACGCTCGGCGCCGGCAAACAGCGCGGCACGCGGATCGATTACACGATCTGGGCGACTTCGTCCGGACCGCTCGCCGAACTGCCGACACGCCAGCTCGAAAACGCGCTGCATCAGTTGGCGGATGATTTCTTCGCCGAATTCGACGCGGTGGTGCGGGCGAAATATGGAGCAGGTCCGAATCGCGCACGGGGTTCGGCGGCGCGTCGCCAGCATGTGTTTTTGCGGCCGATCAACTTGGGCGGCATCGCGCGGCGCACGCGCGCGGATCACAACGCGCTGACCGGGCGGGCGGCGAGTGCGTCGCATGGCGCATCACACGGAGCGTCGCATGGGGTCTCGCGGCACGAGTCCAGTCCGCATGCGCTGCCGTATTGGGCCTGGGCGGCGATGATTTTTCTGGTCGCGTTGCTGTTATATGTGGCGCGCTGGATTAGCGAGCATTGAGGGGTGGGTTTCGTTTGCGTTGTTGTTTGGGTTGGCGTTTGCGTTGTCGCGCCGATGCGACTACGAAATCCAGGCGACTGACTACGAAACGACGTCGGCGGCGTGGTCTCTCGAACGCCGCTTAAGCCGGGTCTACCGCCTCGTGCGCTCCTGCTTCGTGAAAGTCTTTCGGCCTGCCGGACGAAAAGCGAGCCCGCTCCGCTATCTGCTTGAGCCGCGTTCAACCTTCCCCGCCTTCACGCTCCGCGAAACTCCCGCCGCCAGGCGGACGGCGACGTGCGAAACGCTTCCGCGAAATGCTGCCGTAACGAAGCCGTCGAACCAAACCCCGCGATCGTCGCGATCGCTTCCACCGATTCATCGCTGCTTTCCAGCAACTGCTGCGCGCGCGCAAGCCGTTGCGCCAGCAGCCACGCGCCGACGGTCGCGCCGGTGGCGAGCCGGAAGCGTCGCGTGAAGGTGCGGCGGCTCATCAACGCGCGCGCGGCCAGCGTGTCGAGCGTGTGCGGCGCGGCCAGATTGCCGCTCACCCAGTCGAGCAGGCCGGACAGCCGGTCGCCGCGCACGTTCGGCGGAATCGGCTGCTGGACGTATTGCGCCTGACCGCCTTGCCGATGCGGCGACACCACCAGCCGACGCGCGACGTAATTCGCCACTTCCGCGCCGCACATCTTGCGCAGCACGTGCAGACAGCAGTCGAGGCCGGCGGCGGTGCCGGCGGAGGTCAGCACGTTGCCGTCGTCGACGTAGAGCACGTCGGGGTCGAGCCGCACGCGCGGGTAGCGGCGCGCGAAGTCGTCGGCGCAGGCCCAGTGCGTGGACGCCGGCCGGCCGTCGAGAATGCCGGCGGCGGCCAGTACGAATGCGCCCAGACATAACCCGACCAGTTGCGCGCCGCGTGCATGCGCCGCGCGCAGGGCGGCGAGCAACTCGGCGGGCGGCGTTTCGTCCGGATCGCGCCAGCTTGGGACGATGATCGTGTCGGCGTCGGCGAGCGCTTCGAGTCCGTGGGTGACGGCGATCGAGAAGCCGGCGGTCGTGGTGAGCGGGCCGGCTTCGGCGGCGCAGACGCGAAAGTCGAAATCGGGCAGGCCGCCGCCGCTGCGCTCTTCGCCGAACACCACACAGGGCACGGAAAGGTGGAACGGGCTGATGCGGTCGAACGCGACGACGGCGACGACGTGGCGCGGTGGAGTGGGGGCGGCCGAAGCCGAAGCCGAAGCCGAAGCCGAAGCCGAAGCCGAAGCCGAAGCCGAAGCCGAAGCCGAAGCCGAAGCCGAAGCCGAAGCCGAAGCCGAAGCCGAAGCCGAAGCCGAAGCCGAAGCCGAAGCCGAAGCCGAAGCCGAAGCCGAAGCCGAAGCCGAAGCCGAAGCCGAACCGGATGCGAGAACAGAAACCGCCATCGACCACCTCGACAATTCGACAATGGCCCGATTCTATCGATTCCTGTCATCCGGGTCACTGTCGTGAAACTCCCGGTCGGCCAACAATGCAGTCATCGCCGCCACTCATGAAGCACCGCCCGCCCGGGCAGGCGCCAGCGGCGCGAAGCATCGAACCTTTGAACCGTCTCTGACAGGAGTCTTGCCATGACCACACCGCGCCGTGCGCTGATCGTTATCGACGTACAGAACGAATACGTGACCGGCGCTCTGCCGATCGAATATCCGGACGTGCAGACCTCGCTCGCCAATGTCGGCCGCGCGATGGATGCCGCGCACGCCGCCGACATCCCGGTCGTGGTCGTCCAGCACTTGTCGGCAGCGACTTCGCCGTTGTTCGCTCGCGGTAGCGCTGGGGCGGAGCTGCATCCGGTAGTGGCCTCGCGGGCTCGCGATCACCTTGTGGAAAAGTCGATGGCGAGCGCGTTCACCGGGACCGACCTCGCCGACTGGCTGGCCGCGCGGCAGATCGATACGCTGACGATTGTCGGATACATGACGCATAACTGCGATGCGTCGACGATCAATCACGCGGTCCACGCCGGCCTGGCCGTCGAATTCCTGGAAGACGCGACCGGTTCGGTGCCGTATGAGAACAGCGCGGGTTTTGCCAGCGCGAAGGACATTCACCACGCGTTCAGCGTAGTGTTGCAGTCGACCTTCGCGGCGGTGGCGAGTACGGACGCCTGGCTCGCGGCGGTGAAAAGCGGCACGCTGCTGCAGAAAGGCGATATCTATTCGTCGAACCAGAAGGCGCGGGCGCGCCGGAACGCCGCGTAAGCAGGAGGGCGTAAAAAAAGCGGCCGGGTTTGCTCACCCGTCCGCTTTTTTGCGTGGCCCGTTATGTTCTTCTTAATTAGCGAGCCGACTCATCCGCCAACTCTTGCGCGGGACTCTTCAACAACGCCGGGCTCATCCGCAACGCGTCGAACATCCCATCCACCATGCGCTGCGCGTAAGCACCGAAATCCGTCGCGTCGGGCAGGAACAGCATGTCGCGCAACGAGCCGCTGACGAACGCATGCACCATGGCCGCCGCCAGCCGCGTATCGAGTTCCGCCGGCATTTGCCCTTTGGAGATCGCGTTGCGCAGACCGCCTTCTATTTTCATCAGCCCTTCGCGCATGTTGGTCTGATAGCGGATCCGCACCGGGCCCATTTCCTCGACCAGTTCGCATTTCAGGAACAGGATGTCGAACACGCGACGGCGGTGCGGGTCGTTGGCGGTGTCGCGCAGGCAGACCACGCAGATTTCCATCAGACGCCCCAGCGGATCGGGCTCGTTGGGGTCCAGCGACGCGGCTTTGAGTTCGTCCAGCGGCAGCAGCACGCGGTCGAACATTTCGGTAAACAGATCGCTCTTATGCGCGAAGTGCCAGTAGATCGCGCCGCGCGTGACGCCCGCTGCCTGCGCGATGTCGGCCAGTGACGTGCGCGATACGCCTTTCTCGAAGAAGACCCGCTCGGCTGCGTCGAGAATGCTGGTGCGCGTCTCAAGCGCCTCTTCTTTGGTTCTTCTGACCATATTCGTGTGACTCGCCGTGATTGTGGGGTTTTCCCGCGCGCTATTAAGTCCGCGGGATGACAATCTGTCTGCCGTTAAGCGAATTGCGAAGCGTTCCTGCAGGCCCCCCGCCCACAAGAGAAGTAAACGCACTTATACATGCATTCGTGAATGTATATATAATAGCATCCCACGATCGGATAGCCCAAGCCGTGACGACCGGTTAATATCCGTCACTGTTGCCTTTCAAAACGCTCTTGCGCCGTGCCTGGACGGGCGGCGCCGTGCGGCATTTCCCAGGATTGGCGCATTTTGCTCAGGGTGCCCAGCAGCTTCGGTTTGCATTCACGGGCTTTCGGTCAAGCGTCGCAAGACGCATGTGTGCGCTGTCGTCCCCGGGGTAGGGATGCGCGCACTTTTTCATTCTCAGTCTTTGACAGAGGTCGCTCCATGCGCGTCGAACGGGTTCCATTCCGCTTAATCAGTGCCGCGACGGCTGCCGTATTGCTGGCAGCGTGCGGACCAAAACAATCTGCCCCGCCGCCACAAACGCCCGAAGTGGGCGTCGTCACCGTTCAACCGACTTCGGTGCCCGTCGTCACCGAACTGCCCGGCCGCACCAGTGCTTTCCTCGTCGCGCAAGTGCGCGCACGGGTCGACGGCATCGTGCTGCGCCGCGAGTTCACGGAAGGTGGCGAGGTCAAGGCGGGTCAGCGTCTGTACAAGATCGATCCGGCGCCGTATATCGCCACGTTGAACAACGCGAAGGCCACGCTGGCCAAGGCGCAAGCCAACCTCGTATCGACCACCGCGCAAGCTAACCGCTACAAGGTGCTGGTGGCCGCGAACGCGGTCAGCAAGCAGGACTACGACAACGCGGTCGCCTCGGAAGGCCAGGCAGCGGCAGACGTCGCCGCCGGCAAGGCAGCGGTCGACACGGCGCAGATCAATCTCGGCTATACGGACGTGACCTCGCCGGTGACCGGCCAGATCGGCGTGTCGCAAGTCACGCCGGGCGCGTATGTGCAGGCGAGCGCCGCCACGCTGCTGGCTACCGTCCAGCAACTCGATCCGGTCTACGTTGACCTGACGCAATCGAGCCTCGACGGTCTGAAGCTGCGTCGCGAAGTGCAAGAAGGCAAGCTGAAGACGAGCGGTCCGGACGCGGCCAAGGTCTCGCTGATTCTCGAAGACGGCCGCACCTATTCGGAAAAGGGCAAGCTGCAGTTCACCGACGTCACGGTCGACCAGAGCACCGGCTCGGTCACGGTGCGCGCGCTCTTCAAGAACGCGGACAAGGTGTTGCTGCCGGGCATGTTCGTGCGCGCGCGGATCGAAGAAGGCGTCAACGATAACGCGCTGGTGGTGCCGCAGGTCGGCGTCACGCATGACCAGAAGGGTCAGCCGACCGCGCTGGTCGTCGGCGACGACAACAAGGTCGCGTTGCGTCAGCTCGTCACGTCGGGCACGTACGGTTCGAACTGGGTGGTCGAGAGTGGCCTGAAGCCCGGCGATCGCGTGATCGTCGCGGGCACCGAGAAGGCGCGTCCGGGTCAGCAGGTCAAGCCGGTTGCCGCGCAACTTCCCGCCACACCCGCTTCCGACGCATCCGCTCAGGGTGCGCCGGCCGCCAGCGGTGCTGCACAGACGGCTCAACCCGCCTCTGCGGCATCGGGCGCGTAATAACAGGGAGCCCGCCTCATGGCAAAGTTCTTTATTGATCGCCCAATTTTTGCATGGGTGATCGCCATTATTTTGATGCTCGCGGGTATCGCGTCGGTCTTCACGTTGCCGATCGCGCAGTACCCGACGATCGCGCCGCCGGCCGTGCAGATCAGCGCAACGTACCCGGGCGCCTCGGCGAAGACGGTGGAAAACACCGTCACGCAGGTGATCGAGCAGCAGATGAGTGGTCTCGACCACTTGCTGTACCTGTCGTCCACGTCGGACGACTCGGGTACGGCAACCATCACGCTGACGTTCGCGGCCGGCACCAATCCTGACATTGCGCAGGTGCAGGTGCAGAACAAGCTGCAACTGGCCACGCCGTTGCTGCCGCAAGCCGTGCAGCAGTTGGGCACCAAGGTCACGAAGTCGAGCAGCAGCTTCCTGATGGTCCTCGCGTTCAACTCCGAAGACGGCAGTATGAACAAGTACGACCTGGCGAACTACGTCGCGTCGAACATCGAAGATCCGCTCAGCCGGATCGACGGCGTGGGCACTGTGACGCTGTTTGGCTCGCAGTACGCCATGCGGATCTGGCTGGACGCGAACAAGCTCACCAACTTCGGCTTGACGCCGGTGGACGTGGAAACCGCGTTGACGAACCAGAACGTGCAGGTCGCGGGCGGTTCGCTCGGCGGCACGCCGTCGGTGCCGGGTCAGGTGCTGCAGGCCACCATCACGGAAGCCACGCTGCTGAATACGCCTGAACAGTTCGGCAACGTGCTGCTGAAGGTGAATCCGGACGGTTCGCGAGTCCGTATCAAAGACGTGGCCCGCATCGAGCTGGGTGGCGAAAACTACAACTTCGACACCAAGTACAACGGCCAGCCGACGGCAGGCTTCGGTATTCAGCTCGCGACCGGCGCTAACGCGCTGGCCACCGCCAAGGCTGTCCGCGCGAAGATCGACGACCTGTCGAAGTACTTCCCGCACGGTCTGGTCGTGAAGTATCCGTACGACACCACGCCGTTCGTGCGCCTGTCGATCGAAGAAGTGGTCAAGACGCTGCTCGAAGGTATCGTGCTGGTGTTCCTGGTCATGTACCTGTTCCTGCAGAACCTGCGCGCCACGCTGATCCCGACGATCGCCGTGCCGGTGGTGCTGCTGGGCACGTTCGCGATCATGGGTCTGGTGGGCTTCTCGATCAACACGCTGTCCATGTTCGGGCTCGTGCTGGCCATTGGCTTGCTGGTGGACGATGCGATCGTGGTGGTGGAAAACGTCGAGCGGGTCATGCAGGAGGAGGGTTTATCGCCTCGTGACGCAACCCGCAAGGCGATGGACCAGATTACCGGCGCACTGGTCGGCGTGGCGCTCGTGCTGTCGGCGGTGTTCGTGCCGGTGGCGTTCTCGGGCGGTTCGGTCGGCGCGATTTACCGGCAGTTCTCGCTGACGATCGTGGCCGCCATGGTGCTGTCCGTGCTGGTCGCGTTGATTCTGACGCCGGCGCTGTGCGCGACGATTCTCAAGCCGATCGAGAAGGGTCACCAGGAGCGCACCACAGGCTTCTTCGGCTGGTTCAACCGCACCTTCAACAAGAGCCGCGACAAGTATCACTCGGGCGTGCACCACGTGATCAAGCGCTCGGGCCGTTGGCTGATCATCTATATGGTGGTGATCTTCGCGGTCGGCCTGCTGTTCGTGAAGCTGCCGAAGTCGTTCCTGCCCGACGAAGACCAGGGCACGATGTTCGTGCTGGTGCAAACGCCGTCGGGCTCGACGCAGGAAACCACGGCGCGCGCACTGAAGGACGTGTCGGACTACCTGTTGAACACCGAGAAGAACATCGTCGAATCGACCTTCACGGTGAACGGCTTCAGCTTCGCCGGTCGCGGTCAGAACGCGGGTCTCGTGTTCGTGCGGATGAAGGACTACTCGGTGCGTCAGCATGCGGACGAGAAGGTGCAATCGCTGGTCGGCCGTCTGTTCATGCATTTCGGTGGCTACAAGAACGCGCTGGTGTATCCGGTGAATCCGCCGTCGATTCCTGAACTCGGTACCGCCGCGGGCTTCGACTTCGAGCTGCAGGATCGCGCGGGTATCGGCCACGAAAAGCTGATGCAAGCACGCAATATGCTGCTCGGCATGGCCGCGAAAGATCCGACGCTGGCCCAGGTGCGTCCGAACGGCCTGAACGATACGCCGCAGTTCAAGGTGGATATCGATCACGAGAAGGCTTCGGCGCTCGGCGTGTCGCTGTCGACGATCGACCAGACGTTCTCGATCGCGTGGGCATCGCAGTACGTGAACAACTTCCTCGATACCGACGGCCGGATCAAGAAGGTGTATCTGCAAGGCGACGCACCGTTCCGCATGACCCCGGAAGACCTGAACGCCTGGTACGTGCGCAATTCGGCGGGCACCATGGTGCCGTTCTCGTCGTTCGCCAGCGGCACGTGGACCTACGGTTCGCCGAAGCTCGAACGCTACAACGGTATTTCGGCAGTGGAAATCCAGGGCGCGGCTGCACCGGGCAAGTCGACCGGTCAGGCCATGACGGCAATGGAAGCACTCGTGGCGAAGCTGCCGGCGGGTATCGGCTACGAATGGACCGGCTTGTCGCTGCAGGAACGCCAGTCGGGTTCGCAGGCGCCGATTCTGTACGGCATCTCGATCCTCGTCGTGTTCCTGTGTCTCGCGGCGCTGTATGAAAGCTGGTCGATCCCGTTCTCGGTGATCATGGTGGTGCCGCTCGGCGTGATCGGCGCACTGCTGGCCGCTACGCTGCGCGGGCTCGAGAACGACGTGTTCTTCCAGGTGGGGCTGTTGACCACGGTGGGGCTGTCGGCGAAGAACGCGATTCTGATCGTGGAATTCGCCCGCGAGTTGCAGCAGGGTGAAGGCATGGGGCCGGTCGAAGCAGCGCTGGAAGCAGCGCGTCTGCGGCTGCGTCCGATTCTGATGACCTCGCTCGCGTTCATTCTCGGCGTGATGCCGCTCGCGATCAGCAACGGCGCGGGTTCGGCCAGCCAGCACGCGATCGGTACCGGCGTGATCGGCGGGATGTTGACAGCCACCTTCCTCGCGATTTTCATGATCCCGATGTTCTTCGTCGTGATCCGCGCGAAGTTCGGTGGTGAGACGGAAGACCCGGATGCGGCGTTCGAACATTCCAACCAGCTCCATCCGCACGATCCGCAAGGTGGTGCGTCGGGCGGTAACGGCTCGGGCAAGGACGGACATTGAGATGCAAAAACACTCTTTGATTGCAGTGGCGGTTGCGTTGTTCGCCGCGGGTTGCACGATGGCGCCGCATTACCAGCGTCCGGCGGAACCCGTGACGTCGACGTTCCCGACCGGCGGCGTGTACGACACGCAACCGGGCGCGACCCAGCCGGGGGCCGAAACGGGCCAGCAAAAACCCGGCGCGACGGCTGCCGCGCGTAGCGCGAACGGTGTGGCCGCGGCCGATATCGGCTGGCGCGAATTCTTCGTCGATCCGCGCATGCAGCGGCTGATCGAGATCGCGCTGAAGAACAACCGCGATCTGCGTGTGTCGGTGCTGAACATGCAGGTGTCGCAGGCGCAGTACCGGATCGTTCGTGCCGGTCTGTTCCCGACGCTCAATGCCGCGGCTTCGCAAACCAAATCGCGTACGCCGACGGACCTGGCGTTCGGCGGTCAGAACATTTCCAACTCGTACTCGGTCGGTCTGAACGCGTCTTGGGAAATCGACTTCTTCGGGCGGATTCAAAGTCTGAGGGATCAGGCGTTGGCAACCTACCTGGGCACGGCGCAGGCACGCAAGGCGGCGGAAATCGCGCTGGTCTCGCAGGTGGCGAATCAGTATCTGACGGTGCTCGAACTGGACGATCTGCTGAAGGTCACGCAAGACACGCTGAAGACCGCGCAGGAGTCGTATCGGATCACCAGGCTGCAGTTCGACAACGGCACGGGTTCCGAACTGGATCTGCGCCAGGCGCAAACAGTGGTCGAGACGGCCAACGCCAACCTGCAGGCGCAGGAGCGTTTGCGGGCACAGGGCGAGAATGCGCTGGTGCTGCTGCTAGGCGAGCCGCTGCCGGCTGATCTGCCGCCGGGTCTGACGCTGGACGACCAGAATCTCCTCACGGATATTCCGGCCGGTCTGCCGTCCGATCTGCTCACGCGTCGTCCGGACATCATGGAGGCCGAGGAGAACCTGCTCGCGGCCAACGCGAATATCGGCGCGGCGCGCGCGGCGTTCTTCCCGAAGGTCTCGCTGACCGGCAATTTCGGCACGCTGAGCCCGTCGCTCGGCGGTCTGTTCAAGCCGGGTTCGGCTGCGTGGGGCTTCGGTCCGTCGATCACGGTGCCGATCTTCGAGGGTGGCGAGAACATCGCCAACCTCGACGTCGCGAACCTGCAGAAGAACGTCCAGATCGCTACGTACGAAAAGGCGATCCAGACGGCCTTCCGCGAAGTGGCGGACGGTCTGGCGGCGCGCGGCACGTACGACCAGCAGATCCAGGCGCTGGAGCGCAATACGTTTGCGGAACAGCGTCGTCTGGATCTGTCGAATCTGCGTTATACGAACGGTGTCGACAGCTATCTGTCGGTGCTGACCGCGCAGACCGATCTGTACTCGTCGCAAACGTCGCTGATTACCGCGCGCATGGAGCGCCTGCAGAACCTGGTGACGTTGTACCAGGCACTCGGCGGTGGCTGGGTCGAGCACAACGGCGATCAGCCGCGTCCCGCCGACGCACCGGTGAATTACGGTGCGGCAAGCGCGCCGGTGGCGGCTTCGGCGGCGACGGCGGGTTAAGTCGGCGCCGTGTCGTAGCCAACGCTTAGAACGGCTTTCGGTGTCACGGAAGCCGTTCTAAGCAGCCAGCGCAAGACACACGTAAGCACACGGCAACAAACAGCAGCACAAAGCTGAAAACAAAAACGCCACGGCATGCCGTGGCGTTTTTGTTTGTCCGCAGAGAACGAGTTGCAGCAACTACGTTTGCCGCACCTCAGTCACTCAATGCAGATCCGCGGCACGCATCATTTCATCGTGCGGCGGCTCATTCCCACCGCGTCCGTCGAAATCGTGACCGGCCTTGCGAATCTCGCACTGCGCCTTCTTCTCGCTCTTCACACCGTTGAAGATCAGGTTCAGCACGACCGCCGACACGGACGCCAGCAGAATCCCGCTATGCAGCAGCGGCGTCAGCGCAGCCGGCAGCTTCGAGAAGAAGTTCGGCGACACGACTGGCACCAGACCCAGACCGACGCTTACCGCGACGATAAACAGGTTGTGCTGGTTCTTCACGAAGTCGACGCGCGACAGCACCTTCATGCCGTTCGCCGCGACCATGCCGAACATCACGATGCCCGCACCGCCGAGCACGAAGGCCGGCACCGACGCGACCACTTGCGCCATCTTCGGGAACAGGCCCAGCAGCACCAGAATCACGCCGCCCATGGCGCAGACGAAGCGGCTCTTCACGCCGGTCACGCCGATCAGGCCGACGTTCTGCGAGAACGACGTATGCGGGAACGAGTTGAAGACACCGCCGATCAGCGTGCCCAGACCGTCCACGCGCAGGCCGCGCACCAGCGCTTTCTGATCGACCGGGCGATCCACCATGTCGCCGACCGCGAGGAACATGCCGGTCGATTCGATGAAGGTGACGAACATCACGGTGATCATCGTTGCGATCGACAGCGGATCGAAGTGCGGCAGGCCGAAGTGAAACGGCATCACGAAGCCGACCCACGGTGCGTGCGTGACGCCGTCCATGTTGACGCGGCCGAGCACCAGCGCGATCACGAAGCCGGCGACGATGCCGAGCAACACCGAAATATTGGCAAGGAAGCCCTTGGCGAACTTGTTGATCAGCAGAATCAGCGTCAGCACGATGAACGACAGGCCGAGATAGATCGGATTGCCGTAGTCGGGATTGCCCACGCCGCCAGCCGCCCAGTTGATGCCCACTTCCATCAGCGACAGACCGATCACCGAAATCACCACGCCGATCACGACCGGCGGGAAGAAGCGCAACAACTTGCCGACCGCGGGCGCGAGCAGAATGCCGATCACGCCGGCCGCGATCGTCGAGCCGAAGATGTCGAGAATGCCGAGCGAAGGATTGGTGCCGATCGCGACCATCGGACCGACGGCCGCGAACGTGCAGCCCATGATGACCGGCAGGCGGATCCCGAAGATCCACAGACCGAGCGTTTGAATCAGCGTGGCGATGCCGCAGGAGAACAGATCGGCGCTAATCAGGAAGGCGATCTGATCCTTCGGCAATTTGAGCGCCGCACCGATGATCAGAGGCACTGCGACGGCGCCGGCATACATCACCAGAACGTGCTGGATGCCGAGCGTCAGCAACTGGCCCGCGGGCAGTCGCTCGTCGCACGGGTGAACCGTGTTCGATTGCATATCTTCTGTCTCCACCATCTAGTTTTTGAGATGACTCCAAGGTATCGGGGACGATAAAGTGCAACAAGACCACTGGGGCCTATTCCGGCATTCCCGGTGACGATATGCGTTGTGCCGGTTTGAAAGGCAATTTAAAGCTGCGAGTTTGTGCCATCGGCGGACAGCCCCTTGTGGCCGTGGTGCGGGTCGTTAAGCCGCGCGCGCCATCGCCAGACTGATATGTGTGAGAATCAATGAGGTGTATCTCATACGGCGCATAGTGCTGTTTTCATGCGGCTCGCGGCGCGGCGGGGTTAACCCGCGATTCGGCAAAATCGGCGTGTTTTTGGATGCGCTCTCCGAGGCGCGTCGCGGTGACGAAAAAACCGCCTTCGGGGCACCTTTCGCGTGCGCCTCGCGACCCTCATTTTCACCCCTCTTTTGACGTGCAATCGCCCATGAGTTTTCTTGGCATCGACCTCGGCACCGGTTCCCTCAAAGTAGCAATCGTCGATGAAAACGGCCGCGAACAGGCGGTCGCGAGCGTCGCTTATACGTTGGAGACACCGCACGCCGGTTGGGCGGAGACCTCGGTGCAAACGTGGTGGCGCGCGCTGTGCGAAGCGGCGTCGCGTTTGCCACCCGCGTTGCGCAGCGACGTGCGCGCGATCGGCTTCTCCGGGCAGATGCACGGTGTCGTGCTGATCGACGCCGCCGGCGACGCCGTGCGGCCCGCCATGCTGTGGCCCGATACGCGCGCGCTGGGTTTGCTCGACGCGTGGCGCGAGCCGCAAGCGAATCCGGTGGCGCCCGGCATGGCTGGGCCGTTGCTGCGCTGGATCGTGCTGAACGAACCGCACGCCGCGCACAGAACGCGCTGGGCGTTGCAGCCGAAAGACTGGCTGCGCGTGGCGTTGGGCGGCGCGGTGCTGACCGATCCGTCCGATGCCTGCGCGACCGCGCTCGCCGATCCGGCCGGCGTATGGGATACGGCGCTGCTGGCGCGGCTGGAGATTCCGCGTGAATGGTTCGCGCCATTGGCGCCGTCGTATGCGGCGGGCGGCGTGCTGTCGGAGGCGGCGGCGCAGGCGCTGGGGTTGCGCGCCGGCATCGTCCTTGCGACCGGCGCCGCCGACACGCCGTGCGCGGCGCTCGGCAGCGGACTCGCGCGTGACGGCGATGCGTTGCTCACCACCGGCACGGGCGGACAGATCGTCGTGCTGGCGGGGCAGGAGCCGACGGCGGCGAAGGGCTTGCATCGCTATCGGGCGGCGAGCGATCACTGGTATCGGATGGCGGCAATGCAGAACGTCGGCATTGCACTGGAACGCGTGCGCGGCTGGTTGTCGTATGAATGGGCTGATGCTTATCGGGATGCGTTCGGCGAGGCCAACGCGATTGCACTGAACGACGCGTCTGGCGACGTCACTACCAGCGCGTTCGGCGAAGCAAGCAGCGCGACTTCCGGCAGCGGCTCGGAACGTACCCACGGCGCTGCAGCGCCCACAAGCGGCCTGACCTTTCTGCCTTACCTTACCGGCGAACGCACACCGTGGCTGAACCCATCGGCGCGCGGCGGCTGGCTCGGCCTCGCACTCGAACACACGCGCGGCACGATGATGCGCGCCGCGTTCGAAGGCGTCGCGTTCTCGCTGCGCGCCGGTCTCGACGCGATTCGCGCGAGCGGCGCGACGGTCACCACGTTGAAGCTCGCGGGCGGCGGTTCGGTCGACGCGCGCTGGCGGCAGTTGCTGGCCGATGCGCTGGACGTCGAACTGTATGCGGTCGATTGCCCCAACGCGGCGCCGCGTGGCGCGGCGATTCTCGGCGGTCTGGCGAGCGGCCATTGGCACGCGAACGATCTCGCGGCGCTCGCGCCGGGCGCGACGCGGGTCGCCGGTCCGCGAGGCGATGCGGCGCTGGCCGAACGCTATGCACGCTTTCTCGATCTTTATGGCCGGGTCGAAACCTGGTTCGGCGGCACGGGGCGTCGGTGACGCTGCCTGCGCTCGTCGACGCCCGTCGACGATGAGCGCGCCGATGTCCGGTACGGACAATGCCGTGACGCACTTTGCAATACCATGACGCTTTTCGCGCGCTAAGTTAGAGCGCGGCACATCATGCCGGACGCGCGTCGCACTCACGGACCTCAAGGAGCATTCACGATGAAAACCAAAGCCGCCATTGCATGGAAAGCCGGCGCCCCATTGACGATCGAGGAAGTGGATCTGGAAGGCCCGCGCGCCGGTGAAGTGCTGATCGAAGTGAAGGCGACGGGCATCTGCCACACCGACTACTACACGCTCTCGGGCGCTGACCCGGAAGGCATTTTCCCGGCGATTCTCGGCCATGAAGGCGCGGGCGTGATCGTCGATACGGGTCCGGGCGTCGGCACGCTGAAGAAGGGCGATCACGTGATTCCGCTGTACACGCCGGAATGCCGCCAGTGCAAGTTCTGCCTGTCGCGCAAGACCAACCTGTGTCAGGCGATCCGTTCGACGCAAGGCCGCGGCCTGATGCCCGACGCCACCTCGCGCTTCTCGCTGGACGGCAAGCCGCTGTTCCATTACATGGGCACGTCCACGTTCTCGAACTACATCGTCGTGCCGGAAATCGCGGTCGCGAAGGTGCGTGAAGACGCGCCGTTCGACAAGATCTGCTACATCGGCTGCGGCGTGACGACGGGCGTCGGCGCGGTGGTGTATTCGGCAAAGGTCGAAGCGGGCGCGAACGTGGTGGTGTTCGGCCTCGGCGGTATCGGTTTGAATGTGATTCAGGGCGCGAAGATGGTCGGCGCGGACAAGATTATCGGCGTCGACATCAACCCGGGCCGCGTCGAACTGGCGAAGAAGTTCGGCATGACGCACTTCATCAACCCGAACGAAGTCGAGAACGTGGTCGACCACATCGTGCAACTTACCGACGGTGGCGCGGACTACTCGTTCGAATGCATCGGCAACACCAAGGTAATGCGTCAGGCGCTCGAATGCACGCACAAGGGCTGGGGCCAATCGTTCATCATCGGCGTGGCGGCGGCGGGCGAGGAGATCAGCACGCGCCCGTTCCAGCTGGTGACGGGCCGCGAGTGGAAGGGCTCGGCGTTCGGCGGCGCGCGCGGCCGTACGGATGTACCGAAGATCGTCGACTGGTACATGGAAGGCAAGATCAATATCGACGATCTGATCACGCACCGTCTGCCGCTCGAACGGATCAACGAAGGCTTCGACCTGATGAAAAAGGGCGAGTCGATCCGCTCGGTCGTGCTGTACTGATGCGGAACGTGACGAACGCAACCCACGCAACCCACGCAACCCACCGAAAGGAGCAGGGCGATGCTTGAACTTCTGTCGTCGCATGCCTGCCATGGCGGCGAGCAGCGTATCTACCGGCATGACTCGCAGACCGTCGGTCTGCCGATGCGCTTCTCGGTCTATCTGCCGCCGCAGGCGTTGCAAGCGAACGCGAACGTGCCCGCGCTGTTCTATCTCGCGGGTCTCACGTGTACGGAAGAAACCTTTCCGATCAAGGCCGGCGCGCAGCGTTTCGCGGCACAGCACGGCATCGCGCTGATTTCGCCCGATACGAGTCCGCGCGGCGCGGGCGTGCCGGGCGAAAGTGCGGCGTGGGACTTCGGCGTGGGCGCGGGTTTCTACGTCGATGCGACCCAGCAACCGTGGGCACAGCATTATCGGATGTACTCGTACGTGCGCGACGAGCTGCGCGAAACGGTGCTGGCGAATCTGCCGGTGGACGGCGCGCGCCTGGGCATCTTCGGGCACTCGATGGGCGGTCACGGCGCGTTGATGCTGGCGCTGCGCAATCCGGAGATTTATCGCTCGGTGTCGGCGTTCGCGCCGATTGCCGCGCCCACGCGCTGCCCGTGGGGCGAGAAAGCGTTAGGCGGGTATCTCGGCGACGATCGCGAAGCGTGGAAGCAGTACGACGCGAGCGAGCTGGTCGCGCATGCGTCGCGCAAGTTCGCGGCGGGGATTCTGGTGGATCAGGGGCTGGCGGATCAGTTCCTGGCGGAACAGCTCAACCCGGATGTGTTCGAAGCCGCCTGCCAGGCGGCGGGTCAGCCGCTGACGTTACGCCGTCACGCGGGCTACGACCATGGGTATTACTTCATCTCGACGTTCATCGAGGATCATCTCGCGCATCACGCGAAGGTGTTGCTCGGCTGAACGTGCCGTTGTATGGCGATGACGGTAGCGCGTAAAAGTGCCCGCCGTCATCGCTGTCCACTCAACGGCGCTTCACCAAACTCCCGCCGTACACCACCGCCGACAGCACGGTGATCCAGAAGCTCGTGGGCCAATCGGTATAGAACGCCAGCGTCAATCCCAGCCACGCCTGCAGCAGCGCGAACACCGCGGCCAGTACGAGTCCGGTCGACAGACGCGTCGTCATGTTCTGCGCGGCCGCAGCCGGCCCGACCATCAAGGTGAACACCAGCAACACGCCGACGATCTGCGTACACGCGGCTACCGCCAACGCGGCAATCGCCAGAAACAGCACCGACACGAGCCGCAGCGACACACCCTTTGCTTCGGCCAGTTCAGGCTGCAACGAAGCAAACAGCAACGGCCGCATGATCGCCGCCAGCGCCAGCAAACTGACTACGCCTAGCGCCGCCAGCACGCCCAGCGTCGACGTATTCACGCCGAGCACATTGCCAAACAACAACGCGGTCACTTGCGTCGCGTACGCGGTGAAGAAGTGCAGAAACAGCAAACCGAAACCGAGCGACAGCGAGAGGATCACGCCGATCGCCACGTCGCGTCCGGCGAGGCGTTCGCCGAGTGCGCCCATGCCGACGCCCGCCGCGAGCGTGAAGCCGATCATCCCCCAGATCGGCGAGATGCCGATCAGCACCGCGCCGGTCGCGCCGGTGAAGCCGACGTGCGATAGCGCGTGGCCGGCGAAGGTCTGTCCGCGCATCACCAGAAAATAGCCCACGATACCCGCCAGCACCGCGACGATCCCCGACGCCGCGAACGCGTTGACCATGAAATCGTATTCAAACATCGTGCGTGTGTCCGTCGCGTGAGTCGTGCTGGTGTGAGTGGCTGTGGCCGTGCGCGCCATGCGAATGGCCGTGGCTATGGCCGCCGTCTTCGTCGTGTTCGTGCTCGTGATCGTGCTTCTCGACTTCGACGTCGCCCGACATCACGAAGATGCGGCCGTTCACCCGCATCACGTCGATCGGCGAGCCGTACAGGCGCGACAGGACCGGGCGGGTGATCACTTCGTCGACGGTGCCGAGCGCGGCCACGCCGCTGCCGAGATACAGCACGCGATCGATCGAGTTCAGCAGCGGATTTAATTCATGCGCCGAAAACAGCACGGCAATGCCGAGTTCCTGCTGCACGCGCCGCACCAGTTCGACCACGCTCTTCTGATGATGCGGGTCGAGGCTGATCAGCGGTTCGTCGAGCAACAGCAGCTTCGGATTACCGAGCAGGCATTGCGCGAGCAGCAGACGCTGCCGCTCGCCGCCCGACAGTTCCGACAACGGCCGCTCGGCCAGCTTGCGGCCGCCCACCAGATCCAGCACGCGCTCGACATCGGCGCGAGTGTGGGCGTCCGCATGCGGCAAGCCCCAACGATGACCGTCGGCGGCCATCGCGACGAAATCGCGGCCGCGCACGCGCCGTCCGGCGAGCGCGCTGCGCGTCTGCGGCATATAGCCGATCGACGCATTGCCGCGCTCCACCGGTTGCCCCAGCACGCGGATCGTGCCGCTCGCGGCCGGCACGAGGCCAAGCACCGCGCGCATCAAGGTGGTCTTGCCCGCGCCGTTCGGCCCAAGCACGCCGATGAATTCGCCCTGATTCACCACGAAACCGGTGTCGCGCAGAATCGTGCGGTCGCCGAGTTCGAGCGTGACCTGCTCGAGTTCGAGCACGGGCGCGTTGGACGGTGCGCCCGTGGGCGCACTTGCTGCAGGGGCTGGCGCGTTGCGGCCAGTCAGAGTCATGGTGTCGTTCCTTTGCTGCCGGAAGCCGCCACCGCGCCCGCGCCGTTCGCTTCGCCCGCGATCAGCGCGGCGTTCAGCGCGTCGAGCTGCGTCAGCATCCACGTCTGATAGGTCTTGCCGGCCGGTTCGGTCTCGGTGACGCTCATGGACGGCACCTTCGATTGCTGCGCGAGCTTCAACATGCGTTTGGTCAGGGCCTCGGTTGCCTGGCTGTTATAGATCAGAACGCGCACGCGCTTTTCGCGCAGGTCGCGTTCGAACGCGGCGATATCGGCCGCGCTGGCTTCGGTGTCGTTCATCGTGGCGAGCTGGAAGCGCAGATTGCGCATGCTCAGCCCGATCGCGTCCGACATATAACCGAACACCGGCTCGGTCGCCGTGACCGGCACGCCCGCGTAGCGGCCATGCAACTCGGCGACCTTGGCGTCGATCGGCTTCAGCGAATCGAGAAACTTCGCGAGGTTCGCATCGTACGCCGACTTGTGTGCCGGGTCAGTCGCGACGAGCGCTTCGCTCACCGCGCGCGCGACCTTCGGCATGGTGGCCGGGTCGTACCAGAGGTGCGGATTATCGCCGCCTTTCTTGCCGGTGAGGTCGGCGGCGACGATCGTCACGCGCTTCGACCCCTTCGACGCGGCCAGCAATTTTGCCATCCACGGATCGTAGTCGGCGCCGTTGTACACCACAAGGCTCGCATGCTGCAACGCGCGCGCCGTCTTCGGGCTGGCTTCGAACAGATGCGGGTCCTGGTCCGGATTGCTGAGAATGCTGGTCACGTCGACGCGATCGCCGCCCAGTTGCTGCACCACGTCGCCGTAAAAATTCTCCGCCGCGACCACCGGGATTTTCGCATCCGCGGCGAAGGCGCTGTGACCGATCGCGAACGCGGCCGTGGCCGCCGCAACGTATTTCGACAGCTTCAGCGCGCGGTGCGCTCCGTTCAACATCGAGCCGAGTTTGTTCATCGTTGTTTCCTGCTGCGTGAGAGTTGAGTGAATCACTAACGTTAGGAGAGGGTGTGGCGGCCGCGCGCGGCCAATGAAGCGCGGTCGAAATGATATAACGTATCTCAAATAATTGTCAGCGCCTTATGCAGAAAGCGACTTGGCCTTCCCCGATTTCTCGTATTAGTGTTGTTCAGAGCCGGAACGAGGGCGCGCGTGTCCTGCCGCGCTGCACCATCGAAATCTGCGCGGGTGCCTTGACATGACCCTGTCCGTATCCGATCATTCGATCACTAACAGAGCAATTGTTCGCGCAATGAGCGTTCGCTCACTGCGAGACAAAACGCAATGAACCGGAGACAGGCAGTGGCGGCACGATTGCAAGACAAGGTGGCCATTCTGACGGGCGCGGCGAGCGGAATTGGCGAGGCCGTGGCGCGCCGCTATCTGGACGAAGGCGCGCGCTGCGTGCTGGTGGACATGAAGCCGGCCGACAGTTTCGGCGACACGTTGCGCGCCGGATACGGCGACCGGGTGCTGAGCGTCAGCGCCGACGTCACGCGCCGTGAAGATATCGACCGTATCGTCGCGAGCACGCTCGAGCGTTTCGGCCAGGTCGACATTCTGTTCAACAACGCGGCGCTGTTCGATATGCGCCCGCTCCTCGACGAATCCTGGGACGTGTTCGACCGCCTCTTCGCGGTCAACGTGAAGGGCCTGTTCTTCCTGATGCAAGCCGTTGCGCAAAAAATGGTCGAGCAGGGTCGCGGCGGCAAGATCATCAATATGTCGTCGCAAGCGGGGCGGCGTGGCGAGGCGCTCGTGTCGCATTACTGCGCGACCAAGGCGGCGGTGCTCAGCTACACGCAATCGGCGGCCCTGGCGCTCGCGCCGCACCAGATCAACGTGAACGGCATCGCGCCGGGCGTCGTCGATACGCCGATGTGGAAGGAAGTCGACGCGCTCTTCGCCCGTTATGAAAACCGTCCGCTCGGCGAGAAGAAGCGCCTGGTCGGCGAAGCGGTGCCGCTCGGCCGCATGGGTGTGCCGGACGACCTGACCGGCGCCGCCCTGTTTCTCGCGTCGGCGGATGCCGACTACATTACCGCGCAAACGCTGAACGTCGACGGCGGCAACTGGATGAGTTGACGCAGCAGGCACGTCGCCGCGGTCGCGACGTGCGCATCATCCCCGTCATTTTCGTAGAACAAACGCAGCATCACATAACGTACGAGAAAGGAGACAACACATGAAGCCAATCCTCAAATCCGCGCTGAAAGCGGCTAGCGTCGGCGCCATGGCGTGCTTCGCGTTGAGCGCGTCGGCGGCGACGGTGACGATCGCCACGTTGAACAATCCGGACATGATCGAGCTGAAGAAGCTCTCGCCCGCTTTCGAGCAGGCGAATCCGGACATCAAGCTGAACTGGGTGATTCTCGAAGAAAACGTGCTGCGTCAGCGCGCCACCACCGACATCACGACCGGCAGCGGCCAGTTCGACGTGATGACGATCGGCGCCTATGAAACGCCGCAATGGGGCAAACGCGGCTGGCTCACGCCGCTCACCAACCTGCCCGCCGATTACGATCTGAACGACGTCGTGAAGACGGCCCGCGACGGCCTGTCGAGCGGCGGCCAGTTGTACGCGCTGCCGTTCTACGTCGAAAGCTCCATGACGTATTACCGCAAGGACCTGTTCGCAGCCAAGGGTCTGAAAATGCCGGACCAGCCGACTTACGACCAGATCGCGCAATTCGCCGACAAGCTGACCGACAAGGCCAACGGCATGTACGGCATCTGCCTGCGCGGCAAGGCGGGCTGGGGCGAAAACATGGCGTACGCGACGACGGTGGTGAACACCTTCGGCGGTCGCTGGTTCGACGAGAAGTGGAACGCGCAGCTCACCACGCCGGAATGGAAGAAGGCGATCACCTTCTACGTCGATCTGCTGAAGAAAGACGGCCCTCCGGGAGCGAGTTCGAACGGCTTCAACGAAAACCTGACGCTGATGTCCTCGGGCAAGTGCGCGATGTGGATCGACGCGACGGTCGCGGCCGGCATGCTGTACAACAAGCAGCAATCGCAGATCGCGGACAAGGTCGGCTTTGCTGCCGCACCGATCGCTGTCACGCCCAAGGGTTCGCACTGGTTGTGGGCGTGGGCGCTGGCGATTCCGAAGTCGTCGAAGCAGACTGACGCGGCGAAGAAGTTCATCGCATGGGCGACCTCGAAGCAATACATCGAGCTGGTCGCGAAGGACGAAGGCTGGGCCTCGGTGCCGCCGGGAACGCGTCAGTCCACCTACGCACGCCCCGAGTACAAGCAGGCTGCTCCGTTCGGCGAATTCGTGCTGAAGGCGATCGAAACGGCGGACCCGGATCACCCGACGCTGAAGCCGGTGCCGTACACCGGTGTGCAGTTCGTGGGTATTCCTGAGTTCCAGTCGTTCGGTACCGTGGTCGGTCAGAGCATCTCCGGCGCAGTGGCCGGCCAGATGACGGTCGATCAGGCGCTGGCCGCCGGCAATGCGACCGCGAATCGCGCGGTGCAACAGGCCGGCTACCAGAAGTAATAGAAGTACTGGAAGTGATGCGGCAACCCGCCACCTGAAGCACGTGGCACGCGCCGGCTGACGCCCGTCAGCCGGCCCACGCAGCACAGCGGGCTGTCCTGATCGCGCGGTGCGCCGCGATACCGGCAAGGTGTCGCGCCGGCCGGCGCGCTTCACGCCGCGAGCAGTTCGCGGCGGACAGTCCGCGCATTACCGAACAGGTGGTCCACCATGCGTCCTCTGCGCCTACCTCTCATGCAAGCTCATCCCCAGACAGAAAAAGAACGCGAAGTCCGCAAAGCCAATTCCGCGCGCTGGCTAGTCACGCCCTCGGTGGCCGTGCTGGTGTTGTGGATGGCGATTCCGCTCGCCATGACGATCTGGTTTTCGTTCTCGCGCTACAACCTGTTGAACCCGGACCTCAAAGGTTTCGCCGGTCTCGACAACTACAAATACCTCGCGACCGATCCGTCGTTCGGCCCCTCGATCGGTCACACGCTCGAGCTGATTATTTCGGTGCTGGTGATCACCGTGGTCGGCGGCGTGCTGATGGCGATTCTGTTCGACCGTAAGTTCTACGGCCAGGGCATCGCGCGGCTGCTTGCCATCGGCCCGTTCTTCGTGATGCCGACGGTCAGCGCGCTGATCTGGAAGAACATGATCCTGCACCCGGTGTATGGCCTGATCGCACAGGGCATGCGCGCCATGGGCATGCAGCCGATCGACTGGTTCGCCGACTATCCGCTCACCGCCGTGATCATGATCGTCGCGTGGCAGTGGTTACCGTTCGCGTTCCTGATTCTGTTCACCGCGATCCAGTCGCTCGATCAGGAGCAGAAGGAAGCGGCAAAGATCGACGGTGCGGGTCCGTTCTCGATGTTCTTCTACATCACGCTGCCTCACCTGAAACGGGCAATCGCGGTGGTGGTGATGATGGAGACGATTTTCCTGCTGTCGATCTTCGCCGAAATCTATACGACCACCGGCGGCGGTCCGGGCACCGCGACGACCAATCTGTCGTACCTGATCTATTCGCTCGGCCTGCAACAATTCGACGTCGGGCTCGCTTCCGCCGGCGGCATTCTCGCGGTCGTGCTGGCTAATGTCGTGTCGTTCTTCCTCGTGCGCATGCTCGCGAAGAACCTGAAAGGGGAGTACGAAAAATGAGCCAGGTTGCCTCCACTCCGGTGTCGAGCTCGACACCCATGACCGTGCCGGCGAAGTCGCCGTTCGCCGCGATTCGCCGCGCCATTCCCGGCGTGATCGCCTGGCTGGTCGCGTTGCTGCTGTTCTTCCCGATCTTCTGGATGACGATCACCGCGTTCAAGACGGAACAGCAGGCTTATTCGTCGTCGCTGTTTTTTATTCCGACGCTCGATAGCTTCCGCGAGGTGTTCGCGCGCAGCAATTACTTTGCGTTCGCGTGGAATTCGGTGCTGATCTCGGCGGGCGTCACGGTGCTGTGCCTGATTCTTGCCGTGCCGGCCGCGTATGCGATGGCGTTCTTCCCGACCCGCCGCACGCAGAAGGTGCTGCTGTGGATGCTGTCCACCAAGATGATGCCGTCGGTCGGCGTGCTGGTGCCGATCTATCTGCTGTGGAAGAACACCGGCCTGCTCGATTCGGTGTCGGGTCTGGTGATCGTCTACACGCTGATCAATCTGCCGATTGCGGTGTGGATGTCGTTCACGTACTTCGCCGAAATTCCGCGCGACATTCTCGAAGCCGGGCGGATCGACGGTGCGAGGACGTGGCAGGAAATCGTCTATCTGCTGATGCCGATGTCGCTGCCGGGGCTCGCGTCGACCGCGTTGCTGCTCGTGATCCTGTCGTGGAACGAGGCGTTCTGGAGCATCAACCTGTCGAGCTCGAACGCGGCGCCGCTGACGGTGTTCATCGCGTCGTACTCGAGTCCTGAAGGCTTGTTCTGGGCCAAGCTGTCGGCCGCTTCGCTGCTGGCGGTGGCGCCGATCCTGATTGTCGGCTGGCTGTCGCAGAAGCAACTGGTGCGCGGTCTCACGTTCGGGGCGGTCAAATGACAGCGGGGTCGAATGTGGGTTCCGGTGTCGGTCAATTTGCGCTGATCTGCGATTGCGACGGCGTGCTGATCGACAGCGAAGCCGTGGCGGCGCGCATGCTGGTGCACGAACTCGAAGCGCGCTGGCCCGAGACGGACGTCGAGCCGGTGGTGTTGCCGCTGCTCGGCCTGCGCATCGAAGCGGTGTTGCAGGGTACGGCGACGCAGCTCGGCAAGAGCCTGTCCGTCGCCGATATCGACGCGATCCGCCGCGCGGTCGAAGCGGCGGCGATGCAGGCACCGGCGGTGGAAGGCATCGAGGCGGCGCTCGCTCAGGTGCCGCTCGCCAAAGGGTGCGCGAGCAACAGTTTCCGGCCATACGTGGAAGCGGTGCTGGCGCGCACGGGGCTGGTGAAGTTCTTCGGCGACCGCCTGTTTTGCGCCGATGCGGTACCGAATCCGAAGCCCGCGCCCGACGTCTATCTGGCGGCGGCGCGCGGTTTGGGACTCGCGCCGTCGGCGTGTCTGGTGGTGGAAGACAGCGTGACCGGCGTGACGGCGGCGACCGCGGCGGGCATGACGGTGCTGGGCTTTATCGGCGGCGGTCACGCGAGCGACGCGCAGATCGACAAGCTGCATGCGGCCGGCGCGCGTCACGTGTTCGACGATATGCAGCAACTGCCGGAACTGGTCGCGCAATGGACGCTGAGCGCGACGGCGGCCACGCCGCCATGAATGGCGTGGCGGCGTCGGCCCGAGCATAGAGAAGCGAGCTGCTGAAGCAAACGAAGCAAACGAAGCAGCGTAAGCAACGGACAAGCAATACCTAGAGCATTACACGGAGACACATCATGGCAAGCGTAACTCTGCGCAACATCAGAAAGGCCTACGACGACAACGAGGTGATGCGCGACATCAACCTCGACATCGCGGACGGCGAGTTCGTCGTGTTCGTGGGCCCGAGCGGTTGCGGTAAATCGACGCTGATGCGCATGATCGCCGGCCTCGAAGACATCAGCGGCGGCGACCTCAGCATCGACAGCGTGCGCGTGAACGACGTGGCGCCCGCCAAACGCGGCATCGCGATGGTGTTTCAGTCGTACGCGCTGTATCCGCACATGACGCTGTACGACAACATGGCGTTCGGCCTGAAACTCGCCGGTACCAAGAAGCCGGAAATCGACGCCGCCGTGCGCAACGCCGCGAAGATCCTGCACATCGATCATCTGCTCGATCGCAAGCCGAAACAGTTGTCCGGCGGACAGCGTCAGCGCGTGGCGATCGGCCGCGCGATCACGCGTAAGCCGAAGGTGTTCCTGTTCGATGAACCGCTGTCGAATCTCGACGCCGCGCTGCGCGTGAAAATGCGCCTCGAATTCGCGCGTCTGCATGACGAGCTGAAGACCACGATGATCTACGTGACGCATGATCAGGTCGAAGCCATGACGCTGGCCGACAAGATCGTCGTGCTGTCGGCGGGCAATCTGGAGCAGGTCGGCAGTCCGACCATGCTGTATCACGCGCCCGCCAACCGTTTCGTCGCCGGCTTTATCGGTTCGCCGAAAATGAACTTCATGGAAGGCGTGGTGCAGTCGGTCACGCACGACGGCGTGACGGTGCGCTACGAAACCGGCGAGACGCAGCGTGTCGCGGTGGAGCCGGGCGCGGTCAAGCAGGGCGACAAGGTGACGGTCGGCATTCGCCCCGAGCATCTGCACGTAGGCAACAGCGACGACGGCATCTCGGCTCGCACGATGGCGCTCGAATCGCTCGGCGACGCGGCGTATTTGTACGCGGAATCCAGCGTCTCACCGGACGGCCTGATCGCGCGGATTCCGCCGCTCGAACGGCATACGAAAGGCGAGATGCAGAAGCTCGGCGCGACGCCGGAGCACTGCCATCTGTTCGACAGCGCGGGCAAGGCATTCCAGCGTAAGATCGTCGAAGTGCTGGCCGCCTGACCGCGTGATGTTGGCGAAAGCGGCGGGCGCGCCGCTTTCCTTTCAACCACGCCGGGAAACGCTCATGTCCGCCTACGTTGTCATTACGCGCGAGAAAACGCTCGACCAGGCCAAGCTCGACGAATACAAGCAGGTTGCGCCCGCAACCTTCGAACAGCATCCGGTCACCATGCTGGCGAGCCACGGGCGCAAGGAAGTGGTGGAAGGGCCGGCGATCGAAGAGATTCTGATTCTCGAATTCGCCGGCTATGACGAGGCGATCGCGTGGTATCGCAGCCCGGCGTATCAGGCGGTCAGCGAGACGCGTCTGAAGGGCGGCGATTACCGGATCATCATTACCGAAGGTTTGCCGCTGGTGTAGTGCGAGTGCGGGTTGCGGCGATCAATGCGCCGCGGCGGAGCGTACTGCTCGAACTGCTCAACTCGCCCGACCCCCAAGCGCTCTCAAGCCTCAAGCGCCGCTCGCGCGCACAACTCGTCGGTCACCAACCCCGACAACCATCCGCCTTTCAGCACCGCGATCAACGCTTCCCGCTTGCGCTCGCCGCCCGCGAAACCAATCGTCGGGCGCCGCGGCGGCGAATCGAGTGGGAGGCTGGTCACGCGTCGGCCGGTCGGCGACTCGACGTGCGCGCCGGTCGCATCGATCGGCAGACCGAGCATTTCGGCCACGGCGCCGCCTTGCATCATGTCCTTCACTTCCGCCGCCGTAATGAAGCCGTCTTCATGCAGCGGGCAGGTCGGCCCGATATTGCCGACGCCGACGAACGCGACATCCGCCTCCGCCGCCAGCGTTTCGACGATCCGGTACAGCCGGTGATTGCACCACTGCGAACGCTCCGCCTCGCTATCGGCGAGCAACGGAGCCGGCAGCAGAAAATGCTTGCCACCCGTCTTCTCGGAGATGTGCAGCGCGACGTCGTAGCGGTTCGAGGAGCCGTCCTGAGCGATCGCCCCGACCAACGACACCAACCGGTGCTGCGGACGGTCTAGCTGCGCGATCTGATCGACCGACGCCTTCAGCGTCCGGCCGCTGCCGACCGCGACCACCATCGGCTTTTCTTCGTTCAGATGGCGCTCCATCACCTGCGCGCCGGCCACCGCGAGCTTGCGGTCGATTTCCTCGGGCGTGTCGCCGTCCACCGGCACGACTTCGCACATGGCGAGGCCATAGCGCCTGGACAGTTGATCGGCGAGCGACAGACAGTCCGCCAGTTGATGATCGACGCGCACGCGAATCAGGTTCTTCTCGACGGCGAAGGCGACCAGGCGCTGCGCGACCGGACGCGACACCTGCAGCTTCTCGGCGATCTCGTTCTGGGTGTTGCCGGCGACGTAGTAAAGCCACGCGGCGCGGGTAGCAAGATCTAATTTTTCTGTGGACTTGGGCACGGTGACGGCTCGCTGATAGTGCGCCGATGATAGCAGCCGGCTCTCCTGTCTCCCCGGAGAGCGGCTGCGGCTTGCCGTCGCTCAGGCGAGCGGCGTGCGTGCCGGATCGAACAGCGGACGCACGTGGCGATACAGCGCGCGATACGCTTCGAGCCGCGCGCGCAGTTCGGCATGACGGCGCGGATTCGGCGTGAATTCCTTTTCGATGGGCGGCTTGGTCAGCACCGTGGCCGGATCGCCGCCCGCGGCCAGCCAGCCGAGACGGGCCGCGCCGAGGGCCGCGCCGGTTTCGCCGCCGCCGTGCTTGCGGGTGGCGGTGTCGAGCGCGTCGGCCAGCAACTGGGCCCAGTAATCGCTGCGCGCGCCGCCGCCGAGCAGCGACAACGCCTTCGCTTCGGTGCCGGCCGCGCGCAATGCGTCGAGGCCGTCGGTGAGCGCGAGCGTCACGCCTTCGAGCACCGCATAGCCGAGCAGCGCGCGATCGGTCGCGTGATTCATGCCGAAGAACACGCCTTGCGCGTACGGGTCGTTGTGCGGCGTGCGTTCACCGGACAGATAGGGCAGGAAAAGCGGCGCGGTGTTCAACGCGTCGGCGGGCAGCGCTTCGATTTCCGCGAGCAAGGTCGGTTCGTCGGTCGAGGTCAGTTTGCAGACCCAGCGCAAGCAACTCGCCGCCGAGAGCACCACGCTCATCTGATGCCAGCGATCCGGAATCGCGTGACAGAACGCATGCACGGCGGACGCCGGGTTCGGCCGGAAACTGTCGCCGACCACGCACAGCACGCCCGAAGTGCCGAGCGACACGAAGCCGTCGCCCGGTTGCGTCGCGCCGATGCCGATCGCGCTGGTGGCGTTATCGCCGCCGCCGGCCGCGACGATCACGCCGTCGCTCAAGCCGAATTCGCGCGCCACCTCGGGCAGCAACGTGCCGGACGGCGCGCTGCCTTCGCAGAGGCTCGGCATTTGCGCGCGCGTCATGTTGCAGGCCGCCAGCAACGAATCGGACCAGTCGCGTTGGGCGACGTCGAGCCACAGCGTGCCGGCCGCGTCCGACGGATCGGACACCTTGCCGCCGGTCAGTTGCAGACGCAAGTAATCCTTCGGCAGCAGCACGCAGGCGGTCCGCGCGAAAATCTCCGGCTCATGGCGCGCGACCCAAAGCAGCTTCGGCGCGGTGAAACCCGGCATGGCCAGATTGCCGGCCACGCTGTGCAGATCGGGCGCGCGCTCGGTCAACTCCGCGCATTCCTTGTCGCTGCGCATGTCGTTCCACAGAATCGCGGGACGCAGCACGCGGTTTTCCGCATCCAGCAGCACCGCGCCGTGCATCTGCCCCGACAGGCCGATGCCGCGAATCTGCGCGAACTCGTCCGGGTGTCTGGCGCGCAACGCGGCGAGCGCCGTGCGGGTGCCGGCCCACCAGTCTGCGGGATTCTGTTCGGCCCAGCGCTGATGCGGACGGGAAACGGTAAACGGGGAGCCTGCGGTGCCGATTACGCGTCCGTTGGAGGCGAGCAGCAGGACTTTCACTTCGGACGTGCCGAGGTCGATGCCGAGATACATGGGCGCGGAACCTTCGTCGTTGGAGATGCGCTACTTTAGCCGCACACCGCGCGCGCTGCCATGCGCATTAAGCCTGGCAGCGGCGCGCCGCGTCGCTGGGTTGGTACGTTGCTAGGTTGCCGCGTTGCCGCGGCAGGTGCGTTCAGGCCGCGCCGCGTTTGGAGAGCCACACGTCGACGCGCGCCAGTGCGCCTTCCAGCGCCGACTCCAGTTCCGGCGTCTGCGCCATGCTGCCCCACAGCAGGCGGTCGGCGGCGAACGCTTTCAGCGGATCGGGCGCGGCGAAGAAACCGCGCGCGACCTTTTCGTCCATCACGCCGTCCTGATACGCGTACGGCAACTCGCCCGACTGCCAGCGTTGCAGAAAGCGGAAGAACAGCGCGGGCAGCATTGCCGTGGCCGCCGGGGTGACGCCACGTTCGAAACACTCGGCCAGCGTCGGCGCGATAAAGCCGGGCAGCTTCGAAAAACCGTCGGCCGCGACGCGCTGATTGGTGTCCTGGATATACGGATTGCTGAAGCGTTCGAGCACCACGTCGCGATACCGGTCGAGATCGAGCGGACTCGGCGTGAGGCACGGAATCACGTCTTCGGTCACGTAGTCGAACGCGAATTTGTTGATGTCGGCGTCGAGCGTGCCTTCGTGAATGTAGTTCAGGCCGACCAGCGTGCCCGCCCACGCAATGCAGCTATGCGGTGCGTTCAGAATGCGGATCTTCGCTTCCTCGTACGGCATCACCGAATCGACCAGTTCTGCGCCGACTTTCTCCCAGGCAGGGCGGCCGGCAATGAAGCGATCTTCGATCACCCATTGAATGAACGCTTCGCCCATCACCGGGCAGGCATCGTCGACGCCGGTCGCGGCTTTCACGCGCTCGCTCACATCCGGCGTGGGACGCGGCGTGATGCGGTCGACCATCGAACTCGGGCACGCGGTGTTGTCGTCGAACCATTGCGCGAGTTCGTTCGCGCCGCGTCGTTCGAGAAACTCGCTCATGCCCGCGTGAAAACGCTCGCCGTTGCTGCGCAGGTTGTCGCAGGTTTGCAGCGTGACCGGGCCCGCGCCGCGCTTCATGCGCGCGTCGAGAATCGCTGCGAGTGCGCCGTAGATCGTGGTGTGGCCACCGTTGAGGTCGGCGGCGAGATCGGCGTTCGCGGTATCGAGTTCGTCTTCTTCGTCGAGGTAATAGCCGCCTTCGGTCACCGTGAACGCGATGATCTTGCAGGCCGGATCGGCGCCCGCTTCGATCAGGCCGTCGAGGTTCTCGGTCCAGGGCAGTACGCGTTCGATCGAACGGATCGTCTCGTACGCGCGTTCGCCTTGCGGCGTGACGGTTTCGAGCGTGTACACGCCGTTCTGCGCGGCAAGCGCGTCGAGCACCGCGTTCATGTCGCTGCGAATATTGCCGACAGTGAGCGACCAGTGCGGCTCGCCGGGCACCTTCGCTTCGTTCAAACGGTGCAGATACCACGCCTGATGCGCGCGATGAAACGATCCCGCGCCGATGTGCAGGATCACGTGTGCGGCCGCGCCGCTGCCTTGCCTGCTGTTCATGTACGTCTCCTGAATGTCCTGGCTCGCACGGCTTTGAAGCCGGCGTTTCTTGTGGTGGAGCATTTGCTCTGCGTGTGAGCGAATGATCGTACCCGGCGAAACGAATGTCAAGGCGAGGCCGCCGGGTTTTCGTGGCGCAGCGCGGCGCGGCGGGGCTTGCGGGCGACCGTCACGACGTACGGTTGCAGGACGGACGTGCTTTGCCGTGCGGATCAGCGCGTATTGCATTGCATCAAATTTGACCTTTTCCGGGTCAGGACTAACCCGAATGCAAAAAAGTATCAGTCCGCGGTTTCATTTTTAGTGGTGGCGAGCGCGTTTGAGGGCTACTTTTCGCTATAGAAGACAACAAGACGAAGCGTTGGCGACGCCCCCGGCGAGCCGCTTCATGGAGGCAGACAGTGCAACCCGATCTCGAACTCGTGGCCGTGCGCCGCGACGAATCGTTCAAAGTGTGGTCGCATGGCTATCCGTATCGCACGGTGCGCTGGCATTTCCACCCGGAGTACGAGATTCATCTGATCGTCGCGACGACCGGCAAGATGTTCGTCGGCGATCACATCAGCAGCTATACGCCCGGCAATCTCGTGCTGATGGGGCCGAACCTGCCGCACAACTGGGTGAGCGACGTGCCGGAAGGCGAGACCATCGCGCAGCGCAACCTGGTTGTGCAATTCGGCCAGGAGTTCGTGTCGAGCTGCGTCGACAGTTTTCCGGAGTGGCGTCAGGTCGAGGCCTTGCTCGCCGACTCGCGCCGTGGCGTGTCGTTCGGCGCGCAGACCAGCGAGGCGATCAAGCCGCTGTTCCTCGAACTGCTGAGCGCGCGCGGCTTGCGGCGTCTTGTCCTGTTCATGTCCATGGTTGAAATGCTGATGAACGCCGAAGACCGCGAAGCGCTCGCGAGCCCTGCGTATCAGGCCGACTCGACCGGTTTCGCGTCGACCCGGATCAATCATGCGCTGTCGTATATCGGCAAGAACCTCGCGAACGATCTGCGCGAATCGGATCTGGCGCAACTCGCGGGTCAAAGCGTCAGCGCGTTCTCGCGCTATTTCCGCCGTCATACCGGGCTGCCGTTCGTGCAGTACGTGAACCGCATGCGGATCAACCTCGCGTGCCAGTTGCTGACCGACGGCGAACTCAGCGTGACCGATATCTGTTTCAAGGCGGGTTTCAATAACCTGTCGAATTTCAACCGGCAGTTTCTCGCAGTGAAAGGCATGGCGCCTTCGAAATTCCGCCGCTATCAGCAACTCAACGACGCGAGCCGCGACGCCTCCGAACAGGCCGCCGCGCGCGGCGTGGGCATCGACGACGCGCCCGCCATCGTGCTCGCGCCGGGGCTGCCACGCCCGGCCGCCGCCGCTTATCCACCGACGTAGTTTCCCGCTTCGACCAGGTTGAAGCCTTGGCCGAAGCGTTCCGCTTCACCCGCGTTGCAACACGTATCGCGCTGTCCGACGACAGCGTGAGGGACGTGCTTACTTTTAATAACGGAGACAACCATGACGCAATCCCTTTCGAAGCCGGCCTCGTTGAAGAGCTTCACTCGCAACGCGGCCGCTATCGCCGCGCTCGCCTTCGGCCTGTCGTTTATCGCTGCGCCGGCCGCACAAGCCGCGCCGCTGAAAATCGGCATGACGTTTCAGGAGCTGAACAACCCGTACTTCGTGACGATGCAGAAGGCGCTCAACGACGCGGCCGCGTCGATCGGTGCAACCGTGGTCGTGACCGACGCGCATCACGATGTCAGCAAGCAGGTCAGCGACGTCGAGGACATGCTGCAGAAGAAGATCGACATTCTGCTCGTGAATCCGACCGACTCGACCGGCATTCAATCGGCGGTGACGTCGGCGAAGAAGGCGGGCGTGGTCGTGGTCGCGGTGGATGCGAACGCCAACGGTCCGGTCGATTCGTTCGTCGGCTCGAAGAACTTCGACGCGGGTGAAATGGCTTGTGACTATCTGGCGAAGGCGATTGGCGGCAGCGGTGAAGTAGCGATTCTCGACGGCATTCCGGTCGTGCCGATTCTGGAGCGCGTGCGGGGTTGCAAGGCGGCGCTCGCGAAGGTGCCGGGCATCAAAGTCGTCGATACGCAGAACGGTAAGCAGGAACGCGCCACCGCGCTGTCGGTTACCGAAAACATGATTCAGGCGCATCCGAATCTGAAGGGCGTGTTCAGCGTGAACGACGGTGGTTCGATGGGCGCGTTGTCCGCGATCGAATCGTCGGGCAAGGACATCAAGCTGACCAGCGTCGACGGTGCGCCGGAAGCGATCGCCGCGATCCAGAAGCCGAACTCGAAGTTCATCGAAACGTCCGCGCAATTCCCGGCCGACCAGGTGCGTATCGCGCTCGGCATTGCGCTCGCGAAGAAGTGGGGCGCCAATGTGCCGAAAGCGATTCCGGTCGACGTGAAGATGATCGACAAGAGCAATGCCAAGGGTTTCAGCTGGTAAGACGACAGGCGCGCCGCACCGTGTTCGCTTTGCCTGACGAGCGACACGGTGGCGCGCCGCAGAGGAGCACCCGATGGACACCATTCTCAAACTCGACAACATCACCAAGAGCTTTCCCGGCGTGAAAGCGCTGCAAGGCATTCATCTCGAGATCGCGCGCGGCGAGATCCACGCGTTGCTTGGCGAAAACGGCGCCGGCAAATCGACGCTAATGAAAATCCTCTGCGGCATCTATCAGCCGGATGAAGGCGCGATCACGATCGCGGGCGAGGCGTGCCATTTCACGAACTATCACGACGCGGTGGCGGCGGGCGTCGGCATCGTGTTCCAGGAATTCAGCCTGATTCCGTATCTGAACGCGGTGGAGAACATGTTTCTCGGCCGCGAATTGAAGAACGGCCTGGGCCTGCTCGAACGCGGCAAGATGCGCCGCACGGCGGCGGCGATTTTTCAGCGGCTCGGCGTGGCGATCGATCTGTCGGTGCCGATTCGCGAGCTCTCTGTCGCGCAGCAGCAGTTCGTCGAAATCGGCAAGGCGTTGTCGCTGGAAGCGCGCATCCTGATTCTGGATGAGCCGACCGCGACGCTCACGCCTGCCGAGGCCGAGCATCTGTTCGCGATCATGCGCGATCTGAAACAGCAGGGCGTGGCGATGATTTTCATCTCGCACCACCTCGAAGAGATCTTCGAAGTGTGCGACCGCATCACGGTGCTGCGCGATGGGCAATACGTCGGTATGACGGAAGTGGCCGAATCCGACGTGGGCCGCCTCGTGGAAATGATGGTGGGCCGCCGCATTGAAAGCAGCTTTCCGCCGAAGCCGCCCTTGCATGCCGACGCGAAAATCGTGCTGGAGGTTCAGAAGCTGCAATTGCTGAAGGACAGCCCCGTGCTGAGTTTCGCGCTGCGTGAAGGCGAGATTCTCGGTTTCGCGGGTCTCGTGGGTTCAGGCCGCACGGAAACCGCGCTCGCGGTGATCGGCGCGGATCCGGCGTACGTGAAGGAGATTCGCATCAACGGTGCGGCCGCGAAATTGTCCGACCCCGCCGATGCGTTGCGCGCCGGCGTCGGCATTCTGCCGGAGAGCCGCAAGACCGAAGGTCTGATCACCGACTTCTCGATCAAGCAGAACATCTCGATCAACAACCTTGGCAAGTATCGCTCGCTGCGTTTCTTCATCGACCAGCGCAGCGAAGCGCGCGCCACCGCCGACATCATGAAACGCGTGGGCGTCAAAGCGCCGACCATGCACACCGAAGTCGCGACGCTGTCGGGCGGTAACCAGCAGAAAGTGGTGATCGCCCGCTGGCTGAATCATCACACCAACATCCTGATCTTCGACGAACCGACACGCGGCATCGACGTCGGCGCCAAAGCCGAAATTTATCTGCTGATGCGCGAACTCACCGCGCGCGGCTACTCGATCATCATGATCTCGTCCGAACTGCCGGAGATCGTCGGCATGTGCGACCGCGTCGCCGTATTCCGCCAGGGCCGCATCGAAGCGATGCTCGAAGGCGACGCGATCGACTCCAATGCCGTGATGACCTATGCCACCGCCGGCTCCCTGGGAGCAAAACATGAACACGCCTAATCCTTCTTCTTCACCGAAAACCTCTACCGTTAGCAGCGACACGCCGGGTGCGCCAATGCGCTTCACCTGGGCCGCATTGAAGCGCTCGACGGTGTTCTATCCGTTCATTGGCCTGCTGGTGGTCTGCATCGTGATGGTGTTCGCGAGCGACAGTTTTCTCTCCGCCGCCAACATTGAAAACGTGCTGCGCCAGGTGTCGATCAACGCCATCATCGCCGTGGGGATGACGTGCGTGATTCTGACCGGCGGCATCGATCTGTCGGTGGGCTCGGTGATGGCGCTGGCGGGCACGCTCGCGGCAGGGCTGATGGTTGCCGGCATGAACGCTGTGGCCGCGTTGGCGATTGGCATTGCCGTCGGCCTCGGCTTCGGTGCGGCGAACGGTTTCTTCGTCGCGTTTGCCGGCATGCCGCCGATCATCGTCACGCTGGCGACGATGGGGATCGCGCGCGGTCTCGCGCTGATCTACACCGGCGGCTATCCGATCGACGGTTTGCCCGATTGGGTCGCATTCTTTGGCAGCGGCAAGATTCTCGGCGTGCAGGCGCCGGTCGTGATCATGGTGGTGATCTACGCGATTGCGTGGGTGCTGCTCGAACGCATGCCGTTTGGCCGCTACGTGTACGCAATCGGCGGCAACGAACAGGCGACGCGGTTGTCCGGCGTGCGCGTGGCGCGCGTCAAGCTGATCGTCTACTCGATCGCCGGCCTGACCTCGGCGTTTGCCGCGATCGTGCTGACCGCGCGCTTGATGAGCGGCCAACCGAACGCGGGCGTCGGCTTCGAACTCGACGCGATTGCCGCCGTGGTGATGGGCGGCACCTCGATCTCGGGCGGGCGCGGCTCGATCATCGGCACGTTGATCGGCGCGTTGCTGCTCGGTGTGCTGAACAACGGCCTGAACATGGTCGGCGTGAATCCGTATGTGCAGAACGTGATCAAGGGCGGAATCATTTTGCTGGCGATCTATATCAGCCGCGACCGTAGAAAGTAACTCTCCACTGACTTCCCATTTCAAGCAGGACCACAGCAATGACGACTCAAACCGACAAGCAGAACATGACAGCCATTGTCTGTCATGCACCGAAAGACTATCGCGTCGAACAGGTGTCGAAACCCACGGCGCGTGCGCATGAACTGGTGATTCGCATTGCCGCGTGCGGTATCTGCGCGAGCGATTGCAAATGCCATTCCGGCGCGAAGATGTTCTGGGGCGGCCCGAGCCCGTGGGTGAAAGCGCCGGTGATTCCGGGGCACGAGTTCTTCGGTTTCATCGAAGAGATCGGCGAGGGCGCGGCGGAGCATTTCGGCGTAAAGATGGGCGACCGGGTGATCGCTGAACAGATCGTGCCCTGCGGCAAATGCCGGTATTGCAAATCCGGCAAGTACTGGATGTGCGAGGTGCACAACATCTTCGGCTTCCAGCGCGAAGTAGCGGACGGCGGCATGGCCGAGTACATGCGGATTCCGCCGACGGCGATCGTACACAAGATTCCCGATGGCATTTCGCTCGAAGACGCCGCGATCATCGAACCATTGGCGTGTGCGATTCACACCGTCAATCGCGGTGAAGTGCAACTCGACGACGTCGTCGTGATCGCGGGCGCCGGGCCGCTGGGACTGATGATGACGCAAATCGCGCATCTGAAAACACCGAAGAAACTGGTGGTGATCGATCTGGTGGAAGAACGGCTCGCGCTCGCGCGCGAATACGGCGCCGACGTGACGATCAATCCGAAACAGGAAGACGCGTTGGACATCGTTCATTCGCTCACTGACGGCTACGGTTGCGATGTGTATATTGAAACCACCGGCGCGCCGATCGGCGTGAATCAGGGCATGGACCTGATTCGCAAGCTCGGGCGTTTCGTCGAGTTCTCCGTGTTCGGCGCGGATACCACGCTCGACTGGTCGGTGATCGGCGACCGCAAGGAACTCGACGTGCGTGGCGCGCATCTCGGACCGTACTGCTATCCGATCGCGATCGATCTGCTGGCGCGCGGACTGGTGACGTCGAAAGGGATCGTGACGCACGGCTTTTCGTTGGAAGAATGGGACGAGGCGATCAAGGTCGCGAACTCGCTCGATTCGATCAAGGTGTTGATGAAGCCGCGCGCCTGAGCCTCGTCGGGACGGGATAAGCGGCCAATAAAACGGAGACTGTATGGATTACGTCATCGGCGTCGATATCGGCACGCAGAGTACCAAGGCGTTGCTCGTCGACCGGCACGGCGCGATCGTCGCGCAACATGCGTCGAGCTATCAGCCGGATACGCCTAAGCCGCTGTGGGCCGAACAATGGCCCGCAGTGTGGTTCAAGGCGGTCGTGGAGTGCATCGCCGCGTGCGTTGCGAAGGCGAAGGAGGCGGGCGTCGCGGCGAAGTCGATCAAGGCGGTGTGCGTGAGCAGTCTGTACGGCGGCTCGGGCATTCCGGTGGATAGCGAAATGCGGCCGCTATATCCGTGTCTGATCTGGATGGATCGCCGCGCGACCGCGCAGGTGGAATGGGTGCGCTCGAACGTCGATCTCGAGCGGCTGCGCACGATTACCGGTAATGGCGTGGACAGCTATTACGGTTATACGAAGATGTTGTGGTTGCGCGATAACGAGCCGGAAGGGTGGGCGCATACGCGTTATTTCCTGCCGCCGAATGCGTACGTGATCTACATGCTGACCGGCGAGGTGGCGGTCGATCACAGTTCGGCCGGCAATATCGGCGGTATCTACGATATGGCGAAACGCGACTGGTCGGACGAGGCATTGGACATGCTCGGCATTCCCGCGACCATGATGCCGGAGCGATTGGTCGAATCGTCCGACGTGGTGGGCGGCTTGCTAACGCAATGGACCGAGACGCTTGGATTGGATGCAGGCACGGCGATCGTGGCCGGCGGCGTCGATGCGGCGATGGCGACGTTCGCCGCCGGCGTCACGCACGCGGGGCAGCATGTGGCGATGATCGGCACCAGCATGTGTTGGGGTTATATCAATCAGAGCGTCGATGCGCGGCATGGGTTGATCAGCATGCCGCACGTGTTCAATGGGCAGCACGATATTTATGTGTTCGGCGGCGCGATTACGGCGGGCGCGTCGGTGACGTGGTATCGCGAGCAGTTCTGTCACGCGGAGATCGAGGCGGCGCGTGCGACGCCGCATGGCGATCCGCATCGGTTGCTCGAGGAAACCGCCGCGAACGTGCCGGCCGGGTCGGATGGGGTGATGTTCCTGCCGTATCTGATGGGCGAGCGGAGTCCCGTGTGGGATGCGAAGGCGAGCGGCGCGTTTGTCGGACTCAGTCTCTTCCATACGCGGGGGCATTTGTATCGCGCGGTGTTGGAGGGCGTGTCTTTTGCGCTGAAGCACAACATCGAGGCGGGACGTCAAGGCGCGTTGTCGCTGGATGACAAATTGATCGTGGTGGGCGGCGCCGCGCATTCGGATTTGTGGATGCAGATTATCGCGGACGTGACGGGTTATCCGGTCTATACGATTGAGCAGGATGTCGAGGCGGCGATGGGCGCGGCGCTGCTCGCGGGTGTGGGTGTTGGCTTGGTGTCGCGGGAAGAGGCGCAGGGCGGTTGGGTGACGCTGGTGGAACGGGCGCAGCCGGACGCGGTGCGGATGGCGCTGTATGAACAGCGGTTCGGCATTTATACGGATTTGTATCCGGCGTTGAAGCCGGTCATGCATCGGTTGCAGACATCATGAATGCTACTTTTGATTTTTCTGGGCGGTCGGTTCTCGTTACGGGCGCTTCTAGTGGGATTGGGCGGGCTATCGTCGAGGCTTTGTGTGCCTCTGGCGCGCATGTTGTTGCCGCTGCGCGGAATGTGAATGAGTTGGCGCGGTTGGCTGAAGAGACGGGTTGTGAGCCGTTGATGCTCGATGTGAGCGATGAAGGCGCCATCGATGAGGCGTTCGAATCGCTTGGGGTGTTCGATGGGCTCGTGAATTGTGCGGGGATCGCGTTGCTCGAGCGGGCGGTGGATACCACGGCGGCTAGTTTCGATCGGGTGATGGCGGTGAATGCTCGGGGGGCCGTGCTGGTTGCGAAGCATGTGGCGCTGGGGATGATCGGCGCTAAGCGCGCGGGCAGTATCGTCAATGTCTCTAGCCAAGCTGCGCTTGTGGCTCTGGATGATCATTTGAGTTACTCGGCTTCCAAGGCTGCGCTTGATGCTGTGACTCGTTCTCTGTGTGTTGAGTTGGGGGAGTTTGGGATTCGGGTTAATAGTGTGAATCCTACGGTTACGTTGACACCTATGGCGGTGCTGGCCTGGAGTGATCCTGTTAAGCGTGAGCCCGCCTTGAAGGCTATTCCTCTTGGGCGGTTTGCTGAGTCTCGTGAAGTCGCTGTTCCTGTTTTGTTTTTGCTGAGTGAGGGGGCTTCTATGGTTAGTGGGGTTTGTTTGGCTGTTGATGGGGGGTATACGGCCAGGTAGTTTTGGGACTTTGGCCTGTGCGGTGGTTTGGTGGTTGGGCTTGCCTTTTGTTGTGTTGCTTTTGCTTGTGGTCTATTAGCGTTGCCCCTGTGCGGGGCGGCACCTACTTCTCTTTGCCGCGGCAAAGAGAAGTAGGCAAGAGAAAGCCGCTCACACCGCTAATTCTTAAGTGGGTTCCCCGCACAGTTGCGGTAGTGGTGCATCTGGAATCTGGGTTCTCGCGCATTTCGCGGCAGTGGCACAGCAGTCATTCTTTCGGCGGCGCTGCGCGCGCCGTGGCGGTCGTTCACGCAAGGCCCTTGCTAAGCGGGTTTCTCGCGCAGTCGCGGCATTTCTCTTTGGTGGGTCGCCAGCTTTGGCGTTCCATATTCTTGGGTTTTTCTTCCTCGCGCATCACGAGCATTCGATCTTCTCGCGTGTGACCGTGCGACGAATTTCATGTCGCTCGTGACGCTGATGTTCTTCCTCTTCCTCTTCGCGCTCATGGCGTGACCCGCGTTTATCGTCGTCGTTGATTCTCGATCGACACGTCCGCGGCATAGCAGCGCGGGAGGCTCTTGTCGCAAATTTCGCGTGTATGTTGATGACCTGTGCGAGTGAGTTGGCGTGTCCCCGGCGCATCGTCAGAAATTTTGACGTGCATCGGACTCGCACATTGGCTAGTACTTTGCGTCTACTTTGAGGTCAGTGCGAGGGCAGGCACGTTGTCCTTCTCCGTTGGTACGCACAAGGCACACCTTGCATCACCGTCGGATCGTCATAGAGATCACGCGCTCGCGCTCCTCTGTCGATGCCGTTCGATAGTCAACCGTTCTCTCTATCGCACTTCGAAGATGCCATGGCGCGATAGGGGGAAGTGTTATGGAGAAGAGACCATGTACGAGAATATGTATCGCTCATTCACGCGGCGTCATTGGGCCATTGCGTTGACTGCGTTATTCGGCGTCACGCTTGTTCATGCTCACGGGCGATTGACTCAACCGGCTTCTCGTATTGTGTTGTGTGTGGAGCGAAAGAACGTCAATTGCAACGTCGACGCATGGCAGGCCAACGCGATGGAGAATGGCAAATTTTTCCCCGCCACGCAGGCGGGCCTGGTGGATTTTTTTGCGCCGCAAGATGTGCGTAACGCACAGCCGCCGAAGGATGGCGAGATTGCCGGATCGAGTGTGAACGGGCGCATTGCGGTATTGAATGAACAATCCGCGGACCGATGGACGAAGATTCCGGTGCGGGCCAATTCGATTCAAATTTTCAAGTGGGAATATTCGGCGGTACACGCGACGCGGCGCTGGAACTACTTCATCACGCGTTCCGGTTGGGATCCTGCGAAACCGCTGATGCGAGCGCAGTTCGACGAGAAGCCGTTCTGCACGATCCAGAACGACGGCCAACCTTATTGGAAGTTTGATCTGAAGCCTGCTCAACCGACGATACATCAATGCCAATTACCCGATCGCACTGGCTACCAGGTCATTCTCGCGGTATGGGAAGTTGCCGATACGCAGATGGGTTTTTACCAGGTTGTCGATACCCACTTTACGGATACAAAGGGCAGCCCCGTAATGAGCCCGTTCTAGGAATCGAGTACGAGAGCGCGGCATGCCAGATCCACGACGAAGGTGCAGCAACGCGACCAACCAGAGCAGCGCCGCGAGAACAACCGCGCGGCGCGCGCAGCGCTGCCGGAAGAATGACTGCCTTGTCACGAACGCCAAATGCGCGAGAGCTCGGATTCCAGATGCACCACTACCGCAACTGTGCGGGGAATCCACTTAAGAATTAGCGGTGTGAGCGGCTTTCTCTTGCCTACTTCTCTTTGCCGCGGCAAAGAGAAGTAGGCCCCGCACAGGGGCAACGCTAATAGACCACTAACACAGCAAGTAAAGGCCAACACCACAACCAAACCCCCACCCCGCCGAGCAGGCCCAAAACCCTACCTAAAGCATAGTCCGAACATGCCAAAGCTCAGGAAACAAAACCACATCAAGCATCTTCCGCAGATAGGTAGCCCCACTAGTCCCACCAGTCCCTTGCTTGAACCCAATAATCCGTTCAACGGTAGTGACATGTCGAAACCGCCACTGCCGAAACGCATCTTCAAGATCGACAAGTTCCTCGGCCATCTCATACAGTTCCCAATACTGGGAAGGATTCCGATAAACCTCAAGCCACGCAGCTTCAACCGAAGCATCATGCAAGGTAGGCTGAGTCCAGTCCCGCTCCAACCGCGAGGCTGAAATAGGAAACCCCCGCCGCGCCAGCAACCGCACAACCTCATCATAAAAAGAAGGCGCCTCAAGCGAAGCCTTAACCTCAGCAAAAACCTCAGCCCGATGCGCATGCGGCTTCAGCATCTGCTCATTCTTATTGCCGAGCAAAAACTCAATCTGCCGATACTGATATGACTGAAACCCGGAAGAACTCCCAAGAAACGGCCGCATAGCGGTGTATTCAGACGGCGTCATCGTGGCAAGAACACTCCACGCCTGGACGAGCTGCTCCATGATCCGCGAAACACGGGCGAGCATCTTGAACGCCGGCGGCAATTCATCGCGATGCACGGCCTGCAGCGCCGCGCGCAGCTCATACAACGCGAGCTTCATCCACAGCTCACTCGTCTGATGCTGAATGATGAACAGCATCTCATTGTGATCCGGCGACATCGGATGCTGCGCATCGAGCACGGACCCGAGCGACAGATAGTCGCCGTAACTCATCGATTCGGAGAAATCGAGCTGCGCGTCATGCCAGCCATCGCCTGAAGAATCCGCAGGAGAAGCTACAGAAGCAGCTGCAGAAGCAGAAGCCCCAGCCTCCAAACTCCCATGCCCAAACGGGCACCCTTGCGCAGGCTTCTCTTCCGGCAACCCCGGCGTTTGCATATGATCGTTCATCGCCCGCTCCTCAGGTCACCACGCCGCGAGCGGCAAATTCAGGCGCTCGCCAGGTCTCATGCACGAGCACGTCGCGCAGCGTCTCCACGGCGTCCCACACATCCACAAAGCGCGTATACAAAGGCGTAAAACCAAACCGCAACACACGCGGCTCGCGATAATCGCCGATCACGCCACGCGCGATCAACGCCTGCATCACCTCATAGCCATGCGGATGCTCGAAGCTCGCATGCGAACCCCGCTGCGCATGCTCGCGCGGTGTGACGAGCGTCAACGGAAACTCGCCGCAGCGCGCTTCAACCAGTTCGATGAACAGATCGGTCAACGCCAGCGACTTGCGACGAATCGCCTGCATATCGGTTTGCAAAAACACATCGAGCCCGCACTCGACCAGCGACATCGAGACCATCGGCTGCGTGCCGCACAAAAAGCGGCCGATGCCGTCATCCGGTCGATACGCCGGGTCCATCTCGAACGGCGCGCGATGTCCCCACCAGCCGGACAGCGGCTGGGTGAAATCGTTTTGATGACGCTGGGCCACCCACGCGAATGCGGGCGAGCCCGGTCCGCCATTCAGATACTTGTACGTGCAACCCACCGCATAATCGGCGCCCACGCCATTCAGATCGACCGGCACGGCGCCGGCCGAGTGCGCGAGGTCCCACAGCGCGAGCGCGCCTTTGTCGTGAATCAGCTTCGTCAGCGCGGCCATGTCGTGCATGTAGCCGGTGCGGTAGTTCACATGCGTGATCATCGCAATAGCGGTGTCGTCGCCGATCGCGGCAGGCAATTCGGACGGATCGTCGACGAGACGCAGTTCATAGCCGCGATCGAGCTGTTCGATCAAACCTTGCGCGATGTACAGATCGGTCGGGAAATTCGAGCGCTCGGACACGATCACACGACGCTTCGGGTCGCGTGCATTGGCCACGCGCACCGCCGCGGACAGCAGCTTGAACAGGTTGATCGAAATCGTATCGGTGACGACCACTTCGTTGTCCGCCGCGCCGATCAGCGGCGCGAGCTTGTTGCCGAGGCGGCGCGGCAGCGCGAACCAGCCGGCGCTGTTCCAGCTGCGGATCAGGCCTTCGCCCCATTCGGCGGCGATCACGGTTTGCGCGCGCTGCGCGGCGGCGGCCGGCGGCACGCCGAGCGAATTGCCGTCGAGATAGATGGTGGTCGGCGACAGCGCGAACTGGTCGCGCAGTAAGGCGAGCGGGTCGGCGCTGTCGAGCGCCAGGGCTTCTTCACGGTGGTTCATGATGGTTCCGTCAGTCGGATCGGGAGCGGGATGGTGGGGGATTCGGCGGCGTTTGGCCGTTTAGCGTTCAGCAGGCGTCGGCGTCAGAAGTCGGCAGCGGCGTTCGCCGCCAGCAACGCACGCAGGATCGCGCGCACCGGGCTCGCGTCGAGCGTGGTCAGCTTGAGCGGCAGCGCGATCAGCTCATAGTCGCCGGGCGCGACGGCATCCAGCACGATGCCTTCGAGAATCGCCATGCGGTGCGCGCGGATTCGGTGGTGCGCATCCATCGTCTTCGACTCTTGCGGATCGAGCGACGGCGTATCGATACCGATAAGTTGCACGCCGCGTGCGGCGAGCAGATCGATCGTCTCCGGCGCGACCGCGCAAAACGCACTGTCCCACGCGGCGGTTGGCGCGGTTTTGTAAGTGCGTAGTAAGACTCGCGGCGGCAGGTCGTCAAGGGAACCGGTCAGGTGTTGTGGCGTCACAACAGGCGCGGCGCCGATGCAATGAATCACGCGGCATCGGCCGAGGTAGGCATCGAGCGCCACTTCGCCGATTGCGGCGCCTTGCGCGTCATAGTGCAGCGGCGCGTCGGTGTGCGCGCCGGTGTGCGGCGACAGCGTCAGGCGCGCGACGTTGACGGGCGAGCCCGCCTCCATGCGCCACACGCGTTCTATGCCGACCGGCGTATCGCCCGGCCAGACGGGCGTTGCGGTATCGACGGCGGGGGTGATGTCCCAGATTGTTTGCATGTCTCCAACGGCGGATTGTGTCTATCTCGAAATGATAGGTGGCCTGCCGCGAAATGTGATTGCGAAAAAATCTCCTTCTGCGTCGTGTCTTGGAACATAATTTGGCATAAATGGGAAAGGGAGACCGAATATGAACGCGATCTCGCTCGACGCCACCGATTGCCGTATCTTGACGGTGCTTCAGCAAGAAGGACGGATCAGCAATCTCGACCTGGCGGAGCGCATCTCGCTCTCGCCATCGGCCTGTCTACGACGTCTGCGCCTCCTGGAGGAGCAGGGCGTCATCGAACATTACCGTGCGTGTCTGAACCGCGAAGTACTGGGTTTCGAACTGGAAGCGTTCGTGCAGGTGTCCATGCGCAACGACCAGGAGAACTGGCACGAGCGCTTTGCCGAAGCGGTGCGGGACTGGCCGGAAGTGGTCGGCGCGTTCGTCGTGACCGGCGAGACCCATTACCTGCTGCGGGTTCTCGCGCACAACCTCAAACACTATTCGGATTTCGTGCTGCAGCGCCTCTACAAGGCGCCCGGCGTGATGGATATTCGTTCGAATATCGTGCTGCAGACGTTGAAGGAAGATTCCGGCGTGCCGGTGGCGCTGGTGACCAAAACCAGCGGCCACGGCACCGCGCATAACGACCGCTGATCGAGCGAACGCGCCGCCGGCTGATGAGCCGCGGCGGCGCGGTTCAGATCGATTTAAGCCCGTGGAACTGGCCGCTCTGGAACACCAGCGGCGAGATCTCGGCGGCATTCTCGTGGATGCCGCAGCGCTCCACTTCGCCGACGAAAATCACGTGATCGCCTTCCTCGTAGCGGCTACGGTTATGGCATTCGAACCACGCTAGCGCACCGTCGAGCACCGGCATGCCGGAGTCGCCCGCCGCATGCGACACGCCTTCGAAGCGGTCACCCTTCACGGTGGCGAAGCGTTTGCACAGATCGAGCTGCGACGCGGCCAGCACATTCACCACGTAATGGCTATTGGACCGGAACACCGGCATCGAGGCCGAGCGCGTGGCGAGACTCCACAGCACCAGCGGCGGGTCGAGCGAAACCGAATTAAACGAACTGGCCGTGATGCCGATCAATTGGCCGGACGCCGCACGCGTTGTAATAACGGTGACGCCGGTGGCGAATTGGCCGAGCGCCTGTTTGAAGGCGTTCTGGTCGAAGTTGGGCGGACTGGCGTGCTTCATCGGCAGGATGCCCCTCGTGCAGACGGGACCCACTCCGGAATGAACCCGTCGCACGCGTGGCCGAAAACAAATGATTCGAAAGTCATAGTGAAAATCGTCGATTTATCCCAATTTTAACTGCAATCGCGGCGAATTGGCCGCGACCCCAGCCGACATGTGGGTAAGCGCACTAAGCTGGAGGGTCCCGGTGGTGGCATGAGCGTTGCGGTAAAGCGGAACCGGCATCGGCCGTTTATGCGTATCTAGGAGCGTGCAGCATGAGTCAGACAGGCGAAGTCGCCACTCTCGGTGGCGGGTGTTTCTGGTGCCTCGAAGCGGTGTATCTGGGCGTCGACGGTGTGAACTCGGTGGAGTCGGGCTATGCGGGCGGCCAGACCCGGCATCCGACCTATGAACAGGTGTGCGACGGCGTGACCGGTCACGCTGAAGTCGTGAACGTCGACTTCGATCCGGCGAAGATCGACTATCGCGAGATTCTGGATATTTTCTTCGCGATCCACGATCCGACGCAGTTGAACCGGCAAGGTAACGACGTCGGCACGCAATACCGGTCGGTGATTTTCACGCACTCGGAAGCGCAGCGTGAGACGGCGTTGCAGGCGATTCGCGAGATCGGCGAGCAGCAGATTTACGACGATCAGATCGTCACCCAGGTGCTGCCGCTGGACGGCAATTACTGGCCGGCCGAGGCCTATCATCAGAACTATTTCGCGCAGCATCCGAATCAGGGCTACTGCTCGTTCGTGGTGGCGCCGAAGGTCGCGAAGTTTCGGCAGAAGTTCGCGCATCGGATCAAGGCGGGTTGAAAGAGAGCGGCCAGCGATGGCCGCTTTTTTCTTATCTGCCGGGGTTTATTGCCTTACCGCTTATGGACTATCGCGTTGCGGTTCTTCATGCGGCGGCGCCTGGTCCTCGCGGCCGGCTTCGTGTTCCTCGCGCCCAGCGTCGTGCTCATTCTCATGTTCATGAGCTTGCCGCGCGTACGCTTCGATAATCTCTCGCGCCAACTCCACGCAACTCAGCGGCGCCGACCCCTCCGCCTTATTGTTGATCGCGATCACCACCGGCTGGCCGGCCAGCGCGTAACGCGCGGCGAGTTCGGCGAGCGACGCGCGAGTCGCCGGGTCGTGATCGACCAACTGGTTGAACGGTTCGTACTTGGCTTTCGCCTGTTCGTATTTGAAGCCGCCGTGCAGACTCCAGCGCACGATCAGCGGCCCAGCCGGCTCGCCGTCCAGTAGCGCGAGCGCCGCCGCCTGCCGCAACGGATCCGGCATGCGCGCGTGAATCCCCACGCAATAGCGCACGCCCGCGGTCTTCAGCGTACGAATGAAGCGCGGCGTCAGCAGACTCGCGTCGCGAATTTCGATCGCGTAGCAGGTGCCCTCGGGCAGCTTGGGCAAGGCCATCAAAAACTCGGCCAGACGTTCGATGAACACCGCCGGCTGCGCAAGCATCTGATCCGGCAACGGCGAAAGCTGGAACACCAGCGCGCCGGCCTTCGCGCCGAGTCCTTCGACGCATGGCGTGACGAAGTCGTCGATCGCCATTTGCGCGTTCAGAAAACACGGGTTCAGCGAGACCGGCTCGCCGCGTTCGGCGCGCACGGTGGCGTCGGTGATCGTCATCGGCGCTTTGACGATGAAGCGGAAGTGCTCGGGTACCTGCTGCGCGTAGCGCAAGTACTCGGTGACCGTGAGCGCCTGATAGAACGAACGGTCGATGCTGACCGTCTTCAGCAGCGGATGCGCGCCATAGGCCGTGAGACCTTCGCGCGAGAGTTTGCTGTTGCTGTATTCGTCGCCATAGACGATGCCGTTCCAGCCCGGGAACGACCAGGTGGAGGTGCCGAGGTGGATCTGCGGCGGAAGACTCGCGGCGAGTGCGACGAGTTCGGGCGAGGGCGGGGCGGCGATGACGTCGCGGGCGCGGCGTTTTTTCTTCGGCTCCGCTTCTGCTTGCTCGCGTAACGCTTTTCCAGCCGCCTCACTTGGCGCAGCAGCCACCGCCACACGCGCCACCGGCATCCCGAACAGATCGAACTGCACTGCGTCGCCGTCGGCGTCCACCGCGCCCGTCACTGTCTGCTCAACTTCACTTGTCCCGCTCTGGCCCATCGATCGTCGACCTGCTGTTCAAAGGTTGCGCCGCGCCGGGCCGCTATTGCACGACGCCGCGGCGCAACCGCATCACAGCGCTTTGTCGTACATATAACGGCGCGACCACGGCAAGGTTTTCGCGCTACGGCCGGCTTTGCGGCACACCACCTGGTAGATCGAGACGTCGTCGGCTTCGAACGCATACGCGCAACCGGCGAGGTACACGCGCCAGATGCGGAATTTTTCGTCGTCGACCAGCGTGCGGGCTTCGTCCGCATGCGCTTCGAAATTGTCCGCCCACAGATCCAGCGTGTGCGCATAGTGACGGCGCAGGCTTTCGACGTCAACCGCTTCGAGCCCGCCGCGCTGCATCGCTTCGAGCGCGAGGCCGATGTGCGGCAGTTCGCCGTCCGGGAACACATAACGATCGATAAACTCGCCGCCGCCCAGCGCGGTCTCGCCGCTGTCGGAATCGCTCGACGTAATACCGTGGTTCATCGCCACGCCGTCATCGACCAGCAGATCGTGAATCTTCTCGAAGTAGCCCGGCAGATTCTTGCGGCCCACGTGCTCGAACATGCCGACGCTGGTAATCCGGTCGAACTGTCCTTCGACGTCGCGATAATCCTGCAGACGAATTTCGATCTGGTCTTCGAGACCCGCGGCTTTCACGCGCGCGGTGGCGAGATCGAACTGGTTCTGCGAGAGCGTCACGCCCACACACTTCGCACCGAACTTCTGCGCCGCGCGCAGCACGAGCGCGCCCCAGCCGCAGCCGATATCGAGCAGACGCTGCCCGGGCTGCAACTGGATCTTGGTGAGGATGTGATCGATCTTCTTGATCTGCGCGGTGGCGAGATCTTCGTCGCCGTTCTCGAAGTACGCACACGAGTACACCATGTTCTCGTCGAGCCACAGCTTGTAGAACTCGTTCGAGACGTCGTAGTGATACTGGATCGCCTTCTTGTCCGACGCTTTCGAGTGATGGAAATAGCGCCGCACGCGCGCCAGCTTGCTCGCGCTGTTGACGGTATTGCGCGCCAACTGGTAGCTGATATTGATGATGTCCGACAGCTTGCCTTCGATGTCGATCTTGCCTTTCACGTACGCCTCGCCGAGATTGTCGAGGCTCGGTTCGAGCAGATAGGGCAGCGCCGTGGCGCTTTTGACATGAAGGGTGACCTGAGGCGCCGCGAACTGCCCGAAGTCATGTTGCTGACCGTCCCACAGCACGAGGCGTGCGGGCAGGTTAGCTTTGGTTTTTACGTCTTCCACCCACTGCGCCAGCTTCTTCTCCCAGAACATGTGATCTCTCCGTGTCCGTTGAATTAAAGCAAAGCTTGTGTGGATCGCAGCCCAGTGCGGCGCAACTCCCTTGCCGCGAGATGCCATCCGGCCGGCGTGCGCCGCTACGTTGGCAGCGCGCGCGACGGCGTTAAATTCCGATTCAGGGCGACAGACGGGAGATTTGCCAGTCGCTGTGTTCGCTTGAACGCGTGTAGAGCAGACGGTCGTGAAGACGCGACGGCCGGCCCTGCCAGAATTCGATTGCTTCGGGTACCAAACGATAGCCGCCCCAATGCGGCGGACGCGGCGGCTGGTCGCCGTAGAGCAGGCTGATTTCGCGTTCGCGTGTTTCGAGTTGCGAGCGGCTTTCAATTACCTGACTCTGATTGGATGCCCATGCACCGATGCGTGAACCGAGCGGACGCGAGGCGAAGTACTTGTCGCTTTCTTCCGCGCTGGTTTTGACAATGCTGCCCTCGATCCGCACCTGGCGTTCGAGTTCGATCCAGTAAAACAGCAGGCTCGCGTACGGATTCGCGGTCAGTTCGCAGCCCTTGCGGCTTTCGTAATTGGTGAAGAACACGAAGCCGCGTTCGTCGACGCCTTTGATCAGCACAATGCGCGCTGACGGCCGGCCGCGCGAGTCGACCGTGGCGAGCGTCATGGTATTCGGCTCGGGGAGTTGGGCGTTGACGGCCTGTTCAAACCACGTATCGAATTGACGAAACGGGTTGCGGTCGACATCGGCAACGTCCAAAGAACCGAGCGAATAGTTGTTTCGAAGATCGGCGAGTGAGGTCATGTTCTTATGCGAACGCTACAGTCAGTCCAGTATAGCTAAGGAGAGAAATCTTTGCGCGCGACCAGGTCAAGGCCTCGCGCCGTACACCAGTGTATTGCGCCATATTCGCGCTCGCTTGCGCTGAGTCACCCTTGCGCCGATAGGGATTGACGCGATCAGGCAAAATACCGGCTGCGAACGCGTGAGCGCCGCACATTTCCGTTTTACCTGTTTCGCCTGATTTCCAACGAGCCCCGCCACCATGTCCAGCCCCACCGCGCAATCCGATCTTACTACCAGCCTCGACGGGAGTGAAACCGCCGACCGCGCGCGGCGCTTCGGCGGTATCGCCCGTCTGTATGGGGCGCCGGCGCTGGCTGCGTTCGAAGCGGCGCATGTCGCGGTGATCGGTATTGGCGGCGTGGGGTCGTGGGTGGCCGAAGCGCTCGCGCGCAGCGCGGTCGGCACGCTGACGCTGATCGATCTCGACAACGTGGCCGAGAGCAACACTAACCGGCAGATCCATGCGCTCGACGGCAACTACGGGAAACCGAAAGTCGAAGCCATGGCCGAACGCATCGCGGCGATCAATCCGTATTGCGATGTGCGGCTGATCGAAGACTTCGTCGAGCCGGATAATTTCGCCGCGACGCTCGGCGGCGGCTTTGATTACGTGATCGATGCGATCGACAGCGTGCGCACCAAGACCGCGCTGATCGCGTGGTGCGTCGAGCGGAATCAGCCGTTGATCACGGTGGGCGGCGCGGGTGGGCAACTCGATCCGACGCGCATTCGCATCGACGATCTTGCGCTGACGATCCAGGACCCGTTGCTGTCGAAGGTGCGCGCGCAATTGCGCAAACAGCACAATTTCCCGCGCGGGCCGAAAGCGAAGTTCAAGGTGAGCGCGGTGTATTCCGACGAACCGCTGATCTATCCGGAAGTGGCCGCAGTCGATGTCGACGAGGACGCGGAGCAGGTGAACACGTCGCCTGTAGGCCCGGTCGGTTTGAATTGCGCGGGGTTTGGCTCGAGCGTGTGTGTGACCGCGAGCTTTGGATTTGCCGCCGCCGCGCATGTGTTGCGGGCGTTAGGGAAGCCGGCCGCGGCTTGAAGAAACATGCGATGGCCGCATAGGCTGCCACCGCATTCGGGCATTGCGCGGTTTGTTTAAAACAATGCCGCGCTCAACTTACGCCGCCATTGCGACACCAGCTCCGGCTGATGCGCGGCCAGATCGAACACCGACAGCATCGTCTTGCGGCCGATATCGTCACGGAACGTGCGGTCGCGTTGCACGATCGCCAGCAGATGTTCCAGCGCCCCTTCGTACTTACGATGCGCAATCAGCGCGCTGGCCAGATCGAAGCGCGCTTCGAGATCCGCCGGATCGGCGGCGACTTTGGCTTCGAGTGCGTCTGTGGGCGGCAGGTCCGCGGCGGCATCCACGGCGTCGAGTCGCGTCTTGATCGCGTTGAAACGCGCGTCGATGCCCTGCGTGGTTTTCGGCGACAGCAGATCGACTTCGTTGCGGGCTTCGTCGATCAGGTTGTCTTCGAGCAGCATCTCGATGCGGTCCATGCGCGCTTCGTCGAAACCCGGGTCGTAGGCGAGGGCGGCTTGCAGCGCGTCGTACGCGTCGTCGCGGCGGCCTTCGGCCAGCGCGGTTTGCGCTTCGAGACGCGCCGCGTCCGCGCCTTGCGGTACCAGCCGCTCGATAAACTCGCGCAACTGACCTTCAGGCAGCACGCCGACGAACTGATCGACCGGCCGGCCGTCGGCAAACGCCATGACGTGCGGAATGCTGCGCACCTGGAAGTGCGCGGCCAGCTCCTGGTTTTCGTCCACGTTCACCTTCACCAGCTTCCATTTGCCGGCGGCTTCGGCTTCGAGCTTTTCGAGCATCGGGCCGAGCGTCTTGCACGGGCCGCACCAGGGCGCCCAGAAATCGACCAGCACGGGGGCCAGCGTCGACGCCGTGATGACGTCCTGTTCGAAAGTGGCCAGAGTGGTGTCCATTGCGTCCTCGTCGATAAAACGGTTTGTCATTAAATGGGGCCGGTCGGCGTGGATTCAATACGGCGTGTGCCGACGCGTCTCCTTCGCCGATCAAGCGCCTTTGCGTTCCGGCAGCGGAATCCATTCAGTCTCGCCCGGCACCTTGCCCATCTCCTGATTCGTCCAGGCCAGCTTCGCGGCTTCGATCTTCTCGCGCGAACTGGCGACGAAATTCCACTCGATAAAGCGCTCGCCGTCCAGCTTCTCGCCGCCGAGCAGCATCACGCGCGCGCCGTGCGTGCTGGCGAGCGTGACGGTTTCGTCGAGCGCGAGCACGGCCATCTGACCGACTTCGAGCGGCGTGCCGTCGATCTCCAGATCGCCGTCCACCAGATAGACGCCGCGTTCCTCGTGTTCCGGTTCCAGCGCGAAGGCGCTGCCCGGCGCGAACTCACCGGCCACATACAGCGTGCCGGAGAACGTGACGACCGGCGAGGTCTCGCCAAAAGCGGTGCCCGCGATCACCCGCAGCGTCACGCCGTTACGCTCGACGACCGGCAGCGTGTCGCCGGCATGATGTGAGAACGACGGCTCGATGTCTTCGTCGTCCAGCGGCAACGCGACCCAGGTCTGAATGCCGTGCATGGTCAGGCCGGTCGCGCGGTCTTCTTCCGGCGTGCGTTCGGAATGGACGATGCCGCGGCCCGCGGTCATCCAGTTGACGTCGCCGGGGACGATCTTCTGCTCCGAGCCGAGGCTGTCGCGATGCATGACCGAGCCTTCGAACAGATACGTCACGGTGGCGAGGCCGATATGCGGATGCGGACGCACGTCGAGGCCGACGCCGGGTTCGAGCGTGGCCGGACCCATGTGATCGAAGAAGATGAACGGACCGATCAGACGTGCGGCCATGGCGGGCAGCACACGCCGCACGGTCAGACTGCCGACGTCGCGCAGATGCGGTTTGAGGACTGCTTTGATCGAGGAAGACATGGTCAGGCTCGGCTGGAATAGTGTGTGGGGATTTTGCTTAATGGATGATTCTACTGCGGAGGGCGTGACGACGACGGTTCGGCGCACCTTGCCGCAGGCTGTCGCAGGTTGACGCTCCGGGAATCCGTAGCAAGGAGCGTTTGTCTCGTGCAAAAGAAAATGGCCGCCTCGTTGTGGAGAGCGGCCGGTTTGTTTGGGCGTTTGCTTGCGCGTTTCGCGCGGTGTGATTCGACAGGTAGACGATCGGGGTGTGAACTTGTGAACGCCACGCTCATGCTGCATGACGCTCATAGCCTCCCAACACATCATCACGTCATACGGTTCTTCGCCAACGGCGGATTCGCCGCGAAATAACGCTTGATGCCGTTCATGATCGCGTCGGCCATCTTGTCGCGATACGCGTCGTCGTTCAGGCGGCGTTCTTCATCCGGGTTGCTGATGAAGGCCGTCTCCACGAGGATCGACGGAATGTCCGGCGCCTTCAGCACGGCGAACCCGGCCTGTTCCACCGAGCCCTTGTGCAGCTTGTTGATGCCGCCGATTTCCTTCAGCACGAAGTTACCGTAGCGCATCGAGTCGCGAATCTGCGCGGTGGTCGACATATCGAACAGCGCGCGATTGACGCTGGCGTCGGCGCTCTTGATATTGATCCCGCCGATCTGATCCGACGAGTTCTCCTTGTTCGCCATCCAGCGCGCCGCGGCGCTCGAGGCGCCGTGGTCGGATAGCGCGAACACCGACGAGCCCTTCGCCTCGGGCGTGGTGAACGCGTCCGCGTGAATCGACACGAACAGGTCCGCGCCGACGCGCCGCGCCTTCTGCACGCGCACGTTCAGCGGCACGAAGAAGTCGGCGTCGCGCGTCATCATGGAGCGCATGTTGGGCTGCGCGTCGATCTTCGCGCGCAGCTTCTTCGCGATGTCGAGCGCGACGTGTTTTTCGTACGTGCCCGAACTGCCGATCGCGCCCGGGTCTTCGCCGCCGTGACCCGGGTCGATCGCGACGGTCAGCAGACGCACCGTGTTGCTCTTGCCGGATTTTGGCGCGGTGAACGCGTAGTTGTCGTCGCCGCCGTTGTCGTCACCGCCCAGGTTGCTTGCGCTGTTGCCACCTTTATTGCGAGCGATCGCGGTAGGCGGCGCGACCGGCGCGGTGGGCCTGGCGATGATCGGTGGCATGGGCGTAGGCGCACCATGCACCGGCGGACGCGGCACGCCGTTCGACGAACCGGCGCCAGCGCCACCGTTCTGCGCATAGCGGTCGAAGAACGCCTCGCTGTTGTCGGCCGTGGGCGGCGTGGTGCCGGGGCCGCTCAGCGTAGCGGGCGGCGCGCTGTTTTCGTTCAGCGTCTGCTGCTTGTGTTCGGTCTGCGCGAGCAGATCCATCAACGGATCGGGCGCGACCGCCGGATACAGGTCGAACACCAGCCGGTACTTGTACGCGCCGACCGGCGGCAGCGTGAACACCTGCGGCTTCACAGAACCCTTCAGGTCGAACACCATGCGCACCACGTGCGGCTGATATTGCCCGACCCGCACCGACGAGATTTGTGGATCGTTCGGCGTGATCTTCGACACCAGATCCTTCAGCGCCTGATCGAGGTCGAGGCCGCTCAGATCGACCACCAGCCGGTCCGGTCCCTGCAGCAATTGCTGGGCGTTCTGCAACGGCTGATCGGATTCGATCGTCACGCGGGTGTAGTCGCGCGCCGGCCAGACCCGCACGCCGAGCACCGAGCTGGCCCATGCGAGCCGCGGCGCGACGAGGCCGAGCATCAGCGTGGACGCGCCCGCGCACAGAATCTGCCGACGCCGCCAGTTATGCGAGGCGGTAGCCGCCGATTCGATCGAGCGGAACGGTTTGATCAACATCTTTCGAGACATGCCTTTCCTGATTCGCTATATGCGCGTGCGACGAGTACGCGGCCTTCGCCCGTGTGATCCAGCTCGAGCGTGAAGACGAGATCCGGCACGCCCAGGAGACGCCCCGCGCGTTGCGGCCATTCGACGAGGCAGACCGCGCCGCTGTCGAAGTACTCCCGAAAGCCCGCATCGGCCCATTCGGCCGGATCGGTGAATCTATACAGATCGAAGTGATAGAGCGTGAGTTCCCCAGCGGGCCGTTCGAGCTCGTAGGGTTCGACGAGGGTGTAGGTGGGACTGCGCACGCGGCCGGTGTGACCGAGGCCGCGCAAGGTCGAGCGGACGAGGGTGGTTTTGCCAGCGCCGAGATCGCCGACCAACTGCACTTGCAGCCCGTGAAATGCCGTGTCGCCGTCAGCGCCTGGCGCCGCTTGCCGTGTTTCGCCCGGCGTGCCGCGCAGGCTTTCGATCGCTTGCGCGAAGCGCGCGCCGAAGGCGAGCGTGGCGGCTTCGTCCGCGAGCGCGAAGGTGCGTTCGAGCAGGACTGCAGCGGGCGGTTGGATCGCTTGATCGGGATTGACAGGCATTCTCGTAAAATGGCGTGATGAACCGAAGTCCGGAGTCCCCTGTTTCCAGCACGCCAGCGTCTAACCACGACGCGGGTGCCGAGCGTCCATTCGATGAAGCGGCGCTGAATGCGCTCGCGCTCGACATCAAAAGTTGGGGCCGTGAACTGGGTTTCGGGGCGATCGGCATTAGCGACACCGACCTCTCCGCTGCCGAAGCGCCGCTTGCAGCCTGGCTGGAAGCGGGTTGTCACGGCGAGATGGATTATATGGCGAAACACGGGTTGAAACGCGCGCGCCCGGCCGAGCTTGTGGCCGGTACGCGACGTGTGATTACCGCGCGCATCGCCTATTTGCCCGCGCAGACATTGAGCGGAAAGGCGCACGAAAGCGCTTTGCAGGACGCGCCGCTCGCTGTGCCGCTCATTGCGCCGCTCGTGCAGGACTGGCGTGCGGCCGAAACGGCGCGGCTTGCGGATCCGTCGGCGGCGGTGGTGTCGATCTATGCGCGCGGCCGCGATTATCACAAGGTTATGCGTAACCGTTTGCAACAACTTGCCGAGAAAATCGAAGCCGAGATCGGCGCGTTCGGTTACCGCGTATTTACCGATTCGGCGCCCGTGCTCGAGGTAGAACTTGCGCAGAAGGCCGGCATCGGCTGGCGCGGCAAGCACACGCTGCTGCTGCAACGCGATGCGGGCTCGCTGTTTTTCCTCGGCGAAATTTATGTCGACTTGCCGTTGCCGACCGACGCCGAGATCGCGCCCGACGTTGCGCCGGAAACGCCCGGCGCGCATTGCGGCAGTTGCACACGCTGCATCGACGCCTGTCCGACCGGTGCGATCGTCGCGCCGTATAAGGTCGACGCGCGGCTGTGCATCTCCTATCTCACGATCGAATTGAAAGGCAGTATTCCCGTGGAGATGCGGCCGCTGATCGGCAATCGCGTGTATGGCTGCGACGATTGCCAACTCGTGTGTCCGTGGAACAAGTTCGCGCAGGCGGCGCCGGTCGCCGATTTCGACGTGCGGCATGGGCTGGATCGTGCGTCGCTCGTCGAGCTGTTTGCATGGAGCGCGGAAGACTTCGACACGCGCATGCAGGGCAGCGCGATTCGCCGCATCGGTTACGAAAGCTGGCTGCGCAATCTCGCGGTGGGAATGGGCAATGCGTTGCGCGCGGCGTCGCCGGAAAGCTTGAGCGAGGAGGCGCGCGAGCGCATTGTTGATTCGCTAAGGCTGCGTGCCGACGACCCGTCGGCGGTGGTGCGCGAGCATGTGGAATGGGCTTTGGAAGCGGCGTAAAGTAGCGGCATTCCGCGCCAGTCAGGGGGCAGGCAACCATGTTCAACGCAGTGATCGATGCGCCGTTCGGCAAAGTCGGCATTCGCCTCGAAGGCGACGCCGTGCGCGAGATCGTCTATCTGCCGGAGTCGATCGAGAACGTCGCGCCGGACACGCCGTTGGCCCGGCAAGCGGTCGAGCAGATCGAACGGTATTTCGAGCAGGCGTCCGCCACCTTCGAATTGCCGCTCGCGCCGGTCGGCACTGCGTTCCAGCAGCGCGTCTGGCAGGCGATCAGCGCAATTCCTCCTGGCGTCGTGCTGACTTACGGGCAACTGGCGAAGCAGGTGGGCAGCGTGCCGCGCGCGGTCGGGCAAGCATGCGGTTCGAACTATTTCCCGATCGTGATTCCGTGTCATCGGGTGGTCGGCTCGGGCGACATCGGCGGTTTCGCGCATCATGCCGGCGACGGTTTCTTTCGCAACGTCAAACGCTGGCTTCTCAAGCATGAAGGCATTCCCTACGCATGAGCGATACCCTGGCTGACGGCGCGAGCCTCGCGTCGCCTCTGTTCGCGGCGAGTTCCGCCTCGATCGACGCATTCTGCGACGCGCTGTGGCTCGAACACGGCCTGTCGCGCAACACGCTCGACGCGTATCGCCGCGATCTGCGTCTGTTCTGCGAATGGCTGGCGCAGACCCGCAACACGTCGCTCGATATTGCCGGCAAAGCCGATCTCAACGCATATAGCGCCGCGCGTCAGAAGGACAAATCGACGTCGGCGAACCGCCGGCTTTCGGTGTTTCGGCGGTATTACGCGTGGGCGGTGCGCGAACATCGCGCGAAGGTCGATCCGACGCTGCGCATCCGCTCCGCAAAACAGCCGCCGCGTTTTCCGTCGACGCTGAGCGAGGCGCAAGTCGAAGCGCTGCTCGGCGCGCCCGATGTCGCCACGCCCTTAGGTTTGCGCGACCGCACGATGCTGGAACTGATGTACGCGAGCGGTCTGCGTGTCACGGAACTCGTCACGCTCAAGACCGTGGAAGTGGGCCTGAACGAAGGCGTGGTGCGCGTGATGGGCAAGGGCTCGAAGGAGCGTCTGATTCCGTTCGGCGAAGAGGCGCATGGCTGGATCGAACGTTATCTGCGCGAGGCGCGGCCGGCGCTGCTCGGCGCGCGCGCCACGGACGCGCTGTTCGTGACGAGCCGCGCGGAGGGCATGACGCGTCAGCAGTTCTGGAACATCATCAAGCGGCATGCGGTGGCGGCGAATGTGCATGCGCCGTTGTCGCCGCACACGTTGCGGCATGCGTTCGCGACGCACCTGCTCAACCATGGCGCCGATCTGCGCGTCGTGCAATTGCTGCTCGGACATACCGACATCTCGACCACGCAGATTTACACGCACGTGGCGCGCGAGCGGTTGAAGTCGCTGCACGCGGAGCATCATCCGCGTGGGTGAGGTGGTGTGGCGCCCGCAGCGGCGCGTCGGTTGTCGCTTCAGAGATACTCGCGCAACCGGTGCTTGAGAATCTTGCCGGTCGAAGCGGCGGGTAACGCGGCAAGCACTTTCACTTCGGCCGGGCGCTTATACGGCGCGAGCCGCTCGCCGCACCACGCAATCAGCTCAGCCGCCGTCACCTTCGCGCCCGCGATCAATTCGACGAACGCGACCACTTCCTCATTACCCTCGACCGCCCGCCCGATCACTGCCGACTGCACGACCTGCGGATGCGCGTTCAACGCATGCTCGACTTCGGCTGGATACACGTTGAAGCCCGAGCGGATGATCAGCTCCTTGCTGCGCCCGACGATATGCAACGCGCCGTCCGCGTCCTGGCGCGCGAGATCGCCGGTCTTGAGCCAGCCGTCTTCAGTCACGGCGACACGCGTTTGCTCGGGGTTACGGTAATAGCCGAGCATCACGTTCGGGCCACGCACCCACAACTCGCCGATCTCGCCGGGCGCGGCATCCACACCGTCGAGTCCGACGAAGCGCACCTCGACGCCCGGAATGACCTCGCCAACTGAGCAGTCGCTACGCGGCAGGTCGAGCATGGTGTGCGAGACGGTCGGGCTGCTTTCGGTCATACCGTAGCCGTTGTGCAGCGGCAGACCGTAGACGGCTTCGATCTGCGACTTCAGCGCGGCGTCGAGCGGCGAGCCGCCCGAGTAGGCGAAGCGCAGACGCGGCGCGGACCACGCATGGCCGTGCGTCTGCAGATGTTCGAGCAGCTTGGCGTGCATGGCCGGCACGCCCTGGAAGATCGACACGCGTTCGTCGGCGAGCGCGCGACGCACGGCTTCCGGCGCGAAGCGCGGCGCGAGCCGCAAGGTCGCGCCCGCGTGCAGGCTGCCGAGACACACCGACGCGAAACCGTACACGTGCGAGATGGGCAGCACGGCGTAGACGACGTCGTCAGGGCCGACGTTGCGCAGGCGGCTCGACACCGACGCGATGAACATCAAGTTGCGATGCGACAGCATCACGCCCTTCGGCGCGCCGGTGGTGCCGGTGGTGTAGATCAGCGCGGCGCATTGGCGGTGGTTGGCGGCTTCGACGGGTTCGGCCTGCACGTTGGCCTCGACCGTGTAGGACCACGCGCCGATGTCCGGTGTAAACGCCGGCGCTGCGATCGCCTGATGACGCACGGCATGCTGCTCGGCGTCCTTCGAACTTTCCACCGCGTACGCGACCACGCGGGGCTGCGCGTGCGCACGGATCGAGTCGAGTTCCGCAGCGGACAGGCGCGCGTTCGACACCAGCGCCCACGCGTCCAGTTTCGCCGTGGCGAACAGCAGCACGATCTGCGCGATGCTGTTTTCCGCGACGATCATCACGCGGTCGCCGCCACGCACGCCCCATTCGCGCAGCAGCGCGGCGGCGGCTTCGACGGCGGCCAGCAGTTGCGCGCTGGTGAGACGGCGCGCATCTTCGATCAGCGCGACGTGCTGCGGATCGCGGGCGGCGGCGAGCGCCGGAATCTCGGCGATGCGCGCGGGCAGGGCGGCGAGCAAGGCGGGGATGTCGATCGTGGAACGGGGGGAGGACTCGAGGCTCAACGCTGTCTCCGTGCAACATGGTTGCGGTTAGCGATTCGGTGCCCAACGTGCGGTGCGTCGGACGATTTGCGAACGATCGTGCCACAATCGCCGGACCCGCACAATTGGCCGTTCGGCAAATAGCCGTTGTGCAAACTCGCCATTACAATGCGCCGATGAGCAAATCCAGACACGTTTCCGAAACGCCGGCCACGCAGTTTCTGCGCCGCCATGGCGTCGCGTTCGGCGAACATCCTTACGATTATGTCGAACACGGCGGCACCGGCGAATCGGCGCGCCAGCTCGGCGTAGACGAACATCATGTCGTGAAGACGCTGGTCATGGAAGACGAACACGCCAAGCCGCTGATCGTGCTGATGCACGGCGACCGGACCGTCAGCACCAAGAACCTCGCACGGCAGATCGGCGCGAAGCGCGTCGAGCCGTGCAAGCCCGAGGTGGCGAACCGGCACTCCGGCTATCTGATCGGCGGCACCTCACCGTTCGGGACGCGCAAGGCGATGCCTGTGTACGTCGAGTCGAGCATTCTCGAGATGGACACGGTCTGGCTGAACGGCGGGCGGCGCGGATTCCTGGTCAGTATCGAGCCGAAGGTGCTGACCGGTCTGCTGGCCGCGAAGGCGGTTCAGTGCGCGAGCGTCGATTGACGTTTGCCTGAATGTTTTCCGGGCGGGCGGGTTGGGTAGAATGTGCGCCGCTTTGTCGTCCGCTGTGTTTGCGGGTGTGTCTGTCCGTTGCACGCCTTGTTGTATGCCCTGTTGCGGTTGGGGTATCGAGTTTCAGACCGCCGATCCTTATAAGAGTCCCTTGATGCAAAACCTGATCGTTGCTGTCGTTGCCTACCTGATCGGTTCGCTGTCGTTTGCCGTGATCGTCAGCAAAGCGATGGGCCTCGACGACCCCCGCTCGTACGGCTCGGGCAATCCGGGCGCTACCAACGTGCTGCGCAGCGGCAGCAAGAAGGCCGCGATTCTCACGCTGATCGGCGACGCCTTCAAGGGCTGGCTGCCGGTGTGGGTCGTGGTGCACTTCGGCGCGCGTTTTGGGCTCGACGATACGTCGGTGGCGATCGCGTCGATCGCGGTGTTTCTCGGCCACCTGTATCCGGTTTTCTTCCGCTTCAAGGGCGGCAAAGGCGTGGCCACTGCCGCGGGCGTGCTGCTCGCGATCAATCCGATTCTCGGTATCGCTACGCTGCTTACGTGGCTGATCGTGGCGTTCTTCACGCGCTATTCGTCGCTGGCCGCGTTGGCTGCGGCGGTGTTCGCGCCGCTGTTCGATGGCTTTCTGTTCGGGCCGCACATTATCGCGCTGGCGATCGTGGTGATGAGCACGCTGCTGGTGTGGCGTCATCGCGGCAATATCGCCAAGCTGATGCGCGGGCAGGAAAGCCGGATCGGCGCCAAGAAGGCGGAGGCGGCCGCGAGTCCGGCGGCGGGGAATGATCGTTGAGGGTGAAGCCGAGGGGTGTGGCGGGTTGTTGAGTGTGGGCGCACTCTGCGCCTCCTCCAAGGCTGGGGTGACGCGTGGGCGGGTGGGCTGCTAGCGCTTTGTCGACACCGCCGCGCATAAGTCGCGCGGCGCCTTCGCGGCCGTGCCGCCCGGCGGGCGCCTGGTTACCCAGGCGCCCATCCGCGTAACTGACGCTCAGTCGCGGAAGTTGTTGAAGTCGAGCGGCGTGTCGGTCACGTCTTTGCGCAGCATCGCGATCACGCTTTGCAGATCGTCGCGCTTGCCGCCGGTAATGCGCACCGCGTCGCCCTGAATGCTCGCCTGGACCTTGATCTTGCTGTCCTTGACGAGGCGCACGATTTTCTTCGACAGGTCGCCGGACACGCCCTTCTTGATCTTGATGACCTGCTTGACCTTGTCGCCGCCGATCTTCTCGGTCTTGCCGTAGTCGAGGAAGCGCACGTCCACGTTGCGCTTGGCCATTTTGGACAGCAGCACGTCGGTCACCTGGCCGAGCTTGAAGTCATCGTCCGCGTAGGCGGTGATTTCGTTTTCCTTGTGTTCGACGCGCGCGTCCGACCCTTTGAAGTCGAAGCGGGTTGAGATTTCCTTGTTGGACTGCTCGATCGCGTTCTTCACTTCAATCATGTCTGCTTCACAGACGACGTCAAACGATGGCATTGCATTCTCCCAATAGTGCTGCGGTGCGTGACGCGGCCGGTCGGCTGCTCACGGGGCACTCGCTATAATCACGGACCGGTCGTCATTTTACCGACGCCGTTCCCTTTTGCCCAAGGCTGCCGTGCATTGTCGCGCGGACCGGGGCCGATGTCGTTTCATTCGACGCTCATTCCTCTCATTCCGATGTCCCAATCCGAATCCCCCGAGTTCATGGCCGGCTACTCGCTGAAGGCGCACAACACCTTCGGCTTCGACGTTCGCGCGCAGTTTGCGTGCCGGATCGAGCGCGAGGAGCAACTGATGGCGGCGGTGCGCGACCCGCGCGCGGCCGGCTTGCCGCGTCTGGTGCTGGGCGGCGGCAGCAACGTGGTGCTGAGCGGCGATTTCGGTGGAGTCGTGTTACTGGTGGCGCTGCGCGGCCGGCGTGTCGTGCGCGAAGACGACGCGGCGTGGTACGTCGAAGCGGCCGGCGGCGAGTCGTGGCACGAGTTCGTGGCGTGGACCTTGGCGCAAGGGTTGCCCGGACTGGAAAACCTCGCGCTGATTCCGGGCACGGTCGGCGCGGCGCCGATTCAGAATATCGGTGCGTATGGCCTGGAGATGTGCGAGCGCTTCGCGTCGCTGCGCGCGGTGGAGCTCGCCACGGGCGAGACGGTCGAGCTGGACTCACAGGCCTGCCGGTTCGGCTACCGCGACAGTTTTTTCAAGCGGGAAGGGCGCGACCGCTTCGTGATTACGTCGGTGACGTTCCGTCTGCCGAAGGCCTGGCAGCCGCGCGCTGCTTATGCCGATCTGGCGCGGGCGTTGGCTGCGAACGGTCATGTGGATGCGTCGCCCACTGCGCAGGCCATTTTCGATGCGGTGGTCGCGGTGCGGCGCGCGAAGCTGCCGGATCCGCTGGAGCTCGGCAATGCTGGCAGTTTCTTCAAGAATCCGGTGGTGGAGGCGCAGCAGTTCGAGGCGTTGAAGTTGAAGGAGCCGGAGCTCGTGTCATATCCCCAGGCGGATGGGCGGGTGAAGCTCGCGGCAGGCTGGCTGATCGATCAATGCGGCTGGAAAGGGCGCGCGATGGGCGCAGCGGCGGTGCATGAACGGCAGGCGCTGGTGCTGGTGAATCGCGGCGGCGCGAGTGGGGCGGAGGTGCTGGCGCTCGCGAAGGCGGTACAGCGCGATGTGTTCGCGAGATTTGGTGTGGAGCTGGAAGCGGAGCCGGTTTGTTTGTGATCGGCTGAGGTGCGGTCGGACTGTTGAATTGCCCCCGGTTCTGAGCGACGGCTGGAAAAGAAAAAAGCGCCGGGAGATTTCTCCCGGCGCTTTTTTTGCGTCAACTTTTCGGCGCTTAACTTCGCTTGCACGAAGTTAGCCTACGCCGAAATGCTCACCTTCAGTCACGCTGACGGCGCGCATTTTCCGCGATCCGCATACGCAGTGCGTTCAGCTTGATGAAGCCGCCGGCGTCGGCCTGGTTGTAAGCGCCACCGTCGTCGTCGAACGTGGCGATGGTTTTGTCGAACAGCGTTTCTTTCGAATCGCGCGCGACAACCGACACGCTGCCCTTGTACAGCTTCACACGCACCCAGCCGTTGACCTTGTCTTGCGTATGGTCGATCAGCACCTGGATCGCGCGACGCTCCGGGCTCCACCAGTAGCCGTTATAAATCAGCGACGCGTAACGAGCCATCAGGTCGTCTTTCAGGTGTGCGACTTCACGGTCGAGTGTGATCGACTCGATGCCGCGGTGCGCCTTCAGCATGATCGTGCCGCCCGGCGTTTCATAGCAGCCGCGCGACTTCATGCCGACGTAACGGTTTTCCACCAGATCCAGACGGCCGATGCCGTGCTTGCCGCCCAGACGGTTCAGCTCGGTCAGCATTTCCGCCGCCGACAGACGCTTGCCGTTGATCGCGACCGGATCGCCGTGCTCGTATTCGATATCGAGGAATTCAGCCTGGTCCGGCGCCTGTTCCGGCGACACGGTCCAACGCCACATATCGGCTTCGGCTTCGTTCTTCGGGTCTTCCAGATGACGGCCTTCGAACGAAATGTGCAGCAGGTTCGCGTCCATCGAATACGGCGCGCCGCCTTGCTTGTGCTTCATTTCGATCGGAATGCCGGCCTTTTCCGCGTAAGCGAGCAGCTTTTCGCGCGACAGCAGATCCCATTCACGCCACGGCGCGATCACCTTGATGCCCGGTTCCAGCGCGTAGTAGCCGAGTTCGAAGCGAACCTGGTCGTTGCCCTTGCCGGTTGCGCCGTGCGACACCGCCTGCGCGCCGGTGGCGCGAGCGATCTCGATCTGACGCTTGGCTATCAGCGGACGCGCGATCGACGTGCCCAGCAGGTACTCGCCTTCATAAATCGTGTTGGCGCGGAACATCGGGAACACGTAGTCGCGCACGAATTCTTCGCGCAGGTCTTCGATGAAGATGTTGTCCTGCTTGATGCCGAGTTGCAGGGCTTTCTTGCGCGCCGGTTCCAGCTCTTCGCCCTGGCCGATGTCGGCCGTGAACGTGACGACTTCGGCGTCGTAATTGTCCTGCAACCACTTCAGGATGACGGAGGTGTCGAGGCCGCCCGAATAGGCGAGCACGACTTTCTTGATATCGCTCATGGTGAACTCGTAGCTGGAAAAAGCGGGAAAACAAGGCGCGCCGGCGGTTCCGGAGCGCGGAAAAAGCACTATTTTGACACTAAACCGCCACGCGCCCGCGGTTTTGGGGCTAGGTGGCGGGTCGGCCAGGCTCTTATGAAGCCCTGACATTCGGCCGGATGCGTGGCGCTGACGTGGATGCCTTGCCTCGTATTCAAGGCCCCGTCGCGCTTCACGCAGATGCTGCTGATCGTGCTGGGCAGCGGCTCGCTCAGTGATTCAGCTTGCCGAGCAGCAGGTATTCCATCAACGCCTTTTGCACGTGCAGACGATTTTCCGCTTCGTCCCACACGACGCTTTGCGGGCCGTCGATCACTTCGGCGCTGACTTCCTCGCCGCGGTGGGCGGGCAGGCAGTGCATGAACAGCGCGTCGGCGTTGGCGCGCGCCATCATGTCGGCGTCGACGCACCAGTCGGCGAAGGCTTTCTTGCGCGCTTCGTTTTCAGCTTCGAAGCCCATGCTGGTCCAGACGTCGGTTGTGACGAGATCGGCGCCCGCGCAGGCTTCGTTCGGGTCGTCGAACTCTTCGTAGAACGGCGCGCTTTCCGCGGCAACCATGGTGTGATCGAGCTTGTAGCCCGGCGGCGTGGACAGGCGCAGTTTGAAGCCGAGGATCTGCGCGGCTTCAATCCACGTGTACAGCATGTTGTTGGCGTCGCCGACCCATGCCACCGTCTTGCCGCGAATCGGGCCACGGTGTTCGAAGTACGTGAAAATGTCCGCCAGCACCTGGCACGGGTGATATTCGTTGGTCAGCCCGTTGATCACCGGCACACGCGAATTCTCGGCGAAGCGCTTGAGAATGTCCTGGCCGAACGTGCGGATCATGATGATGTCGACCATGCGCGAGATGACTTGCGCCGCGTCTTCGATCGGTTCGCCGCGGCCGAGCTGGGTGTCGCGCGTGCTCATGAACACCGCGTGGCCGCCCAGCTGGAAGATGCCGGCTTCGAACGACAGGCGCGTGCGTGTCGAATTCTTTTCGAAGATCATGGCCAGCGTGCGATCGTGCAGCGGGTGATAAGTCTCGTAGCTCTTGAATTTGCGCTTCAGAATGCGCGCGCGTTCGAGCACGTACTCGTAGTCGTCCAGCGAGAAATCCTTGAACTGCAGATAGTGGCGAATTTTCTTGGCGGTCATGAAACAAATACGGCGGTCTCACCCGGCAGGATTGCCGGACGGCGCCGCCGTCGTTTGTGGTAACTCAATGCAGCATAAAGGATTTCGCCCCGTTTGACGAGTCGGCTAAAAGGCCGGGCAAGCTGTCTGAAAGCCGCTCGCAAGTGTCGGACAAGTCTTGTGTGCGCTGCGGAAAAAGGTCCGCTGCGCTATAATCTTGCGGTTATCCCAAAGCCCAGCAAGCCCATATTTCGCTTGCGGGACACGGCTCGCGCGGCTCAGAAAGCCCTCACGCGGTGCGCCGTCATGACCAGCGCCGAGGCAGTTCAGTCGGCCCCTGGCGGTTTCCGGTGGCGCGATTCGTCGGCATGGCGAGTTCACGCAGTGCATGTCGCCGTGCCGTCCGCTTTGCTGTCATCCCGCTGGGCAGTTACACAGGTATTCCTACATGGCCGAAGAAGCTCCAACCGAATTTTTCATTCAGGGCATCACGTCGAAGGGAAAGCGGTTCCGACCGAGCGACTGGTCGGAGCGGCTTGCGGGCGTGATGGCATGCTTCGGCCCCGGGTCGAAAAAGGGGCCGAACGCCTACATGCAGTATTCGTCCTACGTCCGGCCGACCATGATCGGCGACCTCAAGTGCGTGATTCTCGATTCGCGCTTGCGGGACATCGAACCCATGGCCTTCGACTTCGTGCTCAACTTCGCGAAAGACAATGACCTTCTCGTGACCGAAGCGTGTGAATTGCAACTCGAGCACGCCACGCCGCAAGAAAAAAGACACGTGATTTAACGCGTGTCAGCCGGATCGGCAAAAACAAAAACCCGCCAGTAGCGGGTTTTTTTGTGTCTGAAGCGGCGGTGGCTTCAGCGAGTAGGGCGGCCTGAGCGCAAAATGCTAACCGCCGAGCCCCAAGCAAAAAAGCCCACCAAAGCGGGCTTTTTTGTGCAGCGGAAACAGGAGGTAGCCCACCGAAGCGGGCTGACCGGAATTACTGCGCTGCGGGCGCTTGCAGACCCTTGAGGGCTGCGGCGAGACGGCTCTTGTTGCGAGCAGCCTTGTTCTTGTGAACGATTTTCTTGTCGGCAATGATGTCGATGGTCTTCGACGATGCCTTGAAGATTTCAAGGGCCTTAGCCTTGTCGCCGGCGTCGATCGCCTTGCGGACAGCCTTGATGGCCGTGCGGAACTTCGAGCGCAGTGCCGAGTTGTGCGAGTTTGCCTTGGCGGCCTGGCGGGCGCGCTTACGTGCTTGTGCGGTATTAGCCATGACGGTTCCTTATCCTGTTCCTGTTTCCAGTACCCGACCTTCAAGTGGTGAGGTGCTGCTTTTAATCCGAACTCCTGGAAGCGATTGCCCAAGAGCGCAAAAGTGTCGAAAAAATTCGATCGTACGACGCGAAGGCGGGCCGTGTTTCGGAGGATTTGAGGCTTTGAGCAGGTGGCGTGGTGCCGACCTGAACCCCGTCCGAAAGTTGAGCGAGCTTCGAAACCGGCGATTATAGCAACAAAATCAGGCACGTGGCAACGGGGAATGTGCTACCGCGATCGGGCCACCCGCTCGGAATGTGCATTAGATCGCGGTCGGATCGAACGTCCGCGCGACAAATCTGTCCGATTCGCGGTCTGCGCGATCCAATTCGCGTTCCGGCTCGTCGTCCGCTCCTGCGGCACCCGTATAATAAGCGCCCCATGAATCTATTCCGAGCCCTGCTGACGGTCAGCGGCTTCACGCTGCTGTCGCGCGTGACCGGACTGGCCCGCGAAACGCTGATCGCACGCGCGTTCGGTGCCAGTCAATACACTGACGCGTTCTACGTCGCCTTCCGCATTCCGAACCTGCTGCGCCGTATTTCGGCCGAAGGCGCGTTCTCGCAAGCTTTCGTGCCCATCCTCGCCGAGTTCAAGAACAGCCAGGGGCATGACGCCACCAAGGCGCTGGTCGATGCCACTTCTACAGTGCTTGCGTGGGCGCTGGCGGTCATGTCGATTCTCGGCGTGGTGTTCGCGTCCGGCGTGGTGTTCGTCGTCGCGTCGGGTTTGGCGCACGAAGGCCACGCGTACACGCTCGCGGTCACCATGACCCGCATCATGTTCCCGTACATCATCTTCATCTCGCTGACGTCGCTGGCGTCGGGCGTGCTGAATACGTACAAGAACTTCTCGTTGCCCGCGTTTGCGCCGGTGCTGCTGAACGTCGCGTTCATTGGCGCGGCGGTGTTCGTCGCGCCGCGCATGCAAACGCCGGTCTATGCGCTCGCGTGGGCGGTGATCGTCGGCGGGGTGTTGCAGTTCATCGTGCAACTGCCGGGTCTGAAGAAGATCGACATGATCCCGCGCATCGGCCTGAATCCGCTGAAGGCGCTCGCGCATCGCGGCGTAAAACGCGTGCTGGCGAAGATGGTGCCCGCCATGTTCGCGGTCTCGGTCGCGCAGATCAGTCTGATCATCAACACGAACATCGCGTCGCGCATCGGCCCGGGCGCCGTCTCGTGGATCAACTACGCCGATCGCCTGATGGAGTTCCCGACCGCGCTGCTGGGCGTCGCGCTCGGCACGATTTTGCTGCCGAGCCTGTCGAAGGCGCACGTCGACGCCGATCCGCACGAGTATTCGTCGCTGCTCGACTGGGGTCTGCGCGTCACCTTCCTGCTGGCCGCGCCGAGCGCGATCGCGCTGTTTTTCTTCGCCGAACCGTTGACCGCCGTCCTGTTCCACTACGGTAAGTTCGACGCCAATTCGGTCGTCATGGTCAGCCGCGCGCTCGCGGCGTACGGCGTCGGCCTGATCGGCCTGATTCTGATCAAGATCCTCGCGCCGGGTTTCTACGCGAAGCAGGACATCAAAACGCCGGTGAAGATCGGCGTGGTCGTGCTGGTGCTGACGCAACTCAGCAACTATGTATTCGTACCGATTTTCGCGCATGCCGGCCTCACGCTGAGCGTCGGGCTCGGCGCGTGCGGCAATGCGCTGCTGCTGTTTCTGGGCCTGCGCAAGCGCGGCATCTATATGCCGTCGAGCGGCTGGCTCAAATTTTTCGTGCAATTGCTCGGCGCCTGTCTGGTGCTCTCCGGCGTGATGCACTGGCTGGCCATCAGTTTCGACTGGATCGGCATGCATGACCGGCCGGTCGACCGGATTGCGTTGCTGGCGGCGTGCCTCGTTCTGTTCGCCGCGCTATATTTCGGTATGCTTTGGCTGATGGGCTTCAAGTACGCGTATTTCAAAAGACGAGTGAAGTGATCACGATGACGCGAGTTCTCGACTATTTCAGCACGCTCGTCGCGGAAGACGACAGCCTGCCGCTCACCGAGGCGGCGCTCTCGCTAGCGCAGGACGCTTATCCGGACCTCGATCTGCAAGGCACGCTGGCCGAGATCGATGAGTTGGTGGTGCGCCTGCAGCGCCGCATGCCGGACGACGCCGACATCCGGCAGAAGGTCGGCATTCTGAATCGCTTTTTCTTCCGCGAACTGGGTTTCGCCCGAAACCTCAACGATTACGAAGACCCCGACAACAGCCATCTGAACGCGGTGCTCAAGCGTCGCCGCGGCATTCCGATTTCGCTCGCGGTGCTGTATCTGGAAATGGCTGAGCAGATCGGTATTCCGGCGCGCGGCGTGTCGTTTCCGGGGCACTTTCTGCTGCGCGTCACCACGCCCGACGGCGACGTGATGCTCGATCCGACCAACGGACATTCGCTGTCCGAGTCGCAGATGGTGGAGATGCTGGAGCCGTATGTGGCGTCGGCCAGCGACTCGGTGAGCCGCGCGTTGCGTATGCTGCTGCAACCGGCCACGCGGCGCGAGATCATCGCGCGAATGCTGCGCAATCTGAAGTCCACGTATCTTCAGACGGAACGTTGGCAGCGGCTGCTGGCGGTGCAGCAGCGTCTGGTGATCCTGTTGCCGAATAGTATCGAAGAGGTGCGGGATCGCGGCTTCGCTTATGCACGGCTCGATTATTTGCGTCCCGCGCTCGAAGACCTTGAACGTTATCTCGGCGATTGTCCGGATGCCGAGGACGCAACCGTGGTCGAATCGCAATTGCATGAGTTGCGGCAACGCACGCAGCACAACGACGGCGACTAGGCTCGCTATCTAAACCAGACGCAATAAAAAACGCCTGTGCATGATTCATGCGCAGGCGTTTTTGCATTGGCGCGCGCCGCCCGATCGAACCCAGCGGGGCACAGCGGCCTAGTCAAGTTACTTCGGCTGCATCCGGATCGCGCCGTCCAGACGAATCACTTCGCCATTGAGCATCGGATTGTCGAAAATCTGCTTGGCCAGCATCGCGTATTCGATCGGCTTGCCGAGGCGCGGGGGGAACGGCACCATCGCGCCGAGGGCGTCCTGCACTTCCTGCGGCATGCCGAGCAACATCGGCGTTTCGAAGATGCCCGGCGCGATTGTCATCACACGGATCGCGTTGCGCGACAGGTCGCGGGCGATCGGCAGCGTCATGCCGGCTACGCCAGCTTTCGACGCCGCATAGGCCGCCTGGCCGATTTGCCCGTCGAATGCCGCCACCGACGCCGTGTTGACGATCACGCCACGCTCGCCATTCGCGTTCGGTTCGTTTTTCGACATGGCTGCGGCCGCGAGCCGGACCATGTTGAAGGTGCCGATCAGGTTGATCGAGATGGTGCGCGAGAACGACTCGAGCGGATGCGGGCCATCTTTGCCCACCGTCTTGACGGCCGGCGCGACACCCGCGCAATTGATCAGGCCGCGCAGCGTGCCGAGCTTCGTGGCGGCTTCGACGGCTTGCGTTGCGTCGTCTTCGCGGCTCACATCGCATTTGACGAACACGCCGCCGAGTTCCTGCGCGAGCGCCTGGCCGGCCGCTTCGTTCAGGTCGGCGAGCACCACCTTCCCGCCGTTTTCGACGAACAGGCGAGCCGTTGCGGCGCCGAGACCCGATGCACCACCGGTGATCAGGAATACGTTGTCATGAATCTCCATGTCTTCTCCTTTGCTACGGTTTGTTCAGTTGTGTCTGGATCGAATATCTTTTCGATAATCGATTGTAACGGCTATGCTGCATTGCGGAAAGCGCAGCGGCTGCGTCGGCAGGCCAGTTGCCTTTCGACCCCGAACCGCTACGGATGGCTAATTAATCCTAATCGCGGCAGCCCAATACGAACTTGATAAAAGTCACGCCGCATAATGAAAAAACCCGCCGGCAAGGGCGGGTTTTTCATCGGACAAACTCGGTGCGAGGCGCGCTTACTTCAGCGCTTCGAATGCGCGGCCACGAATTTCGTCGACGCTACCGAGGCCCGAAATGCGGCGATATTGCGGGGCCTTCAGTGAAGTCGACGCGTCGCCGTTATTGGCCCACGTGGTGTAGTACTCGATCAGCGGCTTGGTTTGCGCTTCATACACTTCCAGGCGCTTCTTGACCGTTTCTTCCTTGTCGTCGTCGCGCTGGATCAGCGGTTCGCCGGTCACGTCGTCCACGCCTTCGACCTTGGGCGGATTGAACTTGACGTGGTACGTACGACCCGACGCGGCGTGCGAGCGACGGCCGCTCATGCGCACGATGATCTCGTCGAACGGCACGTCGATCTCGAGCACGTAGTCGATCGCGACGCCGGCCTGCTTCATGGCTTCGGCTTGCGGAATGGTGCGCGGAAAACCGTCGAACAGATAACCGTTCGCGCAGTCGGCCTGCAGCAGACGTTCCTTCACCAGATTGATGATCAGCTCGTCTGTGACCAGCTCGCCCGCGTCCATGAAACGCTTGGCTTCCATGCCGAGCGGCGTGCCGGCCTTGACGGCCGCGCGCAACATGTCGCCGGTGGAAATCTGCGGAATGCCGAATTTTTCCTTGATGAAGGTTGCCTGAGTGCCCTTACCCGCACCGGGCGCACCCAAAAGGATCAAACGCATGTGATATCTCCAGATCTATGTGAATTCTTGGGCGGCGCTGCAGTCATCCCACGATACGTCGAGGGGGCCGCGTCGACTGCCATGGTGAATCTTGCGCTGCACGTCGAGACGACGGCGCTGCAAAGACGACCACGGCGCGACCGGGCAAACCCTGACTCTCGCTTGTCACGGGAGGCGCGCACAACCGTCCGATTATGCCATGGGTTTTTCTGCTCAAGACCCGAATAAAGCCTGCACGCGTGCGAGATCGGCCGGTGTGTCGACCCCGGGCAGCGGCGCGTTGTCGGTGACGCGCACCGCGATGCGCTCGCCATGCCACATGGCGCGCAATTGTTCGAGCGCCTCGACCTGCTCGATCGGCGAAATCGCGAGCGTGGGGTAGGTGCGCAGGAATTGCGCACGATATGCATACAGCCCGATATGCCGGTAGACGACCGCGGGGGCCGGCGGCGTGGGCATCGACGCGACATCCGGCCAGTGCGGCTGGTAAGCGTCGCGCGACCAGGGAATCGGCGCGCGCGAGAAGTACAACGCCACGCCGCGCGCGTCGAGTACGACCTTGACGACGTTCGGGTTGAAGATTTCAGCGGGGTCGGTGATCGGATGGGCCGCGGTGGCGATCGCGCAGCCGTGGCTCGCCGCGAGGTGCGACGCAACGCCGCACACCAGCGCCGGATCGATCAGCGGTTCGTCGCCCTGCACGTTGACGACGATCGTGTCGTCGCTCCAGCCGAACAGCGCGGCGACCTCGGCGAGACGGTCCGTGCCCGACGGATGATCGGCGCGCGTGAGCACGGCTTCGAAGCCGTGGTCGCGGGCCGCGTCGAGCACCGCTTGCGCGTCTGATGCGATCAGCACCTGCTGGGCGCCCGATTCGCGTGCGCGTTCGGCGACCCGCACCACCATCGGCTTGCCGCCGATGTCGGCGAGCGGCTTGTTGGGCAGGCGCGTCGAAGCGAGCCGGGCCGGCACGACGGCGATGAACGGGGGAGTGGTGGCGTTGGCTTCAGTCATCGGAAGAGGGGCGAGTTACGCCACCGAGCCCGGATTCAGATCGACCGGCGTGCCTTCCACGGTCTGCCGTGCTTCGTCGACCAGCATGACGGGAATGCCGTCGCGAATCGGATAAGCCAGCTTGTCCGCGTTGCAGATCAGTTCCTGCGCGGCGCGGTCGTAGCTGAGCGGGCCCTTGCAGATCGGGCAGACGAGAATTTCAAGCAGGCGAGCGTCCACGGACTTTCTCCACAACTAATGCAATGAGGCGATGATCGAGCGCGGCTTCGACCGGGACAACCCAGATGCGCGCGTCGTGCCAGGACCCTAATTTTACCGCATCCTTTTCCGTTATCAGGATCGTGTCGGCGTCCACATCGGTAAACGGATTGCGCTCGAACGCGTAGTGATCGGGCAGCGCGCGGGTGGCCGGCGTGAGACCGGCGGCACGCAGCGTCGCGAAAAAGCGCTCGGGTGCGCCGATGCCGGCCGCGGCTAGCACGCGCTCGCCGCTGAATTGCGCGAGCGGACGACGCAGCGCGGGATTGTCGAGGTGCCAGGCGTCGGCGGGGGCGAGCGGCAGCGCGAAGGTGTTCGGCCACGCGGGCAAGGTGCGCGCATACGGATCGTTGACGAGCGTCGCATCGCGACGGCGCGACAGCGGTTCGCGCAGCGGACCGGCCGGCAGCAGAAACCCGTTGCCGCCGAGCCGGTGGTCGAACACCACGAGTTCGGCGTCGCGCTTCAGGCGGTAATGCTGCAAGCCGTCGTCGCTGACGATCACGTCGACTTCGCGATGTGCGGCGCACAGCGCCTGCGCGGCGGCCACGCGGTCTGGACAGACCCACACCGGCGCACCGGTGCGGCGCGCGATCAGCAACGGTTCGTCGCCGCCGACGCTCGCCGCCGAGGCGGGCGTGACCGGCGTCGGCGCTTTCACGCGCGCGCCGTAGCCGCGCGACACCACGCCGGGTTTGAAGCCCGCGGCGCGTAACGCTTCCACCAGCGCGATCACGGTCGGCGTCTTGCCGGTGCCGCCGACGGTCACATTGCCGACCACCACCACGGGCACGCCGATGCGCACGGATTTGAGCCAGCCGAGGGAAAACGCGGCGCGGCGCGCGGCGGCGATCACGCCGAACACGCAGGCGAAGGGCGTCAACGCCCAGGCGAGCGGGCCGCGCTGCTGCCATTCGCGCGCGAGGCGTGCTTCGAGACGGTCGTTGAAGTCGCTCATGGGCAAGTCGTGTGGACGAACAGCGCGCTGGCCGCCGAAGCGGGCCGGCGCGGCGGCATGAAGGCGTGGGCCGCAAGACGGGACGTCAGGCCGGACATACTACGCGGGGTCAGCATCAACGCGGTTCTCCGGACGATCAAAAAGTGAGGCGGAAACGATCCAGCAGCAGCGGGTGACAACAGGTGACAACCAGCGGCAGAGCCTGGCTTATCCACGCAGCGCATCACGCTTCGCTGGGCTTACGGTTTGCCGTCAGAACCCGCCACTCTAGCGCGCGAGCGTCCAGCCCGGCAAGTCGCCCGACTTGACAAAGACGCGAATTCGGCCCTTCGCACGCGCTCCGCAACCTGTGGATAACTTTGTGGAGAACCTGCCGCCCAACCGGCGGAGAAGGCCGTTCCGAGCCCTCCGCATCGGCAATGATTCTCTTTAACGAGATATAAATGCCATATAAATCAACGGGATGCTTCGACTTTCCGCGCTCTGGCGGCAGCTCTGGCGGGATTCGTCAGGCGTTTCCCGCCATGTGGACACTTTTAACAATTCACCCGCCGCGCTGGACGTGGATGGCCGCTCGGTCTATCGTCTGTCCGGCCAGTCACAGACATTCCTCGCATGAATCCCGAAAGCCCTTTTTCTTCGTCCGCTGCGCCCGGCGGTGAGGTCGTCGTTCCCGTTTCCGCGCTCAATCGCGCGATCGGCACGATGCTCGAACGCTCGTTTCCGCTCGTCTGGGTGGCGGGCGAAGTGTCGAACTTCACGCGTGCCGCGAGCGGTCACTGGTACTTCTCGATCAAGGACGCGCAAGCGCAGATGCGTTGCGTGATGTTCCGCGGCCGCGCGCAATACGCCGAGTTCACGCCGCGTGAAGGCGACCGTATCGAAGTGCGCGCCCTTGTGACGATGTACGAGCCGCGCGGCGAGTTGCAACTGAATGTGGAAGCGGTGCGGCGTACCGGACAAGGGCGGCTTTATGAAGCGTTCTTGCGTTTGAAAGCGCAGCTCGAAGCGGAAGGGCTCTTTGCCGCTGAACGCAAACGCGCGCTGCCGTCGCATCCGCGCGCGATTGGCATTGTCACGTCGCTACAGGCCGCTGCGTTGCGTGACGTGCTGACCACGCTGTCGCGCCGCGCGCCGCATATTCCGGTGATCGTCTATCCGGCGCCGGTGCAGGGCGTGGGCGTCAGCGCCAAACTCGCGGCAATGGTCGACGCCGCCAATGCGCGCCGCGAAGTCGACGTGCTGATCGTGTGCCGCGGCGGTGGCTCGATCGAAGACCTGTGGGCCTTCAACGAAGAAGTGCTGGCCCGCGCGATCGCCGAAAGCGCGATCCCGGTGGTGAGCGGCGTCGGTCACGAAACCGATTTCACGATCGCCGATTTCGCCGCCGACGTCCGCGCGCCGACCCCAACCGGCGCCGCCGAACTCGTCAGCCCGCAACGTGTGCTGTTGCTGCGCGACCTCGATCAGCGGCGCGCCACGCTCGCGCGCGGCTTCGGCCGCATGATGGAGCGGCGCGCCCAGCAACTCGACTGGCTGGCGCGCCGGCTGGTGTCGCCGGCCGAACGTCTGGCGCGGCAACGCACGCATTTGCAGCAGTTGAGCGTGCGGCTCGCGTCGGCGGGCGCGCGTCCGGTGCGCGATGCGCGAGCGCGGTTTTCGCTGTCGCAGATGCGCTGGCAGCGCTGGCGTCCCGATCTCGCCGCGCATCAGGCGAAGCTGGGCAATCTCACGCAACGTCTGGACGCGGCATTGTTACGCCAGCATGAACGTCAGAGCGCGAAGATCGGCACGCTGGCCGCGCGGCTCGAAGTGCTGAGCCCGCAGCGCACGCTGGAGCGCGGCTATGCAGCGGTGCTCGACGCGCAGAACGGTCGCGCGGTGCGCGCACCGTCGTCGTTGAAGCCGGGGCGGCGTCTCACCGTGCATCTCGCGGAAGGGTCCGCGGATATCGCAATCGCCGACGTGCAAGCCCGTCTCTCCGACGATTTCTGAGCGACTGCCAAAGGTCCCCGAACGCTGCATTTTCGACTGCCGCGAAGGGCGGGCACAACGCATGCGACAGCACTAATTACGCGCTATGTGCGGCATGTTCGCCGATGCCGGGCATAAAGTCCGTTGGTTTGCGGGGTTATTCCAACTCGCCTACAATCGAGTGCTCAAAAGTGTAGTCCGCAGACTCCCCCACAACAGATACAGACAAAGGAAAGCACCATGGAACATACGCTCCCGCCGCTGCCGTTCGCGAAAAACGCACTCGTCCCGCATATGTCGGAAGAGACGCTCGAGTTCCACTACGGCAAGCATCACCAGACCTATGTGACCAACCTGAACAATCTGATCAAGGGCACGGAGTTCGAGAACCTGTCGCTCGAAGAGATCGTCAAGAAGGCAACGGGTGGCCTGTTCAACAACGCCGCCCAAGTGTGGAACCACACGTTCTTCTGGAACAGCCTGTCGCCGCAAGGTGGTGGTGCTCCGACCGGCGCACTGGCCGACGCGATCAACGCCAAGTGGGGTTCGTTCGACAAGTTCAAGGAAGAGTTCGCTAAAACCGCAGTCGGCACGTTCGGCTCGGGTTGGGCATGGCTGGTGAAGAAGGCTGACGGTTCGCTCGACCTCGTGTCGACCAGCAACGCCGCTACGCCGCTGACCACCGACGCGAAGGCACTGCTGACGATCGACGTGTGGGAACACGCGTATTACATCGACTACCGCAATGCGCGTCCGAAGTTCGTCGAAGCATTCTGGAACATCGCCAACTGGGAATTCGCGTCGAAGAACTTCGCGTGAGATTGCCGGTTGTAGCGTGAGCGACTAGTTGGTCACGCTGGTATCAAGGAAAGCCCTCCACTGTGAGGGCTTTTTTGTTTTCGCCGCGTCTCGCTTCGTTTCGCTGAACGCAAGCCGATAGAAACGTGACAGTTGGCCATTTCGTCGTATTCCCGCCGCAGTTCGACCCGCTTCCCACGCGCTATCCGCACGCACTATTACTTACGGTTTACCGGATATTTCTTCCAAAGGGCAAGCATCGTCAGGCGATCGCATCATGGCGCGTCTCTTGCCGAAAGCCCCGCGTTTCAGCATCGAAAGATTTTTTTCTTCCGGCCCCATCGGTTGAGCAAGGCTAGCGCCGTGCTGGCTATATCCGCAGCGTCTGGTGCGCCTTGCTTGCGATTGCCCACGGCCTACCGCGCCGCATGATTGCCGCGCTCCTGTCCCGTCCATTCCGCCGTATCGCCAACCTGTTTCACCATGTTGCCGCCGGTGCGAACCGGTAAACATCGGTAAGAGCCGGCTCGCTATCGTTCCCGAGCGTTCGTCCCCCGTCGCGCAGCCGACGATTCGTCTCGCTGACGGCATGACGGGGACGCCATCCGGACAACCGTCCGGGTCGACGCGCAATCGATGAAAAAGCGTTACGCCCGGGGGCACGATGGACAGCAAGCAGATTCTGGAACTCGCGACAGCACACCACGTCGCGGGCGAGTTCGGTCCCGCGCGCAAGTTGTACGAAAGCGGGCTCGCCATCGAGCCCGGCAACGCGAACTGGACGTACCGCCTCGGCGTGCTCGACATGCAATGCGGTGCGTATGATGCCGCGCTCGGCTGGCTCGACAGCGCGTTGAGCCTGGTTCCCGATAACGCGCGTTATCACTTCGTGCGCGGCCAGGTGCTTGCCGGCGCACAAGAGTTCACGGCCGCGATTGCCGCTTACCGGCAAGCGCTGGCGCTCGAACCGGAGGTATCGGTCGACGTGCTGTTCTCGCTGGCCGCCGCGCAGCAATCCGCTGCCGATTACCCCGCCGCGATCGACACCTACACGTCGGTCCTCGCGCTCAACGCCACGCACGCCGACGCGCTCAACAATCTCGGCAACTGTCATCGTCAACAAGGCGACGCGGAGCACGCGGAAGCCGCATACCGGCGCGCGCTCGACGCGCAGCCCGGCGACGCCAACGCGCTCACCAATCTCGGCACGCTGCTCGAAGCGCTCGGCCGTCTCGACGAAGCGCTCGTGCTGCTCGAAGCGGCGGTGCGGGCCGCGCCGGCGTCGCCGTGCGGACTTGTGAATCTCGGTGTCGCGCTGCATCGACGTGGCGATTTCGCGCGCGCGGTGGACTTGCTGACGAGCGCGATCGAGATCGATCCGGTGTTCCCGGAGGCGTCGTATAACCTCGCCAATGCATTGCACGCGCTCGGCAAAAAGCGCGAAGCAGTGATCCACTATCAACGCGCCATCGCGCAGGCGCCCGCCCATGCGGACGCGTACAACAACCTGGGCATCGTCTATCAGGAAGCCGGTTCGCGTGTCGAAGCCGCCAACGCGTTCGTCACGGCGATTCAACTGCGCCCAGGTTTCGTCGCCGCGCTCAACAATGCCGCGACGCTGATGCGCACGCTCGGCCGTTTCGCCGATGCCGAAGCGCATCTGCGCGAAGCATTGGCCGTCGAGCCGCATCATTCCGTCACGCATAACAATCTCGGCAATGTGCTGAAAGACCAGGGGCGTCTCGCGGATGGCATCGACAGCTATCGTCGCGCGTTGACGTGCGATCCGTGCAACGTCGTCGCGCACAGCAATCTGGCCTACGCGCTGACGTTTCAGGCGGAACACTCACAACCGCTGCTGCACGAATGCCGCCGCTGGTCGGCGCGTCATGAAGCACCGTTTCGCGGCGCGCATCAGCCGCATTCGAACGACCCGACGCCGTCGCGCCGCCTGCGTATCGGCTACGTGTCGCCGGATTTTCGCGATCATTGCCAGACGCTGTTCACGCTGCCGCTGCTGTCGCATCACGATCACGAACGCTTCGAGATTTTCTGTTACGCGAGCGTCGCGCGGCCTGACGATCTGACGCAACGCGTGGCTACTCACGCCGACGTCTGGCGCGACGTGCGCAACCTCGACGACGAACAGCTCGCGCAGACGATCCGCGACGACCGCATCGACATTCTGATCGACCTGACCATGCATATGGCGGATGGCCGTCCGCTGCTGTTCGCGCGCAAACCCGCGCCGGTGCAGATTGCGTGGCTCGCGTATCCGGGGACGACCGGCATCGGCGCGATCGACTATCGCCTGACCGATCCGTGGCTCGATCCGGCTGGCGCCGACACGATGTATAGCGAGCGTTCGATCCGCCTACCGGATTCGTTCTGGTGCTACGACCCGTTGACGGATACGCCGGAGGTCAACGCGTTGCCCGCGCTATCGAACGGTTACCCGACGTTTGGCTGCCTGAACAATCCGTGCAAGCTGAGCGACACGACTTTCGCGATGTGGGGCAGCGTGATGCGCGAAGTGGCCGATGCCCGTCTGCTGCTGATGGCGCCGGCGGGTGCGGCGCGCGCGAGTCTGGTCGAGCGGCTCGGCCAGCAGGACATCGCAGCGGAACGGATCGCTTTCACACCGTTCCGGCCGCGTGCGGACTACCTGCGCACGTATCACCGGATCGACGTGGGCCTCGACACGTTTCCGTATAACGGCCACACGACGAGTCTCGATTCGTACTGGATGGGCGTGCCGGTCGTCACGCGGGTCGGCGAGACGGCCGTGGGGCGCGCGGGCTTGAGCCAGTCGGCCAACCTCGGACTGCGCGAACTGGTTGCGGATACCGACGCGCAGTTCGTCGACATTGCCGTTCGGCTGGCTCGCGATCTGCCGCGTTTGGGCGATATCCGCGCAGGTTTGCGGGCGCGTCTCGCGGCGTCGCCGTTGATGGACGGCGCGCGCTTCGCGGTGCATGTCGAAGCGGTGTACCTCAAGGTCTGGCGGGAGTGGTGCGATCAGTCGCGCCGTCTCGCGCGAAGCAGGCGTGAGCGGGCGGGAGGCGTTGAAGCGGGTGGTGAGGCGCGGTCGCTGCCGGGTGTCGGGATTAATCGCCCGTTTTGAGGGGCGGCGTTTGTTTTTCGCGTTGGGTTTGGGTTGCGAGCGATGCTAGTCGCTGCATGGGGGGAAGCGGGCGGTGGTGGCGTCGTTCGGAGCGCTTGCGGCGTGTCATCACTGAGCTCACCCACTTGCTCCCTCCCTCGCTCGCGAAATCTCGTGGTTCGTGCCCACCGGGCCACTTTGCGGTGCAAGCTTTGTCACAGTTGGTAACTGCGGCGCGACGGTCGGACGGCTGTGTGAGAGCGCCTGATTCGTCGACGGGTACGGACGAGCGCCACGGATTACGGTTGCGTTGATCCGCTGCTGTCCGTGCTGGCATCCGTCGACGTCTGCCGGCGCCGATGGCCGCCACGGCCCCCGCCGCTCGGTGCGACCGCACTAGCCGGTGCGGGCGGCGGCGGATGATTGATGTACTGGAAGTTCTGCGCGACGGAGGCGCTGGAGAACGTCGTGGTGGTTGCCGGTTGCGCGAACACCGAGTTCTGCAAAGCCGGATTCGACTGCGCGAAGGCGGCCGGAATACAGGCCGCGCAAGCCGTGCCCACTACGAAAACAAGCCGTTTCATCGTGTCGTTCCTGATGTGTCGTTGACGGGTTTCCGTCGAGCCCGAGTCGTGTGCACGCCGCTGCGCGCGACGCGTCCGCAATCCGCACGACGTCGTTCGGATGCGCTTCTGAACGTGTCACGCCGGCCGCCCTGGTCACGCCTTAGTGACGCCATTGCGCGGCAGGGCGGAGGCCAGTCTAGGCGGCTCAAGTCGCAAACAGGTTGCGGATGCGCTTACAAGCGTTACCCGATATGTCGGCGCAGCAAGCGTGTAATGAACCACCTCGCTGTGCCACGCCCGGCCGGCGCGAGGCGACGCCAGGTTGTAAGCAAAAAAACGATCTGTAACGATCCCGTAACCAAGCGTTGCCGCTATTGGCCTAACGTTTAAATTCCCATAGCTTCTGAAGCGCCCCAAGATGATCTCCAGCACTAAATCGATTGGCATCGCGATACCGGTCGCCGTCATGGCGCTTGCGCTCGGCGGATGCGCGGTGATGCCGCCGAGCGGCCCGAGCGTGGTCGCGATGCCGCGCAGCGGTGAGCCGCTCGGCCAGTTCCAGCAGGACGACTACGCCTGCCGCGACTATGCGAACCGGTCCACCGATCCCAATGGCACGGCCTCCCAGGCCGCCACGACGAATAGCGTGAACAGTGCGGCGCTCGGCACGCTCGGCGGCGCCGCGGTCGGCGCGCTGATCGGTGCGGCTGCCGGCAATGCGGGCGCGGGTGCGGCGATCGGCGCGGGCAGCGGCTTGCTGCTCGGCGGCGCGAATGGCGCGAACGGCGCGCAGTATTCCGCAGCGGGTTTGCAAGCACGCTACGACGCTTCCTACGCCCAGTGCATGACGTCGAAGGGCAATACGATTTCGCAGCCGCAGCCCGCTTATCAGCCCGTGTACGTGCAGCCGCAGCCGTACTATTACGCGCCGCCGCCGCGCTACTACGCTCCTCCGCCGGTGATGTACTCGCCTTATCCGTATTACTGACCGGCCGACCACCTCGATCGGATCGGTATGCCGGCCCTGTCGATTGGCGGGGTCCGGCCGGTGGAGCGGGCCGGTTTATTGCTGCCCAACATTTGTCATATCTGGCGGAAAGACGCGAAGGGATGGCGGCAAAGCCGCCGGCAAAACGCCTAGGTTTGAAAGGAGGTTTTGCGGCCGCCGGTTGTCTGACGGTCCTGCTTGGTGAGCAGCCTTAGTCAGTACCATCAGTCAGCACCATCAGTCCTTTCCGGCCGGTACATCTGCTTGTTGACTTCGTTACCTTGGGTGCGGAGCGAGCCGGATTTCGCGCGAACGAGGCGAACATGCGGCGACTGCAAACCGGCCTGGTCAATCCGAGCGTGGGGTCGCGCGTGCGCGCGTGGCTGGCGATGGCGTTTGTTACGGCCTGCTTCGTGTCGTGCGGCGGCGGTTCGGGCGGCTCGTCGACGGTGGCGTCGGGCTCGGCGAGCGGTAGCGGTAGCGGCACGACGGGCGGGACCGGTTCGGGATCGGGCAGCACCGGCACGGGAAGCGGCTCGCCCGGCACCACGCCCACACCCTCGACGACCACGACGATCGCCTTCGCGACCGACGTGCTGATGCATCACAACGACCTTGGCCGCACCGGCCAGATGCTCGCCGAAACCACGCTCACGCCTGCCAACGTCAATTCCACGAGTTTCGGCAAAGTCGCGTTTCTCGCCGCCGACGGCAAAGTCGACGCGCAACCGCTATTCGTCACCAGCCTTTCGATTGGCGGCACGTCGCACGACGTGGTTTACGTCGCGTCCGAGCACGACAGCCTCTATGCGTACGACGCCAACACCTTCGCGCTGCTGTGGCAGGTCTCGCTGACCGGCAGCGGCGAAACCGCCAGCGACAATTTCAGTTGCCAGGACTTCACGCCTGAAATCGGCATCACGTCGACGCCGGTGATCGACCGCAACCGTGGACCGAACGGTGTGCTGTACGCGGTGGCGATGACGAAAGACGGCGGCGGCAACTATCACCATCGTTTGCATGCGCTCGATCTGGCGACCGGCGCGGAGTTGTTCGGTGGTCCGACGGAGATCGCGGCGAGCTTTCCGGGCAACGGCGCGGGCAGTGTCAACGGCGTCATCACTTTTAGCGCGTCGATGTATACGGAGCGCGCCGCGCTGACGCTGGTGGGCGGCAACATCTATATGGGCTGGACTTCGCACTGCATGTCGGGCGCTTACACCGGCTGGATCATGGCGTATAACGCCGACACGCTGAAGCAGACCAGCTCGCTCGACGTGACACCGAACGGCAGTCAAGGTTCTTTCTGGATGGCCGGTTCGGGGATGTCGTCGGACGGCACGTCGCTGTACGCCGTGGGCGCCAACGGGACGTTCGGCACCACGCTGAATGCGCAGGGCTTTCCCGTGGATGGCGACTATGGCGACTCGGCGATCAAGATGACCTTGGGCACGCTGCAGATCTCCGATTACTTCGCGATGGACAACGTCGTAGCCGAGGCAAGCGCGGACAACGATTACGGCTCGGGCGGCGTGATGCTGTTGCCGGATCAGACCACGGCGGCGGGTGTCGTCAAGCACCTTGCGGTGACGGCGGGCAAGGATAACAACATCTATATTCTCGATCGCGATTCGATGGGCAAATTCAGTCCGACCGCGAATAATATCTGGCAGGAACTGGTTGGGACGTTGGCGGGCGGGATCTGGGGATCGCCGGCTTATTACGGCGGCGTGGTGTACTACGGCGGATGGAACGATAGCCTGAAGGCATTGCCGATCACGGGTGCGTATCTCGCGACGACGGCGGCGTCAAAGAGTGCGACTACGTTTGCTTATCCTGGGGCGACGCCGGCTGTGTCGGCCAACGGGTCGAGCAATGCGATCGTGTGGGCGGCGGAAAACGGTACGGTTGGCGCTTTGCATGCGTACAACGCCAGTAATCTCGCGAGCGAGTTGTACAACAGCAATCAGGCAGGAACGCGCGATCAATGGGGCGCGGGCAACAAGTTCATCACGCCGATGATCGCGCGAGGGAAGGTTTATGTTGGGGCGACGAATGGAGTGGCGGTGTTTGGGTTGTTGTGAGAGTGTGGGTTTAGGGTGGTGGTTTGGGCGGGACTGACTGATGGCGGTTTGCTTTGTGGGCTGACTCGGAATAGAAAAGCCCCTGCTCGCATTGCATGAGGAGGGGCTTTTTTTCGCTGTTGCCTTTGTTGCCGCTGTTGCTGCGGCGCTCCTATTGGGCCCTCTTATTACGGTGGGTAACGCATCTGATTTTCATGCGTAGCGCCCAACGCCGCGCGCTTATTCGGCGTCGCTCGCGGCAGCTTTACGAGGACGACGACTGCGCGGTGCTGCTTTGCGCGCGGCTTTTTTCGCGGCCGGTTTGGCTGCCTGATTCGTGGCTACTGGCGCTTCTTCCGCTTCAGCGCGATCAACGCGCTCGACGCGTTCAACGGGCGCCGCCGATGCTTCAGCAGGCGCGGCGATCGCCGGTACGTCGTCGATCGTTCGCGGCGTGCTCTTCTTCGCTTTCTTCGCGGCAGTCTTGCGCGGCGCGCGAGCGTTGCGACGCTCGGTCGGCTTGCCGGTCGGTTCCTTGTCTTTTTCCTCTGCTTCCTCTTCGTCGTCTATGGCGATCGGGGCAGGCTCAAAATTCTGCGGGCCGGGCCACGGGAATACCGGCTGCTCGAAGAAGGCCGGCTCGCCTGTGGACAGAGCGTAGTCGTCTGTACTGTCCGCATGGTCCGCATGTTCAGCGTTGTCCGGTTCAGCTTGCACGCCGACGGTACGTTCGACGCTAGCGCGCTCTTCCTGGACACTTTCCTGTTGACCACGGCCTGCCTTGCGATTGCCGCGGCTTCGACGACGCGACTCGTGTTTTCCACCCGACTCGGCCGGCGCCGTTTCGGCGACCTGCGTTTCATCCAACTGCTCGGCGGATTCGACGGTTTCAGCCAGTTCCTGCGCATTTTCGCTCGCCGCGTTCGCGGCTGTGCTCCGATACACATACGCGCCGGACTTCTCGTCGCGACCGAATTCGAGCAGACCACGCGCATGCGCTTCTTCCAGCAGATTGCCGAAGGCGCGGAAACCGTAGTACGTCTCGTTGAAATCCGGCTTGCGACGCTTGATCGCATTCTTCAGCACGGACGCCCAGATCTTGCCGCTGTCGCCGCGTTCGGAAGCGAGCGCGTCGAACGTTTGCACCGCGATCTCGACCGCTTTCGTGCGACGTTTTTCGAGGTCGTCCTTGTTGCGGTTTTTCTCTTCGTCGGGTGCGCGTTTGGCTGCCGGCTGGGCGGCCTGTTGCGGGCGCGACGATTCGCGTTTGGCGACCGCGCGCTGACTCTCGCGCACGAGGTCGTCGTAAAAGAAAAACTCGTCACAGTTCGCGATCAGCAGATCGGACGTGGATTGCTGCACGCCAACGCCGATCACCTGCTTGGCGTTCTCACGCAGCTTCGACACCAGCGGCGAGAAATCCGAGTCGCCGCTGATGATCACGAACGTATTGACGTGCGATTTGGTGTAGCACAGGTCGAGCGCGTCGACCACGAGCCGGATGTCGGCGGAATTCTTGCCCGATTGGCGCACGTGCGGAATCTCGATCAATTCGAAATTGGCCTCGTGCATTGCGCCTTTGAAACTCTTGTAGCGATCCCAGTCGCAATAGGCTTTCTTCACGACAATGCTGCCCTTGAGCAACAGACGTTCGAGCACCAGCTTGATATCGAACTTGTCGTACTTCGCGTCGCGCACGCCGAGCGCGACATTTTCGAAGTCGCAGAATAGCGCCATGCTGACGGTTTCGTTGGATGACGCCATGTATATCTCCATTGAAGCGATTCGCCGAATTCGACGAATCGCGACCATGATAGCGATTCCAGCGGAGGTGATCAGCTTTTGTGTTCATGGCGCACCGATGCGGGACGGGAAAATGCGCGGGTGAATCGGGTTTTCGGCGACGTGCCCAGCGCCGCTTCGCGCTGCTCGGTGGCGCGGCGGCGTGCCGGGCTACAGCGACATGCCGGGCGCCACGCTGCGTGTGCCGACCGTGCAAGCCGTACCACGCGCCGGGCTACATCTCCTGATGGCGGGTCGGACTACCGAGCGCCGCACGCGTTTCCAGCACTTCATCGACGAGCCCATAGGCCTTCGCGTCATGCGCCGACATGAAGTTGTCACGGTCGGTGTCGCGCTCGATTTCCTCCACGCTGCGCCCGGTGCATCCGGCCATCATGGCATTCAGCCGACCGCGCTGATAGAGCACCTCTCTGGCCTGAATTTCGACGTCCGCCGCTGTGCCCTGGCTGCCGCCGGACGGCTGGTGAATCATGATGCGCGCGTTCGGCAACGCATAGCGCTTGCCACGTTGCCCCGCGGTCAGCAGAAAGGTGCCCATGCTCGCGGCAAAGCCCGTGCACAACGTGGAGACCTCCGGCTTGATGAATTGCATGGTGTCGTAAATCGCCATGCCGTCGTACACCGATCCGCCCGGCGAATTGATGTAAAAAGAAATATCCTTGTCGGGATTCTCGGATTCCAGAAACAGCAACTGCGCGACGATCAGGCTGGCCGACTGTTCGTTCACCGGCCCGACCAGAAACACAATCCGCTCGCGCAGCAGACGGGAATAGATGTCGTAAGCGCGCTCGCCGCGACCGGACTGTTCGATGACGGTAGGCACGAGGCCGAGACCGGTGATGGAAGGGTAGCTGGATTGCATAAGTGCCTCGTGACAGGCGGCGCGGCACCGTGACCCGGTAGCGCGGCGGCTGATTCGTCGAACCGCGCGCCCGATGCGCCGGTTTCTGCTCATATGACGACGGCGCGGCCGGCAGCGTGACAGGAATATTTTTGCGTGCCGCTGTCACATCGGGGATAGCTGGCACGTCAAGCTGAAAAGGATGCCGATTTGCAGCGCGCGTCTGAAATCCCGCAGGCAGCCTGGCAGGCGCCGCGCGCTCACTACTAAGCACGATCCGGAGGTCCACGCATGACGGAACAAGTAATCGACAAGGCATCCAGCTTCCAGGCCGCCCGCGCCCGCCTGTTCGCGCTGGCGTACCGAATGCTCGGCAGCCGTGCGGAAGCGGAAGACGTGGTCCAGGACGTCTGGCTCAAATGGCATCTCGCCGCCACGCAAGAGGTGCAGACGCCGGCGGCCTGGCTCACCACGCTCACCACACGCACGGCGATCGATCGGCTGCGGCACGTGCAGCGCGAGCGGGCGTCGCAAGCGGCAGGCTGGTTGCCGGAGCCCTGGCTCGATGACGTGGCGCCGTCGGCGGAGGAACTGGCCTTGCGCGCCGCGGAAATGTCCTATGGCGTGATGCTGCTGCTCGAACGGCTGAAACCCGACGAACGCGCGGCCTTCGTGCTGCACGAGGCTTTCGACTGCGATTACGCGGAGATCGCGAAGATTCTTGAGCGCACGCCGGGCGCCTGCCGGCAAATCGTCCATCGGGCGAAGGAGCGTCTGCGGCGTGCCGGCGCGCCGTTGGAGCGACCCGACCCGGCCGCACACGCACGGATCGTCGAGCGGCTGCGTTGCGCGCTGGAGGCGCAAGATCGCGCCGGCCTGCTGCGGCTGTTCAGTGAAGCGCCGGAAGTGGTCAGCGACGTGGCACTGAGTGCATTTGAACCGGCACAGGCGTCTGCATTGGCACAGGCACAGGTATTGGTATCAGCGTCGGCACAGACGTCGGCGTTGGAATCAGCGCAGGCGCAGGCGCAAGCACAGGCATCCGCGTTCGCCTCCGCACCCCAAGCCCTGTCCACACCTACCTCAACCCCCGTGTTCGCAACACACGAACCGGCGGTGGCGGGTTGGATCGAGAAAGTCACGTCGCTGGCGCGGCAAGCACGCCATGCGGAGATCGTGTCGGTGGGCGGTGCCACCTGCATTGCGCTGATCTGCGAAGGCGAGGTCGTCGGCGTGATCGACGTATCCACGGGCGGTCTGCCGAGCGATTCGCCGAAGATCGTCGCATTGCGCGCGGTGACCAGCGCCGCGCGTTTGCAATCGGCCAACCGCAACCGTGCGCTGGGACGCGCGGCGATCATCCAGCTGCTCGCGCGAATCCAGCGGGAGGCGGTGGTGTCAGTTGCGGTGCGCCGCGACTTCCCAGTTGATGTCTACGCATAGCACCTGCGTGCCGTTCGGCGTATGCGCGGCGATCGAGGCGGTCACGCAGAGGTGGGCTTCATTGATCGACAGGTAAGGCGGCGTCAGATGCACGCGGCCAGGCGCGCGCATTGCCTGGATGAAGTAAGGCCGGCGTTCCCAGCTTGCGCCTTCCGAATGCAGCAGCGGCCGGAATCGCTTCGCGCGTTGCGAGGCGCGACCCGGCGGCAGCACGTTGTCGCCAATCTGCCGGCCTGAGCCATCCAATACGAAGCAGCGCGCCGTCTCGCCGAGCGTGAGCAGCGGTGCGGTGGCCTGCGCAACCGACTCGCCGGCAACCAGTTGCGCGGCGGCGGTTTCCAGCGCCGTGACATAAGGGGCGAGGCGGGCCGACTGGGCGCGTTCGCGTGCGGCAACGCGTTCGCGCAGCGCGGCGGAGAGCGAGTCCATCAGGCCGGCCGCGGCCTGCGGCTTGACCGGTTCGACGCTCGCGCCCGCGAAGAACGCGCCCTGCACGAAGTCCACGTTGCATTCGAGCGCGATCAGCGCGTCGCGCTCGGTGCTGAGTCCGCCCATCAGCACCAGTTGCCCGGATTCATGCAGCAGCGAGACGAGGCCCGGCAACACCCGCTCGATGTGCGAGTGTTCGCTGGCTTGCGCGAGAATGCAGCGGTCGAGCGTGACGATGTCCGGCCGCAGATTCCACACGCGGTCAATGTTCGAGTGCTTGGCGCCGAAGCCGTCGAGCGCGATCAGGAAGCCGGATTTGCGCAGCGAGTCGATGATTTCGGCAAAGCGCGTGGTTTCGCCGCCCGCCTGCTCCGAGACTTCCAGTACGACGCGTTGTGGCGGCAGCCCGAGCGCCTTGAGGCCGGCGAGCAGTGCGTCGCCGTAACTGGTGTCCATCAGCGCAGCCGGGTGCAGGCTCAGAAAGAGCCATTCGTCGTGACTGTCGAACGCGTTGAAGTTGCCCAGATGTAGCGATTCGGCGAGCCGCCCGAGTTCCAGCAGGTCGCCGCGTCGCGCGGCCTGCGTAAAGACTTCGTGCGAGGGCACTTGCTTCGCGTGCTCGTCGTGCGCGCGCAGCGAAGCGTGGTAGCCGATAGCGCGCCGGTGCGACACCGAGAAAACGGGCTGAAACACGCTGAAGACGGTGTAGCCGCCGTACAGAACGGTGCGCCGGGAGCCTTCGTCGCCGGCCATCGGGCGAGGGGGCTGGAAGCCGGGAGGATCGAGTTCGATCATGCTCATCTTGTCAGTCGTGTGGAGGTGGCGGTGCGCCTGCATGCTCAACACGAGTCCGCACGCGCTAAATGGGAGTTTACAGGATAGGCGAGCAAGAACTATGCGCGCGCGGAAACACACTACGCGTGCTCGCTGACCACGGTCTCCAGCGGCGATTGTGCGCCAGCGCGGGCGCGAAGGCCACGATTCGCACTTCGCTGGTGCGGCCCGCGCCCTGTTGCGGGTCGGCGGGCCACTCCCTCAGGTCCGCTCCGAAGGATCCGTCTTTTTCGCCGGCGTGCGAATGTCCGGCGCCAGTTGCGCGAAGATCCACGACGAGCCCGCCGTGATGATCCCCACGCACAGGAAGGTCGCGTGAAACGCGGGCAGCGAATTGGCCGCCGTCACGCGCGGCAACAAGCCGGTGAAGGTCGCGAGCAGGGCGCCGGCAATCGTCACGCCGAGGCTCATCGACAGCATCTGGACCAGCGAAAACAAACTGTTGCCGCTGCTCGCGCCGCCGGTGCCCAGGTCTTTGAGCGTCAAGGTGTTCATCGCGGTGAACTGCATCGAGTTGACGCCGCCGAAGAACGCCAGTTGCACGAGCCGCAGCCATAGCGGCTGATTCGCGCTGGTGAGCGCAAAGCTCGCCATGGTCAGGCCGACCAGCACCGTGTTGACGATCAGTACGCTGCGATAGCTGTATTTCACGATCAGCTTTGTCACGAGCCGTTTGGACGCCATGCCCGCAGCCGCCACCGGCAGCATCATCATGCCGGCTTCGAAGGCGCTATAGCCGAGACTCACCTGCAGCAGCAGCGGAATCAGATAGGGCATCGCGCCGCTGCCGATCCGTGCGAACAGATTGCCGAGCAGGCCGACGCTGAACGTGTGAATCTTGAAGAGGTCGAGCGAGAAGATCGGCGCCGGTTCGCGCACGGCATGCAGGCCGTACGCAACGAACGCGGCGAGGCTCAGGATCAGCAGCACCAGCACCGTGGCGTGCTGAATGCCGAACTCGGTGCGGCCGTCGAGCGCGAACGAGATGGCGACCATGCCCACCACCAGCAGCAGGTAGCCTTTCATGTCGAATTTGCCGACGTGTTCGTTGCGGCTGTCCGGCATGAAGATAAACGTGGTGATGCAACCGACAATCCCCACCGGCACGTTGATCAGAAAGATCCAGTGCCACGAGGCGATCTTCACGAGCCAGCCGCCGAGCGTCGGGCCGATCAGCGGTCCGATCAAACCGGGAATCGCCACGAACGACAACGCCGCTAGATACCGTTCCGCCGGAAAGGTGCGCAGCACCGCGAGCCGTCCGACCGGCAGCAGCATCGCGCCGCCCACGCCTTGCACGATACGGAAGATCACGAGTTGGTTCAGCGTATGCGCGTTCGCGCACAGCAGCGAGCCGATCGCGAACACCAGGATCGCGCTGAAGAACACGCGCCGCGTGCCGAGCTTATCCGCGAGCCAGCCTGAGACCGGGATCATGACCGCCATCGTCAGCGAATAGGCGATTACGACCGACTGCATGCGCAGCGGCAATTCGCCGAGGCTCGTCGCCATGGCGGGCAGCGCGGTGTTGACGATGGTCGAGTCCAGCGTCTGCATGAAGAAGCCGGTGGCGACCAGCCACAGCATCACGGTCAGCGAGCGGGGCGAGGGCGAAGGCGACGACGGTGCAGCGTCGGAGGCGGTGGCGGGCAGGGTCGGCGGCGTGGTCATGGAGAGCGGCTGGGAACGCGGAGACCCGGAACGGGCAGGGACTCGCTATTCTAGGGAAAAGCGCGGGGCGACGCAGCGGGCATGCCGCACACCGCCGCACACGACCTCACTCCGACGCCGGCAACGCCGCCGCCGCGCGAAAAAACGCCTGCGCCAACGGGTCGTTGCCGAACGCGATATGGATCCGCGTCCACGGACTCACTTCCATACCTGGCCGGAAATAGTGGCCCGGCGCAACCGTCACGCCCATCGTCGCGCCGCACTCCACCAGCCGCTGCGCATTGCCGACATGCGGCACGCGAGCCCAGACGAACTTGCCGCCCACGGGCTTATCGAACAGCTCCCAGCCGGCGCTTTCGAGCGTCTGGATCGTCGAGCCGAGCGCCTCGCGCATGCGGCGGCGCAGCCGCTCCAGGTACTTGCGGTACGCGCCGCGCTCCAGCAGCGTGGCCGCGACCGCTTCGGCAAAGCGCGAGCCGCCAATGCTCGTCAGCATCTTGATGTCGACCAGATCCTTGATGATCGCCGGGCTCGCCACCACGCAGCCGATCCGTAACGACGACGACAGCGTCTTCGACAAACCGCCCACGTAGATCACATGTTCGAGTTGATCGAGCGTGGCGAGACGGTCGGTGATATCGGTCTGCAGATCGGCGTAGATATCGTCTTCGATAATCGAGAAGCCGTGTTCGCGCGCCAGTTGCAGCAGCCGGAAGGCGACCGGCGGCGCGACCGTGGTGCCGGTCGGGTTGTGGAACACGGTGTTGATGAACAGCAGCTTGGGCCGGTGCAATTTCAACTGCGCCTGCATGACGTCGAGGTCGGGCCCGTTGCGGGTACGCGGAATGCCGATCAGTTTCACGCCGTGCAGCTTCAGCAGACCGTACAGATTGTAGTAACCCGGGTCTTCGACAAAGATCGTGTCGCCGGCCTTGAGCATGTAGCGCATCAGCAGATCGAACGCCTGGCTCGCGCCGTTGGTGATCACGATCTGCGAGGTGTCCGCCTGAATCCCCAACTGGCCGATGCGCGCCTGCAGATGCTCGCGTAAGGCCATGTTGCCGAACGGGGTGGCGTAGTCGACCATGCTCGCGGGGTCGGTGCGCGAGACGTGGCGGATTGCCTGCGCGATGCTGTCCGTGTCGCGCCACGCTTCCGGAATGAAACCGCTGCCGAGCTTGAGCGTTTCGCCGGGGTGGTTGAACTGCTGCAGCAGGTGGTCCGTGTCCTCTTCGGCGCGGCGCGGATCCGAGGTGCCCTGGCAAGTCGTGCCCATCGGTTGCCGGTCGGCGACATAGAAGCCCGAGCCGTGGCGCGAGTCGACATAGCCGAGCGACACCAGCCGGTCATACGCCTCGATCACGGGAAAGCGGCTCACGCCGTAGTCGGCGGCAAACTGGCGGATAGACGGCAGCTTTGAACCGGGATGCGCGGTGCGCGCCCGGATCCAGCCGGTAACGCCGGTGACGATCTGCTCGGTCAGCGGCACGCCGTTGTCCCGATCGATCTGAATGTCGAGTTTCATGCGGTTCTCTCCTTCACCGTTGGCCGAGACGATGCCTCGACGCCTCGACCTGACAACTGTACGGTTTTTTGACTGAACAGTTCCGATGAAAGTGTTCGGAACTGTGCATGGGTATCCGATGATCCTACGTCAATAATCGGCACAACAGAAAAGTTCTTTGAAGGAGAACGGCGATGCGTGAAGTCCGGATTTTTGAATTGGAACAGGGCGAACCCGTGGCGGCCTGGCGTGTCGCGCGGCCGTCGATCTTCAAGGTGATCTCGGGCGAGATCTGGCTGACCGTCGAAGGCGAAACCATGGATCATTGGCTCGCCACCGGCGAATCGGTCGAGTTGCCGCGGCATGCGGTGGCGTGGATCAGCGCCGGTCAGGCCGGGGCACGTTTCGCGGTGGCGAGCGGCTCGGAACAGGTGGTGGCCAAGCTGATTCCGGGCTTGTCGATGTTCGCCTGGCTGCCGCGCTGGTTGAGCGCGGCTTGATAGCTGAGCCAGCCCAATACAGCCTAATAGTCTCCAACGTAGCGCGCGCGTGGCCGGATCAAGCGGCCGTCGCGCGCCTGTTCCATGGCGTGCGCGATCCAGCCGATCACCCGGCCCACCGCAAATAACGTGAACGCCGCACCGGCCGGCAGGCCGAGCACGCGTTCGATCGCGACCAGCGCATAGTCCACGTTCGGTTGCGCGCCGGTCGTGTCGTGCACCGTGCGCGCCAGCGCGAGCACGTCGCCAAGCGGCGAGCGGGCCGGCGCGCAATCGGCGAGCATGCTCAGCAGGACGCGTGCGCGCGGATCGCCATCCGGATACAGCGGATGCCCGAAGCCCGACAGCGTCGGCCCATGCGCGCCGTGTTCGAGGCGCGCGAAACGGTTCGCGAGATAACGGTCGAGATCGGGCGCGCGCGACGCTTCTTCGAGCAACGCGGCGATCCGCACGGTTTCGCCGCCATGTCGCGGCCCGGACAACGCGGCGAGTCCGCCCGCCACCGCACCGAATAAATGCGTTCCCGTCGACGTGATACAGCGCACCGTAAACGTCGACGCATTCAGCTCATGATCCGCGCAGGCCACCAGAGCTGCCCTCAACAACCCGGCCTGCTGACGGTTGCGCACCTGCCACGCGGTCGCGAGTTGCCGGTGCAGCGGTTCGTTCGACGGTGACGCCGAGATCATCGCGGCGGCCAGCAAGCGCATCACGGCGCACGCCGTATCGAGTTGCGCATCGCGGCCGAGCGCCCACACGCGCGGCATCTGCGCCGCGGCGGCCGGCAGCAGCACGAGCGCGCGGTCGAGCGGCGTGCTGTCGCCCCACAGCTTCAGCCATGCGCTCCACTGCGCGGCGGCGAACGGCACCGCCGGCGCTTGGGCGATGCGTCGCTCGCTGCATTCCCATAGCAACGCGGCCACGTCCTCGAGCGACGCGCTACCCGCCAGCTCCATCGCATCGCGCCCGCGATACAGCAGGCGGCCGTCGGCCACCAGCGTGATCGACGATTCGAGCACCGGCACGCCCCAGTCCAGCACCTTCTGCGCGACCTTGCCGGCGCGCTTGCCGTCTTCCTTGCGCTTGGCGAGGCGCCGCACTTCCGCGGCGTCGTAGAGGCGGTGCTTGCTTTGCGCATCCGGCATCGACTGAAGCATGCCGCGGCTCACGTACGCGTACAGCGTGGGCAGGCTGATACCGAGCGCGGCGGCGGCTTCCGGTGCGGTCAGAAAATTCGAGGCGGGCATGGGAGCGGGCATGAAAATCGATAAGAACCGAAGAAATCAATATATATTGATTATCATAATCAAGGTTGATTGAGAAGGGTGGGGATTCTAGACTCGGTTTCACTTTCCCTCGCTTCGGTACGAACGCCATGACGCCTGAACTCGCTCTCAAACAGATCTGGACGCTCGCGGGCTGCGACCCGACTGCGCTGCACGCCGTCACGCTGAGCGGTGAGGATCCAGGCTTGCCGTCGGTCTTCCGGGTTGGCAGCCTGGCGTCGGCGACCATCGCCGCGACCGGTCTCGCGGCAGCCGAATATCACCGCTTGCGCACGGGTCACCGGCAGCATGTCGCGGTGCAGATGCGGCGTGCGCTCGCGTCGTTTCGCAGCGAACGGTATTTGCGTATCGACGATGGCCCGCCGCCCGCACTGCGCGATCCGGTAATGGGTTTCTACGAGACGCGCGACGGCCGCTGGATTCAACTGCACACGAATTTCCCGCATCACCTGCAAGGGGTGTTGACCGTGCTCGGCTGCGAGAACAGCCCTGCCGCGGTAGCTGCCGCGATTCGCGAGTGGGACGGTGCAACGCTCGACCAGACGCTCGCCGATGCGGGCCTCTGCGCGGCGCTGATTCGCACGCCCGAGGAGTGGGCCACGCTCGACCAGGCGCAGGCCATCGCGGGTTTGCCGCTGTTCGAGATCGAGCGCATTGGCGACGCGCCGGTCGAACCGCCGCGTATAGGCGACGCGAATCGGGCATTAGCGGGGGTGCGGGTGCTGGATCTGTCGCGCATCATCGCGGGGCCGGTGGCGGGGCGCGCGCTTGCGCAACACGGTGCGGACGTGCTGATGATCAACGGCCCGCATCTGCCGAACATTGCGCCGCTGGTGATCGACAATGGACGCGGCAAGCGCTCGGCGCTGGTCGATCTGCGCGAGGCGGCCGGACGTGAAACCTTGCGCGGCCTTGCCGGCGGTGCCGACGTGTTTTTGCAGGCCTATCGCCCCGGCGCGCTGGCGGCGCGTGGCTTCGGTCCCGAAGAACTGGCGCGGATCCGGCCGGGCATCGTGTATGTGTCGGTGTCCGCGTATGGACACGAGGGACCGTGGTCGCAACGGCGTGGCTTCGATAGCCTGGTGCAGTCGGCGAGCGGCATTGCGTCGACCGAGCGGCAGGCGGCGGGCTGGACCGAGCCGAAACATCTACCGTGTCAGGCGCTGGATCACGCGACCGGTTACCTCGCCGCGTTCGGTGCGATGGTCGCGTTGGCGCGGCGCGCGACTGAAGGTGGAAGTTGGCACGTGCGGCTTTCGCTGGCGCAAACGGGACGCTGGTTGCAGTCGTTCGGGCAGATTGCCGATGGCTGGAAAGCACCCGAGGTGTCGATCGATGACGTGCGCGATTGTCTGGGAACGGTGGCCTCCGACTTCGGCCGCGTGCTGGGCGTGTTGCCCGCCGAAGAGCTGGACGAAACGCCGGCGTTTTTCGCATTGCCGCCGGCCCGGCCAGGCGCGCACGAGGCCAGGTGGTAGTGGCCGCGCTTAGCGCTAACGGCCGCGTTGGCTACTTCCGCAACTCCGCGACAAAGTCGTAGTAATCGTTGCGGCAATACGTGTCGGTCAACTCGATGGCCCGCTGGTCGGCGGTATAGCCCACGCGGGTGATCAGCAGCAGCGCGTCGTTCGGCGCGATGCTCATCTGCTGCGCGATTTCGTCGCTCGCATTCACCGCGCGGAAGTGCTGCAGCGCGCGCACGATCGTCAGTCCGCGCTGTTCAAGGTACGTGTACAACGAATCGCCGATAGCCTGAGGATCGGGAATCACCGCAGAAGGGAAAGTGGAGTTCTCCACCGCCATCACGATGCCGTCGGCCAGCCGCAAACGCCGCAAACGCGTGACCGCCGCCGCCGGCGACAAGCCGAGCTGAATCACTTCGTCGCGATTGGCCGGCAGGATTTCGCGCGACAGCCACTTCGAACTCGGCGTGAAGCCCCGGCGCCGCAGCATTTCGCTAAAGCTCGACAGACGCGACAGCGGATCTTCATAGCGCGGTGTGATGAAACTGCCCGCACCCTGCGTGCGCCGGATCAGGCCTTGCTCGACCAGCAACGCGATCGCCTTGCGCGACGTGATGCGCGATACGCCAAGCGCCTCGGACAGCACGCGCTCCGAGGGCAGGGCCTCGCCGGCGTTCCAGCGGTTTTCGTGAATCGCGGTGCCGAGCTTGCGGGCAAGTTGCAGATACAGCGGCGTGTCGTTTTCCGGGTCCGGGCGCAGGTCGCGCCAGCGGTCTTCCGAGGCAGAGTTCATGGGGCTCACGCAAGAAGGGCAAGCGGCAATTCTATGACATCGGCGCGCTGCGTTATAGCGGGCTTTTGCCTGGTGCCGGATCGAATGCCCATTCAGCCGCTAAACTCGTCGTGTGTTTTTCGGCCACTTCGAGGAGTCAGCATGACGAGCGATATCGCAAGCGTGAGCCTGCCCGACGGCGAACGCATTCCAAAACTGGGGCAGGGCACGTGGGAAATGGGCGAGGTGCCGACGCGGCGCGCCGCCGAAATCGCCGCGCTGCGCTGTGGGATCGAACTGGGCATGACGCTGATCGATACGGCGGAAATGTACGGCGACGGCGCGACCGAACAGCTAGTCGGCGAAGCGCTCGCCGGCTTGCTCGATCAGGTGTTTCTGGTCAGCAAGGTGTATCCGCATAACGCCAGCCGGCGCGGCGTGATCGCGGCCTGCGAACAGAGCCTCAAGCGGTTGAAGACGGACCAGCTCGATCTGTATCTGCTGCACTGGCGCGGCTCGGTGCCGCTCGCGGAAACGGTCGAAGGTTTCGAGGCGCTGCGCCGGGCGGGCAAGATTCGCCATTGGGGCGTCAGCAATTTCGATACCGACGATATGGAAGAACTTGCCGCGACACCCGGCGGCGACGCCTGCGCGACCAATCAGATTCTCTATAACGTGGCGCGTCGCGGGCCGGAGTTCGACCTGCTGCCGTGGCTTGCCGCGCACAAGATGCCGGCGATGGCGTACAGCCCGGTCGATCACGCTCGCTTGCCGAAGCGCTCGCCGCTCGACGATATCGCCGACGCGCGCGGCGTCTCGGTGTTTCAGGTGGCGCTCGCGTGGGTGTTGCGCGAGCCGGGCGTGTTCGCGATTCCGAAAGCGGGGCGCGTCGAGCATGTGCGGGACAACCATCGCGCGTCGCAACTGCGGCTCGGCGCCGATGAGCTCGCGGCGCTCGACGCGTACTTCAAACCGCCGCGCAGCAAGCGGGCGCTCGAAATGCTGTGAGCGCGGCCGCCTTTAATTGCAACTGTGATGCAGGTGCACGGAGCCTAGCACCGCGACTTCCGCGGGGGTGTGCTTAAGCGAATCGTCGCTGACTTGCGCGGCGTCGGTGATGAAATCGTCGACGATCGACGACACCTGCGTGTTGCGCAGGCACAGCGACACGCGCTGGGTTTCATTGGCCGGCAACGCGGAACGCTGACCGAGGAACAGCACGCCGTACTGATAACCGTGGATGATCCCGCGGATTGCGCCGACGCATTGACCCTGCGCGACGTTGTCGTTCTTCTGCTTGCAGGTTTGCGCGAGCGAGTAGGCGGAAAAGCTGGGGTCGACCGGCGGCGCCGCTTGCGACAGCGTGGGTGACAGCGGCGCGGCCGCCTGTGCGGGTTGCGCGGGTGTTTGCGCCGGGGTTTGCGCATGAGCGAGCGATGCGAGGCCCAGCGCGGCGGCCATCAGCAGGCCAGATGCCACGCGTGTTGCGAAGGGGGGGACGTTTCGTTGCATGTTGTGGTGCCCTCATATCGAACGTTGAATCTGATATGAGGCGATCGATGCGGTTTGGTTCCAGGCGGGCACCGACTTTGCCCGTTCGGGTCGCTGTCGCCAGCGAGCGCGTTGGTGTGCCGCGCTGAGCGTGACGAGGCCGATTGATGGCCGGTTGGCATGGACGTGTCGTCTGACTGAACCGGCCTCGCGCGGTGACGCTCGACCGGGGGATCGAGACATCACCGCCGATGCCAGCGGACAGCGCACGGTAGCCGGCCGTGTCGTAGGCGAAGGTAGGGCGCGGGGGCCCCCTACCTATGAAACGGGCGATTGCTAGTGCCCGTTTCCTCCGCCGTTGCCACCGCCGTTACCGCTGCCACCCTTGCCTCCGTGACCGCCGCCGAAGCCTCCGCCAAAGCCACCGCCGAAACCGCCACCGAAGCCACCGCCAAAGCCACCACCGAAACCACCGCCTTTGCCACCGCTTGGGCCGCCGCTGGAGCCGCCGCAACCACAGCCGGCGCTCCCGCTGCTGCCGCTGCTGCCGCCACCGCTGCTGCTTCCACCGCTGCTACCGCCACCGCTGCTTCCGCCGCCGCTGCTTCCACCACCGCTGCTTCCACCGCCGCTGCTTCCGCCACCGCTGCTTCCACCGCCGCTGCTTCCGCCGCCGCTGCTTCCGCCGCCGCTGCTTCCGCCGCCGCTGCTTCCACCACCGCTGCTTCCACCGCCACTGCTTCCACCGCTATTTCCCTTACCACCCGTACCCGAAGAACTTCCGCTGCCGCTGCCACTGCCCGATCCAGCTGCACCACCCGCCGCACCGCCCGCCGCGCCACTACCATTCGCACCCGCGCCGCTGTTGCCTCCGCTCGCTGCACCGTTGCTGCCGCTGCCGCCGCCATGATGGCCGCAGCCCGCAATATTGACGCCCTCGCAGCCTTGCGGCTGGAAGATCGCGGCGGCGTCGTCGGCGGCGGTCGTGTCGCCGGGCGCGGCGCCCGTCGCCGATTCGCCGGCGGCCATGCCCGTCGTCAATTCACCGGCCGTTGCGCCGTCGGCCTGCGCGAGCGAGCGCGTCGTGCCTTGCGTGCCGCTGGCCGGCAGCGGCGCATCGGCGAGCACGATCCACTTCGGGATCACATCGGTCGATGCCGGATAAGCGAGTTGAGTGGCCAACGCGGTGACGCCTGCTACGATCGCCGCGCTCCGCAGGACCCCGAAGTAATACCGTTTATATCTGGTGGTCTTCATCACATCTCTCCCGAGGAACGCCGGCGCCTCGCTGCCGCCATCTCTCATGCTGATTCCGCGGCGGCGGACCTGTCTGTTGCGGGCTTCGCCGCGCCCCCGAGTCTGTTTTGCCGATACTCGTCAATCGCTCGTTTGTTGTCGTTTGAAACGCGCGTGCGCAGTCGTTACGCTGAGATGCGCTCGCCGGTTTTTTTATCTGATTCCCCATCGGTTGCCGCGCCCGCTTGCCGGGGCGCCTGCGTTCCTATGTCTGGACACTACTTAGCGATATCCATGCCACTGACCGCAAAGCCTTGCGGCCACAGGCGTCGAATAGGGGTGTGCGATGCCGGCGTTGAAAAAACACCGGAAAACGTTTCGGCGATGAAACGCGCGGCCCTGAAACTCAGGAGACGCCGCGCGATGCCGCGTTATTCGCTGCGTCCGGCGCTTTCCGGCGCGCTGTCGGCGCCGTTGCCAGGGAGCGTGCCTGCGTCGTCGCGCGAGGCGGCTTGCAGGGTGCGCAATTCGTCGATAGGGATATGACAGCGGATGCGATGCACGGCCGCTTGTCCACCGTTCACGTCGACGCCGCCGGCATCGACGAACGGCGGGTCCTGCTCTTCGCAGATCGCGCCGAGCTTGCGCGGGCAGCGTGTGTGGAACACGCAACCGGACGGCGGTGAGGCCGCGCTCGGCAGATCACCGGACAGCCGGATACGCTTGCGAGCGGGGCGGCCGGTGCCGTCGGCCTGAGCGTCGTGGGTGGTATCGAGCGTCGGCACGGAAGACAGCAACGCCTCGGTATAAGGATGATGCGGCCCGCCGAACACCGCGGCCGCCGGTCCGATTTCCAGCAGTCGGCCGAGATACAGCACGGCGATGCGGTCGGCCAGATAGCGCACCACGTGCAGATCGTGCGAGATAAAAACGTAACTCACGCCGCGCTCGCGCTGCAAGTCGGCGAGCAGATTGAGAATCGCGGCCTGCACGGAGACGTCGAGCGCGGAGGTCGGTTCGTCGCAGACCACCACGCGCGGTTCGCCGGCAAACGCGCGGGCAATCGCCACGCGCTGCTTGAGTCCGCCGGATAGTTGGCGCGTGCGCGAGCCGAGATAGCGCTCCGGCAAACGCACGGCGGCCGTCAACGTGGCGAGCCGTTCGTCGATCGCGGGCCCGCGCAACGGCGTGAGCCGCGACAGCGCACGGCCGATCAAACGCTTGACCGAATGCGCGCGATTGAGCGCCGAGTCCGGGTTCTGGAACACGATCTGCAGCGACTTGACCTGTTCGTCGTTGCGCCGCGTCACGCGCGCGGCGAGGGGCGCGCCGTCGAGTTCGAGCACGCTGCCGGCGTCTGGCGTGAGCAGGCCGAGCATCAGCTTGGCGAGCGTCGTCTTGCCGCTGCCCGATTCGCCGACGAGGCCAAGCGTCTCGCCGCTCGCGAGGTCGATCGAAACATTGTCGACCGCGCGCAACGGTGCGCCGCCCACATGGAAAGTCTTCGAGAGTTTGTCGGTGCGCAGCACGAGCGGACGCGCGTCGCTATCAAACGACTCAGGACGGCGTTCCGGCAACGTGGCCTCAGCCGCCTCGGCGACCTCAGCGGACGCGCGCGGCAATTCAAGCGCGCGTTCGTGGTAATGGCAGCGCGACATCTGATCGCCATGCGCGGCGCTCACCCGATACGGCGGCGGCGCTTCGCGACGGCAGCGGTCGTCGGCGAGACGGCAGCGCTCCGCGTAGATGCAGCCCTGCGTGACCGAGCCCGGCAGCGGCAGACTGCCCGCGATCGTGTCGAGCCGCTCGCTGTCCTTGCTGCGTCCGGCTGTCGGCAAACAGCGCAACAGCCCGACCGTATAAGGATGGCGCGGCCGCGTGAAGACGTCCTGAGTGGCGCCTTCCTCGACCAGCTTGCCCGCGTAGAGCACGCCGACGCGCTCGCACATCCGCCCGATCACCGCGAGGTTATGGCTGATGAACAGCACGGCGGTGCCGAGTTCTTCGCGCAACTGCGCGACGAGGTCGAGCACTTCGGCTTCGACGGTGGCGTCGAGGCCGGTGGTCGGTTCGTCGAGAATCAGCAACGCGGGGTTCGACGCGAGCGCCATGGCGATCACCACGCGCTGCTGCATACCGCCCGACAGTTGATGCGGATAGCTCTCCATCACCCGCTCGGGCGCCGCGATGCGCACGCGCTGCAGCATCTCGCGCGTGCGTCGCAGTGCTTCGTCGCGCGCGACGCCGGCCGCTTCGAATGCTTCGGAGACTTGCCGCGCGATCGTCAGCGACGGATTCAGCGCGCGCCCCGGGTCCTGATAGACGATCGAAATCGCATTCGCGCGCAGATGGCGCAGCGCGTCGGCGTCGAGCTTCTGCACGTCTTCGCCGGCGATCACGATCTTGCCCGCTTTCACCTTGCCGTTGCGCGGCAGATAGCGCAGCGTGGCCATCGCGACCGTCGATTTGCCGCAGCCCGATTCGCCGACGAGTCCGTACGCCTCGCCGCGTCGCACGCGAAACGATACGTCCTGCAGCACTTCGCGATCGCGTCCGCGCATCCGGTACGTCACGGTCAGGCCGACGACGGTCAGCGCGTCGGTGCGGTCGCTCTTCGACACATCGAAGGCGGGGAAGGAGGAGGGCGGCGGGCCGTTCATCGGTCGAGCACGCCTTGCACGCTGTCGGCGATCAGATTGACGCCGACCACCAGCGACGCGATTGCACCTGCCGCGAACACCACGGTCCACCAGGCGCCGCCGGCCATCAGCGTGTACGACTCGGAGAGCGCGAGGCCCCAGTCGGCGGAAGGCGGCTGAATGCCGAAGCCGAGAAACGACAGCGTGGCGACCGCGAAGATCGCATAGCCGAGCCGCACGGTGGCCTCGACGATGATCGGCGGCAGCACATTCGGCAGAATCTCCGCGAACATGATGTATGGCGCGCGTTCGCCACGCAGTTGCGCGGCGGCCACGTAGTCGAGATGGCGTTCGGCGAACACGGCGGCGCGCACGGTGCGCGCGGTGATCGGCGTGAAGGTGATGCCGATCACGAGGATCACCGTGAAGTTCGACGCGCCGACCGCGGCCAGCGCGAGCAGCGCGACGATCACGAGCGGCAGCGCGAGCACGGCGTCGATCGCGCGGCCGACCACGTTGTCGACCCAGCCTTCGAAATAGCCGACGATCAGGCCCAGGGTCGTGCCCGCCACGGTGCCGAGCAGCGTGGCCAGCGGCGCGATGGTCAGAATGTCGCGCGCGCCGACGATCACGCGCGAGAACACGTCGCGACCGAGCTGGTCGGTGCCGAACCAGTGCGTGCGGTCGGGCGGCATCAGCGAATTGAGCGGATCGGACGCATACGGATCGATCCGCACGATCCATTGCCCGGCGAGCGCGCAGACAATCCACCACGCGACGATCACCACGCCCACCACGAAAGTGGGCGAGCGCAGCAGCACGCGCAATTGATCGAAGCGCGGCTCGGCTAGCGCGCGTGGGGTAGAGGGTGTCGGCGGAACGATCGTGCTCATTCGGCGCTCCTCACGCGCAAGCGCGGATTGAGCAACACGTGCAGCGCATCGGCGACGAGATTCGCCACCGTGTACACCACGCCGATGGTCAGCACGCCCGCTTCGAGCATCGGAAAGTCCTTGGCCTTGGCTGCGTTGTAGATCAGCGAACCGATGCCTTGGTAGTGGAACAGTGTCTCGACCACTACCAGCCCGCCGATCATGTAGCCGAGCTGCGTCGCGGCCACGGTGATGGTGGGCAGCAGCGCGTTGCGCAATACGTGCCGCCAGATCACGACACGGCGCGGCAGGCCCTTGAGAATCGCGGTGCGGGTGTAGTCGGCGTCGAGCGCCTCGACGGTGCCTGCTCGCGCCATGCGCGCGATGTAGCCGAAGAACACCAGCACCAGCGGCAGCACCGGCAGAATCAGATGGCGCAGTTGTTCGAGAATGCTCGCGTCGGGCGGGTACGATGCTTCGATCGGCAGCCATTGAAGCCAGATGCCGAACACCAGAATCAGCACGATCGACGAAACGAACTCCGGCACCACGGTCGCCGACAAACCGGCAATGCTGATCGTGCGATCGAGCCAGCGCCCCGCGTGCATGGCCGACCACACGCCGCCCGCGATACCGAGCGGCACGACCACGATAAAGGCGAGCAGACCGAGCTTGGCCGAATGCGCGAGCGCGTCGGCGATAAACGGGCCGACCGGCTCACGGTACGCGTACGAAAGCCCCATATCGCCGCGCAGGAAATGCGAAATCCACTCGACGTATTGCGTGAGCAGCGGTCGATCCGCGCCGAGCTGATGATTGAGCGCGGCGACCGCGCGCGCATCGGCGAGCGGCCCCAGCACCGCGCGGCCGATATCGCCGGGCAGCAACTGGCCGCCCGCGAACACGATCACCGACAGCAGCCACAGCGTGATCAGCGACAAGCCCACGCGCGTCGCAAGAAAACGCACGACGCGCGCCGCGTTGCCGCCGGCGACCGAACGCGTGGGCGGGGCAGGCGACGTGGGTGAAGTGGGCGGGGTCACCGTGGTCGACATCGTGAGCTCCTGCCGAAGACGCGCCGGCGCTTACGCGCTCAACACCGCGCGGTCGAAATAGAGTTGCGCGAGCGCGGTGAAGCGCACGCCGTTCACGCCCTTACGCATCGCGATCAATTGATCGTAGAAGAACGGAATGATGACGGGCGTCTCGTCGAGCAACAGCGTCTGGATCTGCCCGGAGATTTTCCTCTGCGTGCCGAGATCGACCGCGGCGACGAATTGCGCAACCAGTTGATCGTATTGCGGGTTCTTGAAGTGGGCGGCGTTCCATGTGCCGGTGCTGGTGAGCGGCGCATTCAGGAACACGTTCGGCACGCCGCGATGACCGTAGTCGGTGATGCCGAGCGGCGAGTCGAGCCAGTCCGATTTGCCCGGCGTGCCGGCGCCGTAATACAGCGACTGGCTCTCGACCTTCAGGTTGATGCGCACGCCGATCGCTTTCGCCGCGTTCTGCACGACGACCGCGAGATCGGGAATCTCCATGTACTTCTCGGTGGTCAGCGTCACGTCGAAGCCGTTCGGCACGCCGGCCTGCGCGAGCAGTTGCTTCGCTTTCGCGACGTCGAGCTTGCGTTGCGGAATGCCCGCGTCCGACGACGGAAACACCGGCGCGAAGGGACTATCGTTGCCGAGTTGCGCGCGACCCTTGAAGAGCCCGCGCACCAGCACGTCGCGATCGAGCGACAACGCCAGCGCCTGGCGCACACGTTTGTCCTTGAACAGCGGACTGTCGTTGCGCATGTGAATCTGCCGGTGCGCGCTCGACTTCACGCCGACGGCCTTGTACTCCGGATTGTTCAGAATGCTGGCGCCGCCCTGCACGGTGAAGGTGCCCATCACGTCCGCCTGATGGCCTTGCAGTGCGAGCAACTGTGCCTGTTCGTCGGCGTAGAAGGAGAACTGTACGCGTTGCGGTAACGCTTTTTCGCCCCAGTAATCCGGGTTGCGCACGAACGACGCACCGACCTTGGCCTGATACTTTTCGAGCTTGAACGGACCCGTGCCGATGAAGCTCTTTTCATAACCGCCCGCGTAATTGGCGGGCAGGATCACGGCGTTGTAATTGTCCGAGGAAACGTAGTACGGAAAGTTGCCGTTCGGCGCGTCCAGATGAAACGCGACCGTGTGGTCGTCGACCACTTTCGCGCCGCCTTTCGACAGCACGCCCTTGAGCACCGAGAGCGCCGCCGAGCCGCTCGCCGGATCGGCGAGGCGGTCGAAGGTGGCGACCACGTCTTTGGCGCCAAACACCTGGCCGTCGTGGAATTTGACGTTGGGGCGCAGCTTGAAGGTCCACACGTCGCCCTTGTCGTTCGGCTTCCACGACAACGCGAGCGCCGGCTTCAGCACGAGTTTTTCGCCGTCGTCGTCGATCAGGAATTCACCGGTCTGGTTCAGCAGCGCGAGGCTCGCGGCGTCCGTGACGGTGAGCGGATCGACCGCGCCCGCGGGCGTCAGGTGGGCCACACGGATCGTCTGATTGGACGCGGCCGCATTGCCCTGGGCGCGGGCACGCGGCGCGTTCAGCACGCCACCGCCCACCAGCGACAAACCGATCACGCTCGCATAGCGCAGCAGTTCGCGGCGCGTCAGGCGACCGGCGACGAATTCGTCGAGGGCGTGGTGGCCGTACGCGTCGGCGGTGAGGCGGGCTGCGTCGAGGTCGGGGAATCGGTCCGCGGGAGTCTTCATCGAAGGAGTGTCCAGTCCGTTTCTGCTGCCGGTTCTGAAGGACCGCACGAGACGCGCGCGCGAGCGGCGACGTTAGGGCGGTGAAAAAAGCGCAGCGGCGTACGCGGGGTAGCGAAAAGCTGCGTAAAACGGCTTCAGTGTAAGCGATTGCTCTGCGATCCGGCGCGCTTGCCGCGCTGCCGGGTTGCGGATCGGCGGATAAAAGGGCCGCTGTGTATCGCCATCACAACGTTCTGCGAAGCCGCCTCGCGACGGCGGTCGCGAGTCAATGATCGTGTGGATGCTTGTGAATCGGATCGACCCAGAAAACCGTTTCCGGTGCTTCCACCGCGTCGATGTTCAGATTGACCACCACGGCCTCGTTGTCGCTGCGCACCAGCACGCATTCGAGCGGGTCGTCGGTGCTCGCGTTGATCTCCTGATGCGGCACGTACGGCGGCACGAAGATGAAGTCGCCGGGACCGGCTTCGGCGGTGAACTCGAGGTGTTCGCCCCACCGCATGCGCGCCTGGCCGCGCACCACGTAGATCACGCTTTCGAGCGCGCCGTGATGATGCGCGCCGGTCTTCGCATTCGGATGAATCGTCACCGTGCCGGCCCAGATTTTCTGCGCGCCGACCCGCGCGGCGTTGATCGCGGCCGCGCGATTCATGCCCGGCGTCTGGGCGGTATTGCTGTCGAGCTGATCGCCCTTGATGACCTTCACGCCGTGCTCGCGCCAATCGACCGGCTCCGCCGGTTGCTCGGCCTTGTAATGCGGATGTTCGTGATCCTGGCTCATGATGTGTCTCCTCGTGGGCGTCGGTCCCGCCGATCGGCATGGTGCCGTCCTGCATTTTTGCACGTTCGCAAACGTTCGGAAACCGGCGGGTGAACGTGCGTCCGTTGAATGAAAAAAGCCCGTCCACATGGGACGGGCTTGTTCGAGTCGTGAGCCTATGAGCCGCCCGCTTGCGCGTGACGGAGCTTATGGCGCACGACGCGTGCCTGCTACCGCAACGCTTACTTGTGCTTCGCGTTGATCACCGCTTCGGCGACGTTGTTCGGCGTTTCGGCGTAGTGCTTGAACTCCATCGTGTAGGTGGCGCGACCTTGCGTGGCCGAGCGCAGCGACGTGGAGTAGCCGAACATCTCCGCGAGCGGCACTTCGGCGCGCACCAGCTTGCCGCCGCCACCGGCGATGTCTTCCATGCCTTGCACCAGACCGCGACGGCTCGACAGGTCGCCCATCACGTTGCCCATGAAGTCTTCCGGCGTTTCCACTTCGACGGCCATCATCGGTTCGAGCAACACCGGTTTGGCTTTACGCATGGCTTCCTTGAAGGCCATCGAACCGGCCATACGGAATGCGTTTTCGTTCGAGTCGACGTCGTGGTACGAACCGAAGGTCAGCGTCACCTTCACGTCGACCACCGGATAGCCCGCCAGCACGCCGGCCTTCAGCGTTTCCTGAATGCCCTTGTCCACCGCCGGAATGTACTCGCGCGGAATCACGCCGCCCTTGATCGCGTCGACGAATTCGTAGCCCTTGCCCTGCGCCGCCGGTTCGAGCGTCACCACCGCGTGGCCGTACTGACCGCGACCGCCCGACTGCTTGACGAACTTGCCTTCGACGTCTTCGACCTTGTTGCGCACCGTTTCACGATACGCGACCTGCGGCTTGCCGACCGTGGCTTCCACGCCGAACTCGCGCTTCATCCGGTCGACCAGAATTTCCAGGTGCAGCTCGCCCATCCCGGAGATGATCGTCTGGCCGGATTCTTCGTCAGTCTGCACGCGGAACGACGGGTCTTCCTGCGCCAGACGGTTCAGCGCAATGCCCATCTTTTCCTGGTCGACCTTGGTCTTCGGCTCGACGGCCTGCGAGATCACCGGTTCCGGGAAGATCATCTTTTCAAGAATGATCACGTTGTTCGGATCGCACAACGTGTCGCCCGTGGTCGCTTCCTTCAGGCCGACGGCCGCGGCGATGTCGCCCGCGTAAACCTCTTTGATTTCCTTGCGCTCGTTGGCGTGCATCTGCAGGATCCGGCCAAGGCGTTCCTTCTTTTCCTTGATCGCGTTGTAGACCGTGTCGCCCGAATTCACCACGCCGGAATAGACGCGGAAGAAAATCAGCTGGCCGACGAACGGGTCGGTCATGATCTTGAAGGCGAGCGCCGAGAACGGATCGGTGTCGGTCGGATGGCGCTCGATTTCCTTGTCGTACTCGTCGTGGCCCTTGATGGCGGGCACGTCGACCGGCGACGGCAGATAGTCGATCACCGCGTCGAGCATGGCCTGCACGCCCTTGTTCTTGAACGCGCTGCCGCACAGCATCGGCACGATTTCATTGGCGATACAGCGGGTGCGAATGCCGTGCTTGATTTCCTCTTCGGTCAGCGTCTCGCCGCCGAGGTATTTCTCGAGCAGTTCCTCGTTCGCCTCCGCCGCGGCCTCGACCATCTTGTCGTGCCATTCCTTCGCGGTGTCCGCGAGTTCCGCGGGGATATCGCGGTACTCGAACTTGATGCCCTGGTTTTCTTCTTCCCAGTAGATCGCCTTCATCTTGACGAGATCGACCACGCCCTGGAAGTGATCTTCCGCGCCGACCGGAATCTGGAGCGGCACCGCGACGCCCTTCAGACGATCGCCGATCTGCCGCTGCACGCGGAAGAAGTCCGCGCCGACACGGTCCATCTTGTTGACGAACGCAATGCGCGGCACCTTGTACTTGTTCGCCTGACGCCACACGGTTTCCGATTGCGGCTGCACGCCGCCGACCGAGTCGTACACCATGCAGGCGCCGTCGAGCACACGCATGGAACGCTCGACTTCAATCGTGAAGTCGACGTGTCCCGGCGTGTCGATGATGTTGATCCGATGTTCGGGGTAGTTGCCGGCCATGCCCTTCCAGAAAGCGGTGGTGGCCGCCGACGTGATGGTGATGCCGCGCTCCTGCTCCTGTTCCATCCAGTCCATCGTTGCCGCACCGTCGTGAACCTCGCCGATCTTGTGGGTCACGCCTGTGTAGAACAGGATGCGTTCAGTGGTGGTGGTTTTGCCGGCGTCGATGTGAGCGCTGATGCCGATATTCCGGTAGCGCTCGATGGGAGTCTTGCGGGGCACGTGAACCTCCTTGGAATGGCGCGCCAGAAACACTTGCCGGGTGGCCGTCTTGTGCTACCCGGCAAGCTGGGTGCTGCTTTACTAAGATTACTAGGATAGCGCGTCGGCCCGGCTTTTGCAGGAATCTTGCCAGGCGGGTCAACGGCCTGCCGGCGGGGTTCCGGCGGTTGCCGTCCGCACGCGTGGCTACGATATGGGGACACGTGGCCAATAAAAAAGCCGGCGCCTGTTTTGCGGGCACCGGCTTTGTCAAAAGCGGCGGGATGAAGCGGTGGTTTCGACCGGCGACGCTAACCGCCGCGATCGAGGTAATCGATGTGATCGATGTGATCGACCTCGTGGCTTATTGCGCGGCCGGCAAACCCTGGATCTTCATCCCCGGTTTGATGCCCTTCGACGTGAACCAGCCTTTGCTCATTTCCAACGCGTACATGCCGTTGTTCTTCGGGCAATGATTGTCGGTGGTCTCGGCCTGCATTTCGTCGATGTCGGTGACCGTGCCGTCGGCGCGCATGAAGGCGATCGACAACGGAATCAACGTGTTCTTCATCCAGAAGCAATGCACGGCCCGTTCGTTGAAGACGAACAGCATGCCTTCGTTTGGCGCGAGGGTCGTGCGATACATCAGACCTTGCTCACGGTCCGCGTCGGTCGAGGCGACTGCCGCGTCGATCACGAACATGCCGGCGGTCAGCTTGGCGCGCGGAAATTCGCTAGGCTGCCTGGCACCGGGCGGCATGTCCTGCGCGTGAGCAGGGGCGGCGGTGCTGGCGGCGAACGAGAGCGCGGCGAGCGGCAGTGCAACGGCAACGGCGAAGCGCGCAATCAACGAGCGCATGGGAAATCGCACGGCATGACTCCTTGCTGGAAATTAACCCGCGAATGTTACGCGAGCGCGTCAAAAACAAAAAGGCAGATCGCCTTGCGGTGATCTGCCTTTCAACGCCGTAAGAACGGCAATGAAGCTAGTTCTTGACTGCGTTTTTACAAACTTATTCCGAAGCGCCCGAAGCTGCTGCTGCTGCAGCTGCCTTCTTGTGCGACTTCTTGTGTGCTGCCTTCTTCGTGGTCTTCTTTGCCGACGAAGCTGCTGCCGGTGCCGACGCTGCTGCGACCGGTGCCGATGCTTGTGCGAATGCTGCCGTTGCGAAAAGGCCAGCGACCAGAGCGGCGATCAGTTTGTTCATTTTGAGAATCCTCAGCTTTAGTTAATTAACCAAATGACCCGGTTATGTAAGAGTCATGTCGGTAAACGTGCCATCCACCTTTCGGTTGACAGCGCATCGAACAAATTTTTCGACACGTCTGTTTAGCGCTCAGACTCCCCGCGTCGACCGCGTGAGCGGCTTGTGCAAAGGCCCTTAAGGCTGAATGCCGGATAGCTTCGGGCGGCATCTGCGTCGAATAACGCGTGAGCTGACAACGCGGTTGACGTAATTTTTCTGAAAAATTTATATGCCCTTGAGCTGAAGCAAATGGATTAGTGCGAGGGTGTCGCGCGCCTACTTGTTTCACGCTTTTTTAATGACGGTTTCACGCGATTATTTGTTTGCGGATACAACGAGTTAGTCCGCTTATCCACAGCGCGCGAGTCAGGTTCGGTGCGCGGCGTCGCTGCGCGGATCGATATGTCAGGCGATACCTTCCCAGGGCGCCTTCAGCGGCAATTCGACGCTTTGCCCCGGTTGGAGTCCGAGTGAAAGAATGTCGAGCGCGCCGATGCCCACGCGTACGAGACGCAGTGTCGGGAATCCGACCGCGGCCGTCATGCGGCGCACCTGGCGGTTCTTGCCTTCAGTGATCGACAACTCGATCCACGTGGTGGGGATCGCGGCGCGATAGCGGATCGGCGGCGTGCGGGTCCACAGTGTGTCGGTCGGTTCCACGTAGTCGGCGCGGCAGGGCTGCGTCACGTAGTCGCCGAGGTCGACACCGCACGCGAGTTTCTTCAACGCGGCGGGGTCCACCGCGCCTTCCACCTGCGCCCAATAACGTTTGACGAGCTTGTGACGCGGTTCGGCGATGCGTGCCTGCAATGTGCCATCGTCGGTGAGGAGCAGCAGACCTTCGCTATCGGAATCGAGCCGGCCCGCCGGATAGACGCCCGGCACCTTGACCCAGTCGGCCAGCGACGCGCGCGTCTCGTGAGGGGAAAACTGGCAGATGGTGCCGAACGGTTTGTTCAGAGCGAGCAGACGCATGGAGAGGGCAGGGTAAAAGTCGCGCCGAGTCGCGCGGCGCGAGTGGCGGCGGGCCGTGCCGCTTAAGCCTGGCAGGGCGTTTGGCCGGATAGTCAATGGCGGGATGATAATGCATAATGCGCGCCGATAAGCCTCTTGTCTTATATAAGACATAAGACCTATGCTTCGCGGATGAGCATGCCGCGAACGTGCGGCCGACGTGCCGCCATGTTGGAAAACCCCGAGCCGCGGCGGCCGTGTTGCGCCGGCCGCGTGGGCTAGAATAACGGCCAGGCCGCTTGCAGGCGTCCGGCATTGCGCGTAGCGAGGAAGCGCCCAGTTTCGCAGTCTCCCATCAGCTTTCAGCCTAGCCTTCACTGGAGTCCGATCATGCCGTATCAGCACATCAAGGTCCCCACCGACGGTGACAAAATCACCGTCAACGCCGATTTCTCGCTCAACGTTTCCGACCAGCCGATCATTCCGTTTATCGAAGGCGACGGCACGGGTCTCGACATCACGCCGGTCATGATCAAGGTAGTGGATGCCGCGGTAGAAAAAGCGTACGCAGGCAAGAAGAAAATCCACTGGATGGAAATCTATGCCGGCGAGAAGTCGACCAAGGTGTACGGTCCCGACGTGTGGCTGCCGGAAGAAACGCTGCAGGTGCTGAAGGAATACGTCGTGTCGATCAAGGGACCGCTCACCACGCCGGTCGGCGGCGGCATCCGTTCGCTGAACGTCGCGTTGCGCCAGGAGCTGGATCTGTATGTGTGTCTGCGGCCGGTGCAGTATTTCAAGGGCGTGCCTTCGCCGGTGCGTGAGCCTGAAAAAACCAACATGGTGATCTTCCGCGAGAACTCGGAAGACATTTACGCCGGTATCGAGTGGGCCGCCGAGTCGGAGCAGGCGAAGAAGGTCATCAAGTTCCTGCAGGAAGAGATGGGCGTGAAGAAGATCCGCTTCCCGAACACGTCGGGGATCGGTATCAAGCCGGTGTCGCGCGAAGGCACCGAGCGCCTCGTGCGCAAGGCGATCCAGTACGCGCTCGACAACGATCGCCGCTCGGTCACGCTGGTGCACAAGGGCAACATCATGAAGTTCACCGAAGGCGCGTTCCGCGACTACGGTTATGGCCTCGCGCAGAAAGAGTTCGCCGCGGAACTGATCGACGGCGGCCCGTGGATGAAGATCAAGAATCCGAAAACAGGTAGCGATATCGTCGTTAAAGACGTGATCGCGGATGCGTTCCTGCAGCAGATCCTGTTGCGTCCGGCCGAATACGACGTGATCGCCACGCTGAACCTGAACGGCGACTACGTGTCGGATGCGCTGGCCGCGCAAGTCGGCGGGATCGGTATCGCGCCGGGCGCGAATATGTCGGATTCGGTCGCGATGTTCGAAGCGACGCACGGCACCGCGCCGAAGTACGCGGGTAAGGACTACGTGAATCCGGGTTCGGAAATTCTCTCGGCGGAAATGATGCTGCGTCACCTCGGCTGGTTCGAGGCGGCGGAACTGATCATCAAGTCGATGGAAAAATCCATTCTGCAAAAACGCGTCACCTACGACTTCGCGCGCTTGATGGAAGGCGCGACGCAGGTGTCGTGTTCGGGTTTCGGTCAGGTGTTGATCGAGAATATGTAAGCGCGGCGGGAGCGCCTCGCGCGTTCCGCGGCGATCCGGCAAACCCCGATGGGCACGATGTGCCGTCGGGGTTTTTGTTTTTTAGCGCGGATGGAGCGTTAAGGCGACGGGCGAAGGTCGGTCGTGCGCATCGGCGCACCCTCGCTCCGCTCAACGAACGTTGAAACTGTAATGCCCTGAGCCAGCCTTATAAATTGAGAATCCCGGTTCGTTGCGGACAAAACGGGCGCCGTCGCTTTGCACTTTCCTGCCCCTGTTTTGCACCCAGATTTCGGCGCTCGTGTTCACGGGGACGCTCACCGCAAGTTTTAATCCGTCGGCGCCGCTGTTCCAGCGCACCGCAATCGGTCCGTAACCCGACAGATAACGCGCATCGACCGAATGCACGTTGCCGCCCGGCACCGGTTTGACGACGAATCGCTGATAACCGGGCGCGCTCGGGCGGATCCCCGCGACGTTCTGATACATCCAGTCACCGACCGAACCATAGGCGTAGTGGTTGAACGAATTCATCGCCTTGTCTTCAAAGCTGCCGTCCGGCCGGATGCCGTCCCAGCGTTCCCACATGGTCGTCGCGCCTTTGCCTATCTGATAGCCCCAGGACGGGAAAGTCGTTTGCATCAGTAAGCGGTAGGCCACATCCGTGTGACCGGTTTCCGTTAGCGCGGGCAGCAGCCGGGGCGTACCCAGGAACCCTGTGGACAGGTGCCAGCCCTTGTCCTTGATCAACTGGACCAGACGATCCGCAGCGGGTTTACGCAACGCGGTGGGCAGGAGATCCATGGTCAGCGCAAGGGCGTAAGCCGTTTGCGTGTCGGCCTTCAATCTGCCGTTGGGTAACACATAGGCATGGTCGAATGCATTGCGAATATTTGCGCGGAGCTCGTCATAGCGGCGCGGGTCTTTGTTGAGCACGCGGGCGGCGTTGGCCAGTGTGCCGGCGCTGTCCGCGAAGAAGGCGGTCGCAATCAGGTCTTTGGGTGTCTCGTCGTTCACATTCAACCAGTCGCCGTACCCGCTGTCCGGGCGCAGATACGCCTGGCTGTTTTTTTCAAGGTACGACAGCCAACGATCCATCGAATCAAAGTTCTGCTGAAGTACATGCACGTCGCCATAGCGCCGGTACAGGGTCCACGGCACGGAGACGCCTGCGTCGCCCCAACCGGCGTCAGCGACGCCAATTCCCTGCAGCGTGGGTGCGATATTGGCAAACGCGCCGCTGGGCGCCTGCGTGTCACGCAGATCGGTCAGCCACTTTGCGAGGAAGGAGAGCGTGCGCATGTTGTAGGAGGCCGTGCCCGCGAACGCGGCGATGTCGCCGGTCCAACCCAGCCGCTCGTCGCGCGCGGGGGTGTCCATGGGCACCGACAGAAAATCGCCGCGCTGGCTCCACAGAATGTTCTGCTGCAACTGGTTCAGCATGGGCACGTTGGTGTTGAACGACCCCGTCAACGGCATGGCCGTGTGTAAGACGCGCCCGACGATCACCGGCCGGATGCTCGATCCGCTGACCTCGACATAGCGGAAGCCATGGAACGTAAAGACCGGTTCGAAGGTTTCCGTTCCCTTGCCGCTCATGATGTATTGATCCGTAGCCTTTGCGGTGCGGAGGTTGTCGGTGTATAGCGTGCCGTCCTTGTTCAGCACTTCCGCGTGCCGCAGGGTGATGACCTGTCCGGCTTTGCCACGGACACGCAGCTTCACGACCCCCACCATGTTCTGGCCCAGATCGTAGACGTAGGTGTCCGGCTTGATCCGCGTGACCTTGACTGGCCTGATGTCACGATCGACGCGCACGGGCGGATCGACCTGGGCGACGAGGGCGGCTTTGACGATCGGGCCGATCAGCACCGGCTGCCACGCTTTGTCGTCGAAGTTCGGCAAAGTCCAGCCCGGCGTAGCCAGGCGGGCGTCGTATTGCTCACCCATGATCAGATCGGAGCTGATGATGGGGCCGAGCGTGCTTTTCCAACTGCCGTCGGTATCGATCTGAGCGGTGGTGCCGTCCGCGTAACGCAATTCGAGTTGCGCGCGCAGGTAAGGCAACTGGCCATATTGGTTCGGACCCAGCGAGCCGACGTTCCCGGCATACCAGCCAGGGCCGAGATCGACCGCGATGGCGTTGTTGCCTGGGTGGACCAGTTTGGTGACGTCGTAAGTCTGGTACTGAATCCGCTTCCGGTAGTCGGTCCAGCCCGGCGCGAAGTAATCGGCACTGGCGGGTTGACCGTTGATCTGTACGCGATACAAGCCGAGCGCGGTGATATACAACCTGGCTTGCGCGATAGTCTTAGTGGCGGAAAACTCATGACGCAACTGGGATGTCAGACCGTCGCGTCCCCGTTCACCGCTGATTTCCCATTTTGTCTTGCGATCGCCCGGGATTACCGTCTTCCCGGCGTAGCCCATGCCATACGCATATTTGCAGTCGGGATAGGTGTACCACCCAGCCTTGCCGACGAGATCGGATTGCTCCAGATAGTACTTGCCCGCTGGCAGCGGCTTGCTGAGCTTCAACGTCGCCCAGTCGTTATCGAGATGGTTCGTAATGCGCTGTCTGGCCAGCAATTCGCCACCAGGGCCGTTCCTGTACAGCGATAGCGTAAAGCCGGAGTCTTTGGTGCCGAAAGTCGGCACCTCTGCGCTGACTGACGCGATGGCGTGGTCGGTCGTGAAACTTTGTCCCTGCACCTCGCCCGCCTTGAATGCGGACGATATGGCGGGCAGTTGCGCTTTGATAATGTCCGGCGGCAAGGGCACGTTACCGCCGCGGCCAATCCACTGGGCGTGCCAATCGGTGTCGTTCAGCAAGCCCGTTTCCCACCAGGACGGTTTGCTCCAGGCGGAAGGATGGCCGTGAGCGTCCCACACGCGGACCATCCAGAAATACCGGCTCCGTGAACGTAGTGCGGCACCTTGATACGGAACGAACTGCGACTGATCTCCGGCGACCTTGCCGCTATCCCAGATGTCAGGTGTGCGCAGTTTTTCCGGACTTCCAGCGACGCGAATCTGATAAGCGGTCTGTTTCTGGTTGCGCTCGTTTGCCGCGATGACCCAACTGAATCTCGGCGTCATGGCGTCGATGCCAAGCGGAGTGGGCTTGTTTTCGGTGGACACGCTCTCGATGCTGACGGTCTTGGCGTTAGCTGGCGCCACTGCGCAGCACCAAAGAATCGACGCCGAAGCAAAGACGGAAAAGAGGCCTCGAATTGTCATGTGCGTTAAGGCTTGGGTCTCGGCCACCCGGGGAGTCGCCGAACACGCGGAAATGGGAAGTTCAAGATGTTAGCAGGCCATCTCGGCATCGATTCCGGCATGCGGACTTAACTGTCTGACGTGCCGCATTTAAAAATAATCGCGAGCCGCAGCGATGTGACGCCCCCAAAAAAAGAAACCCGGCACGTAGCCGGGTCTCAAAGGACGGGTAACGAACCGTATCAGGCGGGTGCCTGGATGTTCGATGCCTGTTTGCCTTTCGGGCCTTGCACGACCTCGAAGGTCACCTTTTGGCCTTCCTTGAGGGTTTTGAACCCATTCATCTGGATGGCCGAGAAGTGTGCAAACAGATCCTCACCACCTTCATCAGGCGTGATGAATCCGAAACCTTTTGCGTCATTGAACCATTTGACCGTACCAGTTGCCATTCCAACTTCCCCTGTAACTCATGTCACTACCACGAGCCCTCGAAAAGCTCGACGACCGCGCGAGCAGCCGCTCCCTCCTCACAAGCTCACCATCGGCATTTTTTCGATTTATGGCTCAGTGAAAAAAGTGCCAGCTTGATTGTTGAGGCTCTTTATTCGGGTGTCAAGAAAATTTTGAGACGCTAGCTGAGGCGTTGCAAACAGGCGCTTTCCAGGGTTTTTCCCGCTTTCGTTATGTGCGGTTGCGCAAGCGGGCTGTCTTGAAAAGTCGCATAATCGACTCACATGCTGTTCTGCGGGTCGCCTGCCGCCGATTGGCACGGGGCGAGCCTTCCAGCCAGCTCCGGCAGGTTGTGCGATACTCGATCCGACTGCGGTGCAGCAAGGCCGCGATGCATCAGGATAGGGGGCCGGCTCCGCAAACGGCTCGTCGAATGGCGCACGCATGGCGGGTAGTTACTCATCAGGCGGTAGCGAACGGGCTCACCGGCCGGTCGGCCGGGTTTTGACAGGATTGCGGGCCTGTCCTAGTTGTTTAGAATGGGTGTATGGCGATTATCCCGGACAAGCAGGACGGCACCGTACTGGAGCGGCAGGAGAAGAAACTCAAGCCGCCGTCCATGTACAAAGTGGTGCTGCTGAATGACGACTTCACGCCAATGGAATTTGTCGTGATGGTCGTGCAGGAATACTTCAATAAAGATCGTGAAACCGCAACACAGGTAATGTTGAAGGTGCATCGCGAGGGCAGGGGAGTTTGTGGGGTCTATACGCGGGACATCGCGTCGACCAAAGTCGAGCAAGTCGTTACCCACGCACGGCAGGCCGGGCATCCGCTGCAGTGTGTGATGGAGGAAGCATGATTGCCCAGGAACTGGAAGTCAGCCTGCACATGGCGTTCATGGAAGCACGCCAGGCGCGGCACGAGTTCATAACGGTCGAACATCTTTTGCTGGCACTGTTGGACAATCCGACAGCGGCGGAGGTGTTGCGTGCATGCGCGGCCAATATCGAGGATCTGCGCCAGAACCTGCGCAACTTCATACATGACAACACGCCGACCGTGCCTGGCACGGACGACGTCGACACGCAGCCCACGCTGGGTTTCCAGCGTGTGATCCAGCGCGCCATCATGCATGTGCAGTCCACCTCGAATGGCAAGAAGGAAGTGACCGGCGCGAATGTGCTGGTCGCGATCTTCGGCGAGAAGGATTCGCACGCGGTGTACTACCTGCAACAGCAGGGCGTGACGCGTCTGGACGTGGTCAATTTCATCTCGCACGGCATCGCCAAGACGAGCAGCACGGACGCCGCGAAAGCGAGCGACGCGAATGCCGAGTCCGACGAAGCCGCCGCGCAGAAGGAAACGCCGCTCGCGCAGTTCACGCAGAACCTGAACCAGATGGCGAAAGACGGCCGCATCGATCCGCTGATCGGACGCGAGTCGGAAGTCGAGCGTGTGGTGCAGGTGCTGTGTCGCCGGCGCAAGAATAATCCGCTACTGGTCGGTGAGGCGGGGGTCGGTAAGACCGCGATCGCCGAAGGTCTGGCGTGGCGAATTACGCGCGGCGAAGTGCCCGACATCCTAGCGGATGCTCAGGTGTACTCGCTCGACATGGGCGCGCTGCTGGCCGGCACCAAATATCGTGGCGACTTCGAACAGCGTCTGAAGACGGTCCTCAAGGAATTGAAGGAACGTCCGCATGCGATCCTGTTCATCGACGAAATTCATACGCTGATCGGCGCGGGCGCGGCATCGGGCGGCACGCTGGACGCGTCGAATCTGCTGAAGCCGGCGTTGTCGTCGGGCACGCTGAAGTGCATCGGCGCGACCACGTTCACGGAATATCGCGGCATCTTCGAAAAAGACGCGGCACTGTCGCGTCGTTTCCAGAAGGTCGACGTGACCGAGCCAACCGTCGAGCAGACGGTGGCGATTCTGCGTGGCCTGAAGTCGCGTTTCGAAGAGCACCACGGCGTGAAGTATTCGTCGGGCGCACTGTCGGCGGCGGCTGAGTTGTCGGCACGCTTCATCACGGATCGTCACTTGCCGGATAAGGCAATCGACGTGATCGACGAAGCCGGCGCCGCGCAACGCATCCTGCCAAAGTCGAAGCAGAAGAAGACTATCGGCAAGAACGAGATCGAAGAGATCATTTCGAAGATCGCCCGCGTCCCGCCGCAAAGCGTGTCGCAAGACGATCGCAGCAAGCTGCAAACGCTGGATCGCGATCTGAAGAGCGTGGTGTTCGGGCAAGACCCGGCTATCGACGCGCTGTCGGCCGCGATCAAGATGGCGCGTGCAGGGCTCGGCAAATTGGACAAGCCGATCGGCGCATTCCTGTTCTCCGGCCCCACGGGTGTCGGCAAGACGGAGGTGGCGAAGCAGTTGGCGTTCACGCTGGGTATCGAACTGATCCGCTTCGACATGTCGGAATACATGGAGCGGCATGCGGTCAGCCGTTTGATCGGCGCGCCGCCGGGCTATGTCGGTTTCGACCAGGGCGGTCTGCTGACCGAAGCCGTCACGAAGAAGCCGCATTGCGTGCTGCTGCTCGACGAAATCGAGAAGGCGCATCCGGACATCTACAACGTGCTGCTGCAGGTCATGGATCACGGCACGCTGACGGACAACAACGGCCGCAAGGCGGATTTCCGCAACGTCATCATCATCATGACGACGAACGCGGGCGCCGAGGCAATGGGCAAGTCGGTGATCGGTTTCACGAATCGTCGGGAAACCGGCGACGAGATGGTCGACATCAAGCGCATGTTCACGCCGGAGTTCCGTAACCGTCTGGACGCAACGATCAGCTTCCGTTCGCTCGATGAAGAAATCATCATGCGTGTGGTCGACAAGTTCCTGATGCAGTTGGAAGATCAGTTGCACGAGAAGAAGGTCGACGCACTCTTCACCGACGCGTTGCGCGCGCATCTCGCCAAGCACGGTTTCGATCCGTTGATGGGCGCACGGCCGATGCAGCGTCTGATCCAGGACACGATCCGTCGTGCGCTGGCCGACGAGTTGCTGTTCGGCAAGCTGATGAACGGCGGCCGCGTATCGGTCGACGTCGATGCGGAAGACAAGGTGCAGTTGACCTTCGACGAGCATCCGGCGCCGCGCAATCCGAATCCGGAAGCGGTCGAAGTCGAGTAAGTTTCAGGCGTTACTACACGGCTAAGCCAGGCAAAAAAACGGCGCGGTTTTTTAACCCGCGCCGTTTTTTTATGTGCGCTCCGGCTTCGGTGCCGGTTGGCGACTACGCGCTCAATGCTTGCCCGTGCTACCGAACCCGCCCGCACCGCGATCGCTCGTCTCGAAGTCGTCGACGATATTGAACTCGGCTTGTACGACCGGCACGATCACGAGTTGTGCGAGGCGCTCCATCGGATTAAGCACGAAGGTGGTCTCGCCGCGATTCCACGTCGAGATCATCAACTGACCTTGGTAATCCGAATCGATCAGGCCGACCAGATTGCCCAGCACGATGCCGTGCTTATGTCCCAACCCCGAGCGCGGCAAGATCAACGCCGCATAACCCGGATCACCGACGTGAATCGCCAGCCCGGTCGGCACCAGCGCCGTCTGGCCGGGCTCGAGCGTCAGCGGTTCGTCGAGGCACGCACGCAGATCGAGGCCGGCGCTGCCGGTGGTGGCGTAGGCCGGGAGTTGGTCGCGCATGCGCGCATCGAGAATCTTGAGGTCGAGTTTCATGCGGGTTGGAAAGGTTGAAGAGGGTGGAAAGTAGAGGTTAGACCTCAATGCGCCAGTTGGAACGCATCGGCAAGGAGTTCATAAGAGCGCAGGCGGGCGCGATAGCTGCCCGCCACGGTCAGCACGATCAGCTCATCGGCCTGGAACTGCTCCTGCAGCGCATGCAGGCGTTCAGTGACGATCTCCGGCGTACCGACAATGCTACGCGGCCGTTCCCGCGCGATCACCAGTTGCTCGCGCTCGCCGTACTCCTGCGCGATGCCTTGTTCGATCGACGGAATGGGTTCGTTCAGGCCGTACGCCATTTGCACGCGGCGCAGATCGACGGCTTTCTCCAGATCGGCCGCTTCCTGTTCGGTGTCCGCACAGATCACAAAAACCGCGGCGGCGAGATAAGCCTGTTGCGCTTCCTGACTGGCCTTGAAACGCTCGCGATAAGCCTGCGCCACCTGATGCCCGAAATGCGCGTTGATGAAATGCGCGAACGCGAAACGAATGCCGAGTTGCGCGGCCAGCAAGCCGCCGAATTCGCTCGATCCGAGCATCCACAGTTGCGGGCGCGTATCGATTTGCGGTTGCAGTAGCACGCCATGTGCGACGTGATCGTCGGGCAGCGTGCCGTGCATCAGCCCGACCAGATCCGCGACCTGCTGCGGAAAAATATCGCCGCGGTTGTAGTCGCCGGCCGCGACCGCTTGCGCGGTGCGCATGTCGCCGCCCGGCGCACGTCCTACGCCGAGGTCGATGCGATTCGGAAACAGCGCCTCGAGCATCATGAATTGCTCGGCGACTTTGAACGGACTGTAGTAAGGCAGCATCACGCCGCCTGAGCCGAGGCGAATGCGTTTCGTCACACTGCCGAGGCGCGCCAGCAGCACTTCCGGGCAAGGATTCGATACGCCGCGCAGGCCATGGTGTTCGGCGCACCAGTAGCGCGTGTAGCCGAGGTCGTCGGCGAGTTGCGCAAGTTCCACGGTGGCGGCGATCGCATCCGCCACCGAGTGCCCGGCGATCACGGGCGTTTGATCGAGCACGGATAGTAGCGTCATGTCGGCACGGCTCCAGATGAGTCACGTCGCTGCGCGTTTTGACCTCGTGACGGCGAACTTGCCGTGAGGTCAAACGCGAGCGGCGTTCAGCGAATCAGACTTGAATCGGGCAAGCGCTTCGCGATCTCCGCGATCAGCGTGCGCGCGAGCGTCTGCTTGTCGGCGCGCGGCAGCTTCGTGGCGCCGCTGGCTTCGAACAGGATCACTTCGTTGTCGTCGAGGCCGAAAGTCAGCGGCCCGAGATTGCCGATCAGCAGCGGCACCTTCTTGCGTGCGCGCTTTTCTTCGCCATGCACTTCGAGATCGCCGCTCTCCGCCGCGAAGCCGACCGCGAACGGCGGATGCGGCAGTTGCGCGACCGTGGCCAGAATGTCCGGATTCTCGACGAACGTGAAGGTGGGTAGCGTGCGCTCGGCGGTCTTCTTGATCTTGTGCTCGCTGGCGTGATCGGCGCGCCAGTCGGCCACGGCGGCCACGCCGATAAAGATGTCGGCATTCGCGACCGAGCGCATCACCGCATCGTGCATTTGCTGCGCGGTCTGCACGTCTTCGCGGAACACGCCCCACGGCGTTTCCAGCGCAACCGGGCCGGCCACCAGATGCACCTCGGCGCCGGCCTGTTGCGCGGCGCGCGCCAGCGCGAAACCCATCTTGCCGCTCGACCGGTTGGTGATGCCGCGCACCGGATCGAGCGGTTCGAAGGTCGGTCCGGCGGTCAGCAACACGCGCCGGCCGGCCAGAATCTTGGGCGAGAAAAACGACGCGATCGCCTCATACGTGGCGGCCGCTTCGAGCATGCGCCCGTCGCCGATTTCGCCGCAAGCCTGCGGGCCGGAGTCGGGGCCGAGCACCTGAACGCCGTCCTCGCGCAGTTGCGTGACGTTGCGCTGCGTGGCCGGGTTCTGCCACATCTGCCGGTTCATGGCCGGCACGACCAGCAGCGGACAGTCGCGCGCCACGCACAGCGTGGACAGCAGGTCGTCGGCCATGCCGTGGGCGAGCTTGGCGAGGAAGTCGGTGGAGGCGGGCGCGATCACGATCGCATCCGCTTCACGCGACAGATCGATGTGCGCCATGTTGTTCGCCATGCGCGCATCCCACTGGCTCGTGTAGACCGGACGGCCCGAGAGCGCCTGCATGGTGACGGGAGTGATGAACTGCGTGGCCGCTTCGGTCATGACGACCTGCACGGTCGCGCCGGCCTTGGTCAGCAGACGCGTGAGTTCGGCGATCTTGTAGCAGGCGATGCCGCCCGTCATGCCGAGGACGAGGTGTTTTCCTGCGAGTTCTGCGGTTGCCAACGAAGCCTCCGACAAAGCGTGGTGGCGGGCGGCGCGGTGGGGCGTTGCACCCCGGGCCGCCGCGTCTTTCGAACCGGACCCCGGCGCGCGGATTCAGACGAACCCGGGCGCCGGCGTCTGCGGCGTTAGCGTGACGCGCCGCGGACGCGCCGCAACTCGTCGAGCACCAGCAGGATCGCGCCGACGGTAATCGCGCTGTCGGCGAGATTGAACGCCGGCCAGTGCCACGTGCGCACGTGAAAATCGAGGAAGTCGATCACGTGACCGTACGCGAGCCGGTCGATCACATTGCCGAGCGCGCCGCCGAGAATCAGCGAGAGCGCCGTGCAGAACATTTTCTGCCCGCCGTGGCGCTTGAGCAGATAGCAGATCACGAGCGCCGCGATCACGCCGAGCGCGGTGAAGGCCCAACGCTGCCAGCCGCCGGCCATGGCGAGGAAGCTGAACGCCGCGCCGCGGTTGTACACGAGGATCAGGTTGAAAAACGGCGTGATCTCATGCGGGACACCGTACGCGAACACCTTTTGGATCGCGATCTTCGTCAACTGATCGAACAGAATCACGATCAGCGCGACGCCCAGCCAGGGCGCCAGCGAACTATGGCCGCTCGATGCTTTGGACAGGGTTCGTGCCATTATGCCGCGCTCCTCGATTCACCGTCGCCGAACAGATTGCTGAAGCAGCGGCCGCACAGCGTGGGGTGATCGGCGTGCGCGCCGACGTCTTCGCGGTAGTGCCAGCAGCGCTCGCATTTCAGATACTTCGACGCGATCACTTCGACGCCTTCTTCCGCTTCGCTCGCGACCTTCACGACATTCGCCGCCGACGTGATCAGCACGAACTTCAGGTCTTCGCCGAGGCTCGCGAGCACGTCGTAACGCGCGCCGCTCGCGCGGATTTCGACTTCCGCCTGCAGCGACGAACCGATCAGGTTCGCGCCGCGCGCTTCTTCCAGCGCCTTCGTCACGTCGCCGCGCGCCGCGCGCAGCAGCGTCCACTTGTCGAGCAGTTCGCCCGCTTGCGGCACGGCCGGGAACGCGTGATACGTCTCGGTGAAGATGGTTTCGCTATTCGGCTGGAACACCTTCCACGCTTCTTCGGCGGTGAAGGACATGAACGGCGCCATCAGACGCAGCAGACCGTGCGCGATGTGATACAGCGCGGTCTGTGCCGAACGGCGCGCGACCGAATCCGCCGCCGTGGTGTACAGGCGGTCCTTCAGCACGTCGAGGTAGAAGCCGCCGAGGTCTTCCGAGCAGAACGTCTGCAGCTTGGCGACCACCGGATGAAACTCGTACTTGTCGTAGTGCGTGAGGATGTCGTTCTGCAGGTTCGCCGACAGCGCGACCGCGTAGCGATCGATCTCGAGCCAGTCTTCAACTGGACGCGCGTGCTGCGCGAAGTCGAAGTCCGACAGGTTCGCGAGCAGGAAGCGCAGCGTGTTGCGGATCCGGCGATAGCTTTCCGTGACGCGCTTCAGGATTTCTTCCGAGATCGCCAGTTCGCCCGAGTAATCGGTCGACGCGATCCACAAGCGGATGATTTCCGCGCCCAGACGGTTCGCCACTTCATGCGGGTCGATCCCGTTGCCGAGCGACTTGCTCATCTTGCGGCCTTCGCCGTCGACGGTGAAGCCGTGGGTCAGCAGCGCGTTGTACGGCGGACGGCCGTCGAGCATCGAGGCGGTCAGCAGCGACGAGTGGAACCAGCCGCGGTGTTGATCCGAGCCTTCCAGATACAGATCGGCCGGAAATTGCAGTTCGTCTTTATGCGAGCCGCGCAGCACATGCCAGTGCGTGGTGCCCGAATCGAACCAGACGTCCAGCGTGTCGCGGTTCTTTTCGTACAGGTTGGCTTCGTCGCCGAGCAGTTCGCGCGGGTCGAGCGTTTGCCACGCTTCGATCCCGGCCTTCTCAACGCGTTGCGCGACTTCTTCGAGCAGTTCCACCGTGCGCGGATGCAGCTCGCCGGTTTCCTTGTGCACGAAGAACGCCATCGGCACGCCCCATTGGCGTTGACGCGACAGCGTCCAGTCCGGGCGGTTGGCGATCATGCTGAACAGACGCTGCTTGCCCCACGCCGGATAGAACGCGGTGTTTTCGATGCCTTCCAGCGCGGTCTCACGCAGCGTTCTGTCGCTGTCGTTCGGCTTCACGTCCATGCCGGCGAACCATTGCGAGGTCGCGCGGTAGATGATCGGCGTCTTGTGGCGCCAGCAGTGCATGTAGCTGTGCGTGTAGCGCTCGGTGCGCATCAGCGAGCCGGCCGTTTGCAGCGCCTCGACGATCTGCGGATTCGCCGCCCAGATCGACAGGCCGCCGAACAGCGCGAGCGATTCGATGTAACGGCCGTCGCCCATCACCGGGCTGATGATGTCGGAATCGGCCATGCCGTGCGCCTTGCACGACACGAAGTCTTCCACGCCGTAGGCCGGCGACGAGTGCACGACACCCGTACCGGTTTCGGTCGTCACGTAGTCGCCGAGATAGACCGGCGCGGTGCGCTTGTAAGCCGGATGCGCGGCCGCGAGCGGGTGATTGAAGCGCAGGTTGACGAGCTTCGCGCCCGGCGCGGTGGCGACGATCGTGCCTTCCAGGCCGTATTGCTTCAGGCACGCTTCAACGCGCTCTTCCGCGAGGATCAGCAGACCGCGCGGCGTATCCACCAGCGCGTAGACGATTTCCGGATGCAGGTTCAGCGCCTGGTTGGCGGGGATGGTCCACGGCGTGGTGGTCCAGATCACGATGCCGCCTTCTTCGCGCGGCAGTGCGTTCAGGCCGAACGCGTGCGCGGTCTTTTCCGGTTCGGCGAAGCTGAACAGCACGTCGATGGTCGGATCGTTCTTGTCCGCGTATTCGACTTCCGCTTCAGCCAGCGCCGAGCCGCAGTCGAAACACCAGTTGACCGGCTTCAGACCGCGGAACACGTAGCCTTTTTCCAGGATCTTCGCGAGCGCGCGGATTTCGCCGGCTTCGTTCGTGAAGTTCATGGTCTTGTACGGATTGTCCCAGTCGCCGAGCACGCCCAGACGACGGAAGCCGACCTTCTGCTTCTCGATCTGTTCGGTCGCGTAGGCGCGCGCCTTCTGCATCACTTCCGCGGCCGGCAGCGATTTGCCGAACTGCTTTTCGATCTGGATTTCGATCGGCATGCCGTGGCAGTCCCAGCCCGGCACGTAGACCGCGTCGAAGCCCGCCAGATTGCGCGCCTTGACGATCATGTCCTTCAGGATCTTGTTCACCGCGTGACCGAGGTGGATGTCGCCGTTCGCATACGGCGGCCCGTCGTGCAGGATGAACTTCTTGCGGCCCTTGCTGGCGGCGCGGATCTTTTCGTAGATCTTGCCTTCCTGCCATTCCTTGACCCATTGCGGCTCGCGCTTGGGCAGGTCGCCGCGCATCGGGAACGGCGTGTCGAGCAGGTTCACGGGATAGCGTGACTGCGGTTTCGAATCGGCTTTCTTGTTGCTCATGATGTCGTCGCGGTGAATTCGTTCTGTGCACAGCGGGGCGCGGAATGCGCACGCTGCGCGTGGGCGTGGGGCGCGCCCGGCAGGCATGTCGCGTGATCCACGGACGCCCTTCGATGCGCGCGGCGAGGGTCCAGGCGGCGTACGGCATGCGCGCATGGACCACGGCGGCTATCTAATTCGGTCGGTGGCCGAGGTGGCGAAGCCGGTGGACCGACTGCCCGGCGTGCCGGCGCCGACAGCCGCGAACCAGGCGCGGGCGTTGGCGACGTCGCGCGCGATCGCGGCGGTCAGCGTTTCGAGGTCGACGTACTTTTCCTCGTCACGCAGCTTCTTCAGGAATTCGACGCGCACGAGTTTGCCATACGCGTCGCCGTGCCAGTCGAGCAGATGCACTTCGAGCAGCACGCGGCCGGAATCGTCGACGGTGGGGCGCAGCCCGAGGCTCGCGACGCCCGGCAGCGGCTCGTCCGCCACGCCGTGCACGCGCACCACGAAAATGCCCGCGAGCGCCGGCCGCTTGTGAGCGATCGGCAGATTCAACGTGGGGAAACCGAGATCGCGGCCGAGCTTCATGCCGTGCACGACGTGGCCGCTGATCAGATAATCGCGGCCCAGCGCGGCCCGTGCCGAATCGAGGTCGCCCGCCACCAGCGCGGCGCGTACGCCCGAGCTGGAAATGCGCGCGCCGGACGGATCGGCGACGGTAGCCATCTGCTCGACTTCGAAACCGTATTGCTGGCCCGCGGCCTTGAGCGACGCGAAATCGCCCGCGCGTTTGGCGCCGTAGCGGAAGTCGTCGCCGATCATGACCCAACGCGCGTGCAGGCCGTTGACGATGATCCGTTCGACGAACGTATCCGGCGACTGGCTTGCGAACGTGTGGTTGAAATGCTCGACCACCACGCGATCGACGCCGTTGGTGCGCAGCGCCTCGAGCTTGTCGCGCAGCATGGCGATACGCGGCGGCGCGCCGGCGGGATTGAAGAACTCGCGCGGGTGCGGCTCGAAGGTCATCACGCAGACGGGCAGGCCGCGCGCGTCGGCCGCTGCGCGCACGTGCGCGAGCAGAGCCTGATGGCCGCGGTGGACACCGTCGAAGTTGCCGATGGTCAGTGCGCAGGGCGCACGGCTTTCAGCATTGGGAAGACCGCGGAAGACTCTCACGATAGCGCGTTGGAATAGGGCGGGCGGGGTGCCGCAAAACAAACGATTATAAACGCTCGGCGCGTGAGACGGCGGCGCGTCGCGGTTTCAGGGTCCCCCGAATGATAAAATCCGCGGATGAAAAAACTCGTCATCCTGATTTCGGGGCGGGGAAGCAACATGGAAGCCATCGTTCGAGCCTGCTCGGACGAGGTTTGGCCGGCGCAAGTCGCCGCCGTGATTGCCAACCGTCCTGACGCCGCGGGCCTTGCGTTCGCGGCGTCGCACGGTATTGCCACGGCGGTGGTCGACCACCGCCAGTATCCCGACCGCGACCGCTTCGACGCGGCGCTGGCCCAGCAGATCGACGGCTTCGCGCCCGATCTCGTGGTGCTCGCCGGCTTCATGCGCGTGCTGACGGCCGGTTTCGTCGACCGTTACGCCGGGCGCATGCTGAACGTGCACCCGTCGCTGCTGCCGAGCTTTCCGGGCCTGAAAACCCATCAACAGGCACTGGATGCGGGCGTACGGCTACACGGCGCGTCGGTGCATTTTGTTACGTCGCAACTGGATCACGGGCCGATCGTCGCGCAGGCGGCGGTTCCCGTGGAAAACGGCGATACCCCCGCCATGCTCGCCGAACGCGTGCTGGCGATCGAACACATTATTTATCCACGCGCGGTGCGCTGGTTCGTCGAAGGGCGTCTTGCTCTAGATGGCCTGCGCGTCACGCTTACGCCGTCAGAGCCGCAATGGCTCTTTGCCGGTCACACCGCCGGAGAGGGCGCATGAGATTACATGGTTTTTTGATTGGACAAACTGAGACTTTGCTGGCTGAAGTCCTGAAACTCACCGGCCCGGCCGATGCCACGACCAGCCGCTTTTTCCGCGCCCATCCGAAGCTCGGGCACGGCGAGCGCGGCGTGATCGCGGAAGCGGTGTTCGCGGTGCTGCGCCGCCGGATGGAATTCGCCCATCTGGCCGAAAGCGGCGCCGGCAGCCCGGCCCGACGTATGGCGCTGCTCGGCCTGATGCAGACGGCGGGGCGTAACGCGCTCAAGCCGTTCGTGACGGAGCAGGAGTTGAGCTGGCTCGAACACGTGTCGAAGATCGACCCGCAGAGCTTGCCGCTGCGCATTCGCCTGAACCTGCCCGACTGGATCTATCAGGCGCTGGCCAAGCGTTTCGAGCCCGCCGAACTGGCGCAACTGGCCGCCGCGCTGAACTACCCGGCGCCGCTGGATCTGCGCGCGAACCCGATCAAGGCGAGCCGCGAAGACGTGCTGAACGCGCTGTCGAAGGCCGGTATCGAGGGCGGTGAAACGCCGTTCGCGCCGTTCGGCGTGCGGGTGGTCGGCAAGCCGCCGCTCACCAAGCTCGACGCGTTCCAGCACGGCTGGGTCGAAGTGCAGGACGAAGGCAGCCAGTTGCTGTGCTCGCTGGTCGCGCCCAAGCGCGGCGAGATGATCGTCGACTTCTGCGCGGGCGCGGGCGGCAAGACGCTGGCGCTGGGCGCGGCGATGCGCTCCACCGGCCGTTTGTACGCCTTCGACATCTCGGAGCGTCGTCTCGCCAAGCTCAAGCCGCGCCTCGCGCGCAGCGGGTTATCGAACGTGAATCCGGTGCTGATCGATAGCGAACACGACGCCAAGATCAAGCGTCTGGCCGGCAAGATCGACCGCGTGCTCGTCGACGCGCCGTGCAGCGGGCTGGGTACGCTGCGCCGTAACCCGGACCTGAAGTGGCGCCAGTCGCCGGAATCGGTCGCCGAACTGGCGCCGAAGCAATTGTCGATTCTGGCGAGCGCCTCGCGTCTGGTGAAGAAGGGCGGCCGCCTCGTCTACGCGACCTGCTCGATTCTGGAAGCGGAAAACGAAGCGGTCGTGCAGCAGTTCCTCGCCGACCATCAGGACTTCGTACTGGTGCCCGCACGCGACGTGCTGGCCGAGCAGCGTATCGAACTGGAAATGGGCGACTACCTGTCGCTGTGGCCGCACCGCCATGCAACCGACGGCTTCTTCGCCGCCGTGCTGGAACGCCAGAGCTAAGCAACACGACAGGCTTTTTTGCCGGCGTACTGTGGGTTGGGTAGTTGACCCGCGGCACGCCGGCGATTTCGGCGACATCATGCAAAACCGTATTTTTTCTCATATGTTCGGCGACCTTGCGCGCGACTTTGGCCAGCCCGTCATGCTCTGGCAGGTCGGCGTGCTGCTGGGGACGCTCGCGCTCGCGTGGCTGCTCGCGCGCCTGTTGCGGCGAACGCTCGATCTGCGCCGGCAAACGCGTTACCAGACGCTGCGCTTCGGCGCGGAAAGTCTGAACCGCGCCTTCTTTCCGCTGATCGGCGCGGCGCTCGTGTGGCTCGCGCGCACGATCACCGCGCCGTTCATGCATACCGCGCTGCTCGATCTGGCCTTGGTGCCGCTGTTCGGCATCGGGTTGATCTATATCGTGTTTTTCATCGCGCGACGGGTTTTCAGCCACGACGGCGTGACGCATCCCTGGCTGTTTCTGGTCGAAAAACTGGTCTCGCTGATTGTCTGGGTCGGCATGGTGCTGACCGTGATGGGCATTCAGGACGACGTGATCTCGTGGATGGGCAGCGTCCATTTCCGCGTGGCCAATGCGCACATGACGCTGCTGTCGCTCACCACGGGCCTGCTGTGGGTCTGCGTGACGATGATCGTCGCGATGTGGCTCGGCTCCACGTTCGAGGACCGGCTGATCCGCTCGACCACGCTCGACGCCAATCTGAAGGTGGTGGTGGCGCGCGTCGGCCGGGCCGCGTTGATGCTGGCGGCGATTCTGATCAGCCTGTCGCTGGTCGGCATCGACATCACCGTGCTGGGCGTGTTCGGCGGCGCGTTGGGCGTCGGGCTCGGGTTCGGGCTGCAGAAGATCGCCAGCAACTACGTGTCGGGCTTCATTATCCTGATCGACCGGTCGCTGCGGATCGGCGACACGATCAACGTGAGCGGCCTGCAAGGCATGGTCACGCAGATCCGCACGCGTTACACCGTGGTGCGTGGGCTCGACGGCATCGAAACGCTGATCCCGAACGAAAAACTGATCACCGACGTGGTGCAGAACCAGTCGTCGTTCCTGACGCGCGGGTATTCGAAGGTGGCCGTGCAGGTCGCTTATTCGTCGGACGTCGAGCAGGCCATGGGCCTGCTCGCGCAAGCGGTCGAAGGCGTGCCGCGCGTGCTCAAGGAGCCCGCGCCCACGCCGTATCTGGCGAGCTTCGGCGCCGACGGCATCAATCTCGAGCTGGGTTTCTGGATCGAAGACGCGGCAACCGGCACGTCGGGTGTGCGTTCCGCCGTGAATCGGAATATCTGGCGTCTGTTCTCCGAACACGACATCTCGATTCCGTTCGCGCAACGCGAAGTGCGGATCGTGGGCAATGTGAGTGCGGCCATGCCGCAACCGGTAACAATGACCGCGCCTGCGGCCAATCAGGCGGACGGCGCCCTCTGACGGGTGTTTCGAACCCGCCGACAGCGGTAAAAACCCTGTCGGCGTTTTCCATCCCATTGATATCGCACAAAAAATCCCCATTTGTTACAAACACTTGGAACGGTTCAAGTAGAATGACGTCCAATCCCGCTGTATGCTTTCACTTTCTTGACATGCGCATGTTGCGTGTGTCTCGTGTCTCTCGTTCCACAGGTAAATTGCCTTGTTGAATTCCTTGCTCGACTTCCTTGCCCACGGTCTGCTGCACTTCTCGTGGTGGCAACTCGTGGTGTACACGCTGATCGCGACGCACATCACGATTATCGGCGTGACGGTCTATCTGCATCGCTGCCAGGCGCACCGCGCGCTGGAGCTGCATCCGGTCGTCAGTCATTTTTTCCGTTTCTGGCTGTGGATGAGCACGGGCATGCTGACCGGCCAATGGGCCGCGATTCACCGTAAGCACCACGCCAAGTGCGAGACTGAAGAAGATCCGCACAGCCCGCAAACGCGCGGTATCTGGAAGGTCTTGCTCGAAGGCGCGGAGCTTTATCGCACCGAGGCCAAGAACGAAGAAACGATGCGCAAATTCAGCCACGGCACGCCGAACGACTGGATGGAACGCAACGTCTACACGAAGTACCCGATCCTCGGCGTGAGCCTGATGATGGTGCTGAACATCGCGCTGTTCGGCGTGGCCGGCCTGACGATCTGGGCCGTGCAGATGGTGTGGATTCCCTTCTGGGCCGCTGGCGTGGTCAATGGCCTTGCGCACTTCTGGGGCTATCGCAACTTCAACTCGTCGGACGCGAGCACCAACATCTTCCCGTGGGGCATCCTCATCGGCGGTGAAGAGCTGCATAACAATCACCACACGTATGCGACGTCGGCCAAGCTGTCGAACAAGTGGTACGAGTTTGATATCGGCTGGATGTACATCCGCATCATGTCGGCGTTCCGTCTTGCCAAGGTGAAGAAGGTCGCGCCGACGCCGCGTCTGACCACCGGCAAGCTGGTGCTCGATCAGGACACGCTGCAAGCCGTGCTGGCCAATCGCTACGAAGTGATGGCGCGTTACGGCAAGGCGCTCAAGCGTGCCTATCGCCAGGAATTGGCTCATCTGAAAGAAGTCGGCGCGCGCGAGAAGTATCAGGTCATGCGCGGTGCGCGTAGCTGGTTCCACAAGGAAGAGGCCGGTCTGAACGAGCCGCAGAAGCGCCAGTTGCCGCAAATCTTCGCAAACAGCCAGAAGCTCAAGACCTACATCGACATGCGCAACGAACTCGCGTCCATGTGGGAGCGGTCGAATGCGTCGCGTGACCAGTTGCTGGTTCAGTTGCAGGACTGGTGCCATCGCGCTGAGCAGAGCGGTATCAAGGCGCTGCAGGAATTCGCTTTGCGACTACGTCGTTATGCCTGATTGCGAAATCCATTAAAATCTCGTTACGTCACAAAACCCCGCGTTGGCGGGGTTTTGCTTTTTGGGCCGCGAAAACTGCAACGACACGTCGTTGACCGTCCGCGGCGGCAGAGCGAAGGCAGAGGAGATCATGGATCAGCAGGCGATCAGGACCGTCGAATACGACCGGCCGCAAGCGCAGGGCATGACCTGCGGAATCGGGCAGGCTTGGGCGAAGGTGCCCGACACGCCGTCGGCGCAGGAAAAGGCGGCACTGAAGACACGCATCCGCGCTCTGCTTGAGCGCGAGAAAGCGGTGCTCGTCGCGCATTACTACGTCGACGCGGAGTTGCAGGAACTCGCCGATGAGACCGGCGGCTGCGTGGCCGATTCGCTGGAAATGGCGCGCTTTGGTCGCGATCACGATGCGCAGACGCTGGTGGTGGCGGGCGTGCGCTTCATGGGCGAGACGGCCAAAATTCTGAGCCCCAACAAGCGCATTCTGATGCCCGATCTCGACGCGACCTGTTCGCTCGATCTGGGCTGTCCGGTGGACGAATTCTCAGCGTTCTGCGACGCGCATCCTGACCGCACAGTGGTCGTGTATGCGAACACCAGCGCGGCGGTGAAGGCGCGTGCGGACTGGATGGTGACGTCGTCGATCGGTCTGGAAATCGTCGCCGACCTGCACGCGCGCGGCGAAAAGATCATCTGGGCGCCGGACCGGCACCTCGGCAGCTACATCCAGAGCAAGACCGGCGCGGACATGCTGCTGTGGCAAGGCTCCTGTCTCGTGCATGACGAATTCAAAGGCATCGAACTCGACCTGCTGCGCGCGGAGTATCCGGACGCGAAAGTGCTGGTACATCCGGAGTCGCCGGCTAACGTGGTCGCGCAAGCGGACGTGGTGGGGTCGACGACGCAATTGATCGACGCCGCGCAAAAACTCGATGCCACGCATTTCATCGTCGCGACCGATCTCGGCATTCTGCACAAGATGCAACTCGCCGCGCCCGGCAAGACCCTGATCGCCGCGCCCACGGCCGGCAACAGCGCGACCTGCAAGAGTTGCGCGCACTGCCCGTGGATGGCGATGAACGGACTCGCGAATCTGGCCGACGTGCTGGAGCGCGGGCATAACGAAATTTTCGTCGACCGTGCGATCGGCGAGCGGGCGCGTCTGCCGATCGATCGGATGCTGGACTTCGCCGCGCGTCAGAAGAAACGCGTGCAGGCAAGCGGCGATCTCGCGCGCGACGCGCAACTGTATTCGAATGTGGGAGCAGCGTGATGGGGGCGGTTGAGAGCATGGTCGAGCGCAATCCGGGTGAGGCGGTGTCGCCGCTGTTCGCTGAAATTCACGCGCAATACGGTGCGGCGTTCGACGCCGCGCTCGCGCGCAACGTCGCCGATGCGCTGGCCGAAGACGTCGGTGCAGGCGATCAGACCGGACGCCTGGTGCCCGCGGACGACATACGCAACGCGCGCATTATCGTGCGCGAAGATGCGGTGTTGTGCGGCGTGCCGTGGTTTACCGCGGTGATGCGCGAGGTAGATTTGCGCATCGACGTGCAATGGCTCTACCGCGAAGGTGATCGCATGACGGCGGACACGCCCGTTTGCGAACTGCGCGGACCCGTGCGCGCATTGTTGACGGCCGAACGCAACGCGCTGAACTTTCTGCAGTTGCTGTCGGGCGTGGCGAGCGCAACGCGCCGTTATGTCGACGCGATCGCCCATACGCGAACGCGCGTCCTGGACACGCGTAAGACGCTGCCCGGTTTACGGCTTGCGCAGAAATATGCGGTGCGTGTGGGCGGCGGCGCAAATCAGCGGCTCGCGCTGTACGACGGCATTCTGATCAAGGAAAACCACATTGCCGCAGCCGGCAGCGTGGGCGCGGCAATGGATGCGGCGCTTGCGTTGAACGCGGGTATCTCCATCCAGATCGAGGTAGAGACGCTGGAGCAATTGGAGACGGCGTTGGCGCATCGTGCTCAATCCATTCTGCTCGACAACTTCTCGCTCGACGCAATGCGTGAGGCTGTTCGCGTGACAGCAGGACGAGCGGTGCTGGAGGTGTCGGGCGGCGTGAACTTGGACACGGTGCAGACGATTGCGGAAACGGGCGTTGACCGGGTATCGATCGGCGCGCTGACTAAAGACGTGCGCGCGACCGATTACTCGATGCGGATTGTTTGAGGCAGCGCGTTTGCGCGTCCAAGCGTTTATTGCGCTGGAAAAAAGGCCATCCCCAGTGTGTTCACCGGCGATGGCCTTTTCGTTTTAACTCACCTTCAATCACACGTTGCGGTTGCGCACATGCTCCGGCGATAGAACCGACGGCAGCGCCTTCGGCAACGTAGCGGGCCAGTCGCGGCTGAAATGCAGGCCGCGACTCTCGCGCCGCGACCGTGCGCCTTCCACGATCAGCGACCCCACGTCCACCAGATTGCGCAACTCAAGCAGGTCGCGGCTGACCTTGAAGTTGGCGTAGTACTCGTGGATCTCGTCGCGCAGCAGGGCGAGCCGATGTTTGGCGCGCATCAGACGCTTGTCGGTGCGCACAATGCCGACGTAATTCCACATCAGCCGGCGCAACTCGTCCCAGTTGTGCGCGACCACCACTTCCTCATCCGGATCGGAGACACGGCTCTCGTCCCAATCGGGCAGCGGCGCATGGACGGCGGCGCTGAAGCCTTCTGCCTCGATAGCCTGCGCGGCGGAGCGCCCAATCACGAGGCATTCGAGCAGCGAATTGCTGGCCAGCCGGTTCGCGCCGTGCAGACCCGTGCAGGACGTTTCGCCGACCGCATAGAGGCCCGCGAGATCGGTGCGGCCCGCTAGATCCGTCACGACGCCGCCGCACGTGTAGTGCGCGGCCGGCACGACCGGAATCCCTTCTTTAGTGATGTCGATACCGAATTCCAGGCAGCGCGCCAGGATTGTCGGAAAATGCTCGCGCAGGAATTCGGGCGATTGATGGCTGATGTCGAGATACACGCAATCGATGCCGCGCTTCTTGATTTCGAAGTCAATCGCACGCGCGACGATATCGCGTGGCGCGAGTTCAGCGCGCTCGTCGTGGTTCGGCATGAAGCGGGTGCCGTCCGGTAGCTTCAGAATGCCGCCTTCGCCGCGCACGGCCTCCGAGATCAGGAACGACTTCGCGTAGGGATGGAACAGGCAGGTCGGATGGAACTGGATGAACTCCATGTTCGATACGCGGCAGCCGGCGCGCCACGCCATCGCAATGCCGTCGCCCGTCGCGGTGTCGGGGTTCGTTGTGTACAGGTAGACCTTGCCGGCACCGCCGGTGGCGAGCACGGTATGCGGCGCCTCGATCGTGACGGTGCGGCCGCTCTGCAGATCAAGCGCGTACAGACCGTGACACCGACGACCCGGCAAGCCGAGGCGGTCAGATGTGATCAGATCGATCGCGTAGTGATCTTCGAGCAGCGTGATGTTCGGATGACGGCGCACGCGCTCGCTGAGCGTGGCGACCACGGCGTGACCCGTTGCGTCCGCGGCGTGAATGATGCGCCGATGGCTATGGCCGCCTTCGCGCGTCAAATGGAAGCCGAGTTCCGCGGCGTCGTCTTTGGTGAACGGCACACCTTGCTCGATCAGCCATTCGATCGCGGCCCGCCCGTGTTCGACGATAAAGCGTGTCGCCGCTTCATCGCACAAGCCGCCGCCGGCAATCAGCGTATCGCGCACATGATTTTCGATGCTGTCTGCCGAGTCCAGCACTGCAGCGATGCCGCCCTGCGCCCAATCGCTTGCGCCTTCGGTCATCGATCGCTTGGCGACCACCGCAACCCGCCGGGTCTCGGCGAGATTGAGCGCGACGCTCAAACCAGCCAGACCGCTACCGACAATCGCCACATCGAATTCCATTACCCGCATCTCCCACTGTCGTTTTGCCATGACGGCGAAACATTCGTTCGCCGCTAAAACGAGAAAGGATACGCGTCGCGATGGAGTAGGGAAAGCTAGCCGAACGGGTTAGGACTATCTCAGCGTGTAAAGGGAATGCGGCGACGTGGTCGTTGAGATTGGAGCAGTGGAAAACAGGCCCTTAGAAAACAAAAAAGCCTCGCATGAATGCGAGGCTTTTTGCGCCTGTCTTTGCCTTCGTCAGGCAGGAGCCAAGATTTATTTAATCTTGGTTTCCTTGTAGTCAACGTGCTTACGGACGACCGGATCAAATTTCTTGATCAGCATCTTTTCCGGCATGTTGCGTTTGTTCTTCGTCGTCGTGTAGAAATGACCCGTGCCTGCGGTCGATTCCAACTTGATCTTGTCGCGTGCGCCTTTCGCCATGATCTACTCCTTAGGCTTGGCCGCGTGCGCGCAGATCTGCGAGCACAGCGTCAATACCGTTTTTGTCGATCAGGCGCAGACCGGCGTTCGAAACGCGCAGACGCACCCAACGGTTTTCGCTTTCCACCCAAATACGGCGGTTTTGCAGGTTCGGCAGGAACCGGCGCTTGGTTTTGTTGTTCGCGTGGGAAACGTTGTTGCCGCTCATCGGCGCTTTCCCAGTTACTTGGCATACGCGTGCCATGAGAGCACTCCTAATACGCTAATTCTGAGTTCGAACGCCGTGAAAGTTTCCCGAAAAGAGCCACGCTTAAGTTATGAAACTAGAGGCGCTTGGTCCTTTCCGGAACGCCTTGGTGGCTTCGGAACAGGGGGTTGGAAATAGGCAAACCGGAATTATAGCGGAAAAAAAGCCGCAAAATCAAACCTTATTTGCGATGCCTGACTCCGCGCAACGCCCGTGCGGTCCAGGTTCAGGCCGGATTCGGCCCGGGTTCAAGCCCTGTCACGGCCAGCCGGCGCGGGCGAACGAGTAAACCTGGTCGGTGCCGATCACCAGATGATCGATCAGTTGCACGTCGATCAGCGAGAGGGTGTCGCGCAGTGTGCGCGTCAGGCGGCAATCGCTCGCGCTCGGCTCGACGACGCCGGAGGGGTGATTATGCGCGACGATCAGGCTGGCTGCATTCAAACTTAACGCGCGGCGGGCGATTTCGCGCGGATACACCGCCATCCGCGTGAGCGTGCCCTGGGCACTTTCCTCGCATTCGATCAGCCGATGACGGGCGTCGAGATACAACGACATGAACACTTCCTGTTGAAGTGAGCCGATCCGCAGACGCAGAAAGTTCTCCACGGCTTCCGGCGAGTTCATCAACGAACGTTCGCGCATGCGGGCGACCAGCGAGCGGCGCGCCATTTCCATGATGGCCAGCAACTGGGCGATCTTCGCCGGTCCGATGCCGCGGATGCCCTCGAAATCTGAATAGGTTGCGTCGAGCATCGCGCGTAACGAGCCGAAACGCTCCAGCAACGCGCGCGCGACGCTGAACACGTCGTGTCCGGGCAAGCCCGAACCCAGCACCAGCACGATCATCTCGGTGTCCGACAACACGCCGGGTCCGTGGCCGATCAGGCGCTCGCGCGGCATGTCCTGCTTCAGCCACTTGCCGCGGATAAGCCGCGGGCGTGGCCGTTTGCCGCGCGCCGCCGGCGCCGGGTGCACGGCGGGCAACGGTGTTTCGTCGATCATGCTGGCGTAATCTGCCATATATAGAGAGTCCTCCGGTTCGGTTTGAGGGCGGCGCCGATGCCGCGGCGCTCTGCGACGCAGCCAAGCCAGCGCAGACTATGTGGCTTACAATAGGCGCTTTGCGCACGGCACCCCCGACGGTCTGCCACACGCGTACTGCGGCGTCGACTGCGCCCGCGGCGCACGCGTGCAGCGCGCTTCGACTGAGCGAGCATTGCATGAGCATCATCGACATTTCCGAAGTGAAACCCGGTTCACACGTGACGCTTCATTACCGGCTTTCCCTTGCCGATGGCGCCGAAGTCATCAACACCTTCACCGAGAAACCGGCCACGCTGCTGCTCGGGGCCGGTCAACTGGCGCCGCCGCTGGAAGATATTTTGCTGGGTTTGAAGGTGGGCCACCACTCGACCTTTCAGCTAATGCCCGGTCAGGCGTTCGGTCCCCGCAATCCGGAATTGATCCAGCGCGTGTCGCTGGCCACGCTGCGAGAACACAGCATGATCGGCGAGGATTTTTCTCCCGGTGATCTGGTCGAATTTAACGCGCCGGGTGGTGGCCGCTACGCCGGCGTCCTGAAGGAGGTCGGCGAAACCTCGGCCCTGTTCGATTTCAACCACCCGCTTGCCGGCCAGGCGCTGGCGTTTGAAGTGAAAATCATCGGGATTTTGTAAACATGAGCATCACGGATACGACTCTTGCCGAAACCGAGATCCTGCTGGCGCAGCCGCGCGGGTTCTGTGCCGGCGTCGATCGGGCGATCGAGATCGTCGAGCGGGCTATCAAATTGCACGGCTCGCCGATTTACGTACGTCACGAAATCGTCCACAACGCCTATGTCGTTGAAGATCTGCGCAAGAAGGGCGCGATTTTCATCGAGCGGCTGGAAGAGGTGCCGGCCGGCAATACAGTGATTTTCAGCGCGCACGGTGTGTCTAAAGCCGTGCGTTCCGAAGCCGAGTCGCGCGGGCTGCGGGTGTACGACGCCACGTGTCCGCTCGTGACCAAGGTGCATATCGAAGTGGCGAAAATGCGCCAGGACGGTTTCGACATCATCATGATTGGCCACAAGGGGCATCCTGAAGTCGAGGGCACCATGGGCCAGGCCGGCGAGGGCATGCACCTGGTCGAAGATATCGAAGACGTGCAGGCTTTGCAGCTCGACGACCCGGAGCGGATCGCGTTCGTCACGCAAACCACGCTGTCGGTCGACGACGCCGCCGAAATCATCCGCGCGTTGAAGACCAAATTTCCGTCTATCCGTGAGCCGAAGAAGCAGGACATCTGCTACGCCACGCAAAACCGTCAGGACGCGGTCAAGTTCATGGCGCCGCAGTGCGACGTCGTGATCGTGGTCGGCAGCCCGAACAGCTCGAACTCCAACCGCTTGCGCGAGTTGGCCGAAAAGCTCGGCGTACCCGCCTATATGGTGGATTCGCCGGATCAGATCGATCCGGTCTGGGTCGAGGGCAAGCGCCGTATCGGCGTGACGGCGGGCGCCTCGGCGCCGGAAGTGCTGGCGCAGGCGGTGATCGCCCGCTTGCGCGAACTCGGCGTGCGCAACGTGCGCGCGCTGGAAGGCATCGAGGAAAATATTGCGTTTCCGCTGCCGCGCGGGCTAGGTCTACCCGCCTGACAATTAGCTGACCATGAAAGGAAAGCGCACCCGAGGGTGCGCTTTTTTTATGTCCGTCGATCGGGCGATCTCAGAATAAATAAAGTGCCAGATCACGGGTCAAGCTCAGTTTTAGTGGCCTTGCGCACAAATTCTTTTGAAAACCGATCTGGTTTTTAAACCCGCCCCCAATGATATGGCCCCGTTTATTTCCAGTAAAAGCGCTTGCGCCGATTTTTGACGCACTAAAATAGTGCGTGATCGTTGAATCGATAGAAACGTAATACTTATCGCGAAACGCGCTGCAATCGGGGCTTGGGCCAATTCGCCGCAACACTTGATGCCACGGGGCGCGGCGCTGGTGCAACTGATGCACGAAAAATAGTCGCAACCGGGTTGCGCCTTTTAGTGAATTTCGCTCTCAAAATAAGGTTGCAATGCAGGAAAACCCTGCCGGTTCAACAATATTGCCCGTCGCAAAATTGGAGTTACAATGCGCGCGTTCTCAAGGCCTCCGGGTCCCGAACACGAGATTTTGCAAGGCGCAGGAGACCTACTTAATGCGAGTCAAATTTGCTTACGCCGTGTCCATCGCGGCCGCGGTTGCGATGCTGACCGCGTGCGGCAAGAAACAGGATGGCGAGGCGGGAGCAGGTGCATCGGCGGTCGTGACGGCAGCGGCGCCGGCAAGCGAAGCGACGGTTGTGAAAATTGGTCATGCGGCCCCATTGACGGGCGGTATTGCGCACCTTGGCAAAGACAATGAGAACGGCGCGCGTCTGGCGGTCGAGGAAATCAACACACAGGGTTTGACGATCGACGGCCACAAGATCCAGTTGGAGCTCGACGCGCAGGACGATGCAGCGGACCCGAAAACGGGCACCGCCGTCGCGCAGAAGCTGGTCGACGATCACGTGGTCGCGGTGGTCGGGCATCTGAACTCGGGGGTGTCGATTCCGGCTTCGAAGATCTATAGCGATGCGAACATCGTGCAGATCTCGCCGTCGTCGACCAATCCGGCCTACACGCAGCAAGGATTCAAGACGACCTATCGGGTCGTCGCCACGGACGCGCAACAAGGTCCGGCGCTCGCCGATTACGCCACGAAGGCGTTGGGCGCCAGACGCATCGCGGTAGTGGACGATGCAACCGCCTACGGTAAGGGGCTCGCGGACGAATTCGCGAAGACCGTAGAGGCGAGCGGAGCGAAGATCGTCGCGCGGGAAGCGACGAACGACCGGGCCACGGATTTCCGGGCCATCCTCACAAAGATCAAGAGTGTTCAGCCGGACGTGATTATGTTCGGCGGCATGGACGCGACGGGCGGCCCGTTTACCAAACAGGCGGCGGCGCTCGGTATCAAGGCAAAAATCCTTGGCGGCGACGGTGTGTGTACCGACAAGGTGGGGGAGCTGGCGGGATCCGCCGTGCAAAACCTGGTCTGCTCGGAGGCGGGACTCGCGCTTTCGAAGATGGACAAGGGAGCGGACTTCGAAAAGAAGTACGTGGACCGCTTCCACACGCCGGTGCAGATTTACGCACCGTTCACGTATGACGCTGTGTACGTGATTGTCGATGCAATGAAGCGCGCTAATTCGATCGAGGCGCCCAAGGTGCTGGCTGCGATGCCGTCCACCGATTACAACGGGGTAATCGGCCACATCGCGTTCGACGACAAGGGTGATTTGAAAGAGGGCGCCATTACGCTTTACGACTTCAAGGACGGCAAGAAAGCGGTTCTCGACGTCGTGAAGATGTGATGACGGGACGTTCAGCCTGACGGCACCGAAACCACCCAACGGTGCCGTTTTTGCATCCGCTCAAGGCGAGCCTGCGACCGCATCCCGGTCGTTATGGCAAACCGGCGGCGGATAACCCTTACCGGTCTTTTACATCAGTACCCGCAGTGCCGTTGAGATTCCGTGACGCATCACCGCCCACCGGCTGATGAAGAACGCGAATCCAGTCGCACGGGCTAAGGAGCATTAAATGGATATCTTCATCCAGCAGGTCCTCAACGGGCTGGTGCTTGGCAGCGTTTACGCCATCATCGCACTGGGCTATACGATGGTTTACGGCATCTTGGGCATCATCAACTTCGCTCACGGCGATGTGTTGATGGTGGGCGCGATGGTTGCGCTCTCAGCCATAGGCGTGCTTCAGAACCACTTCCCTGGCCTCGGCAACGTGCCGACGCTCATCATCGCGCTGATCATCGCCGCCATAGTGTGCGCGGCCGTCGGCTACACGATCGAGCGGGTGGCCTACCGGCCGTTGCGTAAAGCGCCGCGTCTCGCCCCGCTGATCACCGCGATCGGCGTGTCGATCCTGCTGCAGACGCTGGCCATGATGATCTGGTCGCGCAATCCGCTGCCGTTCCCGCAGCTGTTGCCCACCGACCCGATCAACGTGATCAAGGCCACCGACACGACGCCGGGCGCCGTGATCTCGATGACTGAAATCGTGATCATCGTGGTGGCGTTCCTCGTGATGGCCGGCCTGCTGCTGCTGGTGCACAAAACCAAGCTCGGCCGCGCGATGCGTGCCATTGCCGAGAACCCGGGCAATGCCAGCCTGATGGGCGTGAACCCGAACTTCGTGATTTCGGCAACCTTCATGATCGGCTCGGCGCTCGCCGCTCTGGCCGGCGTGATGATCGCGTCCGAATACGGCAACGCGCACTTCTACATGGGCTTCATCCCCGGTTTGAAGGCCTTTACCGCGGCGGTGCTGGGCGGCATCGGTAACCTCGGCGGCGCGATGGTGGGCGGGGTGATCCTCGGCCTGATCGAGCAGTTGGGCGCCGGCTATATCGGCAACCTCACCGGTGGTGTGTTCGGCAGTAATTATCAGGACGTGTTTGCTTTCATCGTGCTGATTATTGTGCTGGTGTTCCGTCCGTCGGGCCTGCTCGGCGAACGCGTTGCGGATCGCGCCTGATTCTGGGAGTAAATAAACATGACCTCAATTCAACCGATCGAGCCGTCCACGACGCTCATCCCTGAAAAGAACCGCACCAAGACGCTGACGGTCGGCATCATCACCGCGATCTTCGTGATCGCCGCGCCGATGATCATCGGCACGGCCGGCGGCAACTACTGGGTCCGCGTGCTCGACTTCGCGATGCTGTACGTGATGCTCGCGCTCGGCCTCAATGTGGTGGTCGGCTTTGCCGGCCTGCTGGATTTGGGCTACATCGCGTTCTATGCGGTCGGCGCCTACACGTCCGCGCTGCTGAGTTCACCGCACCTGTCGTCGCAGTTCGAGTGGATCGCGCACTTCGCGCCGAACGGGCTGCATGTGCCGTTCCTGCTGATCGTGCCGTGCGCGATGGCCGTCGCCGCGTTCTTCGGCGTGATTCTCGGTGCACCGACGTTGCGTCTGCGGGGCGATTACCTTGCCATCGTGACGTTGGGCTTCGGGGAAATCGTGCGGATCTTCCTGAACAACCTCGACCGTCCGGTGAATATCACCAACGGCCCGAAGGGGATCACGGCGATCGACCCGGTTCACTTCGGCGACTTCAGCCTCGCGCAAACGCACACGCTGTTCGGCTTCCAGTTCCCCACGGTGTACTCGTACTACTACCTGTTCGTGATCGCGGCGTTGGCCGTGATCTGGGTGTGTACGCGTTTGCAGCACTCGCGTATCGGCCGTGCATGGGCCGCGATCCGCGAAGACGAAATCGCCGCCAAGGCGATGGGCATCAACACCCGCAACGTGAAGCTGCTGGCTTTCGCGATGGGCGCGTCGTTCGGCGGCCTGTCGGGCGCGATGTTCGGCTCGTTCCAGGGCTTCGTGTCGCCGGAATCGTTCACGCTGCCGGAATCGATCGTGGTGCTGGCGTGCGTGGTGCTGGGCGGTATGGGCCACATCCCGGGCGTGATTCTCGGTGCGGTGCTGCTCGCGGTGCTGCCGGAATTCCTGCGCTCGACCATGGGTCCGTTGCAGAACATGATCTTCGGTCATGAAATCGTCGACACGGAAGTGATCCGTCAGTTGGTCTACGCACTCGCCATGGTGCTGATCATGCTGTATCGCTCGGAAGGTTTGTGGCCATCGCCCAAACATGAAGACAAGATTGCGAAACTGACGAAGCGTGGCGGCAAGAAGCCGGTTCGCGCCTAAGCCGGGGAGAGAAAAAATGAGCGACAACATTCGACTGTCGGTGAAGGGCGTCAACAAGCGCTTTGGTGGCTTGCAGGCGCTGTCCGACGTCGGACTTGAAATCAAGTCCGGCCAGATTTACGGTTTGATCGGCCCGAACGGCGCCGGCAAGACGACGTTCTTCAATGTGATCACGGGCCTGTACACGCCGGATTCGGGCGAGTTCAAGCTCGACGGCACGCCGTACACGCCGACTGCGGTGTACCAGGTGGCGCAGGCCGGTATTGCGCGTACGTTCCAGAACATTCGTCTGTTCGGCGGCATGACCGCGCTGGAAAACGTGATGGTCGGCCGCCATGTGCGTACCAAACACGGGCTGCTCGGCGCGGTGTTCCAGACGCCGTCCGAACGCAAGGAAGAGCGCGAGATCAAGGAACGCGCAATCGAACTGCTGGAATACGTCGGCATTGCGCAGTACGCGGACTACACGTCGCGCAATCTGTCGTACGGCCACCAGCGCCGTCTGGAGATTGCCCGCGCATTGGCAACCGATCCGAAACTGCTCGCGCTGGACGAACCGGCCGCCGGCATGAACGCGACGGAAAAGGTCGATCTGACCAAGCTGCTCGACAAGATCCGCAGTGACGGCAAGACGATCCTCTTGATCGAACACGACGTGAAACTCGTGATGGGTCTGTGCAACCAGATGACGGTGCTCGACTACGGCAAGGTGATTGCGCAAGGTCTGCCGTCAGACGTGCAGAAGGATCCGAAGGTGATCGAAGCTTATCTGGGTGCGGGAGTCCACTGATGTCCACAACGCAAGCAATGTTGAAAATCAAGGGCCTGCAGGTCAATTACGGCGGCATCCAGGCAGTCAAGGGCATCGACCTCGACGTCCAGCAGGGCGAACTGGTCACGCTGATCGGCGCGAACGGCGCGGGTAAGACCACGACGATGAAGGCGATCACGGGGTTGAAGCCGTACACGATCGGCGACATCGAGTACATGGGCGAGTCGATCAAGGGCGTGCCGCCGCATCTGTTGCTCAAGCGCGGTCTGGCGATGGTGCCGGAAGGCCGCGGCATCTTCTCGCGTATGTCGATCATCGAGAACATGCAGATGGGTGCGTATCTGCGGACCGATACCGACGGCATCAAGGCGGACGTGGATCGCATGTTCGGCTTCTTCCCGCGTCTGAAGGAACGGGCCACGCAGTACGCGGGCACGCTCTCCGGCGGCGAACAGCAGATGCTGGCGATGGCGCGCGCGATCATCAGCAAGCCGAAGCTGTTGTTGCTCGACGAACCGTCGATGGGTCTGTCGCCGATCATGGTCGAGAAGATCTTCGAAGTGGTGCGGGCGATCTCGGCCGAAGGCATGACCGTGCTGCTGGTCGAGCAGAACGCGCGTCTGGCGTTGCAGGCGGCGAACCGCGGCTACGTGATGGACTCGGGTCTGGTCACGATGTCGGGCGACGCCAAGCAGATGCTGGACGATCCGAAGGTGCGCGCGGCATATCTGGGTGAGTAACCTGGCTTAGCTGGACGAGACTGAAAAAAAGGCTGCATGCGCAAACGCATGCAGCCTTTTTCTATTCCGACGCGGCGTCTCAGGTCGCCGCCACCGGCTCCGCGAGTTCGCCCAGCCGCTTGCCCAAACTGATTACCGCGTCGGCGCGATAGCCGAGCGCTTCGTAAAACTCACGGATATCCGTCTTCGCGGACAACACCTGCAGATTCAGCTTCGGGCAACCCAGCCCGGTCAACACCTGTTCGACGTGCGCGACCAGCCGCGTACCGATTCCGTGACGTCGCACCGATTCGTCGACGGCGAGCGAATAGAGCCAGCCTCGGTGACCGTCGTAGCCGCCCATCACCGTGCCGACGATGCGCTCGTCGAGTGTCGCGACAAAGAACAGTTCGGCTTGCGTCGCCAGCTTGTTGGCGATCGACAGATGCGGGTTGCGCTGCGGCCTCGTCACGTCCCGATACTCGGGGAAGGCTTCTTGCCACAGCGCGACCACGGCATCGGTGTCGCGCGCGTCGAAGCGGCGGATCGATAGCGTGGAGGTCGTCGTCATAGGTGCGTTCCTTTGGCTTACAGCGTGTCGAGAATCGAACGCAGCATCGCCATCATCTGGTCGATTTCTTCGTTCGTCACGTTCAGCGCCGGCATGAAGCGCAGCAGGTTCGGGCGCGCCGCGTTCAGCAGCAGACCGTCGGGCTGCATCACACGAGCCTTCTCGACGATCTGGTTGCCGATGTCCTTGCCGAGCAGCAGCGCGCGCAGCAGGCCCTCACCGCGTTCGCCCTCAAAGCCGCGTTCCGCCGACAACTCCAGCAGCTTCGCGCGCAAATATTCGCCGCGCGCCCGCACGCCTTCGAGGAAGCCCGGCGCCACCAGTTGCGAGATCACCGAATAGCCGACCGCGGTCATCAGCGGATTGCCGTTGTACGTGCCGCCCTGATCGCCGGCTTCGAACACGGCGACCTCCGCCTTCGACAGCAGTGCCGCGAGCGGCACACCACCGCCGATACCCTTGCCGAGCGTCATGATGTCCGGCTCGATGCCCGACAGTTCGTACGCGAACAGCGTGCCGGCACGGCCGCAACCGCTTTGCACTTCGTCGACGATCAGCAGCAGGTTGTGCTGTTGCGTCAGCGCGCGCAGTTGCTTCATGAATTCGGGGGTAGCCGGAATCACGCCGCCTTCGCCCTGAATCGGTTCGAGCATCACGGCAACGGTCTTCGCGTTGATGAGCTTTTCCACCGACGCGATGTCGTTCAGATCCGCCTTCGGGAAGCCCGGCACTTGCGGTGCGTAGATCGTGTCCCAGCCCGGCTTGCCGCTGGCCGACATGGTGGCTAGCGTGCGGCCGTGGAAGCTGTGATCGAAGGTGATGATCTCGAACGCGCCGTCCTTGAACTTCTTGCCCCACTTGCGCGCGAGCTTGATCGCGCCTTCGTTGGCTTCGGCGCCGCTGTTGGTGAAGAACACCTTGTCGAAGCAGCTGTGTTGCGTCAGCAGGCCGGCGAGTTGCGCCATCGGTTCGTTGTAGAACGCCGGCGACGGATTGAACAGCAACTTGGCCTGCTTGTTCAGCGCTTCGATCATGCCTTCGTTGCAATGGCCGAGGCTATTGACCGCCCAGCCCTGGATGAAGTCCAGATATCGCTTGCCGTTATTGTCGTAGAGCCACGAGCCCTTGCCGTGCGTGAAAACGATTTCGGGCCGGTTCGTGATGTACATCAGCGACTCGATCGGGTACTCAGTGAAATTCATGACGGCAGGCTCCAGACAACGGGTGAAGGGGGGATGAAAGTTGGCCGGATACGCAACAGAGCGGCCGGGAATACAACGGAACGGCAAAAACAAAAAAGCCACGGCATGCCGTGGCTTTCATGATTCGAACTGCGTGCGCCTGTGTGTGGCGCGAATCCGTGACGAAGCCAGCGGCGTCCCTAAGGGAGCGGCGAGCGGCGACGTCGAAGTTCGGACTGGATGCGGTTCATGCGCGAAAGAATACGACAAGGAAAGCGCTGGTGTAAACCATGAATTTGCATCGGACGGATTTTTTTCTCCGACGTGCAAGCTTATGCGGCTTGCCGATTATGAGATCGGCCGCTGACTAGAATGTGACGGCGGTTGTTTTTTGGGCTGTCTGCACGAGGCAGCAACTCATCAAAAACCATCGCCGTAAAAGCAAATGGGCGCTCGGTTGAGCGCCCATTCTGAATCAGGAAGCCGGGGGTCCGCCCACCCGAAGATAGCTGCCGACGCTGATCCCGACTTATCGCAAACAATTCTAAAAGCCAAGGAGGTGCCCGTCAATGGACCACCTGACAGATGATGAAATTTCAGCAATCACCGCGCTGCTCTCTGAAGATCGCCTCAGCACTTTTCAGACAATGGCCGACACGACTCGCGCGGCCATCGCGCTTCATCAGCAGATGTTGCAGTTGGCCGGGGCGCTGATGAGCGTCACGGCAGTTGTCGAGATAGCGCTTCGTAATTCGGTCTGTGACCGGCTAGGCGATCACTTCGGCGTGGACGGCTGGTTGCGTCGTCCACCGGTGCCTTTCGTCTGGAAAGACGAGGAGCGCGGCAAGATCGAAGCGGCCGTTCGCGGGGCACAACGTGCAGCCTATGCAAAACTGAATGCTTCGGATAAATCCTCGCTCGATCAAGCGGCGTTCCGTCGCGGCGTGCCGCCGGGTCTGGACCATGAATTTCGGGTCGCGGCGCGGCAAAAGGCAATCGTTGTGCGGAGTGGTCAGGTGATTACCCAACTCACGATGTACTTCTGGAAGCGGCTCTTCTCTCGCGATTACGAACAGACGCTGTGGAAGCCTGCGCTAAGACGCATCTTTCCGAACAAGGCAATTGATCGATCGGCGGTTGCCATTCAACTGGAGCGAATCCACCAGTCACGCAATCGCGTCGCGCACCATGAACCGGTGTATGGGCACAGACTATTCGACACGCTAAACGCGGTCGATTTTCTTGCTTCGAATCTCGGCGCGACCGGCAGCGACGGCTGTACTGCACTACATAAAATGCTGCGATCCGAGCGTGCGGCGCTCGAGGATCGGGCACACCTGCTTCAGCTCAAAGTCGAGACCGGCGCGGGCGCATCCTCTCCATGCGCGAAGCGCGGCCAGGTGCATGGCCGCGCTTCCAGAATCGTACGTTGCGAGCATCGGCGCATCTGCACCGACGTCGCTCACCTCAAACCGCGTTCGCCAGATCCGCGGCGCTCGTGAACGAGTCCGCATAGAACTCATCTTGCGGCAGGCCGTGATGCTGGGTGAAATCGCGCTGAGCCGATTCGACCATCACGGGTGCGCCGCAGGCATAGACCTGGTACGCCGACAGATCGGGCAAATCTTCGATCACCGCGCGATGCACGAAGCCGACGCGGCCCGTCCACGCGTCGTCCGCATCGGGCTCCGACAACACCGGCACGAACTTGAAGTTCGGAATCTCGCGTGCCCATTGCTCGGCCAGTTCGAGCAGATACAAGTCTTTCTTGCGGCGTGCGCCCCAGTAAAGCGTCATGGGACGATCCAGATTCTTGAACACCGCATGCTCGACGATCGCCTTCAGTGGCGCGAAGCCCGTGCCCGAAGCCAGCAGCACGATCGGCCGGTCGGAATCTTCGCGCAGGAAGAACGTGCCGAGCGGCGCTTCGAAGCGCAGAATGTCGCGCTCTTTTAGCGTGTTGAACACGTGATCGGTGAAGGCGCCGCCGGGCATGTGACGGAGGTGCAGTTCGATCGGGCCTTCCGCGTGCGGCGCGCTCGCCATCGAATAGCTGCGACGCTTGCCGTCCTTCAGAATGAATTCGAGGTACTGGCCGGCCAGATATTGCAGACGTTCGTTGGCGGGCAGTTGTAGCTTCAGCACGACGACGTCGTCGGCTTTGCGCTCGATCGCGCTGACGCGGCACGGCAGCTTCTTGACCTGCACGTCGCCGACACCGGCCACTTCGCGGATGTCCACTTCGAGATCGGAGCAGGCGGTCGCGCAGCACAACAGCGCCATGCCGCGAGTCTTTTCGTCGTTCGACAACGCCGACGACGAATGCGCGCGCTGTTCGACTTCGCCGCTGAGCACAGCGCCCTTGCACGAGCCGCAAGCGCCGTTCTTGCAGCCGTAAGGCAGGCCAATGCCCTGGCGCAACGCGGCGCTCAGCACCGGTTCGTCCTGTTCTACCTGAAACTGCCGGCCGCTTTGCCGGAGCGTGACGTTGAATGCCATAAAGTGTGGGGAAATCGAAAAGTCGGTAATCGTTATCGGACCCGCCGCGTTCGCGGCTGACGGCTACAATGCGTCCACCATGAAAGCGACACGAAACTTCCGCCGGCCGCGCGTGTTGATCGTAGGTTGCGGCGATGTCGGCATGCGCTGCGTGCCCTTGCTGCAGCCACGTGCACACGTTTTTGCACTGACCAGCCATGCCGGGCGCTGCGCAGAATTGCGCGCCGCGGGCGTCACGCCGCTGGTCGGCGATCTGGATCAACGCCGGAGCCTGAAACGGCTCGCGGGCCTCGCGCCGACGGTGCTGCACCTTGCGCCGCCGCAAAAAAATGGCGACGACGATCTGCGTACTCGCGCCCTGCTTGCAACACTTGGCGCTCGTGGCGCTCGCGCGCTGCGAGCCGCGGCGGCGCCTGCCGTGGCGCCGGTTGGGCGGCTGCGTCGCGAACGGGCCGCGCGTGCCGGGTTTGCTGATTTTGCCCTGTGGGACGGATCCGGGAAAGCCAATATTGTACCCGACGGGGTCAGCCGTGCCGCCGCTTCGCGCGCGCCGGTCCGCCTCGTGTACGCGAGCACGACGGGCGTCTACGGCGACTGCGGCGGCGCCTGGATCGACGAGACGCGCGTCACGCAGGCGACCAATGCGCGCGCCAAACGTCGCGTGTCGGCCGAGCGGCAACTGCGGCGCGCGACCGCTCGCGGCGCGGTCCGCGCCAGCATCGCGCGGATTCCCGGCATCTATGCGGGCAACCGTCTGCCGCTCGCGCGGCTCGAAAAACGCACGCCGGCCTTGATCGATGCCGACGACGTCTACACCAACCATATCCACGCCGACGATCTCGCCGCGATCCTCGTGCGGCTCGTCACACACGGCCGGCCGGCGCGCGCGATCCACGCGAGCGACGACTCGTCGTTGAAAATGGGGGAGTACTTCGATGCGGTCGCCGATGCGTTCGGCGTCGCGCGTGCGCCGCGTATCACGCGTGCGCAGGCCGAGCAGGCGATCGAGCCGACCATGCTGTCGTTCATGCGTGAATCGCGACGGCTGATGAACCGGCGGCTCAAGACGGAATTGCGCGTGCAATTGCGCTATCCGAGCGTGGCGGATTTTCTGCGCAAGGCCACCACGCAACCGTGACCTCGCGTGCCGCGCTGGCTTAAGTCAGCGCCGGCAATGCTTCCAGCAGCAGGAAGCACAGCATTGCGCCGATCAATGCGCCGATCAGATTCGGATGGTAGGTATGCCGCAGCCGCATCGCGATCAGCAGTCCGCCGATCAGAACCAGTCCGAGACAAATAAAAGCAATCATCACGGACGAGATCCGGATAGTGTCGTGGATCATCATGGCGCGCCTCCTTGTACCCTTTGTTGTCTTTGTTTAAAGGAGTATAGGGCGAGCTGTAAGCAAGAGCATGCTGCGGCGCAGCGCATGAAGACCGCCCGCCACGCCTTGTGTGCGGCCGCGCACAGGCTTTTTCCAGCCGCATCAAGGCCTTGGTGCGCGACTACCGGTTTACCCGCTCCGTAAAGATCCGAGGTCGGTTTCGTCGAGCCATTGCCATGCGCCCGGCGCGAGCGTCGCGGGCAGCGCGAGTCCGCCGATCCGCTCGCGATGCAACGCCTCGCAGCGGTTGCCGGCGGCGGCGATCATCCGCTTGACCTGGTGGTACTTGCCTTCCATGACCGTGAGCGCCAGCGCGTGCTCGCCACGCGCGACGGCGTCGACTGCGGCGATCGGTTTCGGCTCGCCGTGCAGCAGCACGCCGTCGCGCAGCGCGCCTAATTGCGTGTCGTCGAGCGGATGGCGCGTGGTCGCGACATACACCTTCGGCACCTTGCGTTTCGGCGACGTGAACAGGTGGACGAACTTACCGTCGTCGGAGAGCAGCAGCAGGCCGGTGGTGTCCTGGTCGAGCCGGCCCACGCATTGCACGCCGCGCTCCGCGAACTGCGGCGGCAGCAGACTGAATACGCTCGGATGATGCTGCGGGTCGCGCGAACATTCGTAGCCGGCCGGCTTGTTCAGCAGCAGATAAGCGTGCTCGCGATACGGCCAGACGACGCCGTCCACACTGAAGTGGAAGGCGTTGCCGGTGACGGGGAAATCGGCGTCGGCGTCGGTGCAGACGGCGCTTTCGATGCTCACGCGCGCGTCGCCGATCAGCGCGCGGCATTGGCGGCGCGAGCCGAAACCTTGAGTGAAGAGAATGCTTTCGAGATTCATGGCGAGCGAAGAATAACACCGCAAGAAGCGGAGCGCCCCACGGCGCGAACCGGACGACGATGGGCTCCTCATCACCGAGCCCAAGGAGTGCTTCGATGCCCGTCGTTTCCTCTTCTTCTCCGTCGATCCGATCCCGCTTGCCGGCCGCCTTCCAGCGGCTCGCGTGTCGAACCTGGTCGCGCAGTCGGCCGAACAGATCAGCCTCGCCGCCGCGCCGCTCGTCGCGGTGTTCATGCTCGGCGCCGACGCGCGCGACACCGGCTTGCTGCAAACCGCGCAGACGCTGCCGTTCCTGTTGCTGTCGATCCCGCTCGGCGTCTGGGCCGACCGCCGCTCGCGCCGACTGTTGATGACGCTCGCCGAAAGCGTGCGCGTGATGGCGATGCTGTGCGTCCTGCTGCTCGTGTCGACGCATGCGTTGAGCCTGCCGCTGCTGGCCGCGCTCGGCTTCGTGGCGGCGACCGGCACGGTGGCCTACAACGTCGCGGCGCCGTCGCTGGTGCCCGCGCTGGTGCCGCGCGAGGCGTTCGCCAACGCCAACGGCCGGCTCGAACTCGCGCGCAGCGTCGCGTATTCGGCGGGTCCGGCGCTGGGCGGTTTGCTGGTCGGCTGGATCGGAGCAGGGTGGGCGTACGGCTGCGCGGCCGGGCTCTCGGCGCTAGCCGTCGCGCTGCTGGCCGGACTGCGCGAACCGCCGCGCGCGGCCATGCCGCAGCGTCACTTCCTGCTGGAGTTACGCGACGGCACGCGCTTCGTGCTGCGCGATGCGCTGCTGCGGCCGATGCTCGCGACCGCCGTGTTCTTCAACCTCGGCTTTTTCATCCTGCAAGCGGTGTATGTGCCGTACGCGGTGCATCGGTTGGGCCTGAGCGCGTCGATGGTCGGCGTGACGCTCGGGGCCTATGGCGTGGGCATGGTGTGCGGCGCGCTGGCCGCGCCGGCGATCGCGCGGCGTCTCGCCTTCGGACGCGTGCTGATCATTGGGCCGTCGTGCGGCCTGCTCGCGTCGCTCGTGATGGTGGCGACGCTCGTCGCGCCGTCGTTCTGGCTGGCAATGCTGAGCTTCTTCCTGGTCGGCGCCGGGCCGATTCTGTGGGTGGTCGGTTCGACCACGCTGCGCCAGGCGATCACCCCCGAACGGATGATGGGCCGCGTGTCGGCGCTCAACAGCACCGCCACCTACGGTGCGCGTCCGCTGGGCGCGTTGCTCGGCGCGGCGATCAGCGCGCGCTGGGGCATGGACGCTTGTCTCGTCGCGGCCGCGGCGGCGTTTGTCGTGCAGGCGCTGATCATCTTCATGTCGCCGGCGGCGCGGCTCGAGCGCATTCCCGAGCCAAGTGCCGCCGCCTGCTGAAAACAGGTTTTCATCCGGTCGCGTCGTGCCAGCCGGCGGTGCGTGGAGGTGCCGCACGAGCCAATACGCATCATCCGGAGAAACCCTTGAAAATGAAAATGAATTTTTTTTGGCGTGATTTCTATGTAAATATACTTTCATTCATTTTCATTACAGCATCGGCCCAGCCAACCCGCTCGCATGATTCATCAACCGTCCGTTGCCCCTAATTCCGCCGAGCAGGCTATCGCGGCGCGCATTGCCGCCGCGATGCCGACGCTCACGCCGATTCACCGGCGTATGGGCGATTACGTGCTGGCCAATCTGTTCCGCGCGGCCACCATGCGGATCGACGAACTGGCGAGCGTGGTGGGCGCGTCGGTGGCAACGGCGAATCGTTTCGCTCGCGCGCTCGGCTTCGACGGTTATCCGCAGTTTCGCGACGCGCTCGTGCGCGGCTTCGAAGCGACGCTCGCGCCGGTCGAGCGCTTGCGCAGCGCGCAGGAGTCGCTGGCCGCCGGCGACGCTGTGCTCGACGCGTCGCTCGAACAGGCCGCCAATAATCTGCACGCCACCCGCACGGCGATCGACAAGAACGCAGCCGAAGCCGCCGTCGAAGCGATCATCGCGGCGCGCCGTGTGTTCGTGCTCGGCTATGGCGCCAGCGCGTTCCTCGCCGGGCTGATGGAGCATGGCCTGATGCCGTATCACGACAACGTGCAGTCGCTCGCGCTGATGGGCGGCCCGTCGCATGCCGCGCGGCGTCTGTTCGCCTCGAACGAGGACGATCTCGTGATCGGCCTCGCGTTTCCGCGTTACGTCGAAGACACGATCGAACTCGCGCGCCGCGCCGCAAGCCGTGGCGCTCGCGTGCTCGCGCTGACCGACAGTCCGCGTTCGCCGCTCGCGCAATTCGCGGATCTCTCGCTCTACATTCGCGCCGACCGACGGCTCGCGGCCAATGCCGATTCCGCCGTGCTGGCCGTGATCGAAGCACTGTGCGACGCGGTCGCGTACCGGGCGAAACGCTCGGTCAAAGCCGCCGCCGAAGTCAGCGAATTCGTGCTGCCGTGGCTGGTCGATCCGCACGCCGAGAACGCCGGCCCGAACGAGCGGCCAGCGCGCGCGGTCAGCCGTGGTGCGAACGACGCCGGCAAACCCGGCAAGCCTGGTGAGCCTGGCGTTGCGGCCAGGCCCCGATCCACCCGAATCTCCAGCAAGACTCAAGCTAAACGATGAACTCCAACGCAGTCATTGCCATTCATGGCGGCGCCGGGACGATCCTGCGCGCGTCGATGTCGGCCAGCGCCGAAGCCGATTACCACGCCGCGCTGCACGCGGTGCTGAGCGCCGGCCAGCGCGTGCTGGCGGACGGCGGCAGCGCGCTCGACGCGGTGAGCGAAGCGGTGCGTCTGCTCGAAGACTGTCCGCTGTTCAACGCGGGCCGCGGCGCGGTGTACACGGCGGCCGGCACGCACGAAATGGACGCCGCCATCATGGACGGCGGCACGCTCGAAGCCGGCGCGATCTGTTGCGTGAAGCGCGTGCGCAATCCGATTCTGGCGGCGCGCAAGGTGCTGGAACGCAGCGAACATGTGCTGTTCACCGGCGAAGGCGCGGAGGCGTTCGCCGCCGCGCAGGGACTCGAATTCGCCGAGCCCGAGTATTTCCATACCGAAGCGCGTCATCGTCAATGGCTGCTCGCGCGCGATCAGCACCGCGCGATGCTCGATCACGACGGCGCGTCGCTCGCCGCCACGCCATCGGCGGAGCATGACGACAGCGGCAACGACAGCAATAACGACAACGGCGACGACCCCATGCCGCACGAACCCATCGACCCGAACCGCAAGTTCGGCACGGTCGGCGCGGTCGCGCTCGATCGACACGGCCATGTGGCCGCGGCGACCTCGACGGGCGGCGTTACCAACAAGCAGGTGGGCCGGGTCGGCGACACGCCGCTGATCGGCGCGGGCTGCTATGCGGACGACGCCACCTGCGCGGTCTCCACCACCGGCTCCGGCGAAATGTTCATGCGCATGGTCGCGGCCTACGACGTCGCCGCGCAAATGGCCTACCGCCAGGTGTCGCTGCAGGAAGCGGCGCACGACGTGGTGATGAACCGCTTGCCGAAGATCGACGGCCGTGGCGGTCTGATCGCCGTCGACGCGCGCGGCAACATCACGCTGCCGTTCAACACCGAAGGCATGTATCGCGGCTTCGCGCGTCTCGGCGAAACGCCGGTGACGGCGATCTATCGCTAGCAGGCCTCGCCGGATCTCACTGAATCATGGTTCGAACGCTCGCGCGACCGCGCGCTTGCGTTCTGGCTAGTCGCGTTCGAATTCAAAGGAACCACCGTGCCGACTTCATTGCACACCGCCCGTCCGCTTATCGAAACCCTGCCGCCGCAACGCGTGCTCGCGGTCGACGATCTGTCGGTCGCGTTTCGCCGCGGCGAACAGGCCTTCAACGCGGTGCGCAATCTGTCGCTGACAGTCGAGCGTGGCGAAACGCTCGCGATCGTCGGCGAATCGGGTTCCGGTAAATCGGTGACTTCGCTCGCGTTGATGCGGCTGATCGAGCACGGCGGTGGGCGCCTGGCCGGCGGCAGCATCGCATTCCGGCGCCGCGACGGCAGCGTGCTCGACCTCGCGGAAGCGTCGTCCGGCACGATGCGCTCGATTCGCGGCGCCGACATCGCGATGATCTTTCAGGAGCCGATGACCTCGCTCAATCCGGTCTTCACGGTCGGCGATCAGATCAGCGAAGCGATTGCATTGCATCAGGGCAAGAGCCGTTCGGCCGCGCACGCCGAAACGCTGCGCCTGCTCGACCTCGTGCGGATTCCGGAGGCGCGACGGGTGGCGGCGCGATATCCGCATCAGTTGTCGGGCGGCATGCGCCAGCGCGTGATGATCGCGATGGCGCTGTCGTGCAAGCCCGCGCTGCTGATCGCCGACGAACCGACCACCGCGCTCGACGTGACGATCCAGGCGCAAATTTTGCAACTGATTCGCGGCTTGCAGGACGAGATGAACATGGGCGTGATCTTCATCACGCACGACATGGGTGTCGTCGCCGAAGTGGCTGACCGCGTGCTGGTGATGTATCGCGGCGAGAAAGTGGAAGAGGGTGCGTCGGACAAGATCTTCGCCGCGCCGTCGCATCCTTATACGAAGGCGTTGCTCGCCGCCGTGCCGCGTTTAGGCGCGATGCAGGGCACCGATCAACCCGCCAAGTTTCCGATTCTGACCGTCGAGCAGGCGAGTTTGAGCGGTGCGGAACAGGCGGTGCGTGCCGCGTCCGCCGTCGCCGAAGAAGCGCAGCCGCCGGTACAGGAGAGCACGCCGCCCATTCTGCGCGTGCGCGATCTGGTCACGCGTTTTCCGGTCAAGACTGGCGTGTTCGGCCGCCTCACGGGCCGCGTGCATGCGGTCGAAAAAGTCAGCTTCGATCTGCGGCCGGGCGAAACGCTCGCGCTGGTCGGTGAATCGGGTTGCGGCAAATCGACCACGGGTCGCTCGTTGCTGCGTCTGGTTGAAAGTCAGAGCGGCTCGATCGAATTCGCCGGCAAGGAAATCAGTTCGCTGACGGGGCCCGCGTTGCAGGCCCTGCGCCGTGACATCCAGTTTATTTTCCAGGACCCGTTCGCGTCGTTGAATCCGCGGTTGACGGTCGGCTTCTCGATCATGGAGCCGTTGCTCGTACATGGCGTGGCGCAGGGCGCCGAAGCGCAGGCGCGCGTCGCGTGGCTGCTCGACAAGGTCGGTTTGCCGCACGAAGCGGCGCGCCGTTATCCGCATGAATTCTCCGGTGGTCAGCGGCAGCGGATCGCGATTGCCCGCGCGCTGGCGTTGAACCCCAAAGTCGTGATCGCCGACGAATCCGTCTCCGCGCTCGACGTCTCGGTGCAGGCGCAAATCGTCAACCTGATGCTCGATCTGCAACGCGAGCTCGGCGTGGCTTATCTGTTCATTTCGCACGATATGGCCGTGGTCGAACGCGTCAGCCATCGCGTCGCGGTGATGTATCTCGGCCAGATCGTCGAAATCGGTCCACGCCGCGCGGTGTTCGAAGCGCCGCAGCATCCGTACACGAAGAAGCTGATGGGCGCGGTGCCGGTTGCCGATCCCGCGCGCCGTCACGCCAAACGCATGCTCGCCGCCGATGAAATTCCAAGCCCGATCCGCGCGCTGAACGACGAACCCATGGTGGCGCCGCTGGTGGCGGTGGGCCCGGATCACTTTGTCGCGCAGCATCGCGTTGGCGGCGCTTACTAGACCGACAAGCCAAAGCAAAAAAACGTTTCCTCTCGCAGTCCCTCAACCCGTTTTCATTTCGCAGCCTGGAGTCATCCTCATGAACCTGCTGGTCCCGTCTTCTCCGTTTCGTTTGCGCGCGCTGGTCAGCGGCGGCGCGGTGGTGTTCGCGATGCTCGCGGGCAATGTGGCGCATGCCGAGACCACGGCCGTGATGGCCGTCGCGTCGACCTTCACGACGCTCGATCCGTACGATGCGAACGACACGCTGTCGCAAGCCGTCGCGAAGTCGTTCTATCAAGGGCTGTTCGGTTTCGACAAGGACATGAAGCTGGTCAACGTGCTGGCCGATAGCTATGAGGCCAGCCCGGATGCGAAGGTTTATACGTTCAAGCTGCGCCATGGCGTGAAGTTTCAGGACGGCACCGACTTCAACGCCGCAGCGGTGAAAGCGAACTTCGACCGCGTGACCGATCCGGCCAACAAGCTCAAGCGCTACAACATGTTCAGCCGTATCGAGAAGACCGAAGTGGTCGATCCGTACACGGTGAAGATCACCCTGAAGGCGCCGTTCTCGGCTTTCATCAACGTGCTGGCGCATCCGTCGGCGGTGATGATTTCGCCGGACGCGCTGAAGAAGTACGGCAAGGACATTGCGTTTCATCCGGTGGGCACGGGGCCGTTCGAACTGGTCAAGTGGGATCCGGCCGGCGATCTGACGGTGAAGAAGTTCGCCGGCTACTGGAAGAAGGGCTATCCGAAGGTCGACGCAATCGACTGGAAGCCGGTGGTCGACAACAACACGCGCGCCGCGCTGATGCGCACCGGCGAAGCCGATTTCGCGTTCCAGGTGCCGTTCGAACAGGCCGCGCAATTGCAGGCGAGCCCGAAGGTCGATCTGATCGCGTCGCCGTCCATCATTCAGCGCTATATCAGCCTGAACATGAACCAGAAGCCGTTCGACAACCCGAAGGTGCGCGAAGCGCTGAACTACGCGGTCAACAAGGACGCGCTGACCAAGGTCGCGTTCGCCGGTTATGCGACGCCGGCTGACGGCGTGGTGCCGCAAGGCGTCGATTACGCGGTGAAGCTTGGGCCGTGGCCGTACGACCCGGCGAAGGCGCGTGAGTTGCTGAAGGAAGCGGGCTATCCGAACGGTTTCGAAACCACGCTGTGGTCCGCGTATAACTACTCGACCGCGCAGAAGGTGATCCAGTTCGTGCAGCAGCAACTCGCGCAAGTGGGCATCAAGGCGCAGGTCGAAGCGCTCGAAGCGGGGCAGCGCGTCGCCAAGGTGGAAAGCGCGCAGGACCCCGCCACCGCGCCGGTGCGCATGTACTACGCGGGCTGGTCGTCGTCGACGGGTGAAGCCGACTGGGCGATCACGCCGTTGCTCGGCTCCGTGTCGTTCCCGCCGAAGATGGTCAACACCGCGTACTACAAGAACGACACGGTCGACAACGATCTGAAACAGGCGCTCGAAACCACCGACCGCACGCAGAAGGCCGCGCTCTATACCGACGCGCAAAAACGCATCTGGGCCGACGCGCCGTGGATCTTCCTCGTCAAGGAGAAGGTCGTGTACGCGCGCAGCAAGCGTCTGTCGGGTGCGTACGTGGCGCCGGACGGTTCGTTCAATTTCGACGAGATCGCGATCAAGTGATCGGCTGACCGTTCGTGCTCCGGCGTGTTCGATGAATACGCCGGAGCGTGAACGGTTCTGACTCACAGGCCGCACCGGATCATTCGTTACCCGCATCATTGCCGGATTGGGTTTCATGCTGAACTTCCTCGTCAAACGTCTCTTTGGCCTGCTGCCGACGCTCTTTATCGTCGCCGTGCTGGTGTTCCTGTTCGTGCATCTGTTGCCGGGCGATCCGGCGCGGCTCGCCGCCGGTCCCGAAGCGGACGAGGCGACCGTCGCGTTGGTGCGCACGGATCTCGGTCTCGACAAACCGATGCCGCAGCAGTTCGTCAACTTCTTCGTGAAGATCGCGCACGGCGACTTCGGTATCTCGACGCGCAGCAAGCGGCCGGTCAGCGAGGAAATCGGTGAACGCTTCATGCCGACGCTGCTGCTCACACTCGCCAGCATGGTGTGGGCGGTCGTGCTGGGCATGGGCATCGGCATTGTCTCGGCGGTGTGGCGCAACCGCTGGCCCGACCGGCTCGGCATGACGCTCGCGGTGTCGGGCATTTCGTTTCCGGCCTTCGCGCTCGGCATGGTGCTGATGGAGATTTTCTCGGTGAAGCTCGGCTGGCTGCCGGTGGTCGGCGACGGTTCGTGGCAGAGCTACGTGCTGCCTTCGCTGACGCTCGGCGCGGCGGTCGCGGCGGTGATGGCGCGCTTCACGCGGGCTTCGTTCGTCGAGGTGCTGAACGAGGACTTCGTGCGGACCGCGCGCGCCAAGGGCGTGCCCGAACGTCTCGTGATCCTCAAACACTGTCTGCGCAACGCGCTGATTCCCGTCATCACGATGATGGGGCTGCAATTCGGTTTTCTGCTGGGCGGCTCGATCGTGGTCGAGGTGGTATTCAACTGGCCGGGTCTCGGACGCCTGCTGGTGGACGCTGTGTCGATGCGCGACTATCCGGTGATTCAGGCTGAGGTACTGCTGTTCTCGCTTGAATTCATCATCATCAATCTGATCGTGGACGTGTTGTACGCCGTGATCAATCCGACCATCCGTTTCAAGTGAGGCCCGCATGAGCATCTCCGCAACCGAGGCGAATGCGGCCAAGGCCGCTATCGTCGAGAAAACGATCCGCACACCGTGGGGCGAGTTCTGGCGCAAATTCCGTAAGCAGCATGTGGCGCTCGGCGCCGGCATTTTCGTGCTGCTGCTGATCGTGGTCGCGATCGCCGCGCCGCATCTGGTGCCGTACGACCCGGAGAATTTCTTCGACTACGACGCGTTGAACGCGGGGCCTTCGGCGGCGCACTGGTTCGGCGTCGATTCGCTGGGCCGCGATATTTTCAGCCGCATTCTCGCGGGCTCGCGCATTTCGCTGGAGGCCGGGTTTCTGTCGGTCGCGATCGGCGCACTGATCGGCACGTTCTTCGGTCTGCTGGCCGGCTATTACGAAGGCTGGTGGGATCGTATCGTGATGCGGGTAGCCGACGTGCTGTTCGCGTTCCCCGGCATTCTGCTCGCCATCGGCGTGGTGGCGATTCTCGGCAACGGCATGATCAACGTGATCTGCGCGGTGGCGATCTTCAGCATTCCGGCGTTCGCGCGGCTCGTGCGCGGCAACACGCTGATGCTCAAGCAGCTCACGTATATCGAAGCGGCGCGCAGTATCGGCGCGTCGGACTGGACGATCATCGTGCGCCATATTTTGCCGGGGACGATTTCGTCGGTGGTGGTGTACTTCACGATGCGCATCGGCACCTCGATCATCACCGCCGCGAGTCTGTCGTTTCTCGGACTCGGTGCGCAACCGCCCACTCCCGAGTGGGGCGCGATGCTCAACGAAGCGCGCGCCGATATGGTCACCGCGCCGCATATCGCGCTGTTTCCGAGTCTGGCGATCTTCGTGACCGTGCTCGCGTTCAACCTGCTCGGCGACGGTTTGCGCGATGCGCTCGATCCGAAGCTCGACCGCGCATGAGCGTGTCCTCTGCTGAAAACGCGCCGCATATCGGCGCTTTGCCGCGCGGTCCGCTCGGCACGATTGCCGATGTGCCGGGCGTAACCGCCGGACATTGCACGCTCGACGAAGGCGCGCTGCAAACCGGCGTGACCGTGATTCGCCCGCATGGCGGCGATCCGTTTCGCGACAAGGTGCCCGCCGCGGTGTCGGTGATCAACGGCTTTGGCAAAAGTATCGGGCTCGTGCAGGTCGAGGAACTCGGCACGCTGGAAACGCCGATTGCGTTGACCAATACGTTCGGTGTCGCCGCCGTTGCACAGGCGCAGATTCGCGCGGCGATTCGTGCGAATCCGCGAATCGGGCGCGAGTGGTCGACGGTGAATCCGTTGGTGTTCGAGTGCAACGACGGCTATCTGAACGATATCCAGGCAATGGCGGTCGGCTCGCAACATTTCGACGACGCGTACGCGGCCGCGAGCGCCGAGGTTGCCAGCGGTTCGGTGGGGGCGGGGCGCGGTATGTCGTGCTTCGATCTGAAGGGCGGTATGGGCAACGCGTCGCGCGTGGTGGAGGCCGCAGGGCAACGTTATACCGTCGGCGCGCTGGTGCTGGCGAACTTTGGCCGCTTGCCGATGCTGACGCTCGACGGCGTGCCGCTCGGCCGCATGCTGAGCGAACGCGCGGCTGCAACTGCGAACGCTTCGACCACGACGAAGCCCGAGCAAGGCTCGATCATCATGATCGTCGCCACCGATGCGCCGCTCGACGCGCGTCAGCTCAAGCGTCTCTCGCTACGCGCGGCAGCCGGTCTTGCGCGCACCGGTTCCGTGTACGGTCACGGCAGCGGCGATATCGCGCTGGCGTTTTCAACCGCGTACACCGTGCCGCACGAAGCGCAATTCGTCACGCTGCCGCCGCTACTCGCCGATGAACGTCTGGACCCGCTGTTTCGCGCCTGCGCGGACAGCGTCGAGCAGGCCATCGTCGACGCGTTGTGGAACGCTGTGTCGGTGACCGGGCGCGACGGTCATCGACGTCTGTCGCTCCACGACAGCGCGCCCGATCTCTCCCAACTACTCAACTCCGTTCGCTGATGAAAGTCCTCATTTCCGCCGACATCGAAGGCGTGGCCGGCGTGTTTCATCCCGAGCAAACGCGCGCGGGCAACGGCGAATACGAAGCCGCGCGCCGCTGGATGACGCTCGAAGCCAACGCCGCGATCGAAGGCGCGTTCGCCGGCGGCGCCACGCAAGTGTGGGTCAACGACTCGCACGGCGGCTTCCGCAATCTGCTGCCCGATCTGCTCGATCCGCGCGCGCTGGTGGTGCTCGGCAAACCGCGCACGCTGGGCATGATGGCCGGCCTTGAATATGGTGCGGCGCTGGTCTTCATGATCGGCTATCACGCCATGTCGCAAACGCGCGGCATCCTCGCGCATACGATCAACAGTTTCGCGTTCGCGCGCGTGTCGCTGAACGGCGTGGAAGTCGGCGAGGCGGGTATTTATGGCGCGCTGGCGGAAGAATATGGGGCACAGGTAGCGCTTTTATCCGGCGACGATGTGTTCGCCGAGGAAACTGCGCCGCGTTTTCCCGGCGCACGTTTTGTCGTCACCAAGAGCGCGACGGGCCAGTCGAGCGGTGTCACGCAGTCGCCGGCGAATGCGCGCGAGGCGATCGAAACGGCGGCGCGCGAAGTGGTCCGTCAACATCTCGACGGTGGCCGCGCGCCGCAGGCCACGCGTGCGGCGGTGCAGCCGGTTGCGTGCGAACTGCGCGTGCAGACCAGCGCGCTCGCCGATCTGTTCTGCCAATGGCCGACGCTTGCACGCGTCGACGCGGTCACGTTGCGTTTCGACGCGGCGTCGGCGGAGCACACAGTGCGTATGCTGAACTGCCTGTCCGCGATGTCGTTCATGCTGCGCTAGCCGGGCAGCCCGCGCTACGGTTGCGCGCAAATCACGTGCGGCCTTTTTCAACTCGCTTACGGATTGCTGCCGACTGTAAAGAAGTACACGCAGCGAACACGTTCGGTGAGGACGCGGTACTCTCTGTTTTCCAAAAAGTACCGTCTTTCTCACTGAGCGGAGTACAGCATGGGTAAGCAGACTATCGCGGATTATCTGGCCAAAACCCTGGCGGCAGCGGATGTCGAGCGGATCTGGGGCGTGACGGGCGACAGCCTGAATGGCCTGTCGGACAGCTTGCAGCGCGTCGGCTCGATTCGCTGGATGCACACGCGTCACGAAGAGGTCGCGGCCTTCGCCGCCGGCGCCGACGCCGCGGCGACCGGCAAGCTCGCCGTCTGTGCGGGCAGTTGCGGTCCCGGCAACCTGCATCTGATCAACGGTCTCTTCGACTGTCACCGGAATCATCAACCGGTGCTGGCGATTGCCGCGCACATTCCTTCGTCGGAAATCGGTCTCGGCTACTTTCAGGAAACGCATCCGCAGGAGTTGTTCAAAGAGTGCAGCCACTACGTGGAGCTCGTGACGAATCCGTCGCAGTTTCCGCGCGTGCTGGCGCGCGCGATGCGCACCGCGATCGAAGAACGCGGCGTCGCGGTGATCGTGCTGCCGGGCGATGTGGCACTGAGCGATGCGCCCGACGAAGCGCCGGCATGGTCCGGCACGCTGGAACGTTCGACGCTGACGCCGTCCGGGCCCGATCTCGATCGTCTCGCCGATCTGCTGAATCAGGCCGGCGCCGTGACGCTGCTGTGCGGCAGCGGTTGCGAGGGCGCGCACGACGAAGTGGTCGCGTTCGCCGATCAGCTCGGCGCGCCGACCGTGCATGCGTTGCGCGGCAAGCAATACGTGGAGTGGGACAACCCGTTCGACGTCGGCATGACGGGGTTGATCGGCTTCAGCTCCGGCTATCACGCGATGATGTCGTGCGACACGCTCGTGATGCTCGGTACCGACTTCCCGTATCGCAACTTCTATCCGTCGCACGGCAACGTGGTGCAGATCGACCGGAACGGCTCCGCGCTCGGCAAGCGCACGCCGTTGAAGCTGGGTCTGGTCGGCGACGTCAAGGCGACCTTGCAGGCGTTGCTGCCGAAGCTCCAGCGCAAGACCGACCGGAGCTTTCTCGATAACGCGCGCAAACACTATACGGACGCACGCAAAGGGCTCGACGATCTGGCGCGTCCGTCCGCGCCGGGGCGCGCGATTCATCCGCAGTACCTCGCCAGCATCATCGATAAGGTCGCGAACGAAGACGCCGTGCTGACCGCCGACGTCGGCACGCCGACGCTGTGGGCCGCGCGCTATCTGACCATGAACGGCAAGCGCAGTCTGCACGGCTCGTTCAATCACGGTTCGATGGCGAACGCGATGCCGCAGGCACTCGGGGCGCAAGCCGCCGAACCGGGTCGTCAGGTGATTTCGCTATCCGGCGACGGCGGGTTGTCGATGCTGCTCGGCGATCTGCTCACCGCTCGTCAGCTCAATCTGCCGATCAAGGTCGTGGTGTTCAACAACAGCGTGCTCGGTTTCGTCGCGATGGAGATGAAGGCCGGCGGCTATCTGGAAGCCGGCACCGATCTCGCGACCACCGACTTCGCGGCGATTGCGCGCGGCGCGGGCATCTACGGTGTTCGTATCGAACTGTCGGAGAACATCGAACCGGCGCTGCGCGAAGCCTTCGCGCATCCGGGACCGGCGGTGATCGATGTGACGACCGCGAAGCATGAACTCGCAATGCCGCCGAAGATTCAATGGGCGCAGGCGAAGGGCTTCAGTCTTTATATGCTGAAGGCGGTGCTGAACGGACGCGGAGACGAGATCGTCGAACTGGCGACGACGAATCTGCGCTGAGGTGGCGAGTTGCTGAAGTGCTGAAGTGCTTTGCGACCGCTAACGCGCGGTCGGATTGCGGAAGAAGTTAGCGTATGCGCGGCCACGCTGCCGCGCATACGCACGCACCGCGTGTTAGCCGCTACTGCTGCCGGCTCAATTCCCGCGCCGCGCGATCGATCACGTCGGCAATCGCACCGGCATGCGACACCGGCGCGAGATGGCTCGACGCCATCGGCACGATCTTCGCGCCCATCCGGTCGGCCATGAATTTCTCGACGTCCGGCGACACGGCGCGGTCTTTCGTCGTCAACACATACCACGACGGTTTTTCTCTCCACGCGACATGACTGACCGTTTCGCTGAACGCCTTCGCGGCGATCGGCACTTGCGCGGTGGCGAGTACGCGCGTGAGATTCTCGGGCACGTCAGCGGCAAAGTCCGCATGATATTTGGTGCGATCGAGCCACAGAAAACCGCTCGCATCCGGAATGATGGCCTGGGCCGCCGGCATCGGCTCGGCGCGCTTCATCAGGTCCTGCGTCGATTCGTGAAGGTCCGGCGCAATCGCCGCGATGTACACGAGACCCGCGACATTCGGCGCGTTCGCGCCTGCCTCGGTGATCACGACACCGCCCCACGAATGGCCCACCAGCATGGTCGGTCCGTCCTGACGCGCGAGCACCCGACGGGTCGCGGCGACATCATCCGCGAGGGACGTCAGCGGGTTTTGCACCGAACTCACGTGATAACCCTTCTGCTGCAATTTGGCGACCACGCCGTTCCAGCTCGACCCGTCGACGAACGCGCCGTGCACCAGCACGATGTTGCGCACAGGGCCGGTCATCGGCGCAGCGGGCGGTGTGGGCGCAGCGGCTGCCGGCATTGGGGCAGGGGCTTGCGCTGCGGGCGTGGGCGGCGTCATGGGTGGTTGTGCTGCGGGCAAAGCGGGCGCTTCGGGTGCGCTGGCTGCCATGCCGGGTTCGTCGGCGGGTTCGGGAGAGGGCGCCATGCTGGGTGTCGCCATGGGCGCCTCGGCAGGCGCCGCGGTTTGGGCGCGTACGCCCGTCCCCGTGAAACAGAGACACAAAGCAGCGGCGCAAAGCAGACGTTTGGGCAACATGTTGAATCTCCGGAGGCGGGAACCTCGACTAGGCGACCATACAGAAGCCCCAGGCCAGTGACAATCCCTAACCGCGCCGTTAAGTGCGGCGCTGAACGAAGCGCGGGTTGCTCCCAGTATTTGACTTATATCGGCCACGGTAAAATTTCAGGTTACGCCCGGCAGGGACCATAAGTCCGCTCGGGCGATCGATTTCCATACACTGGGGCGCAATGTTGAATAGTGCACAGCAGCAAGACGGCCTGAAGCGCGGGCTGAAGAATCGCCATATCCAGTTGATCGCGCTGGGCGGCGCGATCGGCACCGGCTTGTTTCTCGGCTCCGCCAGCGTGTTGCAGGCAGCCGGCCCGTCGATGATTCTCGGCTACGCGATCGGCGGCATCATCGCGTTCATGATCATGCGGCAGCTCGGCGAAATGGTCGCGCAGGAACCGGTGGCCGGCTCCTTCAGCCACTTTGCGTACAAGTATTGGGGCGACTTTCCCGGCTTTCTGTCGGGCTGGAATTACTGGGTGCTGTACGTGCTCGTGAGCATGGCCGAGCTGACCGCGGTCGGCACCTACGTGCATTACTGGTGGCCCGGTGTGCCGTCGTGGATATCGGCGCTGGTGTGTTTCGTCGCGATCAACGCGATCAATCTCGCCAACGTCAAGGCGTATGGCGAAACCGAGTTCTGGTTCGCGATCATCAAGGTGGTCGCGGTGATCGGCATGATCGTATTCGGCGGCTATCTGCTGTTCAGCGGTCACGGCGGCCCGCAAGCGTCGATCACCAATCTGTGGAGTCATGGCGGCTTCTTCCCGCACGGCTTTCACGGCCTCTTCATGATGCTCGCGGTCATCATGTTCTCGTTCGGCGGGCTGGAGTTGATCGGTATCACGGCAGCCGAGGCCGATCAGCCGCAAAAGAGCATTCCGAAAGCGGTGAATCAGGTGATCTACCGGATCCTGATTTTCTACATCTGCTCGCTGACGGTGTTGCTCTCGCTGTATCCGTGGAATGAAGTGGCGGCCGGCGGCAGCCCGTTCGTGATGATCTTCTCGCAGATCGGTTCGACGCTGACCGCCAACGTGCTCAACGTGGTGGTGCTGACGGCGGCGCTGTCGGTGTACAACAGCGGCGTGTATGCGAATAGCCGCATGCTTTACGGTCTCGCGGAGCAGGGCAATGCGCCGCGCGCGCTGATGAAGGTCGATCGTCGCGGCGTGCCGTATATGGCGATCGGTTTGTCGGCGCTTGCTACGTTCACCTGTGTGATCGTCAACTATCTGATTCCCGCCGAAGCGCTCGGTCTGCTGATGGCGCTGGTCGTTGCCGCGTTGGTGCTGAACTGGGCGCTGATCAGCCTGACGCATCTGAAGTCGCGCAAGGCGATGGTGGCGGCGGGCGAGACGTTGGTGTTCAAGTCGATCTGGTTCCCGCTCAGCAACTACCTCTGCCTCGCGTTCATGGCGCTGGTGCTCGTGATTCTGGCCATGACGCCTGGGTTGTCGGTCTCGGTGTGGCTCGTGCCGGCGTGGCTGGTGGTGATGTGGGCCGGCTATGTGTTCAAGCGCCGGCGCGCGGCGCTGCAGGGTGGCGCGCGAGTGGCCGGGCGATAAGGAGCAAAGCTATGGAAGCGAGCCGCGATCTCGAGCAGTTGCTACGCGACATGACGCCGGTCGTTGCCGCGCCGGCTTATGTTTTCTGTAGCTTTGCCGATCGTCGTCTGCCGGCGGGCGTCGACGCGGTCTGTCTGTTCAACGAGGCCGAAGGCCTGACCGCGATTCTCGATCAGTCGGATGCCGATCGCCTCGGCATCGCCTACGACTTCACCGCGCGCATGATTACGTTGACGGTTCATTCGGATCTTGCCGCAGTGGGTTTTCTCGCCGTGATCTCGACGAAGCTGGCGCAAGCGCGAATCGCGTGCAACGTGGTGTCGGCTTTCTATCACGACCATCTGTTCGTGCCGGCCGAGCGTGCCGATGAGGCGATGAATATATTGCGCGCGTTGTCGGCGCCGTCGGACGCGGCAGAAGCATAAACACGCGCGCATAAAAAAACCCGCGAAGCGTGATGCTCTCGCGGGTTTATTCAAACAAGCTGGTCAAACTCGAATTCGATTTGGTGCCAGGGCCGGACTGGAATAGCAGTCCGAACCCTATATTTTAAAAGGATCTTATCTGGGCATGAAAAAAATATACCAACAAAAGTGCCAACGAAATCTCTAGCTTGCGAAGGGGGGATGTTCCAAGCTTCGGCGGTAACCACATTTGAGTCCGAGATCCTTTTGCGTTAAGGATTACGGCGATTCGATGATCCGCTATGTCGGGGTTAGCTGCTGGACACGGGTGTGATTTAGGAAGTAGGCCGGCCTGAGAGCAAGACTATCGGCGCCAGTGTCAGAAGGCGGTATATTGTTATTTGGATCGGCAGCGTGCCGGTCGATATGTTGCCATTAGCTTCCATACGCTTGGAGTGTACCTGAGTGCCAGCCCGTGTCGAACTGCCGCCGGATGAAGTAATTGATTGTTGGACACTCATCCGGGAGATTGGTAAGGCTGTTGTGCCCGACTTGAATCCGAAGGCAACCGGCATCGAATGCGTCGTCGCGAAGAAGCCGACTGTTCTGGGCGTTGCTGGCATTGGGGATGTACAGTTTGTCGAGCAGCATCTGACTGACGATGATCGGCGATATCTCCTGCGCGTTTTGCCGGATTTGCCGGAGCTCCGAATCCCTTATTCCGACGATGTTGTAGACGCGTTTCTGAAAGCCTATCGTGCGCTGCCAGATGGGCCAAGCTGGGAACCCGTGCTGCTGACGGAGTCACGGTATCTGCGAGAGTACGACAGGCTGATTGGCCTCCGATGGCAGGCTTCGGGTGAACATCTACAAGTCCTTCAGCATTGGCTCGACACGGATCGAATCAAGGCGTTTCGAAGAAAGCACGTGCCGGCGATCGAGTTGACTATCGGAACCTCGATTCCGCGTCAGGATGCGCAGAAGTATCTTGATTACTGTGGCATCGGCTCCACGGCTGCGGAGTCGTCGGCGCCGTCTTCTCCTCAGACAGCTAATCGTGACATCCACAGCCCCGGAGGAGAATTGACCGTGCCCGCTGAAGCTGGAAGTCCGGGGCACAACCGATCCTCACGATCAGGTTTGCCAGCGGGCAGCCCAGTCCTCCATGATGCGCCGGAACAAGTGCTGGTTGATCAAGCGGTGGGAATTTCACAACCGGCGGCGATTCCATCTGGTCCGTTGCTGGACATTAAGGAAGTCAGCGAGCGGACGGGCATCAGTGTCTCGATGCTGCATGAAAAGATGAAGCCGTCATCGAAGTATTACGACGGTAATTTTCCGCCGAAAATCCCGCTTGGCGAGCGTACCGTCCGCTATTCGCGGATAGCAGTCGATGCATGGATTCAGCAGCATTTGTCGGCAACGAAGAAATGAATGGGGCCCGGCACGTTTCCCGCGACGCGGGGCGTATCTTCATTTGAGCGAGTTGCCGAGCATTGTCGGCTGTTTCCAGAATTCGCCACCGCCTTGGCGGTCGACCCACAATCGGTCAGGAAGCGTTATTCGCAAACAGGAAGCTATCACGGCGTGCGACCGACCAAGCTTCCGAGTCGACGGTTGCTCTGGCCGGCTGAGGCGGTAAAGCGGCTGCTCAACGGTAACCAGATTGACGACTGATCGGTCCAGGTCAGGCGGAATTTGCCCACTGTGTGAATCAGATTGGCATACCGGATTTCGGCGCGCAGCGCAAATGCGTCTGTGGCTCGCCTTGCACAGAGTTAGGTCAACTATTGTTCCGGCGGGCGACCTCGCCCAAGCTACTGAGGCGCAAATGGTCACGAATGCCCGATGCTGTTGATCAGATCGTAAAGGCGGGGATACCCTTCGACAGGTAGGCCAAGGGCTGTTATTCATCAGCTTCGCCCTGGTAGTAGCGTGGCATGGCTTGGTGCGCTTCCTCTACCTTGGAAAGCTGGTCCCGTAAAGTAACGCGCGGTTTCCTCGTCCGACGCACGGCAGGTTTCTTTTCTTCAGCCGCCTTCTTGTTTCCGCCGAAGAACGTTTTCATTCCTTTCTTTGGACGCAGCTTGACGTAATAGTCCAGCTGGGTCATGTACTGGATCGCGCTGATGATGCCGCGACCTGGACCTAGCTGCTTACACGTGACGGTGCCTGTGCCAAATCGCCGCACCGCTAAGGACAGGGACGCGCGGCGATTGATGGTATTGCAATTGAGAAAGGCGCCATCACTGCGCCCGGTTTGAGCATTCCGGGTCGTAGAAAGCCAATGCTCTCCCAGCTGATTGCCGATCTGTTCAGCGGTTGTAGTCGGCACGGGCTTGAAAAAGAGCAAAAAATGATGCCGCCAGGAACCCTTGTGACTAAATTCGAGTTTCCATGAAAGGCCAAACGGTTGCCCGATGGATGTGTTCTGTCGAAGGTAGCGGAGAAAGCTTTCCCGATGCTTTTTGACCGTCTCGTAATTCTGGACGCTAGTGTAGCCAAGATCCAGGCGAATTACCCAAAGAGTCGTGCATTTGCTGAATAGCGTGGCGACATAGGCGTGCAAGGTACGGAAATTCTCATTGCTTGCCCGGATGAATTCACTGGACGCTTTCCGGAAGCTGGCATGAAGCAAATCGGCCCGGATGCCTTCGACTGCCTGATTGACTTCGTTTGCATACGTGTGGAGCTGGCCTTGAATCTGATCGGCCAATATATCTTCGCGATAACGCAGCAGGTGCCGAAAGCGTCGCTCGATGATCTCCAAAGCCGGATGGAATGCATGATGGGGAAGGTACTTCATGACGACTTCCAGCTTGGCCTGAAGGCAACGCCTCAATAGTGTCCCGTAATGGAACTCTCCTGTGCAGTCGTACAAACCTATTTCCTCGTCGGACTCAGTACGTACGGCTTTAATTAAGGAACCTGGCGTTCTCGAGACCCCCATTTGGGCAGCAAGCTTCGTAGGGGCGACCGCGAGAAGGGGGCCTTGGGTTTTCCCAAGTCCTCGCACGAGTTCAACTATCTCAGGTAGTTGCGACAGTACAAGGAACGTCTCATTCTGAGGAAGTATCTGCGCATCCAGGCTGTGGGCAAAAAAAAGCGATGCACGACTCACCAGACCAAAGCGATCGAGCCGGATTGCGACGCGTCTTCGGCGCCAATACTCAGCGATGAGTCGTGACAGGTGGGACTTATTTGCCATTGCATTGTTTGATCGAAAAAGCATAAAAGGTCGAAGTCATGACGTATGCTCATCGCCATTTATAGTGCTTTTATCTCGGCCTGGAGCGTCGCCTGAATCAACGTGCGGCTGAGTGACATCTCGCCGAACGTACCCTTTCATGGTACGGATCTCCACTTGATGAATGCCTGTCTTTCGAGGGATCGGTGAAGGCTTTTCATCCCCCGCAGATGGCTTTACATTCTCATCGCCCGAAGCTTGTGCGGTGTTAATCGTCCCTCCTTCGTCCTGAGGAGGCGGGACTACTGTCGTGCTTTCTGACGTATCGGGCTTATTCCGCTTCTTCTCGGCGAGTGCTTCATGCGCTTCCTTCATCAGCGCAGCGCTATCTGGCCGGCGCCGGGCTGAGTCTTTCTCCTTTGGCTGCCAATGCTCGAGATTGACATTGACTTCGTGAATGCCAAGTTTGAACAGCAGCGCCAAGGCGGCAACCGGACTATCGAAGCGGCGGGGAACCGAGGCGCCGTCTGCTTTGCGCATCGTCACAAGTGTCAGATCTTCTTCGCCCGCCGTGCTCACGCGCAACTCGAAAGCGCCGCCATCGGCATGCAATGTGAGTCGGCGCAGGCTGCGGGCACGGCGAGCAAACTTCAGATCACGTTCTGTTATTGACTTCACGATTACTGGTTTTATACCTAATCAATATCTGATTTTCATCATGCTAGATTAGCGAATTTGTGACGTCAAGAATCTGTTATTGAGTGTAGGTGTTGATTCTTTATATGAAGTCGGGTTGGTTCTTCAGATCGCTAGATCGACGGTATGACAAGGGTTGCTCTACCAAATGGGACAGTCCAGGCCATTCTTAAAGTGTAGCTGAGATCTGATGCTTCGTACGTACCTAGCGGAGTGCACGGCGTGCTCCGCCAGGCAAGGGTATAGCCGGTCGTTGGGGCACTCCGCGTGGGTCTCGGATCCTGTCCCGTCACCGATGGGGCCATTATCAGTTCCGTTGGAATGCGTGCCGAGCTTTCGCGCGGCCCTTCCCGTCGAAAGCCTTTGTCGTATGGCCCAATCAAGTCTCCGTCTCGGGTGGCGGCATGGAGAAGGGGGCTATGGCTCGCAACGGGTGCCGGCAGGAGCGGCCGGATTGCGAGCGTACGCGTATGGACGGGATCGCGGGGAATCCGGCCACGGAAAGCCGTCCCCTTGTGCACGGCTCAGGCTTTGGAGACTCCGAGTTTATCCCACTCGGTTTTGTCTTTAGGCATCCACTTCGGAGGTGTGCCGCGGCCGGACCATGTCTCATCGCCGTTCGGGTTCTTGTACTTCGCGGGTGCCTGCTGCTTTTTTGTCGGAACTTTAGATTGCTTTGGCGTCCCGTGTCCCTCTGACTCGAATCTGAGGTCCTGAGCTTTGATCTTGTAGCGCGCTATGTCGGCGTTTATCCGGGTGATGGCTGCAGGCCTTTCTTCTTCCAGAATTGCCGCTTCCCGCCTTTCCAACTCGGCCAGCTGTTCATTGAGCTTTGCCCTTTCTTCGTCGATTGCGTTCAGCTTGGACATTGATGCTTTCCCCTTTCTGGATTTAAATTGGATCACTGCGAGTGGTAGACGTTATCAGAAGATACATTGCCTCGGCAAGCACCCTTATCTCACAGCGCAGGACGCTAACTTGACGAGACCGGGTAGGAAGAAAGCGTGCATGGGAAAGCCGTTTCTGATTCAGGCTTCTCGATAAATGGAATCTTTCAGTGACGATGAATTCCGGATCTAACGTTGTTGTCTTTATTCAATATTCTAATATTATACGGTCAACTTAGCGTACCTGTGTTCCTGACCTCTTTGCATAACTGTTCGAATCGTCATCCCTCTCGATACCACAGCGTCCTCTTCGACAGTCTTGACCAGACATCCATCAATAGGTAGGTCACTCAAGTATAAACAGTCCTTCTGCTCAAGTTACCGTACTTTTTTACATCTCATTGGAATGATTCGAGGAGTAGCGCTCACGTTCTCATCGTGCCTGCTCCACATGGTGCTCAAGTCGATCTACGGGATCGACGAGGGCCACGACTAATCACTGATCGAGACGGATATGAAGACCACAAACTTATTGAACAGTAACAGACATACTAGCGAAGAGTCATTCGAGTCTAGACCATTCGAGACACTTCACTTTGACCTGATCGACGACAACGTCGTGTCCACCTACGGCTCTGGCGAAGGCACTGTCGCCAGTGACGTGCATCACATCACCGAATGCGTCAAGGCGATCATCCGTTCAAAGTATCGTCTCTTTCATCTGGAAGACGTAAGTGTGGATCGCCGACTCAAGCCGCTGACCTCCAGACTCGAGATGGGTAAGCTCGGCGAGTGCTTCCTGCAGTGTCTGAAGATGGATCTGGATCGCATACTGGACAGGTACCCGGCTATCGGGCAGTTCAACCGTTACTTCGGACTCTTCCATCAGGCTGTCATGCGTGAAGTGGCGTTCACGAATGGCCGTGCGTCATTTGCAACGACGGCTAAGGATGAATGGCTGGGCGCGTCCGACTGGAGACAAAGTAGCACGGTGAGGCTTACCGAGTACGTGCAGCCTTTGAATGATGTCATCAACGAGATTCGGAGAAAGGGCAATAGCCCAGCTTTCCGGGACTGGATAGACTGACTCGAGAGGCAGCCTGCTGAGAATAAGGACACGCTGTGGTCTCTGGTGCTCGCCTGCCTGAACGTGAATCATCATCTCTCGGTCTTACGCTTTGATCTCGGCTACGCAAAGCACTATTGCGATCCTGAGACGTCCGGTGAGCAGGCGATCACTTATGAGGATGTGAGAAACCATAGAAGGGCACTGAGGCGCTTTCTCAAGCGTGACTTGAGCAAGATGCTGCCTGCGGGTGCCAGCAAGGGCATGGGCTTTGGAATCAAACTGGAGTACGGCCTAGATAAAGGCTTTCATTTTCATGTTCTGGTTATCCTCAATGGCGATGTCGTGGGCCAGCACGCCGTCATTACCGAGATGATCTGCAATCACTGGAATAGCCGGATCACACGCGGCAAAGGCGGCAGCTATAACTGCTTTCGTTCGAAGTATGTGAAGCCCGGTATCGGGTCCGTGAGATACGACAATGAGGAAAAGCTCCGCGCTCTCGAAAATCAGGTCGTCCCCTACATCACGAAACCGGATTTCTACATGAAGATGGTTAAGCCCGATGCTCACCGCTCATTCTGGGTCAGTCACCCACCGAAGATTGAAGCGAAAAGAAAGGGCAGAAAGCGTAGTAAGACCGGAGTACCGATCCCCCGTTTGAAGGCGACGCCAGTAGCAGACTTCGAGGAAAGTATGGGGCGTCTCTCGAAGGGCACGCGTGAGCATCTGCCGTCTCATACAACGGATTCTGGTATCCAACCAAATGGGATCGGCGTGGTTGCTCCGTCAATTGGCAAAGGTGACGCCGACGACATTCCTTGGGGCTTTGCTGTTGTCTAGCGAAGCAATGACGTATTAGGTGAAGCGATTCCTTGGAGGGTGCATAACAGGCTCTGTAAGGTATTCGAATGGATTCGTCATGCGGTGGGTCCTGGATGTCATATTGGAAGCCCGTTAGTGGCCCGATACGGGGTTCTATCGGGCTTTGCTGCTGTGTACGGTGGTCGTCCTTTGAATGGGGTCATGGCTTTCTCAGGATTCATGCGTGCGCACGTGATGCCGCTGATGCCCATTGCTTCAATCATGTCAGTCGAGTGGTCGAATACCTGATTGAAATATCGAGATTCGATTTCGTTCAGGGCAATTCTTATCGAGTGTCGCGCTCTGATGACCGTCGCAGTTCGTATACGACATTGACGTCGTGGCGCTGCCATCGAACAAAGCGAACCGTTACTAACCGGCTATGATGGAGAGTCACCCATTGGAAGCAGACGAACGAGTTCATGACGCAAGCCAACTCACTTCACGATGTCCTCGATTTCTGGCACAAGGTCGAATTCTTCATTCCATTCGACCTGAAGCAGGTATTTGACCAAGTGGACGAGCGGGACCTGAAATGGCTCACACTAGATAACCTTTGCGCAGGTGCTCCATCGCCATGGCAGGCCGTTATTCCCGACGACCGCGAGTTGACTGGATTCAAGCTCTATCTCGGCATTTTTGAGATGCAGGGCATCGCGGATTTTGCTGGAGAGCTCCGCGCGAAGGAGGCGACCGATTCAACGGAAGACGCCGAACGCACGGCGCTCGATGGGCAGTCATGTATCGCGAGAATTGTTTTCGACGCGCACGGCCAGTCCGAGTTCGACCCGCTTTCAGTTTCGACCGTGCCGTGACCGATTGGCATGGCAAGACAAAAAGGACTGCTGGCGCTCACTTCAGAAGCGTTTAGTATCGCGCAAAAGGATCTTTCGGAGCGCCTGTTCAACTACAAAACCGAGCGTCTGAGGCGACGCTCAAGCGAGCATGACGATGCGCAGCCTTCGCCGCTGACCGGTGAAGAGATCATGTCTTTGTATGCTGTGCTCGTGGACTGGGCCGGTTGTACATTGCCATCGCAATCGTCCATCGCACTGCTCGAGATACTTACGAGAGAAAAAGAGAACGACAAACAGGCGAAGCTTACCCCCGCGGCCATCACCGGTGAGAAGTCGCTGCCCGATGCGCAGTCACTCGCAACGCAATATACGTCTGGGAGCGACGCCGACGATGAGGCTATTGATGATGCGACGGAAGAACCGACGGTAGATATCCTGAACAGCTTTTTTGTCGAGGATATTGAACGGTGCATGGCGTCGGTTCACGACGGTGACATTCCCGCGACGCTACGCGCATACCTGACACCGGGCGACGCCGCCCAGCGGATTGATCTCTATAGCGATGCCGGTCGCGACGAAATCATTCGCGCCTTGCATCCCGCCAGAACCAACGCAGGACACTGGCCGGAAGATGCATCGCAGAAAATGAGCCTGATGCAGCAGTTCGCGATTAACACAGCTTTTGATCGCCTGAAGACAAACGCCAAAAGGAGAAAGTTGACAAAGTTACCATCAAAGGTCTTGCAGCCGACGTTACGTACAATGGTGCGAAATATGGCGTCCTTATTACCTCGGCTGAATTGAGCGTTGGCGCTCGTGAAGTGGTGAATGTCCGCGGATACCCGATCAAGGAAGTTAATGCGGACAAAGTGACCGAATGGCTCAGGATACTAAGAGCCCCAGGTACCGGAATCGTCCGCGTATGAGGAACTGACGGTCGCATGAGAAGTGCAACGTGAGAAAAGACCAACACCAAGGAAAATCGAATATGCGATTTAGACACACGTTGATATCATCTCGGGGCTGATCGCCTCGAATGCAAATGCGGGCGGATTGGCGTTCTACAGCGGCTTCCAGACAGGCAACGGCTACAACGACCTTTCGGTTGCCGAACGTTCTGGGTACGCGGAGGGACTGGTTGACGGATTGCTGGTTTCGTCTGTACTCACGGGCTCGGACAGCAATCTCGACATGCTGAATGGATGCATACATGGGATGACCAACAAGCAGGTAGTGGCAATCTTAGACAAGTACCTTCGCGACAACCCGAAGTACTGGCAGGAGCCCATGAACATGCTAGCGCTCACTGCATTGAAAGAAACGTGCGGAATTGCCCGAACGCCGCCCGGCCAACCTGCCAAGTGATTCGCAAAATTGAGACTGGAGATGGAGAACCGATATGGCGAGAATTCATGTGCGCGAAATACCTTCATATCCGTTGGCCGCATTCCGTTGGAGCATCGGCCGAGTGGTGGTCGCGAAAGGAGATTACGAGGCTTATGTAATTGAGCATACTTTCCCTGGGCAACATGCGCCCGAAGCTGCGCTGGAGATTTTGAATGCACACGACACAGATTCGTTGTTTGTGAAGTGCGCGGAATACACCAACGAAATCGAGTGGGATCAGTTCCCCGACGGCGCGCATCCTTACTTCGTTCCAGCGTAATCACCTCTCCCAGCAGCAGGACGTTTGAGCGACCGCTTCAGCCAAGGACGAAGGTCTATACAGGGTCGACTAGGGCCATTCGGATTAATTGTCGACTGTTTTAATGCTTGCGAATCGCCGGCTGCTCAAAGTTCCTTGTTTCTCTGCGCGAGGCCAATCGAAAAACCAAAAGCCGAAGAGAAACTAACGACTGTTGACGGCACATTACGCACTGGGGATGGCGGCCAAATACGGGTAGGGGTATAAAAACAGTGCTATAAATCAATGATTTAGAGCGATACAAACCTTCTAACTCGTATTATCGGGACTGCATTTGAGAGCTAAAATACGACGATTCCCATTTGAGGGTCACTTTTGGCCCGCCCGCCCATGCCACAACCCCAGTCCGACCCGCCATCCGATAAGGCCGCTCCGCTCAGCCCGGAGACCGCGCGCATCGTGCTGCGCCTGGATGACGCGATCTCGGCCTTCCGGGCAGGGGAGGCGACGGGCATCCGCGCACTGGATTCGGCCAGCCGCCTGATCGGTGACCTGGCCGATGATGTCACTGCGCGTGCGACCCGGCATGGCAAAGTGCCCCGTCGACCGGATCGCGTGGAGCTCGCGATCCTCACCGCGCTCGCCGACACCTATGGCGCCGAGATGCTGACCAATGCGTCGCTTGGCTATGCACTGCGCCTGGTCGCCCGGCACGGTGGCATTGCGCTGGTGCAGCGCGTCTTGTGGGGCGAGTCCGCGTCCGATGTCCAACTGGCCACGATGCTCGGCGCGACGCGCGCGGCGTTCACGCAAATCACGCTGGCTTTTCCTGACGCGTTCCTCGCTGAAGCCAACGACGTACTAGCGGGATTTCGGCCCCGGCCACCAGGCGGGTCCAAATCCAAGGGCGGCCCGCGTGAGTAATTCCCAATGAGTGAAGTCCTCACGCTGACCTACGGCTACACCGCCAAGGATCTCGCGGCGGTGCGAGCGTACGTGCAGCGAGTGGCGCCGGCGATCATCGCGCGCACCTATTACGACGTCGATGAAGACAGTTTCACCGCGACGCCCTCGGCGATGGACCGGCATCTGCGAACCCTGCTCGACGGACTGGTGAAGGTGGCGATCGAGCAGGGGTCGCCCGCGTTGGCGGAACACTTGCGTGCGTCCATCAAGAAGCATGGCGAGCCAAAGCTCACCACAGTGACGTTCCGGATGGTCACCGAAGCGGCAGCACTCGCGGCTGCGTCGCCCGCGGCGAGCCATTCAATTGGAAGGTGGTTTCGCCCGCGCATCGCCTCGCGCTTGAAGGGGGAGGGGATTGCGACGATCGGGGACTTGGTTGCGTTTTGCAATCGGCGCGGCGGCAGCTGGTGGCGCTCGATTCCGCGCGTGGGCGCAAATTCGACTTCACGCGCCACAGTAGCTTCGCTCCGGTAGCCACCGCGTCGCGCCACATGTCATAGCCATAGAACAGGCGATCGGCCAGCACCAGCATGTCGTCCGAGAATGCCGGAAGCAACTGGCGTGTGAGCGCCTGTTCGCTGTCATTGCATAGCCCGCCCATCTGGACCTCACACAGCGCGTGCGTTGCACATTCGGCCAGCGCTACAAAGCGAATCTGCGGATACGCGGCCTCACCGCGCCCGCCCCGCGCATAACCGAACGCCTCCGCATTGACCTTCTCATCAGGCACATCCAGCGTGAGCCGTCCACGCTCATGACCCGGTAGCCCGCATAGTCGCCGCCTGCAGTTCGTGGGCGTTGCGCTGCCTGCCGGGCGAACAGCTCGCGCATCACCTGCCAGCCCAGGCGTGCGCGCCCCTGCGAGATCGCCGCCTTGCTGACCTGCGCATCGCGTACCTGGTCGCCGTAGATGCGCCGCAGCCCCTCGATCTCCAGCCGAAACACTTCCTCATAGGCCACGCGCGGATACAGGCACATCGCCATCCGAAATACACCAGCACTTCCCGCGGCATATCGCGGCGTAGCCGCGTATGCACGGCGCACTTCACGAGCGCCTCCTTGACCTCGCCCAGCGAGCAGTTCAGCGCCAGATACCCCACCGCCAGATAGTCCGCGAGCCTCGCACCACCGGGCAGCGTTGCTTCCGTTCTTGCCATCTTCAAGCTCTTCTTGTCGTTGCAGGCGCTTGAAAGTTAACACAAATTCGACTTTGTTAACAGTATTGGGCTTAGCCCGGTATCTTCGCCGCCGTGGATGTCGCGGCCCCAATGGCCTTCCCGATTTCAGATGACAGCTCGCGTGGCGCGAACTCCGCTCCCGCTGCATCCGTCGTGCCAATCCAGTTGGCACTGCGGGCGCCCAAGGCGTATTCTAACGAATGGATGCTGCTGCCGCGATTGGTAATCGCGGCAGCGCCGTGTTATCACTCGCGTCGCCAGGCGTGCCTTGTCCAGATTTTGTGGGCGAATGTTAAGTCCAGCTTAGTGGCCGAGTGCGGGCTGATGACAGCGTGCGGCAGATGAGGGTGTACCTATGGTTCGGGCGGCGGCGGATGACAGGCTCCAGATCTTGTGGGACGATGGCGAGCGTGTCTTCTGTCGGGAGCGACGCGCAAGCGGGGCCGGCTGCGACAACGTTCTGCTTGCGCGGCTCGCCGCCGAACATCCACCAACCGCCAGCCTGGATCGCATCACTTACGAGTTTGGCCTGAGGCACGAACTCGATAGCGCGTGGGCGGTGCTGCCGCTGGAGTTGGTGCGCGAACGTGGCCGTACTGTCCTGTTGTTCGAGGACCCAGGTGGCGAGCCGCTCGCGCGGCTGCTTGGCGCCCCCATGGAGACGGGACTCTTTTTGCGGCTTGCCGTGCCTATCGTCGCAGCGCTGGGCAAGCTTCACCAGAGCGGCCTCGTTCATAAGGATCTCAAGCCAGCCCATATCCTGGTGAACTGCGCCGACGGACTCGCGCGGCTTACCGGATTCGGCCTCGCCTCGCGCCTGCCGCGCGAGCGACAGGCACCCGAGCCGCCCGAGACCCTCACTGGTACGCTCGCGTATATGGCGCCCGAGCAGACCGGCCGGATGAATCGCTCGATCGATTCGCGCAGCGATCTCTACGCGCTAGGCGTCACGCTCTATCAGATGCTGACGGGCGTGCTGCCGTTTACCGCCACCGACCCGATGGAATGGGTGCACTGCCATATCGCCCGAAGACCGGTGCCACCCAGCGCGCGGGTGCAGACCGTCCCCGCTGTGATCTCGGATATCGTCACGAAGCTGCTCGCCAAGACGGCCGAGGAACGCTACCAGACTGCAGCAGGTGTTGAGCGTGATCTGAGGCAGTGTCTGACCGGCTGGCAGCGCTGCCACGTCAAGGCCTTCCCACTAGGCGAAGACGACGCGCCTGGCCGCCTGTTGATTCCTGAGAAGTTGTACGGGCGGGAGCGCGAGGTCGACACTCTGATCGCCGCATTTGATCGGATCGTCGAGTGTGGCGTGCCGGAACTGGTGCTCGTCTCCGGGTATTCTGGCATTGGCAAATCATCGGTCGTCAATGAACTGCACAAGGTGCTGGTGCCCCCGCGGGGACTCTTCGCGTCCGGCAAATTCGACCAGTACAAGCGGGATATCCCCTACGCCACGCTGGTTCAGGCATTCCAAGGCTTGGTGCGCATGTTGCTTGGCAAGTCCGACACCGAGCTGGCAGGCTGGCGCGCCGCATTACTGGAGGCGCTTTCGCCCAATGTCGCGCTCTTGAGCGACCTGATCCCAGAACTGAAGCTCATCGTCGGCGAACCGCCCCTCGTCCCGGAACTCGAGCCACAGCAGGCGAAACAGCGCTTTTTGCATGTGTTCCGGCGCTTCATCGGCGTATTCGCCCAGGCCGACCATCCGCTTGCACTTTTTCTCGACGACCTGCAGTGGCTCGATGCAGCGACACTGGACCTGCTCGCGGATCTGCTGACCCACCCGGACCTGCGCTACCTGATGCTGATCGGCGCTTACCGCGACAACGAGGTCGACGCCGCCCATCCGCTGACCGCCAGGCTTCAGGCGGTCAGCAATGCAGGCGCGAAGGTGGAGGAAATCCGGCTCGCGTCACTGACGCGGGCGCACATCGCACATCTGATAGCGGACGCGCTACGCTGTGCGCCCGAGTCGATCGAGCCCCTGGCGCGCCTCGTGCGCGACCGAACGGGCGGCAATCCGTTCTTCGTGATCCAGTTCCTTCAGGCGCTGGCCGAAGGCAATCTTCTGACGTTCGATCACGACGTGCGCCAGTGGCGCTGGGACACCGAAGGCATCCATGCCAAGGGTTACACCGACAACGTCGCGGACCTGATGGCCGGCAAGCTGACCCGCCTGCCGGCCGCGACGCAGCACGCGCTGCAGCAGCTTGCCTGCCTCGGGAACGTCGCGGGCATCGCGACCCTGTCGGCCGTGCTCGGCATGCAGGGGGCGCGGGTTCATGCGGCGTTGTGGGAGGCGGTTCGCCAGGAACTGGCCGTGCGGGCGGAGGACGCTTACGCGTTCGTTCACGACCGGATCCACGAAGCCGCCTATTCACTCATCCCGCAGGCATCGCGCGCCGATGCCCATCTGCGGATCGGCCGGCTGCTCGTCGCGCATACGCCCGAGGAAAAGCGCGAGGAAGCAATCTTCGAGATCGTGGGGCAGCTCAATCGCGGCGCCGTGCTGATCACCGAACGGGACGAACGCGACCACCTGGCCGAACTCAATCTGCTCGCTGGACAGCGCGCCAAGGCATCGAGCGCCTATGCCTCGGCGCTCGCCTATTTCGCCACGGGTGTGGGGCTACTGAGCGACGATTGCTGGCAGCGGCAGCATGACTTGCTCTTTACGCTGGAGTTGAACCGGGCCGAATGCGAATTCCTCACGGGACAACTGCCCGCCGCCGAAGCGCGGCTGTCGCGGCTGTCGAAGTGTGCTGCGACCACGCCCGAGCGTGCCCAGGTTGCATGCAGGCAGATGGATGTCCACATCGTCAGCGACCAGTGTGACCAGGCAATCACAGTCGGCCTCGCCTTCCTTCGTCGTGTGGGCATCGCGTGGTCACCCCATCCGGATGAGATGGCGGTGCAAAGCGAATACGAGCGTATCGGGTCCCTGCTTGGGGACCGGACGATCGAAGGACTCATCGACCTGCCGCCTATGCAGGACGCGGTGGCCATTGCCACCGTCGAGGTTCTAACCAAGCTCTTCGCAGCTGCGTTGGTCATCGATGGGCAGTTCGCGGGCCTGGCAATCTGCAAGGCGGTCAGTCTTAGCCTTGAGCATGGGAATGGCGATGCCTCATGCGTGGCCTACGCTTATTTGCCCAGGATCGCCGGCAGGCTTTTCGGCGACTACGAGGCCGGATTTCGATTTAGCCAGCTCGGCTGCCAACTCGTCGAACGGCGCGGCCTCGAACGGTACGCAGCCCGCACTTACCACGCTCGCGCACTTTATGTCACACGCTGGCTGCAACCTGCGCGGACTTGCCGTGACCAGTTCCGCCACATTCTGGACGCTTTGAGCCGGACCGGCGACCTGACGTACGGCGTGTTCGCGCGCAACCACCTGACCTCGACCCTGCTTTTCATCGGCGAGTCACTAGCCGATGTGCAGCGAGAAGCCGAATCCGGCCTCGCGTACGCCAGGAAAGTGCGATTCGGGCTGGTCATTCACTGTATCGAAGTGCAGCTTGCACTGATCCGGACGCTTCGCGGCTTGACGCCGGTGTTCGGCTGCCTTGAGGTCGGGCAGTGCAATGAAGCTCACTCCGAACACCTTCTGTCCAAACCGTCCCTGTCGACCGCCGCGTGCTGGTACTGGGTCCGGAAACTGCAGGCGCGCTATCTCGCGGGCAAGTATGAGGCGGCCACGGCTGCTGCCTCAAAGGCACAAGCGCTCCTGTGGACCTCATACTCGTTCAACGAAGACGCCGAATATTACCTCTATGCCGCGCTGGCACGGTCTGCCCGATGCGACTCCCTCCCGGCCGGCGATCTCCCGCAGCACTTGGACGCACTGACTGCCCACCACAACCAGTTGCGCGTCTGGGCAGAACTCTGTCCGGAGAACTTCGCAAGCCATAGCGCGCTGGTCGGTGCGGAGATCGCCCGCATCGAGGGCCGCGTAGTCGATGCAGAGATGCTCTACGAACGGGCCATCCGCTCGGCACAGGAAAGCGGCTTCGCGCAGGTCGAGGCACTGGCCAGCGAACTCGCGTCCCGCTTCTATGCAGCCCGCGGGCTGGGGAGCATTGCGCGTATGTATATGCAGAACGCCTGCTATGGCTATGTGCGTTGGGGCGCCAACGCAAAGGTGCGTCAACTCGAGGAACAGTGCCCGTACCTGCGGACCCAAGAGATGGCGCCCGTACCAACCAATACGATGGCAGCGCCAATCGAGCACATCGAGCTCGCGACCGTGATCAAGGTTGTGCAGGCCGTTTCAGGCGAGATCCACCTGGAAAAGCTGATCGAGATGATCATGCGCACGGCAATCGAACAGGCAGGCGCCGAACGGGGTCTGCTGATCTTGTCGGATGGGGAACCGCGTATTGAAGCGGAGGCTATTAGTGGCTCGGGCAGAATCGAGGTTTCGACTCGACGAGCAGCCATCGGAACGTTTGATCTTCCTCAAACCGTGCTGCAGTACGTCATCCGGACGCAGGAGCACGTGCTCATCGACGATGCCTCGGCCGACATTGTGTACTCAAGGGACGAATATGTGCGGCGGAACCACTCGCGTTCTGTACTCTGCCTACCCATTCTCAAACATGCGAAGCTTGGTGGCGCACTCTATTTGGAGAATGACCTGACGTCGGGCGTTTTCACCTCGAATCGCGTCGCACTCTTGCAGTTGTTGGCTTCACAAGCCGCCATTTCACTGGAGAACGCCGCGCTCTATACGGACCTGCAGCGCAGCGAAGCTTTCCTTTCTCAAGGGCAAAGGATCAGCCATACCGGTTCCTTCGGCTGGTGCGTTGCCAGCGGAGAGTATTATTGGTCGGAGGAGGGCTACAACATGCTTGAATATGACAAGGGTGTCCAAGCCTCCGCGGAGCTTGCATTGCAACGAATCCATCCCGCCGACCGCGAATCGGTCCGACGGCTTCTGGAAGAAGCGATCAGCGAGAAGAAGGATTTTGACAGTGAACATCGCTTCGTCATGCCGGACGGAAGAATCAAGCACGTCCACGCGACTGGACGCGCAGTCAATACCGGCAAGCTTGACTTTGTCGGAGCCATTCGTGATGTCACGGAAAACAAGCGGGCGGAGGAGGCTTTGCGCGAGGCACTGATTGATCTAACGCGTGTCAACCGGGTGACAACCATGGGAGAGCTTACGGTTTCCCTCGCTCATGAAATCAATCAACCGATTACTGCCGCTATCACTTACGCAAACGCCTGCCTGCGATGGCTTGATCGGGATAAGCCGGATCTCGATGAGGCGCGCGCGGCTGCGACCAGAATGGTAAAGGACGGAGAACGCGCGGCTCAGATCATGAGCAGGATCCGTGCGCAATTCGAGAAGGGCACCCTGAGCCGGGAGGTCTTCGATGTCAGCGAGACTATTCGTGAGACCGTTGATCTTTTGCGTGGCGAGGCCGTTCGATACAACATATCGGTCCGCATAGGACTGGCAGCCAATCTTCCCCGGATTGTCGGCGATCGCGTGCAATTGCAACAGGTTGCCCTGAATCTGATCGTCAACGGCATCGAAGCGATGAAGGACGTCAATGGAATACGGGAGATGGTCGTCGGGTCACGGTGGACAGAAGACGGGCAGATTCTGGTGTCTGTCAGCGATACCGGCATTGGCGTTCCGTCGCATTTCGCGGACCAGATTTTCGACCCATTCTTTACGACTAAACCCCACGGAACTGGCATGGGACTTCGTATCAGCCGTTCGATTGTCGAGTCGCATGGCGGCCAATTATGGGTCGCCGGTGCTCCGGGGCGGGGCGCGATTTTTCAGTTCACGTTGCCCGCTACAATTGCAGGCGGTAACTAGTAATTGCATAGCTATCGGATCGCTCGCTGGTAAGCGCTGTTGCAAATAACTCCTACCATGCACGGGCTGTGCAATCTAGCTTCATATTCAGAACTGGTTCGCATCGGGCTGAAGAGCGACCCACTGTTCAACGTAGCTTGAGGACGGCGCTTGCAATTCCACTGATGGGTTGGCGTGGGCACGTGTTCCTTTTGGTCAAGCCCAGTCCGCTGCCACAACACCGACCGACGACTCGGGGTTCATTTCCACTGACAGCCTCGAGCAGGACTAAGCCCCTATGCGCATCGACGAACGACCGTTGCCCCTAGGAAACGGCCATTTCTGATGAAGGACACCGAGCGCCTGAGGCGGGTCGGCACGAGCCTGTCGCGTCAGGCCGTGCCCGGCCATCTACGGACACTGGCCCACGCTTGCAAGCGAACATCTGAGCGGCTGCTTAGGTCAGTTAACGGACTCCTCCACGTTGGGGGATCCAAGACGATCCCACGTCATAGGCGGTTGCTCTGTAGACGGTGAACCTGAATGCATGGCGGCTTGGACCAAGTGCCGGGCAAGAATCATCGCTTTGTAGTTCAACGGTGGTGGCGAACTGGACCTTGGCCGAAAAACTGCGTCTCCACGGTGGATGGCGTCACCGCTTAACTCGCAAACGCCTTTTGCTCGGGCCAAGGTGGAAAACCAGTGTTGCTCGCCGTAATGGCCCACGGTGGGATTGCTCCACATAACTGTGAGTGTATGGTCGTTGAGCGTACCCGTGACTATCAGCCTGGTTCCAGACCTAAAGCCCGATAGCGCAAAGTCAACGCGTTCATTCTTGACAGAGGACACTGGTTGCTCGATCCAATCGGCATCCGCATCAAGATTTTTCACTATGTGAGCCCAAGGATCTTTGCCAGAATAGTAATTGCCCATATGCCATCCCGTTGACATTGCCTCTTCCGCGTCACTTAGTAGTTTTGTTACTGAAATCCTCCGAACTTTGCCGTGTTTCGATCGGATAGAACTTTCTGTGTAAAGGGACAACTACGCGGGAATGGCTCCTCATCAGAGCCATTCCCGCGCAATGTATTTGATTCCTCGTTACTTGCCAGAATTCTCTGCTGCTTGCTCAATCAGCTTCGCCACTTCCTTCGGGTGAGAGATGTACGCCACATGGCTCGAATTAAGCTCGATGGTCTTGCTTCCGGCACGCTTCGTCATGAACCGTTCGAGGTCGGGATTGATGGCCCGGTCAGCGGTTGCGACAACTGCCCAGCTCGGCTTGGTTTTCCAGGCGGGCGTCGAGATGGGCGTTCCAAAGGACGCTGCTGCCGGCATAACCTGGGACACCGACATGAATTGTGCTTCAGCAGCCGGAACGTCTGCCGCAAAATCGGCGTGGAAGCTTGCCGGGTCCAGATATAGATAGCCATCAGCGGTCGCCTTGATTGCCTTGGAGGCTCCGGGCATTTTCTTGGCCAGATCCATTGCGCTTTCGCCCGCATCAGGCTGGAATGCGGCGACATAAACCAGTCCCGCAACCTTTGCATCGCTACCTGCCTCTGTGATCACAGCGCCACCGTAGCTGTGGCCAACAAGGATGCTCGGGCCGTCTTGTGCGTCAACGACTCGGCTTGTTGCCTTGACGTCGTCGGCGAAGGACGTTTCCGGTTCCTGAACGACGGTGACGTTATAGCCATCGCGCGTCAGGATCTTTGCGACCGCTTGCCAACCTGATCCATCCGCAAAGTAGCCATGAACGAGGACGACGTTTCTGATCGGCGCTGCCATCGCAGCAGTTGACCCAAACACCGCGGTCGAAAGAGTGAGCGCGTTGACAATACGGTTGAGGCGGAACTTCATTTTCATTTTTTATCTCTAGATGGGTGAGGCTAGGGTTGCGATGCACATACTCAATTGCGGGCCTACATAGGACACGGCGAACAGTGCATTTCGAACGGCATTGCTCCGTTTTGCGTGGCCGGAATGCTGGTAGCGGAATTGCCCGCATTCCCCGAGGACGTGGCGGAGGCTATTTCGACATTTCTCGTTCCGACCTGACGCTGGTCGTCCCCGGCGCTTCAAGGCTGTCAATGGCGTGTCGTACGCCGGCCCCGTATGCCGGGTCAGCCTTGCTGCAATTCTCGACATGCAGGTCCTTGATTGCCTGGGAAACGCCGTGCATCGCACGCGCCGTGTTCTCGAACAGAACCTGACGCTGCGCCTCCGACATCAGCCGAAACAGGTCACCCGGCTGTGAGAAATAATCGTCGTCGACTCGGTGATTCCAATGGTCAGCCGCGCCCTCGATAGAAAGAGGAGGTTCGCTGAAGTCGGGCTGATCGACCCAGGCGCCCTTTGTGTTGGGGTTATAAGGCGTTGTTCCGCCGTGATTCCCATCGACGCGCATGACGCCGTCGCGGTGATAGCTGTTGTAGTGGCTGGCACCACGCGGCGCGTTGACAGGAATCTGGTGATGGTTGACGGAAAGACGGTATCGCTGTGCGTCACCGTAGGAAAACAGGCGGCCCTGCAGCATCTTGTCCGGTGAGAAGCTGATGCCGGGGACAACGTTTGCCGGATTAAACGCCGCCTGCTCGACGTCGGCAAACCAGTTCTCCGCATTGCGGTTTAGTTCGAAGTAGCCCACCTCAATCAGCGGATAGTCTTTCTTTGACCAGACCTTGGTCAGGTCGAACGGGTTCACCTTGTATGTCGAGGCTTCCTTCTCGGGCATGATCTGGAAATACAGGGTCCAGCGCGGAAACGCCCCCTTCTCGATGGACTCGTACAGGTCACGGTGATGGGTTTCGCGGTCGCAGCCAACCAGCTCTACCGCTTCCGCGTCGCTCATGTTCTCGATGCCTTGCTGCGTGCGCATATGAAACTTCACCCAGAAGCGCTCGCCGGCATCGTTGATGAGACTGAAAGTGTGGCTGCCGAATCCGTGCATGTTTCTGAACGTGCGAGGAATGCCGCGGTCACTCATCACGATGGTGACCTGATGAAGCGCCTCCGGCAATTGCGTCCAGAAATCCCAGTTGCTCTCCGCGCTGCGGAGTCCCGTCCTCGGATCGCGCTTGATTGCGTGGTTGAGGTCCGGAAATTTCAGCGGGTCTCGCAAAAAGAAAACGGGCGTGTTGTTCCCCACGAGATCCCAGTTACCTTCTTCGGTATAAAACTTGAGCGCGAAACCGCGGATGTCCCGCTCCGCATCCGCAGCGCCTCGCTCCCCCGCAACCGTGGAGAACCGAGCAAACATCTCCGTCGATTTTCCGATGTCGGAAAAAATTTTTGCGCGAGTGTACTGAGTTACATCGTGTGTGACAGTGAACGTTCCAAATGCGCCCGAGCCCTTGGCATGCATACGACGCTCCGGAATCACCTCGCGATCAAAGTGGGCCAGTTTCTCGAGAAACCACACATCCTGAAGTAGCGCCGGCCCCCGTGGTCCAGCCGTTTGCGTGTTCTGATTGTCAGGTACAGGGGCGCCAAACGCGGTCGTCAGTTTGCTCATTGCATTCTCCATGGGGTATCGGTAAGGCTTGAGAGCGCAGCACAGCGCATGCGCAAAACGGAAGCCGGCGCGTGGTTCGACCACATGTGCGCCGGGGTACTCCGTTGCGTGATACCTACTTGGCCGCCGCCAGAATCGCTTCGCTGACTTTCTCTGGGTGAGAGAGCATGACAAGGTGACTGGAAGCCACGGACACCTTCTGCGATTTCGCCCTGTCGGCCATTTTGTGTTGCAACGAAGGTTGAATCGCACCATCCTGTTCGGCGACTACATACCAGGACGGTTTCGATTTCCATGCGGGCTTAGATACATTGTCCCCAAGCGCTTTTGCGGCCGTCGGGCCCTGTGTCGCGAAGGCCAACAACCGTTCATCTTCCGTCAAGTCCTGACCGAAGCTCTCATCAATGCCGTTTCGCGTGAGCTTGAGGAAGCCTTGTGAATCGGGCCGGATCTGCGCACCGAGTGGTGCCGGGTCCGCGCCGGCCCCGAGCGAGCCTGCTGACTCGCCTTCGTCCGGCGCGAAAGCCGCAACAAACACCAGGCTTTGCACGTGGCTGTCATTGCCTGTAGCAGTCGCGACGACGCCACCGTAGGAGTGGCCGACCAGCACCACCGGCCCCTCAATCAAAGCGAGCGCCCGATTGACTGCAGCGGCGTCGTCCACGAGCGAGGTCAACGGCAATTGCACGGCGACGCTGGATAATCCGGCCGCCTGCAGCAGCGGAATGACTTTGGACCAGCACGCGGCGTTGGCCCATGCTCCATGGACGAGTACGGCGGTTACAGATTGACTCATGGTCGTTTCCTTAACGAATGCTGTCGAAAATGCAGTTGAGAGAAGACGCGAGATACAAGCGGAAAAAACAGGGGTATTTCTAAAGCAAACAACCAGGCAAGTATTGATGCCCTTGAGCGATTGGGCCAACCTGCCATTGAAATGTGAGGTCGTGACGATCTCACCGCCATCAGACGTTCATAAACCAGAAATAACTACGTAATAATCTTCTGCGGGCCGAGGTCGTCGCATGTGCAGCCGAAAAAAGGAAGCTTCGGGTCGAACCTCAGTCATCGCGCTTGTCCGGCCGGTGCGCCGAAATAGAAAACCCTGCTGGAAAGGTGAAACAACCGGGGAGTGACCTACCCGCGACCCGCTCGGCGATTTCCCTGCCGAGAGCGCGATCCGGGACCTCGACGCATGCATATCCATCGTTTCTTCTCCAAACGCTGAAAGAACATCAAGGCATTGAACGGATGGTGATTCGGGCACACAACACGCGCACGGCAAGCCATTGCTCATGCGCACTTTGCCTGCTTCACTTTTTCGGATCTGCGGTCGGACGATTGCAGCTCAGAGCTCGTCAGGCTGAGAGGTCGCGCGGAGCACATTCTCGCGATATGTGTGGTCCGCGTTAATGCTGTGTTCTATGTGTTCAAGCGCGAATGGCGGTCGGGCGCTGTGTATCGCGTGTGCTGATATTTGTGCAACTGGTCTTGCGCTGGTCGAGACATACCCTAAATCGTAACGTGCTCGAAGTGTAACGGAGCGCGCACGCTGTGCGATGCCTGCGCCGCTTGACTACATTCTTTATTCCGTTTCGAGAAAGTTTCAGGTCAGTCGCGCGGAAATTTGACATCGGCTATCATCACAAAGCGTTGAGCGGCTGCACAACAAGACGATCGGTGCATCCCTGTCACGGGGATGATTCTTCTGACGGACACGCATGACCGGTACGACGATGAACAGAGCCCCCGTTCTAATTTCCACTGAGCGCGTGGCGCCTAACGCCAGACTAGCCTTCTGGCAAACCAACGTCGCAAATCTTTTGACTCATCTGGAATGTTCGAGCGCTCTCGATGAAGGCTTTTCCGGGTCGATTACCGCTCATCTTTCGAGTCCAATCAACCTCATCGAAATCGTAGCGGCATCGCATACGATAGCTCGGATCAAGCCGAAAATCTCACAGATCGGAGAAGAGCAGGTATTCGTCTGCATACAGGTGACAGGAGAGGCCATCGTCGAACAGGACAACCGGCGCAATGTTCTTCGTCAAGGCGATATCACTTTTCTGGATACATCGAAGACATTTCGCGCCGAGTTTCCCGAGGCAACATCCCAATTAGTTCTGCAGATTCCACGAACGCTTGTGCGCAAGCAGGTTGGCGCCATCGAACACCTCACCGCGACCATCGTCACGACAGATAATCCGCTGTGCAATATGACAAGGGATTTTGTCAACTCGTTGGCCCAGAACTTCGAGAGCTTCAGTGCGGATATCGCGCAACGCTTAACCGCACAGGCGATAGACATGGCCATGATGGCATTCATGTCGCGACCGGAGGACAAATCTACAGCAGCGCCAACGAACACGGTGACGAGGGCTATGCTCGCCTATCGTGGTCGCGCTTTTATCGAAACGAATTTGCGAAATCATTCGTTGGCGCCCGCCGACGTTGCTGAGCATCTGGGAATCTCGAAGCGATACCTGAGTTCGGTATTCGCCAGTGACGGCCAGTCGGTTGAACGGTACATCTGGGAGCGAAGATTGGCCAGGTGTGCTCGCGATCTCGAAGACCGGGGACAGGTAAATCGCGCCATTGGCGATATCGCCTCCTCATGGGGTTTCAATAATCTCACGCATTTCAGTCAATCATTCAAAATGGCCTTCGGCAAAACGCCTCGTGAGTTTCGGAAGGGTTGACAGCGACGTTTTTCCTTCATCTGGGGATTCGGGCAGCCCGGCAAGCAATCGGCCAAGACTAGCCTTACTCACCCAACTCAGCCAGCTTGCGCCTCGAGCAGTCGCATCCGACGGTCTGCATCCCGTATTTGCGTCCAGGCTTGAGGTTCTGCAGAGCGAGGGTGTGTCGGCGTACTTCGGCGGAGCCCAGCGGACCACCATGTCCCATGTGAAAGCGTTCCATGCCGGCCTCCACCATACCCATCAATTCACCACTTACAGCCTGCGGGTCATCCTCGAACGGCGGGCGCATGGCGTGCCGCTTACGGATCAATCCGCCTAGAAAGACACCCGAGGCGATGAGGTCGCCGACTAACGCATCTCCACTGCCCAGTTCAACTGACACGGAGCCGGCTGTGTGGCCTGGCGTGTGCCTAGCCACGCCTTCGATTCCGTAACCGCTTAGATCGATGGTGGCGCCGTCCTGAATCAGGATGTCCGGTGTGAACGGCAAGTATGGCTCGCCGGGCAGGCCGGAGCGTAAAAAGAGAGGCCCCCACCAATGCGTAACGCAATACGTCATTTCCTTGCGCCGCTCGTAGTAGTCCAGATCTCCGGCATGAGCAAGGATTGGCGCACCCGTCAGTTCGCGCAGTCGCGCAGCCGAACCGGCATGATCCGTGTGCGCATGAGTGACCACGATCAAGGTGACATCGCGAAAGCTTCGACCGTGCTTCTTCAGGACGCGCTCAATCTTGTTCTCTGAGCCCGGCGTGCCGGTGTCTACGAGGACGCAGCCCTTTGCACCGATGATGAGGTGAGAGTGGACCATGCCGAACGGCAGGATTGGAACCGTAATGATGGTAGGCTTATTCATGATGTGCTTCCTGTCGGTTGTTCATGGCGTCGTTCCCCCTGTACCCTTCAGTTCAACCCAAGCGGATTAGAGATCAGCAGCCTCCACCCGCCGTCGAGGCCCTTTTCCATGACCTGCGTGGCGGTGCCGTGTTCCTCGTGCTCCTGGCCGTCCGGCAGCGTCACGTTCAAGGTCCAGTCGAGCAGGACGAGCGCTATACTGCTGCTGGTCAACACTCGACGCACCTCGTTGTGAAGGCGCGGGCGCAGTGTCAGCAACCGAGCCAGGCCGTTGCGCAATTCGGTGGGGCTTTCTTGCACCACCTTGCCGTCCGTCATCCGCATCGTGGCTTTATTGCTAAACATACTGAGCAGGGAATCAAGATCGCCGGCGTTGAGCGCCGCGTCGAAAGCGATGGGGACCTGCTCGGGCGTGCTGCACACGGCGGACTTGTTTTCGATCGCATCGACGAACCGCGCAATAAGCCGCGCCACCTCGATCGGCGCCTCTAGCGGCGACAAGTGTCCAATTCCGTGCAGGATATACATCGCCGCGTGCGGAATACGAGGCATCAATTCCGCCTGCAACGTTGCGACGCGATCCACCTGGTCAAGCTCACCTGAGATGATGATGGTCGGCGCATCGATTGATGCCACCGCCGCACCAATGTCTTCCCGCATGGCCACGTTCGGCCAGGCCGCCCTGGCCTGCGGTGCGCCCCTCAGGCTGTCCTCGATGACCTGCTCCCGAAGAGCAGCGTCAAGCGATTTTCCGGTGAGGACGTGATCGATAACAAATTCGACCGATTCACGCGACTGATACGCGCCGGTCAACGTCGCACGCTGCTCGTCCGGGAGGAGCATCGGCGACGGAGGCGACGGCGCGACGAGCACAAGGCCTTCGAGCCCGCGTGGTCGGCGCGATGCGATGAGTTGAGCGACCTTGCCGCCCATCGAATGACCGACCAGAACATAGCGCTGCAGACCTAGCGCCTCGATGACGCCTTCGACATCGGCGGCAAGATCCGCAATGCGGTAGCCGTCGGCGGGCGCCTCGGAATCGCCCCAGCCGCGGTGATCGGTGGCAACGATTCGATACTGGTCACACAATTCGCTTGCTACCCTGTCCCACGTACGCGACGAGCCCCCGTAGTAGTGCAGGAACACCAGCGCCAACTCGCCGCTGCCTCGCTGCGTGACGTGAATCCGCGTACCGTTTGAGTCGATGTCCATTTCCGTGCCACCTTCCGGTCAGTTAGTGTCTCAATGGTAAATTCATGTCACCAGTTTGATAATTGCCGAATTGGTGTAGTCAGTCGATAATGGGGCTATCGAATTGGAGTGCATAAAATGGATCGACTGACGAGCCTTGGCGTATTCGTAGCGGCTGTCGAGGAGGGCAGCTTTGCTGCTGCGGCGCGCCGCTTCGGGCTATCGCCAGCGATGGCCGGCAAGCATGTCAGCGCAATCGAAGCCGAGCTGAATGCGCGACTGCTGCAGCGCACTACTCGGCGGTTGAGTCTGACCGATGCCGGCCAGACTTACTATGAGCGCTGCAAGCGGATCCTTGAAGCGTTCGACGAGGCGAATCGGGAAGCGGGCGATTCGCAAGGCACGGCGCATGGCGTACTGCGCGTCGCTGCGCCGGTCACGTTCGGCGCCATGCACTTGGGCGACGTTGTTGCCCACTACCTGGAGGACCATCCGCACGTCAACGTGGAAGTGCTGCTCGGGGACCGCTATGTCGATCTCATGGATGCGGGCGTTGACGTGGCAATCCGGATAGGACGGTTGACGGACCCACGACTGGTGACGCGCCGGCTTGCGCCCTGCCGAATGGTCGTATGTGCGTCCCCCGCGTACCTCGAGCGCCATGGAGCGCCGCGCAAACCCGAAGACTTACGACTCGCGCAGCGGCTTGCCTTCAGCGAAGCCGTGTCGTCTGGCGACTGGACATTGCTCGATGCGAGAAACCGCGCGCACGTGATCGACGGACCATGCCGGATGACAGCCAACAATGCGCAGATGCTTCTTGCCGCCGCGCTCGCGGGCGCCGGTATTACGTACGGCCCAACCTTCGTGTTCGGCGAGCATCTACGGCGGGGCGAACTTGTGGCACTGCTACCGGGTTACCGCGCGGCTGATCTGGCGATTCAAGCGGTTTATCCGAGCGCGCAGCGCATACCGCTCAAAGTACGCCGGTTCGTCGATTACCTTGCCGGGACGTTTGGCGATGAACCGCCCTGGGATCGGAACGCAAGGCCATAAAGGAGCGGCCGCATCCGTCATTCAATGTCGGGGAGTTCACCCAGACGAACCAGAACGCCTAGCTCAGCGGTTGTTGCTTCCCAGCCTCGCGCTGCCATTTGCATCTTCGTCGGAAGGATCATCGAGTGGCCGCTTCTCTTCGAAAATCGGAACACGGGACTGCCGAACCTCGACTGACCGCTCAGGGTCGCGTACTGCCGATCACAGACTTGCGCGGTTCAGGTTACGCATGCCTTTTGCATGAGGCAGTAGGCGGCCACAGGACTAAACCGCTCGCGCGGTATGCACTCCGTTTCAACGTGGTGGTTCTTCATAGGAAACCCGCCCGGTTTCCTATGTTGAGGGATGAGGCGATCCGCCTCGTCACTCGACAGGAGCCGAGCCATGACTACCCACAGCCAGGACATCAGTCCGCTACGCCAGCGCATGATGGACGACATGCGCATGCGCCGCCTCGCGCCAACCACGCAAGCCAACTATCTTCGTGTGGTGCGAGAGTTCACTGTCTTTCTCGGACGTTCGCCTGACACCGCCACCGTCGAGGACTTGCGGCGCTATCAGCTGCATCTGGTTGACCGCGGTGTGTCGCCGATTTCCCTGAACGCGGCGATCACCGGATTGAAGTTCTTCTTCACCACCACGCTCGGTCAAGGGGAGTTGATGGCGAAGATGCGTCCGGTTTATCTTCCGCGTACCTTGCCCGTCATACTCAGCCGCGACGAAGTGGGTCGACTGATCGCGGCGGCCAGTAACCTCAAGCATCAGACAGCGCTCGCAGTAGCCTACGGCACAGGACTACGGGCCAGCGAGGTGGTGGCCCTGAAGGTCGGAGACATCGACAGCCAGCGCATGACGCTGCGCGTTGAGCAGGGTAAAGGGCAGAAGGACCGCTACGCGATGCTGTCCCCGGTGCTGCTCGAGCGTCTGCGGGTCTGGTGGCGAGTGGCCCGGGCCCAGGGCCGGATGCTTGACGGTGGCTGGCTCTTTCCTGGGCTTAACCCGATTGAATCGCTCAGCACCCGCCAACTCAACCGGGTGGTCCATGCGGCCGCCGAGGCCGCGGGAATCGACAAGCGCGTGTCCATGCACACCTTGCGCCATAGCTTTGCCACCCATCTACTGGAACAGAAGGTCGATATCCGCGTGATCCAGGTCATGCTCGGGCACAAGAAGCTGGAGACCACAGCGCTTTATGCCCAGGTCGCCACCGATATTCTGCGTGAGGTGGTCAGCCCCCTTGATGGTCTGGATCCTGCGTAGGTCACCATCGTGGCGCATTGCGCGCTGGAGGTGGCCGACGTCTTTCGCTCTCTTGGTCCAGTGTGGCGTCAATCCGCCAATCTGAACCTCGGGCAACTGAAGGTGATGTCAGCGATCGAACAGTGCCGCAGCGCGGCGCTGGGTGGACACGTGTTGCGCTGTTCCGGTTGCGAACAGATCGAGGTCGCTTACAACTCCTGCCGCAATAGACATTGCCCAAGGTGCCAGGCTACCGCGGCGCGCCGGTGGCTCGAAGCGCGTGAGGCCGATCTTCTGCCCGTCGAGTACTACCACGTGGTCTTTACACTGCCGGCGGCGATCAGCGCGATTGCGTACTACAACAAGGCTGTCATCTACGGGCTGCTGTTCGATATCGCGGCCGAGACATTGCGCACCATCGCCGCCGATCCGAAGCATCTCGGGGCACAGATCGGTGCCACTCTCGTGCTGCATACCTGGGGCTCGGCGCTCACGCATCATCCCCATGTGCATGGCATCGTTCCCGGTGGTGGGCTGTCGCCGGATCGAAGCCGGTGGGTAGCGTGCAAGCCAGGTTTCTTCCTTCCCGTGCGCGTGCTCTCGCGCCTGTTCCGGCGACGATTCCTCGAAGAGCTGGAAGCGATCTATCGCCGCGGCCAGTTGCGCTTCTTCGGCGAATACGCCGGGCTCAACGATATGGCAGCCTTTGCCGGGTGGCTTGCGCCAATGCGCGCATGCGAGTGGGTGGTCTATGCCAAACGCCCGTTTGCGGGACCCAAGGCGGTGCTCGCCTATCTGTCGCGTTACACGCATCGGGTCGCGATCTCTAACCAACGCCTGGTCGCGCTCGACGAACACGGCGTGACCTTCCGCTGGAAGGACTACCGCGTGGACGGACGCACACGCAACAAGACCATGACACTCGAAACGGATGAGTTCGTGCGCCGGTTCCTGTTGCACGTGCTGCCTGGCGGCTTCCACCGCATCCGCCACTACGGTCTGATCGCGAACCCATCGCGGCGCGAGAATCTCGCGACGATACGCGAGTTGCTGGACGTAGTGCCTGCCAGTATCGGCCTCAGTGCCAACGTCGTATCCACCGTAGCAGTGCCGCCAACCTTCGTTTGCCGGCACTGCGGTTCGCCAATGATCATCATCGACATACTCCAACGCAGCAGACCTATCCGGGCACCGCCTGTCGAGCGAGCCCACGCATGAACACCATCGTGTCAGGATGCACAATCCGACTGTCGGCTCTTCGGCAACGAGAGCCGATAGCAGACGCCTGCGCCTATCTTTCCAGACAGGCAGTCTGGCGCTGGCCGAGTCGGCGCGATGGCAGCCCGCCGCTGTGCCGCTGCCGCGATCGTGCCTGTCCAGCCTCAGATTTACCCGCCTTTATATCCACCATGTCCTCAGTGCGCCCAAACAAATCGCCATAGCGGTGAAATGTTCAGACCACGTCGGAACACTCCGCGGTTTCCTCCCTTGGGGCTTGCAGGACGCCTGCCCGCTGGCGTCTGGGCGAGTTCACGTGCGTACGGACCAGGGCAGGCGTCCTACAACCCTAAACAATTTGAGACGTTTGACCGACCCGAGCCAATCATTGACAACTATGACCCTTCTTGAAAAGTAAGAAAGTGCCGTGTATGGCGTACGGCGACGCTCGTCGCTTAAGTCCAATCTGTTGGGGCACCGGTGCAGCTACGTCCATGAAGTCCAGATTGCGGGCCGGTTCGCAGCGGGCTACCTGCTGATGCGGCAGGATGGCAATATAAAATGCCGCGTCCCACGCTGTAGTTAGGGCGATCCGCCGCTCACCTCGCCATTTCTTGTTGGTCCGGGGCATCCTACGTCCTCAGGTTTACCCGAATGCAAACGTTTCATGCGTGAAACGACGTTGCTTGAGAAAAACCGAATTTATATGATGAATTAATGTTATCTAAATCGTGCCCGTTAATGTACTTTCCGTCGCAGAGAGGCAAGTCAAATGAACCCAATGGCGACGACGGGCAACCATAATCTTTTATGGAGCCGCAACCCCGTGCGCTTCATTGCCCGCGCGTGCGGGCTCTTTTTATACCGGCTGCGAGCAATCCGAAGCGGTGCAACGTCGGAGGGGCGGATGTTTGTTCCGCGCCCTCGCTTCAATTCTTATCGCCTTTTTATCCTCATAAAAGCATACGCAGCGATAGCCAATCGGTCGCACAACACGTTGAATCTTCATCAGTTCACGATTTGGAGCGGATCCACAGGGTCGTATCTGTACTGATCGGCTATGCGAGGTAGCATGAAGGATATTCCTCTTTCCGACGAAGCTTGGCAGCGTGTTAGCCATCTACTGTGCCGAGATTCGGGGCAACGGTTTGGCCGTCCAGCTCGCGACCCACGGGACGTGCTAAATGCGATTCTGTGGGTCATAACGCAAAACGAGAGGTGGCACAGGTTACCGGCCAACTTTCCGCCTTCACAGACGTGCTACATCAAATGGCTGCAATGGCGACGCGCCGGTCTTATGTCCAGAATACTCCAGGAATTGGAGATCGAAGAAACCGGCAACTCACAGTAGTGGCCCGTGTGACCGAAGCGTCCAGCTCCAGGACCTTTCACGGGGCTTTACGTCAACATCGAGCCCAATTTTCGCTGCTTCACGGCTGCTTTCGCAAGTCGAGACCGAGATGATCGGGCTGACGTGACGAATTTAGCGTTTTAGACGAGTCGTTGATTGCTGCTCGACTCAAAGCTTGAGACTTAAAGAATCTGCCGGTGACACAAATTTTGACAAGCACAACTCGGCTGAATCCCGATAAAGGTGCGGCGGCCAGCAGGCTCCATGTCTAGCTAGTAAGAGACGTTCGACTATCCGATATCAAGCGTGTAGATATCGAATTTGTGAGATTTGCATACGTCGCGGCATACCTTATCCGTCGCTCAAAACCTTTAAAAACGCGAGGAGGGTGATCATGGGAGTACCTTTCTGAAAGTAGCCATCAAAGCTCCCAGGAAAGCAACGTTCCTTCACATAGTCTTCCATCAACGCGGTCACAGCGATGATCACGAGGTTGCGAGTACGGTCCAATCGCCTAAGCATCCTGGCCATTGAAAAGCCGTCGTGCTCCGGCATCGAAATGTCGAGAAGCACAATTGCGGGTGCCCATCCGTTGATATGCATGAACGCGCCGACAGCGCTATAGGCTTGCCTGACGTCATGCCCTTCGGTATTTAACGCCGCCGCCAAAGCATCCGCGGACGCATGATCATCATCGATGACCAGAATCTTTATCGGAAATCTGTCGGCCATCGTACGTCGAGAAGTCCATCGGCTGTAGCGCTGGGGCGTAGTCATTTTCTTGTATGGCAGCTTGGCGACCTGTCAAGAGAGGATTTTTCACCATCGGCTAGAGTCACCGAAGTGAGCAAGAACTGCGGGTAAGCTCCGCACGCAAATCTCGTCGCGCAATAAATGCCGATTTTGGGTGGCCTTGATGGCATCCTGTCCGATGCGGAAAAAGGAGTACATTGAATGTATCTGTGATCGTGAGCAAAGACCGGGCCGCGCTTGCGAACCGCTGGTTGAGGCCGAGGGAGGTCAGCCATGCGCAGCCTAAAACGGAGTGCCGCACCATGATGCATGAGTTCCTTTCGAATAACCGCGACGATCTTGTTAGCAGATGTCGAGCAAAGGTCGCCCAACGGCCCGCCCGCGATGCCACGGATGAGCAATTGCAGAATGGGGTTCCGCTGTTCTTGGATCAGCTGATTCAAACACTGCGTGTCGAACAGTCATCTGAACCGATGGACAGCCGCAGAATCTCCGGCCTTGCCAGCGGCGGAGTGTCATTTTCAGCTATTGGTACATCAGCCGCGCTACATGGAAGGCAACTCCTTGACCTCGGATTTTCCGTCGATCAGGTTGTTCACGACTATGGAGACCTTTGCCAGGCCATCACCGATCTCGCCTATGAACGTGATGCGCCGTTCGCGATAGACGAGTTTAGAACGCTCAATCGCTGCCTGGATAATGCTATCGCAGAAGCGGTGACTGAATTCAGCTATCAACGCGATACGGCGGCGTCGGATAAGTCTGCGCAAGAAATTAATGAACGCTTAGGCTATTTTGCACACGAACTGCGCAATTTTCTGCAGACCGCAACGCTCGCTTTTACTGCCGCGAGGGCCGGGAATTTGAGTTTGTCTGGCGCCACCGGCTCTGTTCTGGATCGTAGTTTGACGAGCCTCCGCGACTTGATTGACCAGTCAATAGCTGACGTGCGTGTGAGTGCTGGCGCAGCGGCGTCACTCCAAATGTTCTCCCTCGCTGGTTTCATCGCTGAAATCAAGGAGTCAGCGACCTTCGCGGCTCGGGCTCGCGGATGTGGCTTCATTGTGTCTAAGGTTGACGAAAGACTGGCCGTTTCCGCGAGTCGGGACCTCTTGTTTTCAGCCCTCGGAAATTTGCTACAAAACGCCTTTAAGTACACACATCATCAAACGGACGTGACGTTGGATGCTTACGCAGTAGCTGATCGCATCCTGATCGACGTGAAGGACCACTGCGGCGGCTTGTTGGCCGAAAACGTCGAAGCCATGTTCAAGCCGTTCCGGCAAAATGGGAGTGATCGGACCGGACTGGGACTTGGTCTTTCGATCGCGCGGCGCAGTGTTGAAGCAAGCTCAGGAAACCTAAGTGTTCGCGACATTCCAGGTGTGGGATGCGTATTCACTATCAGTTTGCCGCGCTATGCATTGCTCGAACCATGACTGGTGAAAGCACCTTCATTGGCCCATACGAACAAGCGCCTTGAATGTTGAGGCGAGAGGTGGCTTTCCAACGAATGAATTCTGGAGGCGAACAGCATTCGACGGTTTCGTGGAGTAAAAGTCGGGGCGGAGGGTGTGACTGCGCAGTTATTCAACTTCTTCCAAGGCGAAGATTGTCCGATGAATGACTGCTTCTGAGAAAGTCGACTGACTGCTGTGGGTGTGCGCCGTGAAAAGGTGGCGTTTTCCAGTGGGTGCAAGTCCCACCCGGCAACCGCTCCAGCCGGAAGCAACCGGAGCAGCTATGGAGGGAACGAAATGGCTGAAGCCTTCGGTGATGCGTGTCACAAATTGGTGACAGCGCGAGTGTGCAGGCCGTAACGTGAGTGAACGCCGGGCAAACCTCGAAAAGGTCGATGCGCAGGCCGACCCGACAACTCTATCGGGGAAGGCTGATACGACTGGGCGAATGAGCAGGCTGGACGCCCAGTCGCTGCGCCGGGGTAGTGGCGACAGCATGTACACAAGGAAAGCGTACGCAACACGGGAAGTCCCTTGGCGTGGTCAGGGATGACCAACCGGACGCCCGCGAGGGACAGGCCGGGCGTCTTGGGATGACCGAGAGGCCCGTAATACCGCTGAAGCCGGGTAATGCCGGTGAAGGGAAGGGGCCTCAGTTCAAGACAGACGCAATACGTAGTGAGGACGTGGAGATTGGGCAACCTATCAACTCCGATTCGTGTTCAGAAGCTGCAGATGGCGTTACACGCGAAAGCGAAGGCAGAAGCCGGATATCGCTTCTACGCGCTGTACGACAAGATCTACCGCGAGGATGTGCTGGCGCATGCGTATGCCCAGTGCCGCTCGAACAGGGGCGCGCCGGGTGTCGATCGGCAAGACTTCGCGGAGGTCGAAGCGTATGGGGTGCAGAGGTGGCTCGGCGAACTGGCGCTTGCGCTCAGGCAGGAGAGTTACCGGCCGGAGCCTATCAGAAGAGTGTTCATCCCGAAAGCCAATGGCAAGCTGAGGCCACTGAGCATCTCGACCTTGCGTGATCGGGTGTGCATGACAGCAGCAATGCTGGTGCTCGAACCGATCTTCGAGGCTGACCTTCCATCAGAGCAATACGCTTATCGCGCGGGGCGAAATGCCCAGCAAGCGGTGATCGAGGTGGAAGAGCGGCTGCATCGAGGGCAAACGGACGTTGTTGATGCTGACCTTGCGGACTACTTTGGAAGTATTCCACACGCCGAATTGATGCTGTCGCTCGCGCGACGCATCGTTGATCGGCGCGTGCTGCATCTAATCAAGATGTGGTTGGAGTGCTCCGTTGAAGAAACCGATAACCGAGGCCGGAAGAAACGTACGACGGAAGCCCGAGACAGCAGACGTGGCATTCCGCAAGGTTCACCCATCTCACCCCTGCTGGCGAATATTTACATGCGCCGGTTCGTGCTGGCATGGAAGAAGCTCGGACTTCAGCGCAGTCTTGGCAGTCGTATCGTGACCTACGCGGATGACCTTGTGATCCTGTGCAAGCATGGCAAGGCTGAGGAAGCGTTGTCGCGACTGCGCGAGATCATGGGCAAACTGAAGCTGACGGTCAACGAGGAGAAGACACAAATCTGCAAGGTGCCGGAGGGCGAATTCGACTTCCTGGGTTACACGTTTGGGCGGCTGTACTCAGCGACGACTGGCCAGGCCCGTATGGGCATGCGCCCGTCGAAGAAGAGTATTCGGCGCATGGTCGAAAAGATTCATGCAATGACCGTCCTCAAGACGGCGTGGCAAGAGACCACGGAGCTGGTGGGCAGGTTGAACCGCACGTTGCGCGGCTGGGCGAACTACTTCAAGGTAGGCTCGGATAGACGCGCGTATCGGGCGCTCGATAGTTACACCGCAACGCGGTTGCGTCGGTGGTTACGCAACAAGTACAAGGTTCGACTGTTGATTTGCACGGAATCCTGACCCACCCTACGCAGTAATTTGCATCGAATATTGACCCACGTAGAACACTGACCTGCTCGGCAACGGGCAGGGGAACGGAGTGATCGACGTGGCTATATTGAGCATCATCCGACGCTGGCACTTTCGCGATCATGTGTCGTTGCGCGAGATTGCCAAACGGCTGGGCGTGTCCAGAAACACGGTCAGACGTTACATACGGGCCGGCACCGTACTGCCCGCCTATCCCGAACGCCACAGCCCCAGCAAGCTCGACGGGTTTGCTGCGAAGCTTGCTGGCTGGCTGAAGACCGAGGCGACCCGGCCCCGCAAACAGCGAAGAACCCTCAAGCAGATTCACGCGGACCTCTGCGTGCTGGGCTTTACTGGCTCCTATGACCGTGTCGCGGCGTTTGCCCGGCGTTGGCGACAGGAGCAGCACGAGCAGGCAAGGACGACCGGGCGCGGGACATTCGTTCCCCTCCGGTTTGCCGCTGGCGAAGCGTTCCAGTTCGACTGGAGCGAGGACTGGGCCGTCATCAACGGCGAGCGCACCAAGCTGCAGGTCGCGCAACTCAAGCTCAGCCACAGCCGCGCCTTCTTCCTGCGGGCCTACCTGCTGCAGACCCACGAGATGCTGTTCGACGCGCATCATCACGCGTTCGTCGCCTGGGGCGGCATTCCACGCCGCGGCATCTACGACAACATGAAGACCGCCGTAGACCGGGTGCGTCCCGGCAAGGTGCGCGAGGTCAACGCGCGGTTCAGCGCGATGGTAAGTCACTACCTGTTTGACGCCGAGTTCTGCAACGTCGCCTCCGGCTGGGAGAACCGGCCCATCAGTCTGCGCGTCTACGCAGCCAGACTCGTGTTCGTCGCCGAAGGCCAGGTGATTGCCGAGCACGAGCGCTGTATCAACCGCAGCCATGACCACGGCGAAACCATTTACGACTGGCGTCACTACCTGGCAGTCCTGCAGCGCAAACCGGGAGCGCTTCGCAATGGCGCGCCATTCGCCGAGTTTCCAGCTGGCTTCCGCAAGCTGCAGGGCGTGCTGCTGAAGCGCCCCGGCGGCGACCGGGAGATGCCCGTCGCGAAATATAGCGAGTTGGATTGCTTGTTGTTCTCCGGAGCATGAAATGTCCAGACGACGTGTTGCGATTTTGTCCTCGCTGTCGTGATCTCAACGAACTTTGCCCTGTCTTTCAGTCGGTCCGGGTGAATATCAGCGTCGTAATGTAAACCGAGCGTTGTGCTCCGCCTATGCGCGGACAACATACCGTTGAGCTATGGATTTGCGATTACCCCTGCACAGGGTCCGACGATCGCAAGCGAATTCAAAAAAGGTAAAATTCTGGCGTGCGCTTTTGAGCGCGCTTTTCTGTCGACGCAGCGAGCCAGGTACACCGTTTGCGTGCGGTTAGACGATTTTACTGATCTCGCGGCGAGCCCAGTTTGAACTTCGCAGACGATTCAAAAATGACAACTCACACATCCCCAGCGTCGGACCGTTCAAATGTCGAAACAGGTGTGCCGGGCCTCGATACCATTCTCGGCGGCGGTCTGGTCGGCGGCGCTTTGTACCTGATAGAAGGCATGGCTGGCGCGGGCAAGACGATTCTATCGAGCCAGATCGGCTTCCATCGTGTCCTCCAGGGCGAGAAGGTGCTGTACATGACCTTGATCGCTGAATCGCACGACAAGCTCCTCGGACATCTGAGCCGACTCAGCTTCTTTGACGAAAAAGTGGTCGCGGAGAAAATGTTTTTCGTCTCGGGCTATCACGCGCTCATGCAGGGCGGACTTGATGGCTTCCTCAAGCAGGTTGCCTTGAGCCTCCACCAGTACCGCCCGGGTCTGCTCATCGTCGATGGCTTTCGCAGCGCACGCGAGTTCAGTGAAACGGACCTCTCGCTGTCCAAGTTCATCCATGAGTTGAACGCGCTGGTTGCTGCCATGAACTGTACAACGTTGCTGCTGGCTCCTTTGTCGGGTAACGAGCCGCATCCCGAACATACGCTCGTCGACGGTCTGATTGAGCTCAACCGTTACAGCGACGGCATGCGCCGCACACGCGAAATTGAAGTCCACAAGATGCGTGCTCGCGATCACATGCTGGGCAAGCATTTCTTCCGTATAACGGACAGCGGCCATGTCATGTTTCCACGGCTGGAAGCACGATGTGCCGAGCAGCCTGGACCGGCCGACCTCAAGGCGCGCCTCGGATCGGGTATTCCACGTCTTGATGAGTTGCTCGGCGGAGGTTTTATAAAGGGCTCCACGACCACGCTGATGGGCGCATCGGGAATCGGCAAGACGCTGCTTGGGCTGCAGTTTCTATCGGCCGGTGCGCAACGCGGCGAAAAGTCCGTCTATCTCGGCTTTTACGAGTCGCCGCAACGGCTCATCGGCAAGGCTGAATCCGTTTCAATTCCGTTGCGGGCGGCGTGCGACGACGGGCGGCTGACCGTCCAGTGGCAACCGGCCATTGAACTGGCAATAGACGAACTGGCAGCCACCGCTCTCGCTACGGTGAAGCAGACCGGCGCGACGCGACTTGTGCTTGACGGTATCGACGGGTTTCGTGATTCAGCAATGCGCACGGGCCGGTTTGGTCTGTTCCTCAACGCATTGACTCATCAGTTACGCGCCGCAGGAGTGACAACGCTTCTCACAGAAGAAGTGCCGTTCAATTCCGATCCCGCCGTCATGCGCAGAATGCGTCTCTCGGCCATGACTGAAAATCTCATTTTGCTGCGCTATGCGGAAACCGACACTGGTCTGCATCGAATGATCTCCGTGGTCAAACAGCGCGAAAGCGCGCACGATTCTTCGCTTCGGGAGCTCGTCATTGCCGAGAAGGGACTCGATGTTGTCGACGCTTTTCCGGGTGCGGCGAGTTTGCTCGGTGGCCGCGGGGCCGCGACAGGAATCATCGGCCGTTTCGACAGCTGACGCGCCATGAAAACAATCATGGTCGTAGATGACGAGTTCGACCTTCTGACTATCTGGAGCCTGCTGCTCGAACAGGTCGGATATGCCGCCGTGACAGCACCCAACGGAGCGGTCGCGCTTGAGCTGATCCGCAAAGCCAGGCCAGACCTCATCCTCAGTGACTGCATGATGCCCGTGATGTCTGGTCCGGAGCTGTGCGCCGCCCTCTTTGAGGACCCGGAATTACGGTCAATCCCCGTCATTCTGTGCAGCGCAGCCGTCGACATACCCAAACAGCCCAATCCGGCGATTGCATATTGCCGCAAGCCGCTCTCGCTCGACACGCTGCTTCCGATCATAGAGAAAATGCTGCCTTGAGACCGAGCGCCCAAGATAGCGTTAGTTATTCGCTTCGATGGGGCAACGGAGTTCGGAGAAATCCTGACCCGACGCTATTGGGTGCATCGATCCCACCCCACGATGCGTGGCAGCAAAGAAAAACACCTTGCAGCGGCAGTTACTCCTCCCTTTGGAATGTTACTTGCTCAGTCAGGCGACAGCGAAAAAACTGACCAATCGGTGGCCGCAGATGTATTCGATTTTGCTTGTGGATGACGAGCCCCAACTTCTCGCCGCGTGGTCCCTGATCTTGGTCAACGAAGGATACAGGGTGACTTGCGCGAGCAACGGTATCGAGGCGCTCGAATGTCTGAAACACCATGTGCCCGACCTCATTGTTACCGACTGGATCATGCCATTGATGGACGGACTGGCCTTAAGCCGCGAGATTCGAGCTCAACCCGACTTCGCGCATATCCCGATTCTCGGCCAGTCAGCCACGCCGCCACCAGACATTCTCCAGCCCGCATGGAATCTTTGCTTGAAGAAGCCTATACCTGTGTCACTTTTTCTTACAACCGTTAGTAATCTGTGCACGGTCACATAACGCCCCCCGACGCCGCAAACGGAACGCTGTAAAAAAATGCCCGCTTTGAGGGCGGGCAATTCCACATCAGCAGGCGATATGGAGAGGAGACTAGTTCACGATAGTCGCGACATTTGCAGTTGCAACTCTCCAAAAAGGCGCGTCTGTTCGACCCTGCACATGGTTCACTGCATTAAACTGATCCCGCGATGCCACCCCTGTGATCAAAGACGCGCCTGAGCACGTGCGTACGTGGAAAAGCTCTTCTTCCGTTTATATCTTTCCGCTCGTCCGGGCAAATGGCGTCGACGTCAGAAGGCATGCCGGACTTGGGTCAATGTCGCACAGCTCACTTCAAACCAACCACGCCAGTGGGTCAACCGACAGCTACAAGACCGGTTTCGTCCTGTCGCTTTCATCCGACGAACGGCTCTTCATGACCGCACTGAACCGTACGACGGGCGGCTCAGTTCAACCCACTTCCGTCGCTCGAACGAATAACCGGAGAGTCGGTTGTCCGGTTCAAACCTGACCGTCGCGGCGACGCTGTCATACTGTCTCAGCGGGGACGGCATATCTGGGCAGTGAAACGGTGAATATGCAGCCGGTGCCGGGTACATCGCGCACACTGAGAGTGCCGTTGTTTCCCTCTACGCAGCGCCTGGCGATTGACAGGCCCAGACCCAGTCCGGTTTTGTCCGTACCGTTCTGTGTGAAAGGCCGGAACATTCTTTCTGCATCGCCAGCGGGGAGACCGCCGCAATGATCCTTTACATCAATCAGGATGCGATCCGATAACGCGTAGGCGTCCAACGTCACTTCGGTGCGGTGGCGCGTGAATTTGAAGGCGTTTTGCAGCAGGTTACCCACCGCCGAATAAAGCTGATCGCGGTCACCAACGATGGCAAGCCGCGTGTCCACATCGGAAACTCTCAATACGCATCCCCGAACCTGGGCCGCAAGGTCAGCTGCATATTTCACTTCAGCGATGAAGTCGGCAACGGAAAACGTTCTGGATTGCTCGGAAATCCCCGCTGCCGTACGTACCTCATCGAGAGAGCGGGCGATCAAGTCTCGTAAGCCGTCCAGGCTGCGCTCCAGAACAGAACCAGTGGCTCCAGACAGGCTCAGATTTCCGGCTTTTGCTGCGACAAAAGCGAGCGTTGCGGTCTGCAAAAAATTACGCAGCTCGTGGGTGAAAGCCCCCATCCGTTCATGCGTTTCAACGGTCTGTCGGTTGGCGACGGCGAAATCGCGCTGATAGCTGAATTCTGTTACCGCATCGGCGATGGCATTGTCCAGACAGCGGTTGAGCGTTCGAAACTCGTCTATCAGAAATGGAGCGTCGCGCTCATACGCGAGGTCTGTAATTGCCTGGCACAGGTCGCCGTAATCGTGAACAACCTGATCAACCGAGAACCCTAGCTTAAGCAGCTCCCGTCCATGCTCTGCTGCTGACTTGCCGATCTCGGATGGAGACGCTCCGCCGCCCGACGGACCCGAAATCCTGTGGCTGTCGATGGGCTGCGACGTCTGTTCGACCTGGAGAGTCCTGATGAGCTGGTCCAGGAACATCGGCACACCATTCTGAAGCTGCTGCGCGGTCGCCTCGCGCGCGGGCCTCTGCGCCACCTTCGCCCGACATCTCTCTATGAGTTCATTGCGGTTGTTCGCAAGAAACACGTGCATCATGATGTAGCCCCGGTGTAGTGATTCCGTCGCCGCAGCAAGAAATTTCGCTAACGGACCAAGCAGAAGAGATCGCCTTCATCATGCCTGTTATTTGTTTATCGTCGGCACGAAAAAAAGGCCGCAGCGGCTGCGGCCGCGGCCATCGGAATCACACACGCGGGTATCAGCCGCGCGCCGAAAGATGATCATCAGAAACTTAATAAAAGTCGGTACGATACCGTACAGGCTACTGGCACGAGTCGCGTACCAATCTCGCCATCGCGAAGCACCCCAACAACAGCTCTGCAATTGAGATAAAGCAGGGACTTCAGGGTAGATTGTTGATTTGCACGGAATCCTGACCCACCGGGGATGCGGACAAAATCATGGACTACTTTGGAGGTAGTCCATGTATTCATACGAAGACCGCGTTCGGGCGGTCGAGCTGTACCTGACGCTTGGCAAGCGCATCAAGGCGACAATCCGCCAGTTGGGTTACCCGACGAAGAATTCTCTTAAGGCTTGGTGTGCGGAATTTGAGAAGGGTGGCGATCTGCAGAAAGAGTATGTTCGCGCTAAACCGAAGTACTTAGGGAAGGTCTGCACAACACGTTTTCAGAGCACCGATCTTTTTTCACGTTGGGCATATCGGCCGCAGAGTCTGCCAGCAGGTTGGTCGTCCGGCTTTTGAAGCATGATGACCGTCGTTTGCCGAGACTCACGGCCTGATTCGCAGGACGTTTCACGCTTTGCTTAAAGCCTTGCGCGCCATCCAGAGGTTGCCCAGCGCAAACAGTGTCGTGATCTGCGCGGTGTTCTTCACCAATCCTCGGTACCGGGTCTTCGTATAGCCAAACTGCTGCTTGAGCACTCGAAACGGATGTTCAACCTTGGCGCGCACGCCAGCCTTCAGGCGCTCAATCTGGTTGTATATCACGTCCAGACGACTGGTCAGGTCCAGTTGTCGACGCTTGCCCGGTCGCATCGCGACATGCCAGCGTACCGGGTTCGCCTGACAGCGCTTTTCAATACCCTGATATCCGGCGTCAGCGTACACATCTTTTTCCTGGCCGTGCAACAACGCTCCGGCCGCATTGATGTCGTGCACGTTGGCCGCAGTACCAATGACGGTGTGGACCAGACCTGACTCTGCGTCCACGCCGATGTGCGCTTTCATCCCGAAGTACCATTGATTCCCTTTCTTCGTCTGGTGCATCTCCGGGTCCCGTTTGCCAGAGCCGTTCTTTGTCGAACTGGGTGCGCTAATCAAGGTCGCGTCGACCGCCGACCCTGCCTTCAACATCAAGCCCTTTTCACTCAGGATCTCATTGACCAGTGCGAGCATCTGCGCGGCCAGTCCGTGCGTTTCGAGAAGGTGGCGGAACCGCAGAATCGTGCTCTCGTCCGGCAAACGCGTCATACCTTCGTCCAGCCCCGCAAACTCACGGTACAGCGGCACGTCATATAGCGCCTCTTCCATCGCCGGGTCCGAAAGCCCAAACCATTGCTGCATGAAGTGAACCTGCAGCTGCGTATTTCGGTGATGATGATCACCGAGCTCAGTTCTGGAGCGCAGCCTGGATGGATTGCGCGATTTAATCAGGCACTCCCTTGAGGAGGTTCGTACGGCAACCGGTGTTTCAGCACAGTCCGGACTGTTCTCCGTCGCGGATTTCATAGCTGACGTGAAGTATGCCGCTGAACTTGCTGCCCAGATTCGCGGTTGCGTGCTAACAGTTTCCGCTGTGGACACGCGGCTTGCTATCAGTGGCGACCGTGACCAGCTCTATTCGGCGTTGGGAAACCTGCTCCAAAACGCCTTCAAATTTACGCAGCATCGCACCGAAGTGGCGTTGGATGTATACGCGCTGTCTGATCATATCCTGATCGATGTGAAGGATCATTGCGGTGGTCTGCCGCCCGGTGATGCAGAAAGAATGTTTGTGCCGTTTACGCAGAATGGCGAGGATAGAACAGGACTGGGACTTGGTCTTTCAATCGCGAGGCGCTACGTTGAAGCAAATGCCGGCATTCTCAGCGTCCGCGATGTGCCAGGCGCCGGCTGCGTCTTCACCATTACCCTACCGCGATTTGCTTTGAAGGCATGACGGGTATGGCCCCTCGCGGTTCGCCGCATCTTTCGACCCGACAGTACGCACGAATAGTCCATCGCTGGATCAAATCGATCGGTCTTGACGACACAGCCTACGGGACACACACGATGCGTCGCACTAAAGCGTCACTGATTTACCGACGCACGAAAAACCTGCGAGCCGTCCAGCTGCTACTTGGCCATTCCAAGCTGGAGAGTACCGTCCGATATCTCGGTATCGAAGTTGACGACGCGCTCGAAATGGCCGAACAGACCGAAGTTTGACCGCTCCCAGCCGGTCGTGCCGCGCGTCAAACAAGATGAGAGCCGTGCGTCAATCAGGATGAGAGTACTGGCGTTGCGGCAGCGGTGGAGGGCGTAGCCCAGAACCGCTGCCGCAACGCCGCGCCGAGGAGTCCGCCCCGCTGCCGGGGTGCCTTGTCGGTGGTCGCGGTAAATCGGGTATGAACAGCTCTTCCATGTAGCGAAGGGAGGCTGAGTTGCCCGGCCGACACATCAACGACCATCAGATGAGGCTCTTCATGAAGTACAGACTCAAGGAAGGACCAGCTCAAGCGGCTGCGCGCGCCGGGTTCAGCGCCGCCACGGGTTATCGCATCGATCAGGACCGGCGACTGCCATCGAAGAAGAAGGCACCACGTGCGCGTCGCCGTCCCGATCCCCTGGCGGCAATCTTTGACACAGAGATCGTGCCGCTGCTCCAGTGCGCTCCCGGCATCCGGCCGATAGCCGTACTGGACGAGATGCTTCGGCGCCATCCCGACCTTCCGGGCAACGTGCGCCGCACACTGGAGCGCCGTATTCGGGACTGGCGCGCACTCCATGGCGAGGAGCATGACGTTATGTTCCGTCAGGTACACGAACCCGGTCGTCTCGGGTTGTCCGACTTCACCGAGATGGACAGCTTGGGCGTCACCGTGGCGGGTGTCGCGCTTGACCACCGCCTCTATCACTTCCGGCTGGCCTGCTCGGGCTTTGAGCACGCTCACGTCATTCTCGGCGGCGAGAGCTATGTCGCGCTGGCCGAAGGGCTGCAGAACGCCATCTGGGCACTCGGGGGCGCGCCGCGCGAGCACCGCAGCGACAGCCTGTCGGCGGCGTTCCGCAATCTCGATGCCGACGCGCGCAAGGATCTGACCACGCGTTACGATGCGCTGTGCGCCCACTACGGCATGCAGCCCACACGCAACAACCGTGGCGTTGCCCACGAGAACGGCTCCATCGAGAGCCCTCATGGCCACCTCAAGAGCGCAGTGCGTGATGCGTTGCTTCTGCGCGGCAGTCACGACTTCGACGATCTCGGTTCCTATCGCCGCTTCATCGACGAGATCGTCGGTCGAATCAACGCGCGTAATGGCAAACGCATTGAGCTCGAGCGGGCACTGCTTCAGCCGCTTCCGGCCCAGCGTACGTGTGACTACGAGGAAACGCGCGTGTACGTCACGACCACCTGCGGCTTCGTCCTGCGCAAGGTGTTCTATACCGTCCCGTCCCGGCTGATCGGCCATCACCTGCGCGTGCGCCTGTACGACGACCGGCTGGAGCTGTTTCTGGGCAGTACGGCCCTGATGACACTGCAGCGCGGCCGTGCGGGTCCCAAGGGCAAGCACGGCCACGTCATCAACTACCGGCACGTCATCCACGCGCTGCGCCGCAAGCCCATGGCACTGCTCAACCTGGTCTACCGCGATCAGATCTTTCCGCGCGAGGCGTATCGACTGAGCTTCGATCGCCTGCTCGAGTAGCTCCCGCAGCGTCAGGCATGCAGGACCATGGTAGAACTGCTCAGCCTGGCCCACGAGCACAACTGCGAAGCCCAACTGGCCAAGGCGCTGCAACAGTGCCTGGACGATGGACGGTTACCCGATCTCGACGCACTGTGTTCGCGCTTCGAAGCGAAGCCGACGAGCAGCATGCCAGAGGTGAACATCCAGCTCGCCGCGCTGAGCGACTACGAAGCCCTGCTTGACATGGCAACGGAGGTGACGGCATGAATCTCGACATCGACGCCACCCGCCTGTCGCTGCTGCTCAACGATTTGCGGCTGCCCGCCATCAAGCAGATCTGGTCCAGCTTTGCCGAGCGCTCCGACACGGAAGGCTGGCCGGCAGCGCGCCTGCTGATGGCGCTGGCCGAACACGAGATCGCCGAGCGCGATCGACGCCGAGTCGATCGTCACCTCAGGGACGCCAAGCTCCTGCCGGGCAAGACACTGGAGAACTTCGATTTCGACGCGGTGCCAATGGTGTCGCGCGCGCACGTCTCGGCGCTTTGCGCGGGCGACGGCTGGTTGCGTAACGGCACCAACCTGATTCTTCTGGGGCCTAGCGGAGGGGGCAAATCGCACTTGTCGTCGGCCATCGGACTGAGCCTGCTGGAGAAGGGCTGGAAGGTCCTCTTCGCTCGCACTACCGACCTCGTGCAACGGTTGCAGGTCGCGCGCCGCGAGCTCGCGCTGGAGTCCGCCATCAAGCGGCTGGATCGCTTCGACCTGGTCATCCTCGACGATTTCGCATATGTCAGCAAGGATCAGGCAGAGACGTCAGTGCTGTTCGAGCTCATCAGCGCCAGGTACGAGCGCCGTTCCCTTTGCATAACGGCCAACCAGCCGTTTGGCGAATGGGACAAGGTTTTCCCCGACCGGGCCATGACGGTGGCCGCCGTCGACCGGCTGGTCCATCACTCGACCATCTTTGAGCTGAACGTCGAAAGCTACCGTCGCCGTACTGCCCTGCAGCGCAAGCAGCAGGGACCGGGACGCCCGGCCAGTCGAGCGACACCAAAGAACGTTGGCGTGCCACCGACACAGGAGGATCAGCACGGCATCGACCTCACCGAATGACCCGCTGTTCTCATCCTGATTGACGCGCGGCTCGCAGGCAAAGCTAGCCGGCGTCAATCAACCCCGGATTCACCTTCCACGCCACCACATTCTCATCTGATTGTCGTGCAGCCAGAATACCTGCGGCGTCACCATTACACAGCAATCCTCATCGACTGATCGCTTCAGCTTGATTGTCGCGCGACACCCACTCGCCCGCGTCAATCAACGCCGCACGTCAATCAATAAACGCTTGCCAGCGTCAATCAACATCGGCATCATCATTTCTGCCGCGACATTCTCAACTTGATTGTCGCGCGTCTCTCATCCAGATTGTCGCGCCACACGGTCGGCTGGTTGGACGCTGACCGGCCACGAAGGGACGTTCGACAGCCTTCTCCAAATTGGCGACAATCCGAGCTTTAAGAGTCGGCGCTTCGCAGGAGAACAGGATGGAAGATCGAGTTGAGCTACTGACAAAGCGCCTATGTTTGCGTCGAGCGCGACAAGGTGATGCATCTGTCCTATTCGAGAATTACACGGGAGCCCAGAATTGCTCACGCTTCCTTCAACGGCATGCCCATAAGGACGTCGCCCACACTGAAGCGATGCTCGAAAAGTGGTGCATTACGGCTTGGGATGAAAGCGACGCGCCTTTTGCCTGGGTCATTAGCACACGAGACGACGACGAGCCGATGGGTCTATTCGTTGTGATCCCCGAGCGACACAAAACCGAAATTCACTTTGGAGTCGGCGAGCGATTCTGGGGCTGCGGACTCGCAGTTGAGGCTGGCCGAGCCGCTGTTTCGGCACTTTGGCGTTCGCCCAACATCCAAAGAATCTGGACAGTCTGTGATGTTGAAAACACGGGCTCGCGCCGCGTTCTGGAGAAACTTGGATTTGAGTGCGAGGGGACGTTACGGAAATGGTTAGTGCTTCCTGCGTTCGGGAATCTGGCGAGAGATTGCTACATATTCTCCAGCACGTCCGGTACCGTCGAGGGGGAGTAATGTTTGCAACTCCGACGTGTCAGACCGGGTGCGGCCATCTACGGTCCTTCCACGGGCCGCCCAATTGAACGCTCAGACGTCGGTTCTTCGCTTAACGCACGGCTCAGGTAACCGTCAGGCACGCGGGATCTAACTAACCGGGGCTCAGCCGCGCGAGTGGACTGCCTGCGAAGGGATCGTTCGTCCAGTCTCCGCCCGCCTGCGAGGGCGGCCTGATCACTGACCCCGACGATCGCTCGAAGTGTCCGATGGATTGCCCGGCGCTAGTGGCCTGCTTCAGCCAATGAGGCATAGCCCCTTCGCCGCTCCAGCTATCGCCATTCGCGCTGCGGTAGCGGTCAGCTTCCGGTACGACCGCGAGTGCGGTGGCCAGATCGTCCGGGCTGATGCCGAAGTCCTCCATGCGGTGCCGGAGATAGGCAATCATGCTGTCCCGCTTGCGTTCATCCATGAAACCTGTTTCCTTTCAAATCGGTGGCCGGTGTTTCGTTGATTCGCACGCGACAGACAGGACCGCTCGTCGCGTTGCCGATTTCAGACTATTCGCCAGGGCCGAGGATGACGTCGATTGACGCCTGACCGGCGATCTCCGCGACGAAGTAAGCCCAACGGCGGGAAAACGGTCCGCCGCGAACCTTGATACGCAGCCCTAGCGCCGATACTCCCGGGGCGGGGGTCGGACCGTGTATGCGAAACCACGCGTCATACATGTCTTCGGAAGTCGGCACCAGGTCAACATCAATCTCAAACCCGCGATAGTTCACTGTTCTCTGCATACCGTCTCTTCACATTCCACAATACAGCTCAGTCGGCTGCTTCACAGGCTCTGCACCGCACCCACGTAGCTCTTGGTCGCGTCTTTCAGCTGCTGTGCTGCGGCCTGCACAGGCGTCGGCAGCTCGCTCAGTGCGAGTTGGGTGACAACACCGTCCAGCCGCCTGCGAAGCTCTATCACGAGGTCCATGACACTGGCGTCGCCGACACGCCGGCGATTGCTCAGCCTCGAACCTACCAGCGAGCAATCGACAAGACGGTCAACCTTGCGGAAGTAGGCCTGGGCTGCCAGACGGTGCCTTGCATGGAGCGATGCGATGTTCGACTTTGAGAGGCAATCTCTCACGACATCGACATTCATGCCGAAATGAATCTGAAGCGCGTCGGAAGCATCCGCCCGGTGAAAACATGCCACCTGGTCGAACAGCGTCTCGCCATCTCCGTCGATCAGATCAATCCAGACCTCACCGTCTTCGAGCGCCTGTCCCGAGGGATGAATCACCCGTTCGTCCTCATTGGCGGCAGCGAGCATCCGGTGGCCGTCGACATCATCAACCGGCATTTCGAAAATCTCGACCAGCTCCCCGCTTACCGCGACCTGCATGATCAATAACGCCATCTCTGCTCCTTGTATTGCGATTGACGGGAATAGCGTTGTGTCGATCAGGCGACCGGATCCCGTGATCCGGTTGAGTGACGTTCTGGCGGGCGCAAGCTTGAGCAGCCTTGGGGCGCTTCATCGCGACGTTGTGTGAGCAGTATGATTGGCGCTGATGTGACAGACATGACGGGCTTTCTCGCATCATGCGGTGAGCATCCTGCGCGCCCATCTCCACCGGCCTACTGGCGAGGCGCCAAGCGGTGTCGCCGCAATGAAATCAGTTCATGCAGGCAGAGGTGCTCTTGCTGTGTATCGTTGCGGTCTGACGGGGTCTGCGCCCACGGCTCGTCGATCATCGATCGCCGTCCATCTTGCGGCTACGATGCAAGTGTATTGCCGACTACCCGCGACTGTCGACCCAGTCACGCGCCCAGGTCGTAGCGTGTCCCAGGGCCTGCGTTTCATTATCGAAATAGTCGAGCGCGTGGAACTTGTAGGAAACAGGATCAGCCTCAAGGGCATCACCCCTGACGAGCAGAAGGTTGGCGGCAAACCAGCCGTCCGGCAACCGATGTGCAGAAGGGGAGACTGAATAACCGTTGTAGTGGTGGAGATGTTTATTATTTTGCATAAGCAATAACCGGGCGACGCCCGTACGACATATATATCGTACAAGCGAAATAAATTGAAAATAAGGCGAGACGGGGATCGTGTCGGAAAGACAAATGATGCGCGCGGTGAAACAACGGCGATCAGATCGGGAGCGCACGGCTCCGCGAGGATACTAGTCAGGCAGACAAGCAAAGGGCCGGTCTACCGGCCCTTGAAATACGTTACTGCGGCAAGATATTCGCGGCCTGCATACCCTTCGGGCCGCGCTTCGTCTCGTAGGTCACCTTCTGGTTTTCTGCGAGCGTCTTGAAACCGTCGCCGCGAACTTCCGAGAAGTGAGCGAAGAGATCGTCGCCGCCAGCGTCAGGAGTAATGAAGCCAAAGCCTTTGCTATCGTTGAACCACTTAACAGTACCGGTATCCATGAGAATTCCCTGAAATAAAAATAACAGCTCCGTTGCGGAGCGACAAAAACTTCAAGGAAGAAGAGAGGACAACGAGTACCGCGCAGACAAGGCGGAAAATGGTGATCAGCAATCGAGCTTCTTGAATATTTCGAGAGCCACAGTATAGTGACCGGGCAACAATGTCAACGCTTTTCGTCCTTCGCCCTCTCAAGGTAGCCGGGAAAGATTCAGCCCACGATTCCCAGAATGACGAATTCAGCGAGTGCCTTCACGTCGGCTGGCTTCGCAACGTGGAGATCGAAGCCAGCCTGATAGCATCTGGCGGCGACCTCGCGTGGCGGCATTTCTCCCGTGACCGCAACGAGTAGTGTCCGTTTGCCTGAACGCTCGGTGGTCCTCACATGCCGCGCCACCTCATATCCACTGGCGCCCGGCATGTCGATATCGAGCATGGCCGCGTCGGGCTGCCAGGTTGAGAACCACCGGAGCGCGGTGATGCCGTCAGTGGCGGTGCGCACCTCAAAATTGTGAGACTCGAAAAACACGGCGACTGCTGCCATTGCATTGACGTCGTCGTCCGCAAGCAGAAGCTTTTTGCGCATAGGAGGCGAAAAGTGCGGCTGGCGAAAGTGCAGTGCGGAGCGTTCAAGTTGACGCACGCGACGACCTTCGCCGGCTTGAATTGCTTTAACCGCAATCGGTTTTGTAACGTACCCATGGTTTCCCGACGCCGAGGCGTAAGCGCTGGCGTGTATGAAGATCATGGGCTCCTAGACTGCGTCATGTGCGAGGACTGCTTACCTGTCATTGCACCTGGGTCCACCGGCACGCCATATGGCACCTGCCACAAAGCTTATGGCCGCAACCGCTGCCAGCGTCATAAAGGGATTCGTGGCTGCTGTCTCGCGCACTGCGCTCGCGGCGTCGGCGCGAACCTGCTGCGCCTTACTGGAGAGCTCGCGCACCTTTCCCGCCAGTTGCGCCGCAGAGTCGCCGACCAGCGCGCCGGCTGCGCCCTGAACCTTGCCAGCTACTTCCTGGATCGCACCTTCTGCCTTTTCCGTTTCCATTCGATGCTCCGTTAAGCTAAACATTTTTCAAGCGATGAAACAGCAAGGCTCGCAGTCTCGCCGGCAGGCCGACCTGTCGCAACGACACTCGCGTCTTCACTAGCGCGCAAGAACCAGGCCCGGCCCCGCTATCAGCGAATGATTGGACGGTAAATGAGAAGTCCCGACAGAAAAGAAGGAAGCGGCAACCGCGGCTCATCGCGATCACCCGCTCGGCGGGCGATGAAGAAGGAAGCCAGCGGGCGCAGCGCAGGTTCAGACGCGTCGTGTGACCTGAAAAAGGACCGCCTCCGCCAGCCGTCCCGGGTACCGTGCGATCAGCGGGCATGCATCGGCAGCCAGCGTTCCGGCACGATGGTCTGCCTGACACGTGGTCCCCTGCGCAGCGCCTCGCCGGTCCGCCCCGCAGCATCGACAAATGATGGTAAGGTCTCGGGAGGCGTTGCAATTCTGGCCTGTTCAACGCTCACGTTGCAGCCGCTCCTTCGCACCGTGGGAAGGGTAGGTAAATCAACGATCGGGCCGCGGAAACTGGGGCAAGAGCAATGGAGCGACTGGTCGATGTACTGGACAGCAGTGGCGCTGTCATTCACACCTATCCCATCACGCTCGGACAAGCGGAAGATGAGACGGACGACGCGGCTTACGAGGCAAAAGCTCTTGAGGCAGCCGCCCACGGCCGCCTGGTATCCGACGCAGAACTCCAGAGCCTTTCCGCCAGAATCCACATCGGCCGGGGCGGCCAGATGGCTCCCTACGGCGATGACGTGGCGAGCAGTTCGGAAACGAAATTGGGCCTTGAGCAGAGCGTTCGCGAGCGCGCCTACTTTCTGTGGGAACAGGACGGGCGCCCTGCCGGACGTGCAGAGGAATACTGGCATCGCGCGCTGGAGCAGCATCTGCGGGAGCGGGCTAATGTACTCTGGGTTCAGGATGGAAGTCCTGAGGGGCGTGCCGACGAATACTGGCACCGGATTCGCGACTTCGAGGCGCAATGATCGCCACAAGGCCATTGATTTAACCCGCGGCGATCACCTACCCATCATTTCACTTCGCAACCGCAACGTGGCCGCACAACGCTAGCCAATATCGATCGTGCGGCTGGCGGATCGCAAGGGTTCATGCTTCGGTACGGTCAAGGTGAGCACACCCTTGTCAAACTTTGCGAGGGTATGGTCAGCATCGGCGTTTTCAGGCATTGGTATCGTGCGCGTGAAGGCTCCGTAAGCGCGCTCCAGACGATAGCAGCCGTCCTCCTCACTGTGCACGTCCTGTCTTTTCTCGCCGCGCAGCACCAGCGCTCCGTCCTCAACGCTGATCGTCAGATCGTCCCTTTCCATGCCCGGCAGCTCCACGGTCACGCGCAGTATCTTCCCTTCGTCGACCACATCGATGCGCGGCTGGAAACGCGATGAGCTGAAGTCGCCGAACCATCGTTCGAGCGTGCCGCGCACGGCAAACGGATCGAGAAAGAAATCCTCCATCGCACGCAGGGAATCACGCGAGAAAAGCCGCTGAATGTCAGGCCATGTGGCGCGCCCCTGCTCGCTGGCTGTCTGAGTGTCAGGGCCGTCCGTGCCGGACTTGCCTACTGACCCGCGAATGAATTTGAAGGGGTTCCACTTTTTCAGGTCGTTATTCATCGTATTCACCTCGATGGTTTGACAGGAAAACTGGATATCCATCTGGGCCCACAGTGCAAAGTTTCTGCTTGCGTGGCGGGGCTGCGCCTCGCGAGGAGCCACCATTTTTCCATTAAGTTCTGCATTCGCGCTTCCACGGCGCAGGTGATGGCGGCCTCAGGGCCGCCATCAATTCTTGCCCGTCATCGCTGCTGATCGTCCGGGCTTACCCTGTCTGCACCTCGATGCGTCGCGGCCTTGCTTCGTCGCGGCGCGGAATGGTCAGTCTCAACACGCCGTCCCGCAGGTTCGCGTCGATCTTCGATGTGTCGAAGTCCGGGCTCAGCGAGAACGCACGCGCGAATCGCGGTTCGCGGATCTCGGCGTGCTGCAGCCGCAGACTGGCAGGTGTCGGTACGATCGCTTCGGCCTCGATATAGAGATTGCCGTCGTGCACTCTCACCTCGAGCCTCTCTTTCGTGACGCCTGGCAGGTCCGCCCACAGTGTGATGCCCTGACTGTCCTCGAATACATCAACCGCGGGGGTAAGTGTCATCCGCCGCGCCTGCTGCTCCCCCTCGCGTCGTGCTGCCGTTTGCCGGTCGCGTTCAGCAACCTGTGTCCTGTCGTTCATGGCTTGCTCCTTGAATAACTGGCGTTACTGGACGGTGATGGCCCGCGGCTTCGACGCTTCGCGCTTGCCCACGGTAATCGACAGGCAGCCGTTCGTGTAGCGCGCCTGCACCTTGTCGGGGTCCGCATTCTGCGGCAGTTCGATCACGCGCCGGAATGCGCCGCTGAAGCGCTCCTGCGCGTAGGTGCGAACGTCGTCGCGACTGTCGCCACTGGCGTGTGGTAGTGCCGGCTTGCGCTCGCCGGCAATCGTCAGCAGCCCCTTGTCGATCGACAGGTCGATCGCGGCGGCGTCGATGCCCGGCGCGAACGCGACGATCTCGATCGAGTCGTCGGTCGCACCGATATTGATCTGCGGGAATGCGCCGGCATTGCCGGAACGGATGCTGGATGGAAGGCCGCCGAACAGGCTGGCCATCTGGCGTTGCAGACGGTCGAACTCGCTAAACAGGTCGGTTCCGGAATAGAGATCACTCATGGTCGTATCCTCCGTGAATGCTGCATGGAGGCGAACTGGCCTATGCGCTCCAGTCCGCCTGCCAGCTGCTGGCAGACAAATCGAAACACGCAGCGCGCCAAAACACGGCGTCTGCTTGAGCGAAATCCAAAATAGGCCTTCCAGCGAAAACTTCAAGGGGGAATATTGAAATTTTTTTGGGCTTGAAATCTTTGAACGGGCGCCTATTGTCGAACGCATCGAAAGATCTCATGGAGGACATCATGGAGTTTGGCTCTGACTGGCTCACGCTGGGAAGGCACCGTGTGCGGCTACGCTCGACCAGAGGCTTTCCGACCGAAACAATGCACAGCGTTGCGGAGGTCGTGAGGCTCGCAATCGACAACAACATGAGTGCGCGCGCGCGGCTGGTCGAGATCGTCTTCCAGCCGGATCAGATCTACGATATAGCCGTCGGCACAACCGTGGTGGAAGACAGCGTCTGTGCGCCGCAACTGGAAGCGGCGATGTCGGTGGTGCTCGGCCTGCCGACGGAACAGGTGAACGTCACCGTGACGACGGTCAGCCAGGAGGAAGTCGACCTGCACTTCGGCGTCTACGAGCGCATGCTCGCCGAGAAACTGGGCGTTGTGCCGCCGATCCACTGATTGCCCGGCTATTGCGCTGCGGCGCAACGGCGGACCTGAGTTGATTCGCCGGGTACGCCCGGGTTCAGAACCAACACGTCAGATGGGAACAGCATCATGAAACAGCGCTCAAGGGCACTGCTCGCGTTGGCCATTCTGGCTGCCAGCCCGGCGGCGGCTGCAGCGGCTGAGCCACCCTTGAAGACCTTGCCGTCGCAACAGGACATCTGGATCACGGGCACGATCCAGCGGGGCCACGGACAGTACGCGCCGGGCGACTATACGACGCTGCGGCTGGACCGTCCGTCAACCTCGCCGTGTAACGACAAGGTCGTCACCGACATTGTGCTCGGTATGGCGGGCGTACCCGAGCCTTTGCTCCTGCTGCCTTACCTGGGCCAGCGGGTTGCGGTCAGGGGACGAGTCATCTGCCCGGGTACCGACACCCGGTTTACGCCGACGCCGGACTTTGTATTTCCGATCTATTGACAGCAGGTGCGGGACGTCGGGCCGATATCACGTTCACGTCGCGACCGGCGTATTTTTCCTCGAGCCGGCAATCATCTCCGGCACTGCGATTGCCGGCTGACAACCGGCCACTCGGTGAGGGCGTTGCCCTGGTCCGGATACGCTCCATCGCGACTGGAGCCGTCGCTGCGGACCTGAAAAGACATGCCGCCGCCGAGTCTGCCCAGAGTGGCTGATGTGGCCGGTCATCGAGTCGCCGCAATGCCGATCCCAGGTTATGGCATGCGCTGCATGCCGGCCAGATGCAGAGGCGCTGTTATCCGTCGGTTCACGAGGCATCAGATCCGGATTTCAGGCGCGAGGTGAGCGGCAGGGCCGAAGCTCATCGCAGTGCGACGCTCGCGGCCAGATGGATGGTCTCCTGAGCCGTCGTTCCCCGTGTTACAACGCGATTGCAGGACTGGGCGGGCACCTCGTCGAGGACTGCGTCCGACCACCGCCGGTCAGACCGTCCCGAAATCGACCTCGCACGCGTGGTCAACTATCCAGTTCCTGCACATAACCGTCCTACCGTGGTGAGAAAAATCTGCATCGGGACCGGCTTCTGAAGACAGGCATCCCAGGCGTTACCCCCAGCGTGAGCCTCATTCACCGGTGGCGGAGCCGATGTGTGCACGAGGATGGGCACCTGGGCCAGGTTTGGCTGCGCGCGCAGACGGCGGCACAGTTCGGCGCCACCCATCACGGGCATCATCCAGTCCGTGATAACCAGGTCCGGCAGGCGTTCCCGTATCGCTTCCAGCGCCTGCGCACCATGGGCGGCGCAGCGCACGTCATACCCCTCTGCGCTCAGTATCAGATGCCATGCCGCGAGCAGGTCGGGTTCGTCGTCGACAAGCAGAATAGATTTCATGAGACTTTGGCCCGGCGTTATGCGTTTTCGCTTCTGTCTGACGCGTGCCCTTGCCAGCAAGGTATGTTCCAGCAACTCGATTGAAGGATAATGAAACGCAACGACACGGCCTACCACATCGGGGCGCTCTCTGGCGAGGGGAGGGACTGGGGTCTTCCCCTTGCCGCGTCAAAGTCGGTGGCCATTGCCTTGTACCCATCTCAGGAAATGCCTGACACATGCTGTGGCACCACGTGCTCCGTTACATCCCAATACTTTTCCGCGAACACGAAATATGACTGACACGCAAGCAGGGCCGCTTCGCAATTTTGCTGCGTTTCTGCGTCGGGAACGGACCACCCTGATGGAACAATGGATGAAAGCGGTGTTCGGCGATGCAGGCCTTGTCGAGGCCGACAAGCTAACGTACGCCCAGCTCGCCGATCATCTGCCGGAAATCCTGGACGGGATCTGTACCGCGCTTGACGCGCAGGACCTCGAACAGGCGGAGCCGGCAATCGAACGCGACGCCCGCACACATGGAAAGGTCCGCTGGCAACAGGGCTATCGCATCGATGAACTGGTCCACGAACTGGACCTGTTCCGACAGGTGCTGGCTGACGCGGCTGAGATGTTCGCGGAATCGAACAGCGCATTCACGAGGCGCCACGAAGGGCGCGCCCGGCGGCTGATCGATGAAGCGCTTGGCATCGTCACCGTCACGTCCATCCGGGAAGCGGTCACCGAGCGCGACCGGAAAATTGATGAATACACCGGTAGTCTGGAGCGGGCAAACCACGAACTGACGCTGAAGCAGCGGCTCGTGAGCGAACTGTACGAATCGCGCATGCAGATTACCCGCAGTGTGGTGCACGATCTGCGCAATTTTCTGAATGCATTCTCCATTGCGCTTCAATTGATTTCGCGTGCGCCGTCGAAGGCGGAAGCCGGACTCGCGCTAGCCACCCGGCAGGCCGCGGACATGAAGCAACTGGTGGACGACATGGTCGAATATTCGGTGGTACTCGGCGACAGCACCCCGCTCGCAGTCGAGCCGTTCGACCTGCGTGAACTCTTTGATGAGCTGGTCACGTCCTGCCGACCCGCTATCGAGGCGAAGGGGTTACGCCTGTCTACCCGCTTCGAAGCGGACGTGGCAACGGTGCTGTCGAACCGCATCAAGGTGAAGCAGGTGGCGCTGAACCTGCTGTCAAACGCGACCAAGTACACGAAAACCGGCGAAATCGAGCTGGCTATGGGCGGCTACGGCGAAAGCAGCTGGTATCTGCGCGTTGCCGATACAGGGGTAGGCATTGCGCCCGCGGACCGGGTCCGCGTATTCGACGAATTCGAACGGGCCGCGGGCGACGATATACCCGGCGTGGGCCTCGGACTGGCGATCGTCAAGGAGCTTTGCCGGGTACTCGACGGCAGGATTCGCTTTGAGACCCGCCAAGGGCTCGGCACGACCTTTGATATCCGCTTTCCCCTCCGGAATGAGGCTTCCCAGGACTCGAACCACTGAACGTGAGAGATGTCTTTAACGATCCCTGGTGGTTTCCCAGCAACAGAGATGTCAACCTGATCCAGGCCATCGACGCACAGCCGCCGACGGTGCTCGAGGAATGTTGCGGCCGACGTATGCCGGTCGCATCGGGCAGCACGCGGCCAGGAAGGGACCTTCGGCCTTCCAACTCGACTGTCTGCAACTGGGCACAAAGCGTGACTTCTACAATCGACGCCGTGTAGATGGGCGGCGTCGCATTGCTTGCCATGGCGCGTCAGTGCGCTTCTAGAAATGCTGCGATTAGCTCGGCGATCTTTTGCGGCGCGTCTTCGAAGCTGTAATGACCAACGCCAGCAAGCCGATGAACAGGCGCCTGAGGAAATAGCTCGCTGAATAGCGGTAGAAAATGCTCTGGTGCCAGCGTGCGGTCGGCATCGCCCCAAATGGCTAACGCCGGCTTCGACCGGACCGCGTCGACTGCTGCCGCGTCAGGCGCTTCGAAACGATGCGCTCCAAGCGCAAAACCTTTGGCCCAGCCGATCGCTCCCGCACTGTCGGCCGGTATGGCGAAACGCGAGCCGTAAGCACTCAACCATGTGTTGTTGATGCGCGTATGGTTCTCGAAGCCATTGAGCTTCAAGGTACTCAGGATATTGAAGCCCAGTTCTCCGAGCACGGCTTCGAGGCGGCCTTCCGACTCGGCGCGTGCGATCCAGCGGAACCACGGCGAGACTGCTGCATTCGCGTCCAGCCGGTCGAATAGCGTTGTCTGACCGAACGGCGTCGGACCGTTGACGGAGACAATTCGGCGAATGCGCTCGGGATGGCGCGCGGCGAGTCCCATACCGACAGGGCCGCCGAAGTCGTGCATGATGAGAGTGATATCGCTCAGGTCCAGGGCCAAGACGAACTTTTCGAGGTTGTCGATATGATCCTGTAGCCAGTAGGTGCGATGCGCTGGCGTTTCGCTTTTGCCGAAGCCCATATGGTCGAGCGCGATCAGACGGTAGCTTCCTGATAGTGCCGGTATGAGTTCGCGAAACAGATAAGCCCACGTCGGTTCCCCATGGAGACACAGGACGACTTCGCCATCCTCAGGTCCCTCGTCGATGTAATGCATGCGAAAGCCGGCGACGCTGCTGAAGCGCGGCGCAAACGGAAACGTTCCGTCAAACGTATCGGTTGACAATGTCATGAATGGTCCTCGACGCATGGTGTGGCCGGCGCTATGAGCCGGTCGAAAAAGGTTAAACTCTGACACCGCTGTCAAGGTCAAGCGTACTTTCGGGGATAGTGATGCGTATCGGAGAACTGGCTCGCCGCACCGGCGTTAGCGAGCGAATGCTGCGCTATTACGAGCATGAAGGTCTGCTCAAACCAAAGAGAACCGATTCGGGCTACCGCGATTACGGTCCCGACGAGATCGATGCGGTGCACCGTATTCATGTGCTCAGTTCGGCCGGATTGAAGATCAGCAGCATTCGGATGTTGCTACCCTGCGTTCTTGGCGCTGCGCCTGTTTTTCATCCGTGTGCCGAAGTACGGGCTGCATTGCGGCACGAAGCCGAAAAGCTCGAAGCCAAGCTGAGCCACCTTGGTGAAAGCCGGCAAATCGTCGCGAGCTTGCTCCATGCGATCGACACCAATGAGTCATTGCAGCTAAACGCTCGCGCAAGTTACACCGTTGATACACCGTGAGAATGGCCACCGCCCGACGAGATACGGCGGTCGGAACCGGTACATTCCACGCCGGCTTTCGCGTGCTGATCGGACGTTCGGCTTGGCAAGGTGGAAGACCGGTTCGGGTCGGTTAGAGACGGCCCGTCGTCCGAAACGTGCGCTCGGCCAATGCTCCACCCTACTGACAGTCGTAGACCAGAACCACGAGCGCGGCCAAAAAGGGCGGCGACAACTTGGGCTTCAGCGGTCACAAGCGGGTGAAGGGCTGCAAGATGGTGGCCTACTGCGATTGTCACTGCAATGTGTTCGCTCCGTTCGTGTCCGCACCGCGCAACCGCAGCGAATCGCCGCTGCTGCACGAGGCGCTTACTTCGGCCGACGATTATCAGGATTGAGCGATGCCAGAGAAAAGCCGCCGGGGACGGCGGCTGACCGCTCAGGCCTTGGGGCGAGTCTGTCCAGCGGACTTCGCTGGCCGCTTGACGCCCCGATTGTCCGGGGCCGCAGCCTTCTTGCGAAAACCATCGGAGTGCGCCTTGGCGCTGCCTCCGATTGGTTCCTTGAAACCCTCAGACCGAAACTGCTTGACATGCGCCCCGGCGACCTTTGGATCGGTGAGCATCTTTTTTGTCAGCCGTCTGAGCGCTTTGGCCTCCGCTTCCGAATGGGTCGCGCTCGAAGCCACGTAATCGCGGGCGAACCGCTCCAACTGTTCGCGCTCCTGGTCGGTGGGCTTGCGGCCATATACGCCGTGTCGAGCCTTAATAAGATTGGTTGCCATAGGTTTACCCTCTCCATCCGCTCAGACTAGAGCCAATCGGCCTGCACCGCAAGCGGAGTTACCGTTTTGAGTTTCCACCGCCGGGTTGTGTCAAGATCGCTCCGGTGGTCGAGGGAGTATTGCCTGTCACCTTCTGATTGTAGGGTCAATACAAGGCCGTGATGTCCCTCGGGGAGATAGAGCTCGGTGTTGGAGCCCTGATCGTGTCGCCACAAGCCGATCGCGCGTGCCGGGCTGCGCTCGCCGAGGTTGGACCGGTCGACCATTCCCGCCGATGTAATCGACAGGACAGATGACCCGGGATCTTCGGCAAGCACGGTCGCGTAGCGCCCCGGCCAGCGAACCGCGAGTTGCGGGCCGTCCATCAGCAATGCAATGACCAGGTTCGGGCCGACTGACCGGATCACGGCCATCGCCGGGTCGGCGCGAGCCAGATCTTCACAGATCAGCACCGTCATGCAGAGATCATTGCGCAGCGCGAGAAAAGGCAATCGCCGGTTGTCTACCGCAATATGTTCCCATACCTTGAGCGGGTGGGGCGAAGGAATACCTGTCAGGCCGTACCGCTTTATCTGGTCCCAGTCGAGTGCCCATCGGTGATGCTTTGAGTGCGCCTTGCCGTAAAGCACGCGCTCTGCCGGCGTCGTCTGGTTTTGGGCGAAGACCATGGTCTTCGCGCGATTCCGGCCCGGCGTGCCATCGTTCGCTTCGCTGCCCGGCTTTCCTGCAGCCATCGTTCCGGTAATCAGGAACTTGAGGCCAGGAATCGGCCGGCGCGCGACCTCGTCCAGGAGCTGGTCGCCAAGTTTCTCCGTGAGAGCGCATTCGGGGAAAAGCACACCATCAATGGCGTTCTTGCCGAACTTGCTCACTGCCTGCCCGACCATCGGGGCAATCAGCTGGTCCCGGATCATCCGAGCCGTGACTCTCTTCGGCTTCTTCAGCCAGGTCGGGTTCAGCGTGAAATACGGCTGCATCTTCGCGCCATGCTTCATGTCCCGCATGGGACCCGAGGCGACAAAACTCTCGTCATCTACCCGGAACGGGTAAGGAATGACAAGCAGTCGCATTGGGGTTTCGTCGGTCGGTACGTTGTCGGGCAAGACCCATTCCGATTCGACGACCGTGGCTGGCGGCAGCAGAGCCAGGTGGTGGCTCATGGCGCGCACCGTACAGCCCACCGATGGCGTCAGTGATTTGGGCAGCACCGTTGCCGCGGACGGCGGTACCCGCTCACAGAGCGAATAAGGGACGTAGGGTAGCGTCGCACCTTTTTTCGCGTTGAGATCGAGGAACGACACGGACGCCCGCAATGTCATTCTGGTCGTTTCCTTTTTCATCCATCCGACGCCCGCCGATGCTTCGTCGGCAACGGCAAGCAGCCGCATCAGGGTCGCGACCGCGGGGCTATAGGGCGCATCCGCTGTGAGCGCGGTCAGCGGCACGGAGCCGTGGACGGCGATCAGGTCGTACCACCAGATTTCCACTTCCTTCGGGCACACGCCCGAGGTGCGCCACTTCCTGGCCGCACGCATTACTTCATCGATGTATGTGTCGTGAGCCGCGTGATGATTGCCAACGAGGGACGCTTCCGTGTAGCACCCCGAGAGTTCCATCAACGTCGCCGCGACCGCAAACATGTCTGCTGGCCAGCGCGGCGGCACGATCAATCGCAGCGTGCGATAGACGCGTAGGTCAACAGGTTCGTTCGGCAGCTTCGAATGCGAACCGTCCGGCATCAACTCTTCAACGACATCAAGAACTGTACGTGCTCCGCTCATGCTGGTCGCCGGTGCCAGTGCGGTCGCCTTCTTTGCGCCGGACGAAGCTGAGCGGGGTTTTTTTGCGGGCATGGGTTGTCGATATTTTTATGGGCGGGAAACGATGTCGCGGTCACCGATGTTGCGGCGCTATTTTAGCCGCCTCTCCCGGCTTCTGCATGAGGGTCTCTTGGTTAATCGCCTGTGTCTGAGATTTCAGGTCAAAGACGTCATGACATGAGTGCCACGCCATCACAGTAAGCCCCAGTCATTCCATCGATATGGCTGGTCACATTGTGGATAGGCTGCATTTCGTGCTGACCGCAGCGTTACGTGAACCGTGCCGGGCTGGAAATGGCCTGCGCCAGCAAGCGGACGCGGGTGCCCTCGGTCCGAGCATGAAAGCCGTCTTTCACTGATTCAAGTAGCGAACGCCGGATGCCGATAACGGAAGAGGTGGGCACTGCAGACACAGACGACGAGTAGTCAGGTCGGTTGGCGATCAGGCTTCGTGCCACATTGCAGGCAAACGCAGGTCGAGACAGTTCGGCTCCGTCGAGCGGCAGCACACCCTGATCGCGATAGTCTGGATAGAAACATCATTATTTGGAGACCACATGCCCGAATCAAAGGCGAATGAAGTCCTGATCGCTGCCATCAAAAATACAGATTGGAAAAAAGAACGGGTCGCTTATGGCGAGATTGCGCTTTCCTTGAGCAGCAGCCTTGAGTTCGCTCCTTTCTGGGCAGCCTTTGCGCTGGGGATCCAAACCCACGGGCCAGTGTTCTATCGCTTCAACCCGATGCAGCCAATCCCGACACCACATCCAGTCCCAAATGAAATTTTGCCCGTGGGCGATCTCATGCGTCCTGACGCATGGATAACCATGGACGGTCACGACCCGGTCAGGTACCAACCTGCGCCGCCCACCTTCTTTCTGTCGCCGACAGGCGCGCCTTCCCCCAACGGGCAACCCGCACTCGCCCACCCTGTTTCGTTCACCTGGTTGTGTGATGACGCAGGGTCAGACAATCCGAACAAGGTGATCTATTACCGCCTCGATCCGCCCCCAGGGTACGTAGCTCTGGGAATCTGCTTTTCGCCGGACATGCCCCGGACGCAAGACTACTGGTGTGTCCGCGAAGATCTCTGTCTCAAGGTCGCTCAGCAGAACGTATGGAACGACTCAGGATATGGGTGGGACGACAATGGCGATGTCGAGGCGTCAGCTACCACTCTGAAGGCAATCGCAGAGGTCCCGGAGGGCAATATATTGTTGTCGCCGCTTGGATACACTTACAGCACCGAGCAGGCCTACATGCTCAACCTGCCGGCAGCGTTTCTGGATGTAACTTTTGACTTCCCACAGCCGCCGCAACCATCACCGACGGCACAGCCGGTCACACAGCAAAGGACCGACGCAGGTCTGAGCAACGCCTTTATTGTTCCATTCAACATGATCCCGGCGGATAGTGACTTCCCGGATCAGGCGTATAACTCGCCGTTTTATTTTGTGGCGGCGCAGCCGTATTATCTTTGCTACAGGGTTATCTCGCCGACGGGAGGCGGACAGATCACGGTCACATATGACCAGGGCGTGACGGCAGAAGACTCGACCACATTCGAGTCAACGACTTCGATCGAAGCAAGCGTGTCGGTTGGTGCCCAGTGGGCGGTCGAAAATGCCTCGGCTTCGCTTTCGATGACGCAAACGTTCGGACTTACGGTGAACGCAACCTACACCCAGAGCAGTGAGTACACCTATCAGGAGCAATTGACGTTCCCTCCGGAAGCGTTCGTCTACCAATGGCAACTCATGACCGATCTGGTTGTCATGCGCGCCGATTGTTCTCAGATCCGGTCAATTAGCTTTGCCAACGCTGACTATATTAACGATCCGCCGCCCGTCCCTCCGGCCCCATCAACAACTCCAGCACCGGTTGCATCGCACTAACAACGCTGGATAGCACTTATTAACCATCCAACCAACGGAGCGTCATGAAAACCTCAACCCTAATTCTGCTTTGCGTCGCATTTGCATCGACAGCCAATGCCGAAGCCGCCAGCACGTACGCTCAAGGAACAGCGAGCGTCGTAAATGGACAGGCGCCATGTCCCTCGTCAGATTTCGGCGCATCCAGAACCGCGAAGGTTCAAATCACGAAACAGCTGAAATTTCACGCGGCATGTTCGGCCGCGAAGAACAATGCACGGTCACAATTGCGTTCTGCCGTGAACGCCAGTTGCGTGAAATACATTCAATCTGGAAAATCCTGTAAGTCCGTTTAGCGCAAATTGAGCAAGAACGTTGCGAGAGATCACTACCCGAGCCATTCTGGACTTCTCTCGCGCCTTAGATGTAACTGGAAGGTCGGAGCCTACCTTCTCGCGAATCGTAGTACGCAATAAATCCGTCAATCCGGAATGCTTGTACGGGCTGAGTGCCACGGCACGAGTTGACATGTTTATTTACAGTCCAAACGAAATAAACTCGTCAATTCGCCTGCGGGCGCATTAAATTCGTCACTTAGCATCGCGGAGCAACGGTCGATAGCCATGCCATTGATTTGATAAAGGAAGTCCTAGCGGGGGGCGTTGCGCCGGACGTTACACGACACAGACAGTGGAATCGCTGACAATCTCAGATCACAACTCCTTCAATTTGCCGAACGCAGCAACGATGACAGAAGACATTAACGATATCTCGGTGCTCATCCGCGAGTTTTGGGCGCTCATGGGTTCAAACGACTTTGGATCCGTGCAGGCGGTGTTGGGTGAGCAATTTATCCTTGATTGGCCCCAGTCGAACGAACGGATCCGTGGTGCCGCCCGGTTTGCACAGATGAACGCGGAGTACCCGGCGCAGGGTCCGTGGCGTTTCACCGTGAACAGAGTCGTGGCTAACACGGTTAGCGAAGCAGTATCCGATGTGACGGTTACCGATGGATCTATGACCGCGCGAGCCATATCGTTTTTCTCAGTCGAAGCCGGCAAAATCAATCGCATCGTTGAATATTGGCCGGAGTCATATGCCGCCCCCGTCAATCGTGCGCATCTTGTCGAGCGCATCGGGTAAATGACCGCGTATCGCCAGCGTTGCGCGGGCTAACCCACCGCCGCGAACCGGCCAAGAACGGCCAACCAACACGGACGCCTTGATCGTTGACAAACTGCATCGACCGTCAACGTTTCAAGATCGTCCGATAGTCCTCGTCCCACACGCGAGCAATCCAATAGTCTTTCGCATGCTTGGCGACTTGAATGTGCGCTTCGGACAGGCTCAATGAACGGGCCCATGCAACATAGTCGAGCAGGGCAACCCGTCGAGCGTCCAACGAGGCCACGACTTGGTCCGCTGATACGGTCTCATAGTTGAGCCAGCCGTATGGAGGCGTCATTAAACGGGATGGTTCAAAACACCAATCGATCGGCGTACTCCCCACCAGATCTTCCCCGCTCAATATCCACGGGTAGTCGCCGGTGGCATGCGGCGCGTCTGTGTGAAGCGCTCCTGACTTACCACGCAGAAAACTATGCCGGAAGACGACAACATGCGCGAGCGCTCCCGCTTGGAAAAGTCGGCCGCCGCCACGTATCCACCCAAACTGGCAGACGCCGTCCACCATGTACAGGCTTTTTCCTTCGGGGCTAAAACCTTCGTTCTCCAGCCGCCTTACGACAGTTTCTTCGAACAACTCGTCGAACTCTTGCGCGTTCATTGTCGTTTAGTTTGATGTGAGAGATGTACTTTTCATACTGGTGAACGGCCGCTGTTGGGAAATCTGAAGGACCGCTTCACGCCCTGAGCCCGACGCTAGGCGGCCTACGGCGGATCGGTGACCCATTCAGCATCGGAACGGGTTCGGCCAGTATGAGACATTCGACGGCCACGACCAGATTGCCAACAATCGTTAGCATATAGGTGCAGCCAAACATTAGCGTAGGCCATCGGCCACCATTACTGCGCGAGCATCAGGTTCAGGTTCTGAACCGCAGCGCCGGCTGCGCCTTTGCCGAGATTATCGAAAACCGCGGATAGCAGAACGTGCCCGTGTTCCCTGTTAGGAAACACGCTTAAGCGCATATCGTCCGTACCGTTCAGTACTTGCGGATCCAGCTGCTTTAAGACGCACGATTCGTGCAGCGGCAAGACATGTACGTGGGCCGCCTCGGCATAGTGGCGTGCGAGGCACGCGTGTAACGTGCCGCCGTCTACGTAGGGTGCCAGCAGCCGCACATCCAAGGGCACCGTCAGCACGATGCCCTGGCGGAACGCACCATACGCAGGGACGAAAATCGGACGCTGCGCGAGTCCGGCGTGCTGCTGGATCTCCGGGGTGTGCTTGTGCGCGAGCTCCAGACCATATACCTGGTACGACGGTGCGTTGACAGCACCCGGCCCCTCGTGTTCTTCGACGCCGACACGCCCGCGTCCGGAGTAACCAGACACCGCGTAAATGCTGACCGGGTAGTTGCCTGGTATGAGCCCGGCGTGCAGCAGGGGACGCAGCAAGCCAATTGCACCGGTCGGATAGCAACCTGGATTGGTGACCCGACGTGCGTTCGCAATGCGCTCAGCCTGTCCCAGAGTCATTTCCGGAAATCCGTATGTCCAGTCCGGCTGTGTGCGATGGGCCGAACTTGCGTCGATTACTCTGACGGCAGGATTAACAATGGCGTCCACCGCCTCGCGCGCGGCGCCATCGGGCAGGCAGAGGATGGCGATGTCACAGGCGTTGATGGCTTCGGCGCGACGCTTGGAATCCTTGCGTTCCGCCGCGGGAAGCGTGACAAGTTTCAGATCGGTCCGGTCGCGAAGCCGTTCGTGAATTTGCAACCCGGTGGTGCCTTGGTCGCCGTCGATGAAAACAAGGGGAGAGCTCATGCGCGGACTACTCCGGTGACTGGTAACAAGTGGAACGAGCCTGTTATCTTCCGCGCACCGCTAGAATAGCGAAAGTTGAATTTCATGACGTGGACATTCAGTTTTTCTGAATCTGGACGAAAACATGCGAGAGATCAGCCTGGACCGTTTGCGCACCCTGGTCGCTATTGCCGACCGTGGCTCATTCGCCGACGCGGCGCGTGCGTTGCATCTGGCTCCACCGACGGTCAGCCTCCACATCGCTGAACTGGAAGAGCGCATCGGGGCTCCGCTCCTGTCGCGCAAGCGTGGACATGTTCGGCCGTCGGCAACAGGCGAGTTGTTGGTCGAGCGGGCGCGTCGACTGCTGGCCGACGCGGAACAGGCGTTAGACGATGTTCACCGCCAGGTTCAAGGGCTTGTCGGACGCGTTCGGCTCGGAGCATCGACCGGCGCGATTGCGAACCTGTTGCCTCAAGCGCTCGAAGTGCTGCGTGAGCACCATCCCGCTATCGATATTCAGATCGCGGTACTCACCTCGCATGAAACGCTAACCCGATTGGCGGATGGGACGCTGGATGTTGGACTGGTCGCACTGCCTCAGCCTCCGGCGGCTGGACTCGTGATAAGGCCTTGGCGCCGCGACCCCGTGATGGCCTTTGTGCCGGCGCATTGGCGGTGTCCGGCTCGCATTACGCCTGAATGGCTCGCCGCTCAACCTCTCATTCTTAATGATGCGACCACGCGTCTCTCGCGTCTGACTGCGGAGTGGTTTGCGACCGGAGGGCACCATCCCGCGCCGCGCATTCAGCTCAACTACAACGATGCGATCAAGAGTCTGGTAGCGGCAGGATATGGCGCGGCGCTGTTGCCTCATGAGGCCACTACGCCATTACCCGACAGGCGCATTGTCATGCGTCCACTGCGTCCAGCGTTGTGGCGTCGGCTCGGCATTGCGCATCGTGCGGGGCATGTCGAGCGTTCCACGCAACATGTACTCGATGCGTTGTGGGATCTGCGATTGGCGTAGGAATTTGCCATTTGTCGCTTCGGTTCGTTCTCGCGATGGGACAGTAGCCTATTGCACGCCACGACGAACGAATGGCCGGTTTGTAGAAATTTGACAGACCGAATTGGGTCGGTGCCTGCCATTGGGAGCAAAAAAAGAGGGCTCCTGCGATACCTGCGGAGCCCGTTGGTTGCCATGTGCAATTTGCCCTCTTGCGACGTGCTCACAACTTCCTTGTGTCAGCGATCCGTCTGCCAACCGTTGTCGGTTTTGATCATGCCCAGCGTATAGTGAAACTGAAGCGTGTTCTTGCCGTCGAATCCAGGACCGTCGACCTTGTTGAAAAGATCACGGGCTGCATCTCCTGGGAAGTTCGGACAGACCTGGTCGAATTCCGAGCGGAACGTTCTCGGGCCGTAGCTCGTCACGAGTTGCTGATACAGCGCCGCCTGTTTCTGGTCGTCTTCTTTCAGCGCCGGATCGTCGGCTGCGCTTCTACCGTTGTCCGAATCGTCCTTGCGGATCTGCATTTCCTGGTTGATTAAATCCTGGCGATCAGACGTCTTCTTCACCCACGCCTCAAGCTTGTCCCTTTGGTCGCTGTCAGCTTCAAGTGTCAGGTTGTACTGCACTTCGACCTGGTAATGCTGATCATCGCTACCCTGGACGCCATTGACCCGATTGAAATCGGATATCTCGATATATTTGCAATCTCCAAGCGCTGATTGAACGGCTTGTTTCGCATCGGATTCGCTCGGAGCGGAATGGCCGCAGGCTGCCAGCATCGAGATCATGGCGGTGCACAGGACGGCCTGCGCGCCTTTTGTGCAAAAGGAAATTTTCATCGTTCGGGAATGTGATCTGGTGGTGTAAAAAAGAAAGGCAGGGAACCCGCGAGAAGCGATCCCTGCCTGAAATGGTTTAGTTGCTGTACTGCCAGGAGTTAACGTAGTACTCACCATCCGCCTGCCAGCCGAGCTGAACCTGCACAGCCTGCTCCGCCGTCGCGGTTGCGGTTGAGGTCAGCACGTCGGTGAACGACGTATTGAACGTAAACGGCGACGGTGTATTGCCGCTGCCCGATCCCCACACAGTCGCGTCGTACGTGGTGGCGGGTATGCTGGTCTGGGCGGCGCCGAGTGAATTGATCGATGCCCAATAGTTCGGATAGAACGAGCTGGCCGGCGTCGTCCAGTCGAGCGAGGCTGATGTGCCGGGTGCACTTTGCGTACCGGAACCACCCGGCGTCAGGTAGTTCGCAATCACGTCGCTGCCAAGCGTCTGCCACGCCACCGTGCTGCCTGCCGCTGCCGCATAGTTGCGGGCGATGTTCTGGATCTGTTCCGAACGGATCTCGGTGCCGGTCGTGTCGTACAGCGTGACTGTGTAAACGCCGAAATTCGTGATCGTCGAGACGTCCTGAGAAGATGATGCATATTCCGGCAGACCGTTGGGCGAGAACGAAGTCGTGCTGCCCGAGATCGGTGCCCATGCCCACTTGTAGGTCGTGGACATGCCGCCATTCACTCGATTGCCGGTGCTCGTGAGCGGTGCGGCAAGCATACCTGTCGGAATTTCCAGATAGCCCGCTCCCGTGCCGTTTCCTGCGGTCTGGAACCACAACCCGCTGGCGGGCAGGCCTGGTCCCGTCACCACGGCAGAACCAACGCCCGTGGTCGTACTGCTGACCGTCACCGAAGACGGAATCTGAATGTCGAGACCCGACTCGTAGTGCGCATTGGACGCATCCGCTGAATCCGTGTACTGGACACGGCCGAGGAACGACGCGATGTAGGTGCTGTCCTGCAGCTGGTTGCCGATGATGTCCCATTGGCCGTTGGGCAACTGCTGCACGTAATCCATGCCGAAGTCGGGCGTGCCGTCCGGATCGGTCATCAGCAGATAGACCAGCGCAGCTGGATTGCTGATGCTGGCGAGCGTACCGGCGGGCAGGAAAGCTACCGTCTTGATGCCGGTCAGCATCGTGCCCTTGACGAAGAGCGTATGACGCTTCTCGAAGCCGGCGACGCCCGTGCCGATGCCGTTGTTCAGGTAGCTCGCATCGATTGCAGACGTGCAGTTGCTGTCCGATGTGTCAGTGGCACCGCCCTGGACTTCCGACGCACAGGCTGCCAGTGCAGTTTGCAGGCTCGCCAGATAGTTTGCTGGTGTGGTGGGCGCTGCGAGTGCCGTGGATACGGTCGTGCTGGAGCTGAGCTGGATCGCCGTATCGGGGTTCGCAAGACTCGTGATCTGGAGACCCGCACCCGATGCCGAAGGCGTGACTGCGACGGAATCGATCACGGCATCTGCGCCAGTCTGGTTGGGGCTAAACGTCGTGCCGATGGGATCGAAGCTGGCCGCCACGCTGTTGGCCGAGAGGATCGGGGCGATCGCGGCGTCGAGGGTAGCTTCCGCCGTAGTAATGGCGGACGACTTGATGGCCGATGCGTTACCGGCGAGCGCGGCCGGATTACCCGACTGGGTCATGAGGGCGGCGACAGCCGTCGTCAGTGGCGTCACGTTCGCCGTCACCGGCGCGCCGCTGGCCGTACCGGTGCTGGCGACCACCGAATACAGCGTACCCGACACACCGGATGGCTCGGTCGCGGTAATCAGGAACGGCACAGTCAGTCCGGACAGCGAGACGTTGTACGTGCCGTTCGTTCCGGAAGTAGCGGTTGCGGTCTTGCCGAGCGCATCTGTGACCGTGACGGTCGCCCCGATCATGGCCGTGCCGATCGCGACCGTTCCTGTCATGGCTGTTGCCGCGGCGGTCGTCGGCTGGCTGCTGGTCCCAGACGGCGATGACGCGCTGCTGCCACCGCCGCCGCACGCGGCGAGAATGGCACTCATGGATGCGCACAGCGCGAGCCGTGCGATCCCCGTATTGGATCGGATTTTCATTCTTCTTTCGTCCTTGATGGTTGGTATGTACTACGGCGATGAAGCGGCGGGTGCCGCTGGGATTACGTCTTTGGCCGGGCAATAACCGTCGTACCGGGGCGGGTGTGTGCACTGACGAGGCCACGTCGTGCCGCTTCCCGCATGGCGCGATTGACAGTGTTGCTAGGGACACCCATGAAGTCGGCCATCAGCCGCTGGGAGGGCATTACATCGGCTGCCCGGATATGGCCGGAAGGGATCGCCGTTTCCAGCGCGGCGACAATGGCTGTGCAGGTCCAACCGCGTTGCGGGGTTAAGTTCAGGTAACGCAATGAATGCATGGATTGTTTTCCTCTGGATGAGAAGCCCGGGTGCGCCATTCGCGATGAGCGACAGGACTAAAGCGTCCAGTCACGCCCTGCGACGCCCGGGGCCATCATTGTTTTGTAGTGTTTACTCGACAATGTCGGGCGCACGGGCAGGTGCCGCCGCAGATGTCCAATCGGCTGTATATCGGCCCAGAATCGTATTACTGAAGAGTAAATGCTACAACAAATGAAGTGTTTATTGCGTCGATAATCAGTCGACAGGTGGGCATCCTGCACGCCATGACCGTCAAGCGCTCAGCACCTCCCGCCGCCCGTCCGGCCCCGATCTCGATTGCTCTCGGCAAGCGGATCAAGGAGTGCCGGCACGAAGCCGACAAATCGCAGGAAACGCTCGCCTTCGAGGCGCACGTTGATCGCACCTACATCTCAGCGATCGAACGCGGCATTGCGAATCCGTCCGTCGAGACGCTGGCGAACATCTGCCATGCGCTGGGCATCACGCTGGCGGGGCTGTTTGAGCCGCTGGAGGGTGTGTCGCTTGCGCCGACAGGTTCACGCCGGGCCAACGCGGCGACGCCGCCCGAGATCAAACGCAGCCGCCTGCGCTGACGACGGAGGCGCGGTGACGTTGCGGACCGACAGCGCGCCTGCGAACGTGATGTTGCGCGTAGCGTCCGGCGACAGATAGCGCGGCCGGCCACGCCCGCGCACGTCGATACGGGCGTTGTATCCCGCCAGTACCGGGGCATTGCCCGCCGGGTCGAGCAGCAACAGCGCGTGGGGCGTGAAGGCGCGCTGTTCCCGGGTTCCTTCGATACCGGTCACGAGCGCGGCATGCCACTTCACCGGATGCCGCTGGCCCCAGCCGACGACGACGGGCCGGCCTGCGCCGAGTTCGCGTCCGGCAAAGCGCATCAGTTCCGTTCCCCTGGCTATGTACGTTGTGGTGCGGATGCCGAGATTCAGCTCCGCGACAAAACTCGCCAGTTCCGATAGCGTCAGTCCGTGTGGGTAATGCTGCCAGGCGTGATCCCACACAACGGCCTCATTGCCGCTCGTGTGATACGGCAGATGAACCGGATCGGACAGCTTGCCGAGTATCGCGAGCGCCATTGCGACGCAATGCAGGGTGCTGCCGCCGTCCCAATGTCCCTGCCGGCTGAAGAGCGGGTTGCCTGAATCAGTGAGTGCGGGCTGCTGGCCGAGGCGGATGTCTGGATGAAATTTCTGGATCAGCATCTCAGTAGTCGCCGGGTAACAGGATCGTCGTGATCGAGCGATCCGCTTCGGTGATCATCCACACCTTCCCGCCACCCGGTAGCGCATAGTTCGACAGCAGACGCTTACCGGTCAGCAAGGCCAGTTCGTTCGAGGCGAGGTCTTCCACGGAAAGATCGCCCCAGTCGCCACGAATGTGGCGCGCGAGCAGTAAAACTCCCGAGATTCCCGCTGCATCGAGTACATCCTGCGCGGCTGGTGTGATAACCGGTTTGCCCATCGGAAAGCGTGGACCGCTCTTCGTATCGAGGCTCATGAATGGGCCTCCTGGACGTATTGCGAGATTGGCCACGCTGGATAGCTGCGTCGGGTTGTCGACGTCGATCGCGCTTTCTGACCGGTCACAACTTCGTCGAACCGCTCGACGGTGGTGCTTGAGCGGTCCCATTCCGTGGTTACGATGATCCGGTTGCCATCAGGCAGGCGATATATCGACAGCAGGCGCAGGCCAGTGGCGATCGACAGGTCGTTCTGTTCTTTATCGTTATCAGAAACACTGCCCCAGTCGCCAGCAAGGTGACGCAGCATGACGCTGATGACGGGAACGCCGTTCGTACGCAATGCGGCAAACGCAGCGGGCGTGATGAGCAGCTTGCCCGGATGAAATAGCGGTTTGAGGCGGGTAGGTTGGAACATCGACTTCTCCTGAAAATGGACGGGCACGCCCCTCCGGTCGAGCCGGATGCATGCGGGAAATGAAGGGAAGCCCGGCGGCATGCGCCGGCTCGAACAGGTCTGGGAGTTACGGCCTACGGTTGTTCGGCTTCAGCGGAACGCCTGTACCGAACTGCCTGGGCACTATCTCCAGATGCGCGCGGAGCGCCGGGAAGATGCTGGCGACACGGGGCATCGAGGCGAGGATGCGGACCAGCTCGCGCTGGCGATGCAGCTCGAAAGCCCAGGCTGCGGCGAAGCTAATGGCCGTGATACCGGCCACGACGCCGAGCCCCTTTGTCACGGGACAGAGGCGAGGCGGCAGGTGAACGAATGTCGTTTCGTGCATGGATTACTCCAGATAAAGGGCGAGCACGGGCCTCCGGATGAACCGGATAACGTGATCGTGTCGTGGTGGAAAAGAGATCGGGCGCAGGACGCGCCCGGCTTATGCCGTGAGGTCGGCGAGCTGGCGGCGCAGTGCAACGGCCCTGGCCTGAGAGCAGCCGAGGTGGCCGCGAATACCCGCGACGGTTGCGCGCACGCGACCGGCCGCGACGTCACGGGCGAGCTGCGTCACGTCGTCGTCGGTCGGTCCGGCAACCGGTAACGGTGAGACGGGATTGCCCGGTACCTCGTGACTAGCGGTCTTCCCTTCGCAACTAACGGTTGGCAATGCGTCAACCGGTGCGACTGCCGTTACTGCGGGCTGGGTCACGCGGGTCACATCCACGACTGGTCCGGGCAGCGGTGCGACGACTGGCGGAGTCGCGGCGACTGGAGCGGGCAGGGGTGATGACCGCAGTGCGAGCGTCCACAGCAGGCAGGCGACGCCTTCCAGGACGGCTGCGAACGCGAGCCCCGACAGCAGATCGACGCGTGCGGTAGTCGTGCCGAGTAACGCCGCGAGTCGCGACGTGACTGGATCGGCGAGTAACGCGTCGCGTCGTGCCGTGCCCCGGTCGCGCCCGGCTTCGATGCGTCGTACATCGTCCGCTTCGGCGTTCAACGCGTCGAGTTTCGCGGCAAGCGTCACGCGACGAGCTTCCAGCGTCGGGCAGTTGCCGACGCAGTAACGGGCACGCGCAGTCGCGAGTTGAGCGACTACCGTTGCACGTTCCGCCATCACGATGGTCAGACTGCGACCGGGCTCTGCGATGCCGACTGCCGTAACGGTCGCCGCCCGCCGGTCTCCTGCATGCTGCTGGGCGAGCAGGAAGAACTGCCCATGCCCGTAACAGGCGGTCGCCAGACACGCGACCCACAGCAGGCTACCTGTTGCGCGCACGGGTAATTCCACGTCCCGGATGAGCGCGGGCAGCAGATGCGCGCTGATGACCAGCACGACGCCGACCGCGACCCACACGACCCGTTCGGGCAGTGAGCCGCCGCGCTGCCAGCCTGCCAGAACCGACAGGCTGAGCGCGGTGGCCGTTGCGCCGACCGCCAGCATGAACGCCAGGCGGGCTGGCACCGTCATGCCGCCGCCCCGCCGAGCAGCACCGCCTTGCGCTCAAGCTTGTCACGTAGCGTCGAACGGCTGGCCGAGGCTGTTCCGTTTGATGTGCCGGTTGTTTGGTCCGCGTCACCATTGCCGCCGTCGCCTTCATCCAGACGCTCGGGAGCAGGATAGAACTCCTCGACGACAGCAGACCCGTCCTCGATACTGTCTTCGAACGCACCGTTACTGAAGCCGATCCGTGCAGCGGCATCCAGCGCCGCCTGGTCAAAGCCCGCCGCCTTTCGACGCGCATCCAGTTCGCGCGCCTGTACGATGGCTTCTTCGAGCGGGCCGCCGCCTCGTACGCCGAGGTCCACGTAGTAGATCGCCGCTCGATAGCTTTGGGTTGTCGATTTGCCGCGCAGCTTCAACTCCAGCGGCAGACACGCGAGCAGGTTGCCCGAGACGGCACTGAAGTAATGAAGACGGGCGGCGAGACACCGGATCGAGTTATAGGAGGTCGTGCGAAAGACGAACGACCCGAGTTCATCCTCGTCACCTATTGCGACGTTGAGCCGCCCGTAGGGCTTGCAGTTGCCAGCCTGCCCGAACGTGCAACCGTCTGGCGACGGACACGGCAGTGTCTCAATGCCTGCGTCGCCTGCGTCGCCTGCGCGTCTGCAAGTCTCTCCATTGCCGACACAGACGGGCCGCCCGGACTCACGGTCAAACAGCGAATACTCGGCACGCAGGTTGAGGTCGGGATCGTTAAAGAGGAAACGCACGGGGATCGCGCGCAGCTTCCCGGTGGTGGCCTTGCGCAAAGATTCGTTCAACGGATGCAGCACCCATTCGCCGCGCTGCTGAACCTGCGTGGTGAGCGTGAACTGGTCATCTTTCTCGGGCAGGCGCTTGCCGTTCTTCTCAACGACGCGGCCGATGGAAATTCTGCCGATGACTGGCGGCGTGATTGCGAGACCCTTCAGCATGATGGTTTTCCTTGTGGATATCAGACGTTAATGAGGAAGCGGCGTGAGCCGGGTTTCGTGATGGCGTACTGCGATTCGAGTTCGGGGTGATCGGCCAGCAACCGTTTCAGATCGATGCCGTCCGAGTCTTTGCTACGTTTGAATGAGACTTCGCCAGTCTCGAACCGCGCCCGGGATGCGTCGCCCATGGCCTGCTGGATGGTCTGTTTGAGCTTCGCCCCGTGCTCCTCGCGAAGTTCGATCTCGCCCCGCACGGCGACCAGATCGGCGAAGGCCTGCGACATGCGCCGGTCGTCAGTAAAGTCCACCGTGCCGGCATTGCCCGGATACAGGTGCCGCAATGCGCGATCGGCCGATTCCGATCCGTCCGCAGGCGGCGGGGTATCCGTTTCGACGTAGCGCCAGAACCGCGCCTCGAGCGGGATCAGGCGGGCAATGAGTTCGTCGTCGCGCTCGATGCGGTGAACCTCCAGCTTCTGGCCGCACAGCAGCACTGCGACATCGGCAGCCAGCTTGCCGGTGACGGCAAGCTGGTGTTGCACCTGCAACTGCACGTATTCCGGTACGCCATCGCGCCAGAGCCGTGCACCAAACTCGCCAGCGGTCTTGCACTCCAGAATCTGCACGCCCGGCACGCCAACGATTTCGCGGTCGAGGTTCGCGAGCATGAAGGAGATGGTCGAATGCTGAAGGACTGCGTTAACCTTGCGTACGCGATTGCCGGTCTGCTGTGTATAGGCGGCAGCAACGATCGGCTCAAGCAGCGTGCCCCAGTAGATGGGCTCAGACGTGTCGTGCGGGTCGGGTTTTGCCAGTCCGGCATCGCGTCCGGTCTTGTCGAGCCACAGCTCCAGCGGGCTCATGTACGGGTTGAGTCCTACGGCGGCGGCTGCATCCGATCCGCCAATCCCGGATTTCCTCACCTTGAGCCAGTCTTCACGCGCAAGATCCTTCGTTTCAACAAGCCGCAATGCCGGACGGTTCCTGCCGGGTCCTGCTGATTCAGGTTGAGACATGAACACCTCCAGAAATGAAAAAGCCCGGTGAGCCGAAGCTCAACCGGGCACGTATGCCGTAACGGTGAAACACTCATGCGACGAGCTTCATGGACTCATGCCACGCCTTCTGTTTGAGCGTGGCACCCGCGCCGAACCACGCCGCGTCGCGCCGGTGATCGTCGCTGCGCGCGCGGCGATGGTGGTCGGCGTATTCCGTAACAGCGTTGACGAGCCCCATGCGGTTCCCGATGCGGATGCCATATCCGCGCCTTTGCCGCGCCCCGCATAAAGCTGGGCAACCGCCTTGATCGCGCGTTCGTTGACGGCGAGCGCATCGCGATCGGCAGGGTTGGTCGCGGAATAAGTCAGTACGCGTCGCAGGAATTTCTCTGCAACGGCATCGGACACCTTGCGCTCCGAGAGTGCCTTCATGCGGGCCATGAAGCCGTCCCAGGAGGAAACCGCGATACCGAGCTGGCGCTTGACGGCCTGTGCATCGAACTGGCTGCGGTGGCCGACCTTGACTGCGCCGGTACTGTCGCCGAGCGCGACGGAAAGTGTGTTGTTGCATACCACACGAATTGTCGTGTGCTGCGCGGTGGTCGCGAGCGTGCCATCGCAAGCGGTGGCTAGCAGCAAGTAACCGTTGACCGTGTCGTTACCCTTGAGCGCGACGGATTGGCCGGTGCGGGCGAGCGCCCACAGCTTCTTGCCGTCCTTGAGCACGCCGGCGGTTTCGAGTTCGAAGCCCGAGACCTCTGTGAGATCCTTGTAAAAGTCCAGGATCTCGGCAGGCTGAACGACCTGATAGCGGCTGGAGACGACCGATAACGCAGCCTTCGTGTCCGAGCGGTACAGGACCTTCTGTTCGGGGAACGCGTGGATGGAGCCAAGGCCCGATGTGCCCGCAACAAAGCGCACTTCGGATTCCTCAATCTTCCAGTCCATGCCTGAAGCCTTGGCCCAGACTTCGAGCGACTGGTTGCGGGCGAGCGGATTACCGAGGCCGTGCCAAGGGACTTCGTTAGCGTAGGCCATTGATTGAACGAGATGCATATTGAGACTCCGATAAAAATGAAGGCATAAAGCCCGGCGCGAGGCCAGGCAACGTGAAAGGAAGGAAAGCGAAGAGAAAAGTGGGGGGCGAGGCTCAGGACCGATCTGAAACGGTCAGCCGGAACAGACGGTGAAGACGCATCCACAGGCGAGACACCGCCAGTTGTTCAAGACCGTCTGATCGATGGCTTCGCCCAACGCTGAGCCTGTGGCGCAGCCAGCGGCGCCAGCCACGAGCCCGGCGAGGATGGCGCCCGCGATGCCGCCGCACACGGCGCCACCCGGACCGCCGAGCAGGCCGATCGCCGCGCCGGTCTCCGCTCCGCAGAGCGAGGCTGCGATCGCGCTCGTTGCGCCTGCCGCAGCGCCGACGGCGCCACAGATCCGCCGGGCGATGTGGCGCTGCTCGGTGCGCAGTGACTCGCACGACGGACACGGCCAGATAAGGTTGCCCTTGCCGGGGCGAAAGCGTGGCGATTCGCGTTCGTCCGGCTCGGGCGGCGGGGGCAGCCCGTGCAGACGGTGCTGCAACATGTCGTCTTCATCTTCGTCCTCGTCGCCATAAGGAAAGAACGGAGGACGCTCATGCATGGATCTGGACCCGGTATGCACGGGCATGGGTGTCGCGCCGCACCTTGCCCACATACTTGCAGTGGCATGCGGCGAGCAACGCACCGCCGAGGAAGGCGAGCGCGAAGGCGGCGAGATAGTCGAGGGGAGAAGAGGTGGGTAGCATCGCTTGACTCCTGGGAAGGATGACGACGCCAGCATGGATGTGTACTGGCGAAGCCGCAGGAAGGGCCTGGGCTCGCAGCAGTCATATAGGTTTGAAAAAATCTTCAATCCTGCATGGGTGGACAGGCGGACGAAGGCTGCGGCCTCTGGCCGGGTGCGGCCCTGCATGGACCCTCAGCTTTCTCGTTTCTCTTTAGCGGACGGTCGGGGCAGCGATTTCGATTGCGCTTCCCGAACTTCCGAAGTCGACCCAAAAGGGACGGTCGCGCTTCCGCAAAGCGGTCATTCAGCTGTCAGAGGTTCAACGGATGCGCAATCAATTTCCGCCGTGGTAACGTGGATAAACATCACCGCATGTCTACGGGAAAAACAAGATGATTTCGCATGTTTTTGTCGGCGTTAACGACTTCGACCGTGCCTTCAAATTCTATTCGGTCTTGATGAATGAATTGGGGCATAAATTGAAGTTCTGTGAACCCGATAAGCCTTGGGCGGGTTGGGTAGCCGAGGGACTGCCCCGTCCGCTCTTTCTTATTGGTCAGCCCTACGATGGCAACCCCGCCAAACGCGGAAATGGTCAAATGGTGGCGTTGCTCGCCACTAATCGCCGATCAGTCGACAACGCATACACTAACGCGCTGGCGAACGAGGGCTCTTGCGAAGGCCCACCCGGTTTGAGAGCGCACTATCACCCCGACTATTACGGTGCGTACTTCCGTGATCCTGAGGGAAACAAGATTTGTGTTTGCTGTCACGATCCGGAACCACAGTAGTTCTGGCGTGATAGCGACCGTCTCTTCATGGCCGAAGGACTAAACCGCTCGCGCGGTAGGGGCTACGGTCAGACGCTGGAGGTCAGGGAGAGGCCGGTCACGCGGCTTTATGTTGGCGAATGAGGCAATCCGCCTCGTTCTTCAGCAGGAGCCGAATCATGACCTCCTTACCGGCAAACACCAGCCCACTGCGCCAGCGCATGATCGACGACATGCGCATGCGCCAGCTTGCCCCCAAGACGCAGGACATCTATCTGCACATCGTGCGTGAGTTCACCCGGTTTCTCGGGCGCTCACCTGACACGGCCACCGTCGAGGACCTGCGCCGTTACCAGCTCTATCTGGTCGACCACGGCACATCGGCCGTGTCGCTGAATCACGCGATCACCGGCCTGAAGTTCTTCTTCACCGTCACGCTCGACCGGCCCGAGCTGATGGTCAGGATGCAACCGGTGCGCGTGCCCCGCATATTGCCCGTCGTGCTCAGTCCCGACGAAGTGCGGCGACTCATCGAGGCGGCTGGCAACCTGAAGCACCAGACCGCGCTGTCGGTCGCGTACGGCGCGGGGCTACGCGCCAGCGAAGTGGTAGCGCTGAAGGTCGCCGACGTCGACAGCGAACGCATGACACTGCGCATCGAGCAGGGCAAGGGTCGCCGTGACCGCTACGCCATGCTCTCGCCGGTGCTGCTCGAACGTCTGCGTGTGTGGTGGCGCGTGGCCCGTGCGCAGGGCAAGATGCCCGATGGCGGGTGGCTGTTTCCCGGGCTCGATCCGCTCGACCAGTTAAGCACGCGACAGTTGAACCGTGCCATTCATGCCGCCGCCGAGGCCGCGCACATCGACAAGCGCGTGTCCATGCATACGCTGCAGCATAGCTTTGCGACACACCTCCTCGAACAGAAGGTCGACATCCGCGTAATCCAGGTGCTGCTCGGCCATGCGAAGCTCGAGAACACCGCACTCTACGTCCAGGTGGCTACCGACCTGCTTCACGAGGTCACCAGTCCCCTGGACTGTCTGCCTCCCGGGTAGGCCCGCGCGCTGTAGCGCCTCATGCTGGAGGTTGCGGACATCTTCCGCAGCCACGGGCCAGCGTGGCGGACCACGACACACCTGAGCCTGGGGCAGCTGAAGGTCATGTCGGCCATCGAACGGTGCCGCACGGCGGCACTGGGCGGACATGTGCTGCGCTGTTCAGGCTGCACAAGGACAGAGGTGTCGTTCAACTCGTGCCGGAACCGGCATTGCCCGAAGTGCCAGGCCAGCGCCGCACACCGCTGGCTGGAGGCACGCCAGGCCGATCTGCTACCCATCGAGTACTTCCACGTCGTCTTCACGCTTCCCGCATCCATCAGTGCGATTGCCTGGTACAACAAACGGATCATCTACGGCCTGCTGCTCGACATCGCCGCTGACACGCTGCGCACGATCGCCGGGGATCCCAGGCATCTCGGCGCCCACATTGGCGCCACGCTCGTACTGCACACCTGGGGCTCGGCGCTCACGCATCACCCGCATGTGCACGGCATCGTTCCCGGTGGCGGGCTCTCGCCTGACGGTGAGCGCTGGATCGCCTGCCGGCCCGGGTTCTTCCTGCCCGTGCGCGTCCTCTCACGCCTGTTCCGGCGCCGCTTCCTCGAAGCACTCGCAGACGCACACCGGCGCGGCCAGTTGCAGTTCTTCGGCGAGTACACCGGGCTCGCTGATCCCGCTACCTTTGCCCGGTGGCTTGCGCCGCTACGTACCTGCGAATGGGTGGTCTATGCCAAACGCCCGTTCGCCGGACCGCAAGCGGTGCTCGAGTACCTCTCACGCTACACGCACCGCGTCGCCATCTCCAACCAGCGCCTCGTCGCCTTCGATGAGCGCGGCGTGACGTTCCGCTGGAAGGACTACCGCGCAAAGGGACGCACCCGCTACAAGACCATGACCCTCGAAGCCGGCGAATTCATGCGCCGCTTCCTGCTCCATGTGCTGCCCGGTGGCTTCCATCGCATCCGTCACTACGGACTGCTCGCCAACCCGGTGCGCCGCGCCCGTCTCGCGAAGTTGCGGGACCTGCTGCACGTCGCACCCAAGGTCAGCCCGCCACCGGATGACACTGTCCTCCAGACGCGGCCCGTCTTCATCTGCCGGCACTGCGGAGCACCGATGATCGTCATCGACATCCTCGCGCGCAGCGCCCCGATCCGCGCACCGCCCATGTGCCGGCGTCAAACATGAGCGCAACAGTTGCTCGATCTGCCTGTCGAACGTCGGCTCTGCGGCAACGCGGCCCACGGGCGGACGTTTGCGCGTGTCGCCTCGCCAGGCGCTTCGCTCGCCCGCTTCATCATCGCGAATGCACGACTGCACCACTTCGCTACGGCGTCAGCGCCCGTCCGGCACCCCGCCTGACCCGGCCTTATCCGACACCACTGACCACCCCGGCCCATCAATCGCCATAGCCGCGAAACCTCCAACCGCGTTGGGGCACTCCGCGGTTTCCTCCATCGGGCTTATTCGACGCCTGCCAGCACGCGCAGAGGCACCGTCACATTCCTGTGGTCCATGGCAGGCATCGAATAACCTTTAACGAGCCCGGTCCGACGTTGAACTGACGGAGCGGACCGCCATTGAGTGGTCCGCGTCGGGTAGAAGTCGACCCGAAGCGGTCTCCCAGATTTCCCGTTAGCGGACGGTCGAGGAGGCATTTGTCTCGTTCCGCGACGTCGATATACTGGTGCTGGGTCGGCGATGCGGAAATCTCATACGGTGCGCGTGGGACTACTGCTGATCGGGTCCAGTGCCTATGGCACGAAGTCCGTATGCTTTCGCGTAACGTACAGTCATCTTTTTCAGCAACGCATCATTTGCGATGAATGACACGAACAACCACGGGCACTGAATGCTAGAAGCTAGCGAATCGTCAAGATGTCGCCCGAGAGGCTTTCGCGCACCCCGTTTCCCGCACTGGCCTTCGGTCACGATGGCAAGCACTTCATTCTCGCAGGCAGCGACGGAGAGACTGTCCTCGTACTCGAACCAAACGCACAGGCCACCGTCGTACGTTCGCGCGAAGAGGTGTCCGAGCGATCAAACGGACGACTGATGCTTTTCGCGTCGCGGGCGTCGCTCGCTGGCGAACTCGCGCGTTTCGATTTCTCCTGGTTTATCCCGGCAGTCGTCAAGTATCGCCGGCTATTGCTGGAGGTGCTGTTCGTATCGTTGATCCTTCAGCTCTTCGGTCTCGTCTCGCCGTTGATGTTTCAGGTCGTGATGGACAAGGTCTTGACGAACCGTGCGTACGATACGCTTAACGTGGTCTGTATTGCGTTGCTGGTCAGTTCGGTGTTCGAAATCCTGCTTACAGGGCTGCGTAACTATATTTTCTCTCACACGACAAACCGGATCGACGTCGAGCTCGGTGCCCGCCTTTTCCGGCACCTGTTCGCCCTCCCTCTTGCGTATTTTGGTGCCCGCCGTGTCGGCGATACCGTGGCACGTGTCCGGGAACTCGAGAACATTCGAAACTTTCTGACCGGGCAGGCGCTCACCGCCGTCATTGATCTAACCTTCTCGGTAATCTTCCTCGCAGTGATGTGCATGTACAGCGTTTGGCTCACGCTAATTGTCGCGGTGTCGTTGCCAATCTATGCTGCCATTTCCGCCGGGCTCAATCCAATCCTTCGTGGCAGACTGAATGAGAAATTTGCGCGCGGCGCCGACAACCAGTCGTTTCTGGTCGAAGCAGTCTCCAGCTTCGAAACCGTCAAATCAATGGCGGTTGAGCCGCAGTTTGTCAGGCGCTGGGAGGGGCAACTAGCAGCTTACGTCGCTGCAGGCTTTCGCGTCTCCTCGCTTGGCAATGTAGGGCAGCAGCTGATCCAGCTTGTGGGTAAGTTCGTGACGCTTGGAATACATCGGACAGAACGCAACCGTAGTGGTCAATCCACAAGGCAATGTGGTCACTACATGGGGAACAAGTGCAGCGGGAGTTGGAAAATGAAACTGGCACTAACTGATCGTCAAAAGGAAATCGTGAGCAACCTTCGTGTCAAAGACGCAGGGAAAAACACGGCGACGTTCGATAGCCTGGATGCGGGGGAAATGACCTTCGCTGAGATTGATGTGATATGCGGGCTGATAAACGCAGAGTTCATGATGGAAGGTATATTGCCGACCTTTGAACCCAACGAGTACGGGCTAGAGCTGGAGAGATTACTTGATCTGATCAACAGGCCTAGATTGAGGACGTAGCCTTGTTGCCACAAACACAGCAGACGGGTCCAATGTTGGGTGGCGGTTCGAACTTGTTGATTTGATTGCGAGGGACGAGGAGGCATACGGCAGCTATCTTTGGGGACGTACCTGATTCGGCCAGTTTACCGTACGCAGGCTTGGCGCCCGCGTACGGCGCTTATGCCCCTTGATCTAAGTGTTGGTGCTGTTTCTCTTATTCCCGTTGACCTCTTGAAGCGAAATTCCGGCTTGCGTCAACATCCAGGACTCGATCCTGCCGTGCGACTGACGCAGCAAATCAATCCGCCGATAATGCTTTTCGGCGATGGCGGACGGCTTGTGTTCTTGGATCTGAGCAACAACTCGGACGGGCACTTCACCCACTCGGATAGGCGACACCATGCCCATAGAAAGTGTTGAATGCTTCCGATTCACCGAGTCATCCCGCTGCTTGAAGTGGAAGAATCTTCGCACCAATTCTAAGTTGATCCAAGTAGTCTGCCCATTTCTGCATCATTAGTCGCCGTTCCTTGATGAATTTCGTTCGGTTGTATGCTCGACCGAGGGTGTCTGGGACTGTATGAGCAAGCTGATGCTCGATCACTTCGGGTTTTTGCTCCAGTTCCTCATGGAGGATCGTACGCGCCATTGCTCGAAAGCCATGTCCGGTGATTTCGGTACGAGTGTCGTACCCTAAGCGACGTAGCGCTGCATTGATTGCGGCATCGCTCATCGGACGTAATTTCGACCGCGCTCCTGGAAACACGTAACGTCCATCGCCTGTCAACGCCTGCAGATCTTTGAGAATTTGTACTGCTTGTCGAGAGAGCGGAACGAGATGCTCCGTCTTGGTTTTCGTGACCAGATAGCGCCACTCAGCTTTCTCGAAATCGAACTGGGACCACTCGGCTTTGCGTAGCTCGCCAGGACGTACAAACAGCATAGGTGCCAGCTTGAGTGCGCAAAGCACCGGAAAGGTACCGCCGAACCCATCGAAAGCACGCAGCATTTCCCCAACCTTAACGGGTTCCGTGATCGCTGCGAAGTGCGTAGTTTGAGCCGGAGGGATCGCATCTACGAGATCCGTGGCTGGATTGCTTTTGCAAAATCCTTCCTTGATAGCGTATCGGAATACTCTATTGATCTCGCTGCGCACCCGATGTGCAGTGAAGCGTGCTCCACGGCTGTCGACCCGCTTCAACACGGCCAGAATTTCGGGCGCCTCTATATTTTCAATCGGACGTTTGCTGAGCCATGGGAATATATCCTTTTCGAAGCGAGCGAGGGTCTTGTCGTACTGCCCAGTTTCGACATTCGACTTACGCTCATCCATCCAGCCGCGAGCAACTGCCTCAAACGAATTGTTGGCGGCGAGTCGAGACGCCTGTTTGTCAGCCTTCTTCGCCTCGTTCGGATCGACCCCCAAGGCTAACTTTTCTCGAGCTTCCGTGCGACGTAACCGAGCTAAGGAGAGGCTTACCTCTGGGTAAACGCCCAGGGCCAACGTCTTTTGTTTGCCTAGAAAGCGATACGCAAGGCGCCAATATTTCCCGCCATTGGGTTGTACCAACAGGAACATGCCATCTCCGTCAGTCAGTTTGTATGGCTTGGGCTGAGGCTTGGCGTTGCGGACGGCAAGATCTGTGAGGCTCATGTACGTTGATACCAACACGAGTTAGGTCGATACCAACGAATATACCATCAAGTTTTTTGGATTGTATCGGACATCATTCGACGCCAGAAAAGCAAAAACCCCAACAAACTCATTGATTTATTGGGGTTTTCGGACGATCTCGGACATCGTCGGATATGCTGTTGGTGCCCAGGGCCGGAATCGAACCGGCACGCCTTGCGGCGGGGGATTTTGAGTCCCCTGCGTCTACCAATTTCACCACCTGGGCAGGTCTTGCAGCACACGCGTCGGAACATGGCGCGCGGCGAAGACGCAGATTATGGCAAAAAATCGGACGACGGGCAAGCCGGTTGCTCGATTCAGCCGCGATGCCGTCAAACCGTCCGCGAAAATCGTTCGAGTGTCTGCTGACCGAGGTAGCGGTCGAACACCATCGCGATGTTGCGCACCAGCATGCGTCCGGCCATTCGCACTTCGAGCTTGCCGGCGCCGAGCGTGACCAGTCCGTCGTCTTCGAAACTGCGCAGACGCTCCAGCTCGGGCTCGAATGTGTCGGCGAAGCGAATGCCGTAAGCCGCTTCGAATTCGTCGAAGCGGAGTTCCAGATTGCACATCAGTTGCGTGATCACGTCGCGGCGCAGACGGTCGTCGGCGGTGAGGCGCACGCCGCGTGTGATCGCGAGCCGGCCTGCGTCGATCGCGGCGGCGTAGCCAGGCAGGTCCTTGACGTTCTGCGCGTAGACATCGCCGACCTTGCCGATCGACGACGCACCGAAGCCGATCAGATCGCATTCCGCGCGCGTGCTGTAGCCCTGGAAATTGCGGTGCAAGGTACGCTGCGCCTGGGCGCGCGCGAGCTCGTCGGTGGGCAGCGCGAAGTGATCCATGCCGATGTACACGTAGCCCGCGCCGGTCAGGCGCTCGACCACCCGTTGCAGGATCGCGAGCCGCACTGTCGGTGACGGCAGCGTGGCCGGGTCCATCTGCCGTTGCATCTTGAAGAGCTGCGGCATATGCGCGTAAGCGAACACCGAGAGACGATCCGGCGCGAGTTCGAGCATCGTGTCGAGCGTGCGGCTGAAGCTCTCAACCGTTTGATGCGGCAGCCCGTAGATCAGATCGACGCCGATCGAATGAAAGCCGGTCTCGCGCGCGGCTTGCATGACCGACGCGGTCATGGCGAGCGGCTGAATGCGGTTGATCGCCTGCTGCACGACCGGATCGAAATCCTGTACGCCGAGGCTGAGCCGGTTGAAGCCGAGCTTGCGCAAATGCGCGATCGTGTCGGGCGAGGCTTCACGCGGATCGACTTCGATCGAATACTCGCCTTCGGCTTCGGGCAGCAACGTAAAGTGCTCGCGCGCGGCGGCCATCAACTCCGCCATTTCATCGTGCGACAGGAAGGTCGGCGTGCCGCCGCCTAAATGCAGTTGCGACACCGGACGCCGCGTGTCGAAACAGGCGGCCTGTAACGCCATCTCGCGCTTCAACTGGTCGAGGTAGGGCCGCGCGTGGGCGCGGTTCTTTGTCGCGACCTTGTTGCAGCCGCAGTAGAAGCACACGGTGTCGCAGAACGGAATATGGAAGTACAGCGACAGGTCCGTCGTAGCGGCGCCCGGGTCGGCGGCGGCGCGCAGGTAGTCGGCGGGATCGAACTCGTCGCGGAACTGCAGCGCGGTCGGATAGGACGTATACCGTGGACCGTTCGCGCTGTATTTGGCGAGCAGGTCGGGGCGGAACAGCGTCTCGGCGGTGGTCATGAGGGGCTCGGGTTGGTTGGCCACCCTGGAAGAGGCAGGCTCGGGCGCGCTTTGCCTGAGCGGAACGGGATCGGACATCACCGGTCGGTGCCTCTTGAGCGTGGCCTTTGTGATCCTCTGAGTTTACGTGAGCGGCCGTTTGCTGGATTGCGTAAAAAGGTCGCATGGAATGCGATGGCACAATGCGGGTCTACAGGGTGGCGGCGGTTGGTGGGTTTCGGGAGATGGCGTGAGTGATTGGGTGGATGAAGCGGTGAATGACGTGGTGAACGAAGTGAAAGATCGAGTGCGAAACGCAGGGCAGATCGACGTGCGGAACCCGGCGCAAAACGCCGTGGCGGACCGCGCGGGGAAACGCGAGTCGCCGTTTCGCGTCGCGGGTCACGCGTGCCGGCCCGATTGCGGCGCGTGCTGTATCGCGCCGTCGATTTCGAGTCCGATTCCCGGTATGCCCGACGGTAAGCCGGCCGGCGTGCGCTGCGTGCAACTCGGCGACGATCTGCGCTGCGCGATCTTCGGTCAGCCGGAGCGTCCGGCGTGCTGTTCCGGTCTGCAACCGCAGATGGACATGTGCGGCACGGAGCGCGACGAAGCCCTCGCGTGGCTGACGCAGCTCGAAGTGCAAACCCGGCCGCGCAATTAGACAACCCGCCCCGGCCCAACCGCGTGCACAAACAACCTTCTTCAGGAGATTCCGCATGATTGAACCCACCGCGCCGGCCCGGCGCCGCTTTCTGCTCGCCGCGCTGACAAGCTGTAGCGCGCTGGGCATCACCATCTCGCTGGCCGCTTGCGCGACGCCGACTTTCCCGTTCATCCCCTCGCACTACACGTTCTCGCAGCAGCAGGTGCAGGACGCGGTGCAGCGCAAATTCCCGTATCAGCGCACGGTTTCGCAAGTGTTTGACGTGGCGCTGTCCAACCCGGTGGTCGGCTTCCTGCCGGACGCGAACCGTATTTCGGTGAAGCTCGACGCGCGTTTCGCGAGCCCGTTCATGCCGCAGCCGGTCGACGGCGTCTTCACGCTATCGAGCGAACTCGCCTATGACGCCGCCAGCAAGTCGGTCGTGCTGAAGTCGCCGAACGTCGACAATGTTAGCGTGAGCGGCCAGGCGCAGGCCTATACGCAACAGATCAGCGCCGCAGCGGCGGTGCTCGCCACCCAATTGCTGACCAACTATCCGATTTACACCTTTAAGCCCGAACAGTTGCAATTTGCCGGCGTGAATTACGAACCCGGTACAATCACGATCCTTACAAACGGCATACGCGTGCAGATCGTCGAAAAATGACGTGGCGTGCGGCCGTCAGGGCCGCGCCTGAGCGTGCCGGCCCTGTCGTTCCGACTATTTACCGCGATGAGGGTCACGGATGGACTGGCTAATGGCTTGCAAGGCGCTGATTCTGGGCGTCGTCGAAGGGTTGACGGAATTTCTGCCGGTGTCGAGCACCGGGCATCTGATCGTCGCGGGCAGTCTGCTGAATTTCACGGACGCGCACGCGAAAACCTTCGACGTCGTGATCCAGCTCGGCGCGATTCTCGCCGTGTGCTGGGAGTTCCGGCGGCGTATCGGCAGTGTGGTGACCGGTTTGCCGAGCCGTCCCGACGCGCGCCGCTTCACGCTGAACGTGATCATTGCGACGATTCCGGCGATCGTGCTGGGCTTGCTGTTCGAGAAGTCGATCAAGGCGGCGCTGTTTTCGCCGGTGCCGGTCGCGTTCGCGCTGGTGGCGGGCGGCGTGGTGATTCTGTGGGCGGAAGCGCGGCAGCGCGCGCGCGGCAATGCGCCGGCGCGCGTGCAAAACGTCGACGAACTGAGCCCGCTCGACGCGTTGAAAGTTGGCCTCGCGCAGTGTTTCGCGCTGATTCCGGGCATGTCGCGCTCGGGCTCGACGATCATCGGCGGGATGTTGTTCGGTCTCGAACGGCGCGTCGCCACCGAGTTTTCGTTCTTCCTCGCGATTCCGATCATTTTCGGCGCGACCGCTTACGAGCTCTATAAAGACTGGCACCTGCTTTCCGTCGATGCGCTCGGCAGCTTCGCGCTCGGCTTCGTGGCGGCCTTTGTCAGCGCGTTCGCCTGCGTGCGCTGGTTGCTGCGCTATATCTCCGCGCACGATTTCACCGTGTTCGCCTGGTATCGGATCGGCTTCGGCTTATTGATCCTGCTGGTTGGTTATAGCGGCGCGCTGAGTTGGGCGGATTGAGTTTCTTCGCGTCGGGTGGTTAGCTTGCACCATGAAAAAAGGTCCGCGTTTGCGGACCTTTTTGTTTGACGACGGCGGCTTTACCGTTCCGTCTGAGACGTTGCCGTCAGTCGCGTTTGCGGAATACGAGATCCCAAACGCCGTGGCCGAGCCGCAGCCCGCGGCGCTCGAACTTCGTCACCGGACGATAGTCGGGACGCGGGGCGTAACCGTCGGCGGTATTGGCCAGCGCGGGTTCGGCGTCGAGTACTTCGAGCATCTGCTCGGCGTAGTTTTGCCAGTCGGTCGCGCAGTGCAGATACGCGCCCGGTTTCAGCCGCGACACCAGCAATGCGACGAACTTCGGCTGGATCAGCCGGCGTTTGTGATGACGCGCCTTGTGCCACGGATCCGGAAAGAAGATGTGCACGCCGTCGAGGCTGTCCGGAGCGATCATCTGCTCGAGCACTTCCACCGCGTCGTGCTGAATGATGCGGATGTTCGACACGTTCTGCTCGCCCATCAGTTTCAGCAGCGCACCGACGCCGGGCTCGTGTACTTCGACGCCGAGGAAATCGTCGTCAGGGCGGTGCGAGGCGATCTCCGCCGTGGTCGCGCCCATGCCGAAGCCGATTTCCAGCACGCGCGGCGCGGCGCGGCCGAACACGCTGTTCCAGTCGGGTTGTTGCGGCGTGAACGGCACCACGTAGCGCGGGCCGAGCTCGTCCATGGCGCGGCGCTGGCCGGTCGAGACGCGGCCGGCGCGCGTCACAAAGCTGCGGATGCGGCGCAGGTGCAGGGCTTCGCCTTGCGGCGCGGCGGCGTCGCCGGTGGCGGGGTGGTCGTCGGCTGCGCTGGAAGGCGTAGGGAGGTCGTCCGGCAGGCCGGCGTCGTTGGGATCGTGGATCATTGTCGATGCTGCTACAAGGGTCAGGGCTGCGCGGCTCGGGCGGCGTATCGCTACGCGGCGCTCCGCGCTCGCGGTGTATTGCGCGTGACATGGGCCATGGGCCGCCGTGGTTCGCACGCGCGGTTTGTCAGCACCGTGCGCGGCGAATCGCGCCGCCGGGCCGCCGCCACTACAAAAAAGCCGCCTTCGTGGAGGCGGCTCGTGCTGGATTCTGCTGAGGTTCAGCAGCAAGGTGGAGCGGGCGTTGCAAGTGCGCGTAAGGTAGCACAACCGAAAAGGGTGCGTCCAGACGGACAGGAGCGTGCTTTGCGCATGGAAATCGCGGGTACATTACATTTCAATAACCGCGATGGGCATTCGTATGATTTAATCGTTCTGTAAGCCACCTGTTTCCAACGATTATCTGAACGACTATCCACTATGAGTAAGCACGCACACAATCATCGTCAGGCGAAACCGGCCAAACAGGGCTGGGTGGCTGTCGATCCGAGTACCGTTCCGACCACTTCACGACATGCGCTGCGCGAGGCGTTGTCGATCGAAAAAGTGTCGCTGACCCAATTCGACGATTTACTGTGGTTGATGGCGCAGGAATCGGGCGGGGTCGTGGACCTGCGCAATCCGAAGATTGCCGCGCGCGGGCTTTATCAGTTATTACCGGCGCAGTCCCGATTGAATCCTGATGGCGACAAGTCTTTCGGCAATGCCGTTGAAGAATGCCAGGGCGGCATTCGCTATATTCTTGGCCGTTATCATCATGCCGGCGCCGCCAGGTTGGTGTGGGAAGCGAATCACTGGGTTTAATGCGCGTTGCGATGCGCCGTGGTTCTAGGTGGTACGGCGCAATTCGTGTTCGAGCTTCGCGCTGGCAATCTCGTCCAAAGGCCGAATGGCTTGCTCGAGAATCCTGATGAGCGACGGGGTGGCGCCCTGCGCTTCGAAGACGGTCTTCCAGCTTCGAACCGCACCCCAGACGCGGCGGATAACGCCAAGCGCGGCGGGGCGATCCGGCACGAAGGCCGCGAATTCGCTCATGGCGTTGTCTAGCGTGGCCAGTTTTCCCTGGGTTCCAACGCTCAGATGCAAGCGCCTCTCCTGCGAGGCCGACGGCCGCGGGACCACGTCGTACAAGGGGCTTAGCCGCCAGCCCTGTAACTGCGCGTCGTAGGAGAACGCGTGATTGCGCAGGTGGTCGTCGTCATTGGTCACGAAGATGTTAAGCACCATCCGGGCGAACAGCTCTTCGTTGTCGCGCGCAATACACTGGGGATGAACCTGCTCGCGGATGGTCTGCGCGAGATCCTTGTAGCCCTTGGCGATCGATTCCATCTCGGGGCAAGCCATCAAGGTCAGCGCGCTGACTTGCGGAATGCGTCCTTCAGTGAATCCCGCCCGCGGTTCGGTGTCGTAGCCGCGCGCCATGGCCGTGAGCGGCTGGCCCGTCGGCGCCCAGAAACGGTCGAACCGGCGAATCAGCAGAACCGGATGGTCGCCCACGGCGATGATCCGCACCGGCGGCACCGTCAGACCGGCCGCACGGGCTAGTTCCAGAGCGCCTGCCTCGACAATCGCCAGGTTGTACGCGTCGTTTTTTGCCGGAAATTTGGCGAGCCACAGCACGCCGTGTTCGTCGCGTACGGACGCTTTGGGACGCGCGCCACCGGCCGACGGTGCGCCGCCCAGGTAGGGCAGGAGATTCGCCGGAATTGGTTCGCCTGCTTCGACGGCCGCCGCTGCCTGGAGCAGATACGGCAAGCCCAGCATATTGCCGGCGGCCTGTCGGGGCGGTGTGTCGAGGCGTTCGCGAACGTCGAGCGCGCCGACCCGATCGCTGCCGGCTTCCAGCAGATAGGTGAATTCGTCGAGGCTATTCGGCGCGGCCTGGAGCCGGGCCTCGATGACGCGCCGGCCCCAGGCGTCCGGTGTGGCGTCGCGAATGCCGCCAAATTCTCCGACCGCCGGCAGCGGATACCACCGTGCGCCGGGATTTTCGCGTGCCTTTGCCAGGTTTAGCGCGAGCGGGTCCACCTCGAAGGCTTCCGGGCGTTTTACGTAGCGTGTGCCGTAGGCAAAACTGACGGTCCGTTGATCCGCTGCGGCTGTCTCGCTGTCCAGCAGGCCGGCCGGCACGAATTGATGCGCGCCGTCGACCTGATCGGGCACGTGAGCAAAAACAGCTACCCGGTCAGGGACGCGGCGAGTTGCCAAGTACGGCTCCTTAAAAGTCGAGATCGCGAAGTTCGGTTTTGGTCGCGCTACGCACGCGCTGCGGCAACTTGCGTGCGTGCAGTGCAATCAGGGCGGGCACGTCGCCAGCCAGTAACGCTTGCAACGACACTTCCGGTGCCATGGCATGCACGTAGCGCAGGACTTGCGCCAACGTGCGCCCAGGGTCGCCCTTTTCTATAAGAATCGCCGTGGACCGGGACAGCCCGGCACGCGCCGCCGCGTCGGACTGGCGCAGCTTGACGCCTTGCCTGAGTTGGGCGATGCGCTCGCCCAGCATTTGCGCTTCGGTGAGACGGACGGAGGGCAGGAGAGGCGTTTCGTTGCGCTTCATAATGTCTGCAATCGTAGTCTTAAAGTGACTTATGGCTTGTGATTGAGAACATGCTATGCCGCTCGGGTTTCGTCGTCAAGACTGGAATCATAGACCTTATGTCGGTTAAGGACTGGGATTGCAGACATTTTCGGGTTATGGTCGCGAGTTAATCCCAAGCGCACAGGCCAAGCGCGCGCCAATTTCGCCAGACGACGACGGATTAACCCGACCGGACCGGCTTTTGCAATCAATGATTCTGGTGAATGTCGACCAGGTCCAGCACGGCCTTGATGAGATAGGCGGATGAACCACCTTGCAACGCTTCACGAACGGAAGCGGTGGAGCGGGCGATGGGAATCGAACCCACGGCTCTAGCTTGGGAAGCTAGGGTATTACCATTATACGACGCCCGCAGAGCGCATGATTTTACTCGGGAAAGGGCGGTTAGCGCAAATCGCGCCGCCATTTCCCGTCAAAGCCGATGCCGCGGTCAGCTTCAGATCACGAAGTAAGTCAGTTGAACCGCCGCGCGCGTCACCACCATCAGCAGCACCTGCACGATCACGAACAGCAGAATCGGCGAGAGATCGATGCCACCGAGCTGCGGCACGACCCGGCGCAGCGGATTCAGAAACGGCGCGGTCAGCTGATACAGAATCGGCATGGCCGGCGAACGCGGATTGAGCCACGACAGCAGCGCCATCAGGATCGTCATCCAGATGATCAGATTCAGCGCCCACTTGATCAGCGTCAGCACGGCGACGATCAGCAGCGTCGGCACGAGGGTCAGCGGATCGGCGCCGGTCAGGACCACCATCAGCACCACATAGACGATCGCCGCGATCAGCGCCGCGACAAGGCTCGCCCAGTCGATGCTGCGGGTGCTCGGCAGAATGCGCCGCAGCGGCAGCACGATCCAGTTGGTGGCTTGCAGCACGGCGTTCGTGACCGGGTTGTACGGCGGCATGCGCACGACCTGCAGCCAGGCGCGCAGCAGCAACGCCGCGCCGAACAGCGTAAAGACGGTATTGAGCAGAAAACGGGCGATATCGCCAAACATCGTGTGTCCTTATCCTTCTGATGGCGGCCGTCGATCGGCCGCGGGGAGCCGGCGCGAGCCGATCGGTGCGCCGGCGGTTTCATTCGGTTTCCATGCGCCGATTCCGCGGAAGGGCGCGTCATGTGCGGTTTCGAGCGGCCGCTCGGCGTTTGCCCAGCTTACTTCGATCGCGCTACCTTCCAGCGAGCTTGAGCGGCTGGTCCAACGATAAGTCGCCGCCCTGGCCGTCTCCGCTTGCCATCACACGGAAATCTTGATCTCGCTGATCAGAATCGTGCCGTTGCCGCCGTCGGTGTAATTGGGAATGTCCGCGGTGAGTTGTTCGGCTGCGGACTTGAAGACCTTGTAGAAGTCGTCCGTGCTCTCGAACAGGAAGTGTCCCGCTGCGACGTACGGCGGTGGCGTTCCCGGCGGCCCGGCGTTGATGCCGACGTCGACCGACCAGCCTTTCAGCGACGGCCCGAACAGCCTGGCCGCCAGCGGCATGTGCGTGACGCAGTAATAGTCCACGTCGAAGTGGCCGTTTTCCCGGTACGGATAAAGGATGCTGACCTTGATCATTGTGCGTTCTCGTCTGTTGGTCCAGAAGCGCGGCGCTGGCGGATTGCGCGCGGCGCCGGACGTCACATTATCACGGCTTACTTGACGCTTGCACCTGCTGCCGCCTGATTCAGCGAGCGGTTGAGCGATTCTTCGACAACCTCGGCGATCGCGTCGATGGCGGCGGGCGGCGTGGCGCGGCGTTCGGCGAGGCCGACCGCGCGCCGCGACAACAAACCGTATAGCGCGGCGTGGTCGCCGCCGAGCCCTTCCAGCAGCGCCAGCTGCTTTTCGACGACACCCGTGTCGCCGCGCGACACGGGGCCGGCGAGCGCATTGGACAGGCCCTTGTCGCGCGCCGTTTCGATCGTGCCGGCGAGCATCGGCAGCAGCGCGCGCAGGGCGTCGTCCTCCGCGAAACCTAGCGTGCGCCACAGCGCGACGCATTCGGCGAGGCTGCACAGCGCGAAGCTGGCGGCATAGTGCGCGGCCGCGTGATACAGCATGCGGCCGCCTGCCGGAATCGACAGCGGATGGCAGCGTAGCGCGACGGTTAGCGCCGTCAGCGCGTCTTTCAGCGCGCCGTCGGCCTCGATCGTGACCGAGCAGCCGGCAATCCGCTCGAGGTCGGCGAGGTCACCGCCAAAGAGGTACAGTGGATGAAAGCCGCCGATCGCCGCGCCCTGATCGCGCGCCGGGGCCAGCAGCTCGACCGGCGAGGCGCCGCTGCAATGCACCAGCGCCTTACGCGAGTCGCTCGCTGCCGCCGGGCCGAAGCGCAGAGTGTGGGCTGACGAACCGATATGGTCGTCCGGAACGGCTAAAAAGATGATGTCGGCGGCGTCGACTACCTGTTGAGGGTCGTCACAAGCCGCGCAATGCCCGATTTGACTGGCGAGCCGGCTGGCTGAAGCCGCTGTGCGGCTCGTCACCGCCGTGACCGGATAGCCGGCGCGGGAAAAGCTCAGCGCGAGGCACCGCGCGAGCCGGCCTGCACCGATAAAGCCGAGGCGCGGCAGAGAAGACTGGGACATGGTTGCCTGCTCCAGACGGAACATTGGGACGGGAAAGCAGAAGTATCGCGCATCCGGCCGCGCTTTCCTCTGATCAGTTGGCGCGCCGTATGGCGCAGCAGGCCGGTTATCCGGCGGCACGCGCCCCGCAGGCTTGAAAACTGCTCACAATTTCTTTATGTACCGCTTTAGGCCGTTGCAGTTCCGGGTATTTCGTCTCGCAGTCAGATTCGGGAGGTCACGATGAGCATTTTTTCTTACCGAAAGCACTTGCGGTTCCTCACCCACGCCCAGCGCCGCCGCTGGTGGGACCAGAAAAAACGCCTGACGCCGCGCGTGCGGATTAGCGGCGCCTACGTCCCGCCGAGCGTGTCGCGCGAATTCGCCTACGTGAAGGTCGGTTGACACACCGCTGCTAGCGCTGTTTGCAGGTAAGAGATGCCCGGCCTCAGCGCCGGGCATTTTTCGTTTTGGCGCGTCAATCGAGCCGTCAGGATTGAAGCTAATTTGTAATCAAAGATTACTGAAAAGCGCGCATTCGACGCCGCGCGCTTCGTCAAGCGGCCAATGAGATCCCGCGGCCGCGCGGAAACCCTTAGTTTTCAGCCCGCTACGTCGGCCGTTCGGCATTTCTCGCGCACGGGCTAATTGCGGCGTATTGCCGTCAATTGCAATTTGCAACAAATGCGCACAAATACGATTGGGCTTTTTCGATACATTGGATTCATAGCATGCAACGCGTGCAAAGTCGGCGACCTGAGTGGGCCGCGCCAGGAGAATACAAGTGAAAAAGATCGTTCCGTTTGTCGTTGCCGCCGCACTCGGCTTAGGGCTCGCCAGTGCAGCCGAAGCACACGTTTCCGTGGGTATCGGTATCGGGGTGCCGATCGCGCCGGCTTATCCGGTTTATGCTGCGCCGCCGCCGGTTTATTACGCACCGCCGCCGGTCTATGCTCCGCCGCCGGTGGTGTATGCGCCGCCGCCTGCCGTCGTGGTGGGCGGGTATTACGGTGGCTATGGCCGTCCTTATTACCATCACGGTTATTATGGCCGCGGCTATTACGGACACGGTTATTACGGCCATGGTTACTACCGCCGCTAATCGCACCAGCGTTTAGCGCGGGTTTAACGGCGTAACGCCGGCTTGATCGCCGGGTTACGCCGTTTGTCTTTTGTTGGCGCGGCCGTGATCCAAAGCACCGGTGAAGCTGGGACAATGGTTGTTTAACCATCGCTCTGGAGAGTTTCGCCGATGCATGCGCTTCCCGCTCCCACTTTCGACGACGTCCTCGACGCCGCCGCGCGTCTCGAAGGCGTCGCGCATCGCACCCCTGTTTTGACCTCGAGCACGTTCAACGAACGCACGGGTGCGTCGGTATTCTTCAAGTGCGAAAATTTTCAGCGCATGGGCGCCTTCAAGTTTCGCGGCGCCTATAACGCGATTTCGCACTTCGACGCGGAGCAGCGCAAAGCCGGCGTGCTGACGTACTCGTCGGGCAATCATGCGCAAGCCATCGCGTTGTCCGCGCAACTCGCCGGCATCCGCGCGACGATCATCATGCCGCACGACGCCCCCGCGGCCAAAGTCGCGGCGACCAAGGGCTACGGCGGTGAAGTCATCACCTACGATCGCTACACGGAGAACCGCGAAGAGATCGGCCGCCGCCTCGCCGAAGAGCGCGGCATGACGCTGATTCCGCCTTACGACCATCCGCATGTGATCGCGGGGCAGGGCACCGCGGTGAAGGAATTCATCGATGAAACCGGCCCGCTCGACATGCTGTTCGTCTGTCTCGGCGGCGGTGGATTGATCGGCGGCAGCGCGTTGTCGGCGGCGGCGTTGAGCCCGGCATGCACGGTGATCGGCGTCGAACCGGAAGCCGGCAACGACGGCCAGCAATCGCTCGCGCGCGGAGAGATCGTGCGTATCGACACGCCGCGAACTATCGCCGACGGCGCCGCCTCCACGCATCTCGGCGACTACACGTTCGCGATTATTCGCAAACTGGTGGCGCGAATCGAAACGGTCAGCGACGCGCAATTGATCGACACGATGCGTTTTTTCGCACAGCGCATGAAGATCGTGGTCGAGCCGACGGGCTGCCTCGCGGCGGCGGCGGTCCTGAACGGCATCGTGCCGGTTGAGGGCAAACGCGTCGGCGTGGTGATCAGCGGGGGGAACGTCGATCTGGAGAAGCTCGCGCAGTATCTCGCGTGATAGATCGCTCGCGTTGCCGCGTACGCTGACGTTCGCTGAACGGAATAGAAGGTCGCAGATGGAAAAACGGCTCGCCTAAAGCGAGCCGTTTTCGTATCAACTCACCGCGTGCGCGGTCTGCACGATCAGATCGCGATACCCGTTGACGATCACGCTATAAGAGAAGTACGCGAACAGCAGCGCGGACAGCACATGACACGCGCGCAGCAAACCGGTGCCGGCGCGCTTGCGGCCGTGACTGCCGAGCCCGCAGATAAAGATCGTCCAGCACAATCCGCCGAGAAAGAAGCCGCCGAGAAACACCGGCGCTGTTGTGACGCTCGTCGCACCGGCTTTCGCGATCAACGCGCCGCCGACGGCCGCGAACCACAGAATCGCCGAAGGCGACGACACCGCCAGCAAGACGCCACGCAAAAAGCCGCGCCATGCGGACAGATGCGGCGCATTCGCGTCCGCCTTGCCGGCGACTGCGGGCGCCGGCGCCGGGAACATTGCCTCACGCGCCATTTTCCACGTGAGAAACAGCAAAATCGCCGCGCCGCCGATCCATACCACCCAGCGCACCGATTCGAACTGCAGCAACGCGGCCATGCCCGCGAGCGCGAGCGCTGCGTAAATCAGGTCGCCGATGCACGAGCCGAGGCCAAGCCAGAAGCCGGGTTTGAAGCCGTGCGAGAGCGTCAGCGAAATCATTGCGACGTTCACGAGACCGATATCCAGACACAACGACAACGACAGAAAAAAACCATCCGACATCATTGAAAAAGCATGCATCCGCGCGACCACTCCCTCGGTGTTTTGTTATTTGAACTTGTCGTGCGGCTCGCCTACAGGCCCAGTTCGTTCCACAACGAGTCGATGCGTTGTTTGACCGCTTTATCCATCTCGATCGGGCGGCCCCATTCGCGATCGGTTTCGCCGGGCCATTTGTTGGTGGCGTCGAGCCCCATCTTCGACCCGAGCCCCGCCACCGGCGACGCGAAATCCAGATAGTCGATCGGCGTGCGGTCCACCAGCACCGTGTCACGCGCGGGATCGATGCGCGTGGTAATCGCCCAGATCACCTCTTTCCAGTCGCGAATATTGACGTCTTCGTCGACCACCACGATGAACTTCGTATACATGAACTGCCGCAGAAAACTCCACACGCCGAACATCACGCGCTTGGCGTGGCCGGGGTAGCTTTTCTTCATCTGCACGATGGCCATGCGGTAGCTGCAGCCTTCGGGCGGCAGATAGAAATCGGTGATCTCGCTGAACTGCTTCTGCAACAGCGGCACGAACACTTCGTTGAGCGCGACGCCGAGCACCGCGGGTTCGTCGGGCGGTTTGCCGGTGTAGGTGGAGTGATAGATCGCATCGCGCCGCATGGTGATGCGTTCGACGGTGAAGACGGGGAACCACTCCTGCTCGTTGTAGTAGCCGGTGTGGTCGCCGTACGGGCCTTCCAGCGCATGTTCGTAGCCGGCCGATGCACCCTTTGTGGGCCGCGGCGGCGCGCCGGCCGGAGCGGGCGAGGGCGTGCCTTCCTGCGGATAGATGAACCCTTCGAGCACGATCTCGGCGCGCGCGGGCACCTGCAAACCGTCGACGCCCGGCGTGATGCATTTGGCGAGCTCGGTGCGCCCGCCTCGCAGCAGTCCGGCGAACTGGTATTCGGACAAGGTATCGGGCACCGGCGTGACCGCACCGAGGATCGTGGCCGGATCGGCGCCCAGCACGACCGCCACCGGATACGGTTTGCCCGGATTCTGCAGCGCGAACTCGCGGAAATCGAGCGCGCCACCGCGATGGGCGAGCCAGCGCATGATCAGTTTGTTACGCCCGATCAGTTGCTGGCGATATATACCTAAATTTTGTCGGCTCTTATTCGGGCCTTTTGTGACGGTCAGGCCCCATGTGATCAGCGGGCCGGCATCGCCCGGCCAGCAGGTCTGAATCGGCAGTCTGGCGAGGTCCACGTCGTTGCCTTCCCAGACGATTTCCTGGCAGGGCGGCGCGCTCACCGTTTTGGGCGCCATGTCCCACACCGCCTTGGCCAGCGAGAACAGTTTGCCCGCGTCCTTGAGGCCTTTCGGCGGCTCCGGTTCCTTCAACGCGGAGAGCAGCCGACCGACATCGCGCAGCGACTCGAGCGCAGCGCCGTCGCCTTCACCGGCCTGCGCGTCGACACCCATACCGAGCGCCACCCGACGCGGTGTGCCGAACAGGTTGCCGAGCACTGGAAACTCATGCTGGGCCCGGCTCTCGAACAGTAACGCCGGGCCGCCGGCGCGCAGCACGCGGTCGCACAGTTCGGTCATTTCCAGGACAGGCGAGACGGTTTGCGAGATACGGCGCAGTTCTCCGATCGATTCGAGACGGCCGACGAAATCACGCAGGTCTTTATATTTCATCTGGTGCGGTTCAGTGCCGCGCGAGCGGCGGGAAGGAAGGGCGCGGCAGGCTGCTACCGCTCCAAAACGATTGTCGATTTTACCTGCGTTGACTAGCGCACGTAGCTCAGCCGAACGGCCTGGGTAGAGGAACTCATTTGAGATGGCTCAAAAGGCGCATGCTGCGCGGTTCTTGACCGACTGAACACTGTTCATTATTACAATTAGTTATACTTTTGCCCGTCTATAGTGTTGACGATCTATAAAACCCTGCATAGAATCCGTCCACATTGGTTGCAGGGCGTGAACCTTTTTACCACTGCCCCCGGTCCCTTTAGACGCAACGCGTCACCGTTTACCGAACCCCTGCACGGTATCTGACGGCCTTACTGAAGTCCTCGCCAGCGCCAACTGACGCTGGTTTTTCGCGTGGGAGCCATCGCCTGCATACTTTTTTGGTATGCCGCGTCCACTTTTCAGGACGGCTCCCCACAGAGACGGTATTTGCCGTTTTCCCGACGTCGCTGCTGCCCTAACCAGACAGAGCACGCGATGTCTTGACTCTTCGAACGTGTGTTACCGCCTGTTTACATGGCGGAGTTCGGGGATCATGCACCATGGGAGATCTGAATGAACGCCTGGTTATCGTGGCGTCCCGATGAGCGTATTGCGCAGGTTGTGCGTGGTGTGCTGCGTCGCGGGACGCGAATGAGTCATCACCTGTTCAGCATTGTCGGCGGTATCGCTGTCGTGCTGGCACTCGTACTGTGGCTGATGCCGGCCCTGCGCGGCACGCTCGCCGCCAAGCTGATGCCGGTTGTGTCAGCCGCCGTGCAAGCCGGGCCCGCCCGGTTGCTGCAGGGCAACCCGCTGCCGTCGTTCGGCCCGCCGGGCAGCCCGTCTTCCGACGAATCGCTGTCCGCCAATTCGAACGGCGCCGACAGCGCGAGCGGTGCGACCAACGGCAACACCGCCGCCACCGTAAGCAATACCAGCTTTGACGGCGCCTTCGACGGCTCCGGTTCGGCCGGTATGGGCGTCGCAGCCCTCAACGGGCTCGACCCGCGCACCATGCAAAGCGTCAGCGCGCTGGCGCGTCTGATCCCGTCGCAGCGTGTCTCCGCCGACGCCCGCGATGACCGCGTGCTGGTGTCGACCCGTGAGCAGGATCTGGTCGCGTCTTACCTGGCGCGGCGTTATCGCGTCGCCCAGGAGCCCGTTAGCGAGCTCGTGAAGGCCGCGTTCGACACCGGCCGCGAAGTCGGTCTCGACCCGCTGCTGCTGCTGTCCGTGATGGCGATCGAATCCGGCTTCAACCCGTACGCCGAGAGCGGCGTGGGCGCGCAAGGCCTGATGCAGGTCATGTCGAAGGTGCACTCGGACAAGTTCCAGTACTTCGGCGGCCAGAGCGCGGCGCTCGAACCGGTCGCGAACATCAAGGTGGGCGCGCTGGTGCTGAAGGATTGCATCGCCCGTGGCGGTTCGTTGCCGGGCGGCTTGCGCCTGTATGTGGGCTCGACCTCGCAGGACGACGGCGGTTACGGCGCCAAGGTGATGGCTGAGCGCGGTCGTCTGCGCGACGTGGCGCGTGGCCGCAAGGTGCCGATCAATGCACCGCAATCGCCGGTTCTGACGACCGCATCGGCGAATACGACGGCTGCGGCGGCTGCCAGCGGCAAGCGCGTACAGATGACGCTCGACGGCGGTCATCCGCTGAGCGCGGCGCCGGTGAAGACGCCAGTGTCCGAGCAGGACGACGCCAGTTCCAACGCGACCAAGCATGTCGCTTCGAATTCGGAGTTCGGCGCTTAACGTTTAGCGTTGTTTTGCGTCGGCGATATGAGCTGAACGCGACTGGGCCGATGCAAGGCCGTCGCCCATAAAAAAGGACACCCTCGGGTGTCCTTTTTTGCGTCTGGCGATCCGGAACGATCAATGCTGCCCGAACAGCTTCGCCAGCCGGTCGACGGCTTCTTCCAGCTTCGGATAAGCCGTTGCATACGACAGCCGGATGTAGTCCTTCGGCGCATGCGTGCCGAAATCCATTCCTGGCACCAGCACCACGCCCGCATCGTGCAGCATCGCTTTGGTCAGCGCGGCGCTGTCGCCGGCGGCCGGATGCGCGACCGTGCGGCAATCCGCGTAGACGTAAAACGCGCCGTCGGGCATGACCGGCACCGAAAACCCCAGCGATTCCAGAGCCGGTGCGATGAAGTCGCGCCGACGCTTGAATTCCAGCCGCCGGCCTTCATAAATGGCGATGGTGTCTGGCTCGAAGCACGCGAGCGCCGCGTGCTGCGCGAGCGCCGACGCGCAGATGAACAGGTTCTGCGCGAGCTTTTCGAAAGCGCCGACCGTGTTTGGCGGCACCACCAGCCAGCCGAGTCGCCAGCCGGTCATGTTGAAGTACTTGGAGAAACTGTTGACGGTGATCACGTCGTCGCCGAACGACAGCGCTGACACGGGCTTCGCGTCGTAGCTCAAGCCCTGGTAGATTTCGTCGACGATGGTAAAGCCGCCGCGCGAGCGCACCGCTTTGACGATGCGTTCGAGTTCGGCGGGTTCGATCGACGTGCCGGTCGGATTCGACGGCGACGCCAGCAGCACACCACGCGTGTGCTCGTTCCACAGACGTTCGACGTCGGCGGCGGTCAGCTGGAAACGTTCGGCCGGGCCGCCCGGCACCATGACCGGCTTGCCTTCGGCGGCGATCACGAAATGCCGGTTGCACGGATAGCACGGGTCGGGCATCAGCACTTCGTCGTCGCGATCGACCAGCGCGGCGCATGCCAGCAGCAACGCGGCGGAAGCGCCGGCCGTGACCACGATCCGCGCCGGATCGACGTTCACGCCGTAGAAGTCGGCGTAGTGCGCGGAGATGGCTTCGCGCAGCGGCTGCAGGCCGAGCGCATTGGTGTATTGGGTGACGCCGCGGCGCAGCGCGTTCGCGGCGGCCTCGATGACCGGTTCGGGCGCGGTGAAATCGGGCTCGCCGATTCCCATGTGAATAATGTCGCGCCCGTCGCGCTCCAGCAGCGCGGCCTCCTTGGCCAGCTCCATCACATAGAAAGGCTGGATGGCATCGACGCGAGCGGCGAGCCGCACCAAGGGTTCGGTCACGGAGTTCATACGATCAGATCAGATCCATTCAGAAGCAAAGACGGCAGAAGCAAAGACGGACGGCGCCTTTCGCGGCAACGCGCTTCACGTTCAAGCGCGCACAGCCAGACTCAGCAAACCCAGCACATGCCGCGGCTCACGCCGCAGTCATGTGCTGCATCAAACTCAAGACTTGCGGGCCGCTTGCGTTTCAGCCGAGCGCAATTGCGCCGCCAGCTTGTCCAGCACGCCGTTCACGTACTTGTAGCCGTCCGCGCCGCCAAACGTCTTGGCGAGTTCGACGGCTTCGTTGATGACCACGCGATAGGGAATATCCACATGGTTCTTGAACTCGTAGGCGGCGACCAGCAGAACCGCGCGTTCGACTGGCGAGAGCTGTTCGAGCGGACGGTCCAGACACGGCGCGATGTCGGCGGAGAGCGCTTCCGAATCGCGGATCACGCCTTGCAGCAGCGCGTTCAGATGTTCGTGATCGGCCTTGTCGTAGCCTTGCGCGCCGCGCAGTTGCGCGTCGATTTCGCTGCTGGACGAACCTGATAGCAGCCACTGGTAAAGCCCCTGCGTGGCCAGTTCGCGGGAGCGTCGGCGTGCGCTCTTCATGCCCCTTCCTCTTCTTCGTCTTCTTCTTCTTCGTCGTCGCCGCCGAGTTGTTCGAGCGCGACGGAGAGGTTCGCCATTTCGACGGCCACGCGCGCTGCGTCACGACCCTTTTCGGTCATGCGGGCGACGGCCTGCTCGTCGTTTTCGGTGGTCAGCACGGCGTTCGCGACCGGAATGCCGAAGTCGAGACCGATACGCGTGATGCCCGCGCCGCTTTCGTTCGAGACCAGTTCGAAGTGGTACGTCTCGCCGCGAATCACCGCGCCGAGCGCGATCAGTGCGTCGAATTGCGCGCTTTCGGCGAGCTTTTGCAGCGCCAGCGGAATTTCCAGTGCACCCGGCACGGTGACCAGCAGCACGTCTTCGCCGGTCACGCCGAGGCGTTCGAGTTCTTCGATGCAGGAGTCGGCGAGGCCGTTGCAAACGGGTTCGTTAAAGCGCGCCTGGACGATGCCGATGCGCAGTCCGTCGCCGTCGAGATTCGGTTGGTATTGTCCGATTTCCATTGTGAATTCCGTAGTGTTTTGAGTGGGCGCTAATGCGCGAGAGTGGTCGGATCAGCCTTGTGGAGCTTGTGCCTTGCTGCCCGGCATCGGAACGAAGCCGGTGACTTCGAGACCGTAACCCGACATGCTGCCCAGCTTGCGCGGGTTCGACAGGACCTGCATCTTGCCGACACCCAGCTCGCGCAGAATCTGCGCGCCGATGCCGTACGTCTTGAAGTCGACCGGACGGCGTTTGAGCGCCTCGGCTTTTTCCTTCGAATCGAAGGCCTTGAACACGTCGATCAGATGGTCTTTCGAGTCGCCGCAGTTCAGCAGCACGATCACGCCGCAGTCGCGCGCGGCGATTTCTTTCATGGCCGCGTCGAGCGTCCACGAGTGGGTGGATTCGCTGACTTCCAGCAGATCCAGCACCGACAGCGGCTCATGCACGCGCACCAGCGTGTCCTGATCCGTGCACGGCGTGCCGCGCACCAGCGCGATATGCGGCTGGCCGCTCGGCTGGTCGAGATACATGACCGCGCGGAACGCGCCGTGCGCCGTTTGCATGGTGCGTTCGCAAATACGCTCGACGATCGACTCGGTGCGGCTGCGATAGTGGATCAGATCCGCGATCGTGCCGATCTTGAGATCGTGTTCTTTCGCGAACTCCATCAGGTCCGGCAGGCGCGCCATGGTGCCGTCGTCTTTGATGACTTCGCAGATCACCGCGGCCGGCGTGAGGCCTGCCAGCGCGGTGAAGTCGCAACCGGCCTCGGTATGGCCGGCGCGCACCAGCACGCCGCCCGGCTGGGCCATGATCGGGAACACGTGGCCCGGCTGCACGATGTGCTCGGCCTTGGCGTCCGGCGCGACCGCCGCGGCGATCGTGCGGGCGCGGTCCGCCGCGGAGATGCCGGTGGTCACGCCTTCAGCCGCTTCGATGCTGACCGTGAACGCCGTGCCGTACTGCGTGCCGTTGCGGTACGTCATGAGCGGCAGGTTCAGCAGCTTGCAGCGCTCCTGGGTGAGCGTCAGGCAGACCAGGCCACGGCCGTAGCGGGCCATGAAGTTGATCGCTTCCGGCGTGACGAATTCGGCGGCGATTACGAGGTCGCCCTCGTTTTCGCGGTCTTCTTCGTCGACGAGGATCACCATCCGGCCGGCTTTCAGTTCGGCGATGATCTCTAAAGTGGAGGCGAGCGTCATGTTGGCGGAGATTTTCGGGAAAGCGCGTATTTTACGCCACGCGCGGTCTCAAGTCGCCATCCGCCGGATGGGATAGGCCATTCGGCCGGCTTGTGGAAGGCCCGGCGGACCTCCACAATCGGCCGGCCAACGCTTACCAAACCACTCAGTGATCCGTCAGGTTCGCCTGCAGCACGGTCAGCGCCGTCATGTTGACGATCCGCCTGACCGTCGAGCTCGAGGTCAGGATATTGACCGGCGCGTTGACGCCGAGCAGGAACGGACCCACGGCGACATTGCTGCCCGCGCCGGTTTTCAGCAGGTTGTAGGCAATGTTGCCGGCGTCCACGTTCGGGCAGACCAGCAGATTGGCCGCGCCCTTGAGTGGCGAGTTGGGCAGAATACGAAGGCGCAACGCTTCGTCCAGTGCGCAATCGCCGTGCATTTCGCCGTCCACTTCGAGCTCGGGCGCCTGCGCCCGCACCAGTTCCAGCGCGCGGCGCATCTTCGCGCCGGAGGCCGCGGCGCCCGAGCCGAAGTTCGAGCGCGACAGCAGGGCGGCCTTGGGCGTCAGGTTTAGCCACGCCATCTGCTTCGCGGCGGCGATCGTGTATTCGGCGATCTGTTCGGCGGTGGGGTCGTCGTTGATGTGCGTGTCGACCAGCGCGACCGTGCGCTCGTCGAGCAGCAGAATGTTCATCGCCGCATAGGTGCGCGCGCCGGGCTTCTTGCCGATCACTTCATCGACGAAGCGCAGATGGTCGTGATACGCGCCGACCGTGCCGCACACCATGCCGTCCGCGTCGCCCAGGCGCACCATCATCGCGCCGATCAGCGTCAGGCGCCGGCGCGTCTCGACGCGTGCCATTTCCTTCGTGATGCCGTCGCGGCACATCAATTCCCAGTAAGTCGTCCAGTACTGCGTGAAACGCTCGTCGTACTCGGGATTGGTGACTTCGACGTCCTGGCCGAGCCGCAAGCGCAGACCGAATTTCTCGATGCGTGCGAGCAGCACCTCCGGCCGCCCGACCAGAATCGGCCGTGCGAGCTTTTCGTCGACGACCACCTGCACCGCGCGCAGCACGCGTTCGTCCTCGCCCTCGGTGAAGACGATGCGTGCCTTGCCGCCGTCGCGCACGAATTGTCGCGCGTTCGAGAAAAGCGGCTTCATGAACGCGCCCGAGTGGTAGACGAACTGCTGCAACTGTTCGACGTAGGCGTCCAGATCCGGCAGCGGCCGGGTCGCGACGCCGCCTTCCATGGCGGCCCGCGCGACGGCCGGCGCGATCCGCACGATCAGACGCGGGTCGAACGGCTTCGGAATCAGGTATTGCGGGCCGAACGCCACGTCGTAGGCGCCGTAGGCGGCCGCGACCACGTCGTTCTGTTCTTCTTCCGCGAGGCCGGCAATGGCGTGCACGGCGGCAATTTCCATCTCCCGCGTGATGGTGGTGGCGCCCACGTCGAGCGCGCCGCGGAAGATATAAGGGAAGCACAGCACGTTGTTGACCTGGTTCGGATAGTCCGAGCGGCCGGTCGCGATCACGACGTCGTCGCGGGTCGCGTGCGCGAGTTCCGGGAAAATCTCCGGCGTCGGATTGGCGAGCGCGAGGATCAGCGGCCGCGCGGCCATCGTTTTCAGCATGTCCGCGCTCAGAATGCCGCCCACCGACAGACCGAGGAACACGTCGGCCCCCTCGATCACCTCGGCCAGCGTACGCGCCGGGGTTTCCTGCGCGAAGCGCGCCTTGTCCGGATCCATCAGCGTTGTGCGGCCGCGATAAACGACGCCTTCAATGTCGGTCGCCCAGATGTTGTCCACCGGCAGGCCGAGGTCCACCAGCAAATCGAGGCAGGCCAGCGCCGCCGCGCCCGCGCCGGACGTGACGACCTTGACCTCGGCGATGGACTTGCCCACCACCTTCAGGCCGTTGATAAACGCGGCCGACACGGTGATCGCCGTGCCGTGCTGATCGTCGTGAAAGACCGGAATCTTCATGCGCTCGCGCAGCTTGCGTTCGACGATAAAGCACTCTGGCGCCTTGATGTCTTCGAGGTTGATCCCGCCGAAGGTCGGCTCCAGGCCGGCAATGATGTCGACCAGCTTGTCCGGGTCCGTTTCATTGATCTCGATGTCGAACACGTCGACGCCGGCGAACTTCTTGAACAGCACGGCTTTGCCTTCCATGACCGGCTTGGAGGCCAGCGCGCCGATATTGCCGAGGCCCAGCACTGCGGTGCCGTTGCTGATCACGCCGACCAGGTTGCCGCGCGCGGTAAAGCGATACGCCTGAAGCGGATCTTCGGCGATGGCCGAGCACACGCTGGCGACGCCCGGCGTGTAGGCGAGCGCCAGGTCGCGCTGGGTCGCGAGCGGTTTGCTGGCCACCACGGAGATCTTTCCCGGGGTCGGGAATTCGTGATAGTCGAAAGCGGCTTGCTGGTCGGTCGGGTTCATGTTTCTCGCCTTGGTGCGCGCCGGGCCGGTCCCGGCGCGATCTGTTAAGGCGATTCTAGACAGTCGTTATAAGGGGATCATTCTGTTTTAATATCGACCCATCACTTTTTTATGATGAGTGCGGGCTAACCGGCAACTTTGCGACGACTTTGCGATGACATTCGAATCGAACGATCTGGTCAGGCGCCTGAGCGCGCGGCTAAAAATGCGGCATCTGGTGCTGTTGCTGCACATCGAGCAGCACCGGTCGCTCACGCGGGTCGCCGAGCACATGGCCAGCAGTCAACCCGCCGTGACCAACGCGCTGGCGGAGTTGGAGAGCATGTTCGGCACGCCGCTGTTCGAGCGCTCGTCGCGCGGCATGCTGCCGACCGCGTTGGGCGCCGTGGTGCTCAGGCGCGCGCAGGCCATGGTCCACGATCTTGACCACCTCGCGCGCGATATGCAGGCGGTGGCGTCCGGGCATGCGGCGCATCTGCACGTCGGGGTGATTCCGTTCATTTCCGGGCAGATGTTGTCGGCGACCTTACGGCGCCTGAAATCCGGCATGGAGCGGCGCCTGACCGTGACGATTCACGAAGGCACCAGCGAGCAGTTGCTCTCGCAACTACACGACCATGCCGTCGACATCGTGATCGGCCGGGCGTCGGCGGCGGTGGATCTGGCGCAAGTCGGCTTCCAGGTGCTGTACCAGCAACAACCCCGGCTGATTGCGAACCGGCGGCTGGCCGCGCAACTGGCGCGCGTGAAGCTCGACTGGAACACGCTGCGCACACTCGACTGGATTCTCGGCGCACCGCAGACGCCGATGCGCGAGCAGGTGTCGGATCTGTTTCTGGCTGCGGGCGCGGCGCCACCCGTGCCGATGGTGGAGAGTTACTCGTCCAAGCTGATCGGCGAAATGATTGCGTCGGGTGAAAACGCCGTGTCGATTGTTCCGGCCGATATCGCCGAAGAGCTGGTTCGAATCGCGGGCGTGGCGATCGTGCCGTATTCGTTTCAGTGGACGCTGCCGCCGATCGCCGTGTTCACACATTCGCAACGGCCGCGTCCGGAGGCGCTGACGCTTTTCATCGCATCGTTGCAGGCGATTTGCGCGGAGACCTATGCGGAACGGCGCAGGGACGGGTGAGTCGAGAGTCGGATCGTGTCGTTGCGCGGGCCAGTGACTTGTCGAACTTCTCGCGAGCGGAGTGAAAAGGCGGCAATTACCCGCTCTATTCGCCGCGTTCGCTGCCAGGGAGGCACGATATAGTCGGTCGGCATGGCTGTTTCAGCCACCCCTTCTCACGACGGACGTCGAAATGATTCCAATCGGTCTAGCCTCAACGCTGCTCAGCAATGTGGGCAGCGCAATCCGTTCCGGTCTGTCGCAACTGGCCGGCAACAAGAGCAGCTCCAGCGCATCGGGCGCCAGCGCCAGCCAGCAACCCACTTTTGCCACCCACCTGAAGGCGGCGACCTCGTCGACCAGTACGACGGGAAGCCATCACCCTCATCTGCATTCCAAGGGAATCGTGGTGAGCGCGTCGGCCGATGCCGTGCCGTCGACGTCGCAAGCGAGCGGCGCTAATGCCGCGGTGGGCAAGAGCATCGATATCAGCGCGTAAGCGTTTGATTGTTTAGCGGTTTAGCGGTTTAAGCGTCGGCTTTTCCTGGCCGACGGTTAAACCGTCAGAACTCGCTTCGGTAGGCGAAAAGCCCGGGCAGACCACCGGTCATGACGAACAGGATGTTCTGTCCTGCGCGGTAGTGCCCGGCGGCGGCGTTTTCCACGAGACCCGCGAACGCTTTTCCACCGTAGACCGGATCGAGCAGCAATCCTTCCGTCGACGCCATCAGGCGAACTGCTGCGCGCATGCCATCGGTTGGGATGCCGTAGCCGGCGCCGAGTTGGGCCTCGTCGATTGAAATCGCGCTGCTGTCGACGCGGAGAGTCGCGTTGATGAGTTGAGCCGTCTGGTTCGCTTTATCGAGCGTGGTCGAGCGGGCCTGTTCGGCCTTGCCATACACCGTGAACGCGCTCACGAGCGACGGATCCCGTCCCATCGCCACCAATCCGGCGACGAGCCCGGCGTGCATCCCACCGCTGCCGTTGGGAACCACGATGCGATCGAACGACAGGCCATCCGCCTTCGCCTGGCCGACGATTTCAGCCGCGCAATCCGCATAGCCCAAACAGCCCACCGGACTCGAGCCGCCCAACGGACAGACATAGACGCGACGGCCTTGCGCACGCAACTCGTTCGCGCGGTCCTCGGCGAATTGCAGCGCGTTGGCCGAGCCCGGCAAATCGTGCACGCGCGCGTTGAACAATGCGTCGAGCAGAATGTTGCCGTTGTCGACGTAGTCGGGGTCGTCACGCGGCACCGCTCTCGTCAGAACCAGCTCGCACCCGAGGCCGACACGCGCAGCGGCCGCAGCCGTCAGGCGCGCGTGATTCGACTGCCGCGCGCCGACGGTAATGATCGTGTCCGCGCCGCTCGCTAATGCTTCGCCGATCAGGAATTCGAGCTTGCGCAACTTGTTGCCGCCACCGCCCAGACCGTTCAGATCGTCTCGTTTGACGAACACGCTCACGCCGCCTAAGTGGGCGCTCAGGCGAGGCAGATGCTGGATCGGCGTCGGCCCTTCGAGGAGGGCGCGGCGCGGAAACTTCGACAGATCGAGTTGGGGTGTGGGGGCGAGGGCCATTAGCTTTGCGACGTCGACAGCATCCGCTCCACATACCGCGCAATCAGATCGATCTCCAGATTAACCGCCGACCCCTCGCGCAGATTCTTCAGCGACGTCACCTGCACCGTGTGCGGAATCAGATTGATCGAAAACTCGCAGCCATCGTCGCGATCTTTAACCGAGTTCACCGTCAGGCTCACGCCATTCACCGTGATCGATCCTTTAAACGCCAGGTAGCGGCCAATCTCACGCGGCGCCAGCACGCGCAATTCATGCGATTCACCCACCGGCGCGAAATGCGTGACCGTGCCGAGTCCGTCGACGTGACCGGAAACGATATGCCCGCCCAACCGGTCATGCGCGCGCAGCGCCTTCTCGAGATTCACCTCGCCGGTTTCGCCGAGCCCTGCCGTGCAGTTCAAACTTTCGCGCGACACGTCGACTTCGAACGAATGCGCGGTCAGCGCGACCACGGTCATGCAGGCGCCCTGGATTGTGATGCTGTCGCCGAGTTGCACGTCGCCGAGATCGAGCCCGCCCGCTTCGACGTTCAGGCGCACGCCCGCGTCGCCGTCGGTGCCGAGCGACTTGACTGATTCAATGCGGCCCACTGCCGCGACGATTCCTGTGAACATCGTGCTAATCCTCGATCAATTTGAAATGGGTTCAGACGTGGGATCGGTGCCGGGCTCGCTCGCGCCGTGAGGCGTGAAGCGCGCGAGAATCCGCAGATCGTCGCCGATCCGGTCGATCGCATGGAAATTCAGTTTGACGCGGCCGTCCAGCGTGTCCGGCGCGCTCAGATTGAACATGCTCATCGAGTCCATGCCGAGCAGGCTCGGCGCGAGATACACAAGCAGTTCGTCGACGCAGCCTTCACGCAGCAACGAACCGTTCAACTTGTAGCCCGCCTCGACATGCAGTTCGTTCACGTTGCGCTGGCCGAGCACGTTCAGCACGGCGGGCAGGTCGACCTTGCCGGCGGGGTTCGCCAGCTGGACGATCTCGGCGCCGCGATCGCGCAGCGCGTTGGCGCGCTCGGTATGGCGTTGATCCAGATTGCCGCAGAAAATCAACGTGGACGCACCGGCCAGAATCTGCGCCTCGGGCGGCACGTCGAGCTGACTGTCGATCAACACGCGTTGCGGCTGGCGCGGCGTGTCGACGGCGCGCACGGTCATGCGCGGATCGTCTTCCCTGACGGTGCCGATACCCGTCAGAATCGCCGACGCCCGGGCGCGCCACGCGTGACCATCGGCGCGCGCCGCTTCGCCAGTGATCCACTGGCTGACACCCGAAGGCAAGCCCGTGCGGCCGTCGAGCGACGCCGCCACCTTCATGCGCACCCACGGGCGGCCACGCGTCATGCGCGATACGAAGCCGATGTTCAGTTCATGCGCTTCCTGCGCGAGCAGTCCGCAACGCACTTCGATACCGGCGTCGCGCAATATTGCGAGGCCGCGTCCGGACACTTGCGGATTGGGGTCTTCCATTGCCGCGACCACACGCGCGACCTGCGCTTCGATCAACGCATTCGCGCACGGCGGCGTGCGGCCGAAGTGGCTGCACGGTTCGAGCGTGACGTAGGCCGTGGCGCCGCGCAGATCGTGACCGCGCGAACGCGCGTCTTTCAATGCGCGGATTTCCGCATGATCCTGGCCGGCCGGTTGCGTGAAACCTTCGCCGATCACTTCGCCGTTCTTGACGAGCACGCAGCCGACTCGCGGATTGGGATCGGTGGTGTACATGCCGCGCTTCGCGAGAGCGAGCGCGCGTTCCATATGGACGAAGTCGGTTTGCGAGAACATCGGCTTCAGGCCGCGAGCGAAGCGAACGCGCCACGCGCCGCGTCGATCGTGGCGTCGATGATCGCGTCGTCGTGAACGATCGACACGAAGCCCGCTTCGTACGCCGACGGCGCGAAGTACACGCCGGCGTCGAGCATTTTGTGGAAGAACGCGTTGAAGCGCGGCACGTCGCTCTTCGTCACTTCGGCGAAGCTCGCCGGAATCGCGTCGGCAAAGTAGAGGCCGAACATGCCGCCGAGGGAATCGGCCGCGAACGGCACGCCGGCTTCATGCGCGACCTTCACCAGACCTTGCGCGAGGCGCGTGGTGCGGGCGGTAAGCGTGTCGTAAAAGCCCGGTGCCTGGATCAGTTGCAAGGTTTTCAGGCCCGCGGCGACCGCGATCGGATTGCCCGACAGCGTGCCGGCCTGATAGACGCCGCCGAGCGGCGCGAGGTGCGCCATGATGTCGCGCCGTCCGCCGAATGCCGCGGCCGGCATGCCGCCGCCGATCACTTTGCCCAGACACGTCAGGTCCGGCGTGATGCCGTAGACCTGCTGTGCGCCGCCCAGCGCGACGCGGAAACCGCACATCACTTCGTCGAAAATCAGCACGGCGCCGTATTCGGTGCACAGGCGCCGCAAGGCTTGCAGGAATTCCGGCGTGGCGCGCACGAGATTCATGTTGCCCGCCACCGGCTCGACGATCACGGAAGCGATCTCGTTGCCGAACGCCTTGAACGCTTCTTCGAGTTCCGCGACGTTGTTGTATTCGAGCACGGTGGTGTGCTTCGCGATATCGGCCGGCACGCCCGCCGAGGTCGGATTGCCGAAGGTCAGCAGGCCCGAGCCGGCCTTGACCAGCAGGCTGTCCGCGTGACCGTGATAGCAGCCCTCGAACTTGACGATGCGGCTGCGGTCCGTGAAGCCGCGTGCGAGACGCAGCGCGCTCATGGTGGCTTCCGTGCCGCTCGACACCATACGAACCTGTTCGATCGACGGCACCAGCTTGCAGATTTCTTCGGCGATTTCGATTTCGGACTCGGTCGGCGCGCCGAACGAGAAGCCGTTGCCGAGCACGCGCTGGACCGCTTCGAGCACGTCGGGGTGGACGTGGCCAAGAATCATCGGCCCCCACGAGCCGATGTAGTCGATGTAGCGCTGGCCGTCCGCGTCCCAGAAGTACGGGCCTTGCGCGCGCTCGATGAAACGCGGCGTGCCGCCGACCGAGCGGAACGCGCGTACCGGCGAGTTCACGCCGCCGGGGATGGTATGTTGCGCGCGTTCGAAGAGGGTTTCGTTGTTGGACATGGCGATAGCTGGAATAGAGGTTGCGCAGCGGCGCGGGTTGCCGGAAGGCGGTTCGCGCGGCGCTGGGATCGGTGAGGAAATTGTACCGGAGTCAGCGTGAAGCGGCTTTGCGGCTGGCCTTGTACGTGACCTCAGGTTTTGCGCGCGCTTTTTGCCGCCACCGCGGCGTGCGCGCTGACTTTACTGGAACGCGGCGGTGTGGTCGGCGGTTCGAGTGCCGGCGACGGACGTGCACCGGTTAGCTCGCGCCAACGCTTTTCCAGCGCGCCTTCGGCGATCGGCTTGATGACGGTGCCGGAACTTTGCGCGTCCCATGTCTGCACCGAGAATGGATGCACGCGCAACGTGTCGCGCGGAATCACCACGCTTGCATGCGCATCGACCAGCCAGTCGTACGCGAAGTCGATACACAGGCGGTAGCCGCGCTTCGTCGCCGCGTCCGGGACCTCGTACGGCGCACGCGTCACGTAGCCGGAGCCGAAGATACCCTTGGGTTCCATGGCCACACGGTGCAGAAACACCCGATCGCCCGGCAGGATGCCGCGCGCGAATCCGCAGCCCCAGACGTCGGACACCGCGACACCTGCGGCGACGCGCTTCGCCACGTCAGGCAGTTCGGGCCAAGGCCATTTCTTGGGGCTCCAGATCAGCAGGAAGGCGGTCATCGCGTGGTCGTTGCGGGAGGGGGGAGATGGGCGGCCCGGATCGTCATGCGGCGTCCGGATCGGTCTGGCGGCAGCTTAACCGATCGGCGGTGCGGTCGCCGTGGTGGGCCGGGGCCTACGCGTGCGGTTCAGCATGGACGCGCATTATTCGCGGATGCGATAGTGCGTGCGGCTGCGCGGTGTGTCGCGGCGCCAAGTGGTGCCATGCGGTGCCAAGCGGTGTTGCACGATGTTCAGATTAACCGTCGCGTACAATTGAGGCGGTCAAGTCGTCGCATTCCCCGTTTCACCCGTTCCGCCGCCGGTCACGGCGCGGCGCATCATCTGGATTCCCATGTCTCACGTCACCAGACGCCGGCCCGATGGCCGGCTGATTCTGTTGCTCGGTGCGCTCGCCGCATGCGGGCCGATCTCCATCGATATGTATCTGCCGAGCCTGCCGACTATCGCGCAGGCATTCGCGATCACCAACGGCGCCGCGCAGACCACGCTGACCAGCTTCATGTTCGGCTTTTCGATCGGCATGCTGCTCTACGGTCCGCTGTCGGATACCTATGGACGCCGGCCGGTGCTGCTCGGCGGCATCATCATGTATGCGCTGGCGAGCGTGGCCTGCGCGTTGTCGTTCTCGATCGGCTCGCTGGTGACGTTCCGCTTCGTGCAGGCACTGGGCGCGGGCGCGGCGTCGGTGCTCGCACGGGCAATCGCGCGCGACGCGCACGGTCCAACCGATGCCGCCCGCGTGCTGTCGATGCTCGCCATCGTCACGTCGATCGGGCCGCTGCTCGCCCCGCTGATCGGCGGCCAGTTGCTGCTGCTCGGCGGCTGGCGCGTGGTGTTCGTGGTGCTGACGCTGTTCGGCACGCTGTGCGCGGTCACCGCGTTTCTCAAGGTGCCGGAAACGTGGCCGCGCGAGAAGCGGGCCGAGTCGGCGCTGCTGAAGTCGTTCGGCGCGTACGGCAAGCTGCTGCGCGATCCGGTGGCGTGGGGGCACATGCTGTGCGGCGGCATGGCGTTCGCGTCGATGTTCGCGTACATCACGGCGACGCCGTTCGTTTATATCGAGTACTTCCATGTGTCGGCCCAGCATTACGGCTTTCTGTTCGCGCTGAATATCGTCGGCATCATGTTCGGCAACTTCATGAATACGCGGCTCGTTGGGCAACTCGGGTCGCTGCCGATCATCTCGTTCGCGGCCACCGTCAGTTGTATCGCGTCGTTGTTCGTGTGTTTCGTGTCGCTGACCGGGCTCGGCGGATTGTGGTCGATCGTGTTCGGTCTGTTCTTCGTGGTCGGCGTGGTGGGACTGTTGTCAGCCAATTGCACGACCGATCTGATGCATCGCTATCCGGTCAATGCCGGCGCCGCGGCGGCCGTGTTCGGCGCGGTGCAGCTGGCGCTCGGCGCGGTGTCGAGTCTGGCGGTCGGATGGTGGCAGGACGGCTCGCCGAAGGGCATGGGTGTCGTCATCGGCGTCGCGGGCGTGTTGTGTTATGTGGGCCGGATTCTCGTTGTCAGATGGCATGGAACGAAGGCGCCGGTCGCGGCTGTGTGAACGCCGCGTTACGCAACGGTGACAAAGGTGCCTGAAGCGGCGCGCGCTTGTGCACGTCGCGCAATGCGATGTGTCTACGGAAAACACCAGGTGTTGCACGCGCGCGACCCTGTGTTTCGATTTGCATTGCTATGATGGGACCACTGTTCCTCGGAGCGGCAATCATGGCGATCAGAGATTTGATGAATGGCGAACGGCAACATGCCGCTTTCGCTGAAGCGCAGAAGCTGGCTGACAGCGGCGCCTATCACGATTACACGGACATCGAATACGTCCTGCGCTTTGATTTCGGTTTGTCTGATGTATCGGCGCTGCTCGACAGCCAGTTGATGCATCGCGACCTGAATCGCCGGTGTGCGGACGCGCGCGAAAGGCTGGAAGCGCTTAGTGTGTGAGATGGACCACGAGTCCATTGAACTGCGCATTGCCTGCGCCGGCGGCGATATTCACACCGACGTTGCCGCTCGCACCGGCTAATGCATGAGCGCCGAGTTCTGCGCTATCGCTGCCGCTCAACTGTGCGACGGCATGCACATTCTGCTGCGTGGAAATCTCCGCGCGAGGCGTGTCGATCACCGCGATTTCATTGGCTTGCGCGTTCAGCGCACCGGCGGCGAGATTGACGCCGAGGTTGCCGCTGACGCCGCGCAACGCATCCGTACCGAGTGCCGCCGAAGCGGGCCCGAGTTTCGCGCTGCCGCCGATATCCTGCAGATTTGACAATGTCGCCGAGCCGAACACGGCGGCGCTGTCATCGTCGGACAAAGCCGTCGATACCCCTGCGAACGCGTACGATGCGCCCGAACCCGCGGCCACGTAAATCAACGTAACGACTAATGAACGGACTTTCATGAGCGCCTCCTGGCGTGTGCGTACCGCATCGATAGATTGGATATCGACCGGGGAAACGGGAAGTTGAGGGGCGCGGTCGACCTGAGTTTTCTATCGGTAGAGCGATACGCCTGTTTGAATCGGGCCGAACGAAGTGAGCGTCGCTGGAGAGATGGAGGCTGACGAAACAATATGCCCGATATAAGACTACGACCTTGTGCCGGCGCTCTGGTGCTTCAATGGACTCGCACTTCTGCAATGGAAAGTGCTCGGCGAAGCCGATTCGACTTTTCACGTAGACAAGGATAGCGAAATGAGAGTCCAGTCAGCCAACAGTCAAGCGAACGCATCAGGTCAGGCACAGGCACAGGCACAGGCACAGGCGACGCAAGGCGCAGGGCCGGCGGAAACGTCGGGTGCGGCGCCAGCCGTGTTCGATACGTCGGCACACGGGTCGTCGAATGGGGAAAGACGCGCGAGTGGAGTCAGTCCGGACGAGTCGCGGCCGTTCACGAGCAACGCGGGGTTCGGTGTGCCCGCGCATTACGCGATCGAACCGGTGGGTCGACTACGGGCCGATGCGATCCATCGAGGCGTGTACAAAGACGACAGCGGGGCGGCATACATCAGGCAAGGCACTCAGACTTACCCGGTGAGGTACGACAAAGACAACGGTACCTGGCGAGTCCACCGGCCGGATAGGCCGACGAAGTACGCGTATCCCGTCAAACCGGACGATAGCGGTAGCTGGCATGCGCACGGTGAGGTCGGGGTGCCGGGAGGCTGGCGTGGTGGGGCGCCTGGGGGGATGAGTTTTGGGCACCATGCCATCGGACAGTTGCAGCAGCAGGTGCAACAGTTGCAGCTTCAGAGGCAGGACTTACTGCAGCAGCGCCAACACTTGCAAGGTCAGCTGCATCCATTTCCGGGGCCCCAGCACGCGAACCGGTCGCCACTGGAACTGGCGTTTCTGCAGAGCGCGTTGAGCGCGCAGCTTGCTAACGTCAACAATCAATTGCATGGGGTCGAGCAGCAACTGCAACAGGCGAATCAGGCGTTACAACACCTTCAAAACGAGTTGCCGCAGTAGCGACAACAGCGTCGTCGAGAGTCAGCCGGTCGCTAGCAATCCAGACGGGACCATCGGACCAGGATGGCTGTCGGCGCATTCGGCGTTTCGGGTTTTGCTGAGGGAAAGACAGTACTGTCGATGCCGGGAAGTGCAACCTGCGAGGCTTCCCGGCCAAGGAATCAGAGCGATTCCGAAGAGATAAAACACTTGTTCTGGCGGAGGCGGTGAGATTCGAACTCACGGAAAGATTGCTCCTTCGCCGGTTTTCAAGACCGGTGCCTTAAACCACTCGGCCACACCTCCAAGCCCTAAATTGTAACCTGAAAAATCGGCCGTGCGGCACTCGCTCGAACCGCTATCACAGCGGATCTTTCAGAAACAGCTCCTGCAAGTCGTTCAGGAACGCCTGACCGAGCGGTGTCGGCGCAATCTTTTCATGGTCGCGCGTGATCAGCTTGCGACGTTCCGCTTCCTGCAAAGCCGGCTCGATCGACGTCATCGACAACCCGGTGCGCTCGATAAACCGATGCACCGGAAACCCTTCCACCAGCCTCAGCGCGTTCAGCATGAATTCGAACGGCAGATCGCGCGGCCCGACTTCGTTCTCTTCCTGCACCGCCGTGCCGGCCATGGCCTGCTCGATAAAGGTGGACGGATGCTTGTAGCGCACCTGGCGCAGCACGCGATTCGGAAACGACAGCTTGGTATGCGCGCCCGCGCCGATGCCGAGATAGTCGCCGAAGCGCCAGTAGTTCAGATTGTGCTTGCTCTGCTTATGCGGCTGCGCGTACGCCGACACTTCATAGCGACCGTAACCGGCAGCCGTGGTGCGCTCGTGAATCCAGTCCTGCATATCCGCGGAGGCGTCGTCGTCGGGCAGCGCCGGCGGGAACTTCGCGAACAGCGTGTTGGGTTCGAGTGTGAGGTGATACAAGGACAGATGCGGCGGCGCGAATGCCAACGCCGTATTGATATCGGCCTGGCATTCGGCGAGCGTTTGCCCCGGCAGCGCGAACATCAGGTCGAGATTGAAGTTGTCGAACGTGGTGGCCGCCACCTCGACCGCGTGGCGCGCCTGCGTCGCGTCGTGAATCCGGCCGAGCGCTTTCAGATGCGCCTCGTTGAAACTTTGAATTCCCACCGACAGCCGGTTCACGCCGCTCGCGCGAAACTGCGCGAACTTGTCGGCTTCGAAGGTGCCGGGGTTCGCTTCGAGCGTGATTTCCGCATCGGCGTCGAGCGGCAGTAGCGCACGCACGTCCGACAGCATCCGGTCGAGTCCCGCCGCCGACAGCAAGCTCGGCGTGCCGCCGCCGATGAACACCGTATGCACCTGGCGTCCCCACACCAGCGGCAGCGCCATCTCCAGATCGGCGCGCAACGCGTCGAGATATTCGTTTTCCGGGAACGTGTCGCCTTTCCACTCATGCGAGTTGAAATCGCAATACGGACACTTGCGCACGCACCACGGAAAATGCACGTACAACGCCAACGGCGGCAGCGACGTCAGCCGGATACTGCCCGGCGACGTGAATGCCTTGATGACGCCATTGCCGATGTCGGCCGGCACCGGTTTGATCGGAATCACGCTTCCTCCGTCAGGCGCGCGAGCAGTTGCCGCAACGCCATCGCGCGATGACTGCCGGCGTTCTTCACCGCCGGTTCGAGCTGCGCGGCGCTCGCGTTCAGCGACGGCAGGAAGAAGTGCGGGTCGTAGCCGAAACCATGCTCGCCGCGCGGCGTGTCGAGAATTTCGCCATGCCAGCGGCCTTCGGCGATCAGCGGTTCGGGGTCGTCGGCGTGACGCACCAGCGCCAGCACGCAGAAGTAATACGCGCGACGATCGGTCTCGCCTTGCAACGCGGCGACGAGCCGCGCGTTGTTCGCGGCGTCGCTTTTCTCGCCGCCGGCCAACTGCGCGTAGCGCGCCGAATAAACGCCCGGCGCGCCGCGCAACGCACGCACGCACAGGCCGGAGTCGTCGGCGAGGGCGGGCAGGCCGGTCAGCTTCGCCGCATGACGCGCCTTGGTCAGCGCGTTTTCGACGAAAGTCGGATACGGCTCTTCCGCCTCCGGCACGTTCAACTCGCCTTGCGGAATCAGTTCGATGCCGGCCGCGCCGAGCAGCGCCGCGAACTCGCGCAGCTTGCCGGCGTTATTCGACGCCAGCACCACCTTTTTCAACGGCGAATCCGAGCCGGACTCGCCGCCGCTTTGACGAACCTCATTCACTCTTTTGCTCCAGCGCTTCTTTCTGCTTCGCGATCAGCGTGGTGATGCCGTCGCTCGCCAGGTCCATCAGCGCGTTCATTTCGGCGCGCGAGAACGGCACGCCTTCGGCCGTGCCCTGAACTTCGACGAAACCGCCCGCGCCGGTCATCACGACGTTCATGTCGGTATCGCACTGCGAGTCTTCGTCGTAATCGAGGTCGAGCACCGGCAAGCCGTCGTACACGCCGACCGAAATCGCCGCGACGTAGTCGTTGATCGGCGAGCTTTCGATGCGGCCCGTGGCCAGCAACTTGGCCACCGCGTCATGCGCGGCCACGAAAGCGCCGGTAATGCTCGCCGTGCGCGTGCCGCCGTCGGCCTGGATCACGTCGCAATCGATATGCAGCGTGCGCGCGCCGAGCTTCTCGAGATCGAACACCGAGCGCAGCGCGCGGCCGATCAGCCGCTGGATTTCCTGGGTGCGGCCGGTCTGTTTGCCGCGCGCGGCTTCGCGGTCGTTGCGCGTGTTGGTGGCGCGCGGCAGCATGCCGTATTCGGCGGTCAGCCAGCCCTGGCCGCGGTCGCGCAGGAATGACGGCACGGATTCGGCGATGCTCGCGGTGCAGATGACCTTGGTGTCGCCGAACTCGACCAGCACCGAGCCCTCCGCATGCTTCGTGTAGTGGCGCGTAATGCGCACGTCGCGCAGCTGGTTGGCCTGGCGGCCGCTGGGGCGTTGGGTGGTGTGGGTCATGTTGGGATCGGTCTGGAAGAAAAGCGGGAGGGAAAGCGCGATTTTACCGCCGATCGCGTGGCGGCGGTCGCGTGCGGGGCGCTCGCATGCATCGCCGTGCGCCGGTCGGCGGCGAGCGTGGCAGGACGGCCCTTCCGGCAAAAATGGGATAATGCCGATTCTCCGCCCCGCGCCTCGTCAGCGCCGGGCGATTCGACTCTCCGGCCATCGTCTAGCGCATGGCCACAATCGCGAGAAATACGATGATCTACAGCATGACTGGCTATGCGAGCGCCACGCGCGAACTCGTCGCGGCCTCGGGCACCGGCGGTGTGAGCGTATCGGTCGAACTGCGCACGGTGAACTCGCGCTTTCTCGATCTGAACTTCCGCATGCCGGAAGACGTGCGCGTCTGCGAACCGACGCTGCGCGAAATGCTGATGAACAAACTGTCGCGCGGCAAGGTGGATATCCGTATCAATCTGCAGCGTAGCGAACAGACGGCCAGCGCGGGCTCGGTCAACCATGAAGCGCTGACGCAACTCGCGGTGCTCGAACGCACGGTGCTGTCCACGTTCCCCGAAGCCGGGCGCCTGCGCACCGGTGAAATCATGCGCTGGCCGGGCGTGCTGGCCGAGACCGGCGTGGCGCAGGACGTGTTGCGCGACGCGGTGCTCGCCTGCGGCAAACAGGCCATTACCGACCTGATCGACGTGCGCGGCCGCGAAGGCGCGCAACTGGCCACCATGCTGCTCGCCAACGTCACGGAGATGGAAGCGATCGTCACGAAGATCACGCCGCTCGTGCCGGAACTGATCGCCAAGCATCAACAGAAGATCGTCGAGCGTCTGCAGGAAGCGCTCGGCATCGCCGCGCCGGACACGGCCGCGACGATCGTGTCGCGCGAAGAGATCAACGAGCGGATTCGCCAGGAAGTGACGATGTACGGCATCCGCATCGACATCGCCGAAGAATTGTCGCGCCTCACCGCGCACCTGAACGAAACGCGCCACGTGATCCAGAAGGGCGGCAAGGTCGGCAAGCGCCTCGATTTCATGATGCAGGAACTGAATCGCGAAGCGAACACGCTCGGCTCGAAGGCCGCCGCGAAAGAACTGGCGGATTCGTCGATGACCCTGAAGCTGCTCATCGAACAGATGCGCGAGCAAGTACAGAATCTGGAATAAGGCGGGAGCAACACGAACATGACCGACCACACACGCGAAACCGGCGCTCCGCGCAATCCCTACGCCGGCGCTTATCCGGGCAACCTGTTCATGGTGGTGGCACCGTCGGGCGCGGGCAAGTCGACGCTCGTGAACGCGCTGCTCGCCGGCGACGACGCGATCCGTCTGTCGATCTCCTACACGACGCGCCCGCCGCGTCCGAAGGAGCAGGACGGCGAGCATTATCACTTCACCACTGTCGACGATTTCATGACGCGTCACGACACCGGCGAGTTTCTCGAAAGCGCGGAAGTGCACGGCAATTACTACGGCACGTCGCGCGTCTGGATCGAGGATCAGATGAAAAGCGGCCATGACGTGCTGCTCGAAATCGATTGGCAGGGCGCGCAGCAGGTGAAGAAACAGTTTCACAACGCGGTCGAAATTTTCATCCTGCCGCCGTCGCTCGAAGCGCTCGAAGAGCGTCTGAAGAAACGCGGCCAGGACGAGCCGAATGTGATCACGCGGCGTTTGCTCGCAGCGGGTAGCGAGATGGCGCACGCGGCCGAAGCGGAGTACGTGGTGATCAACGAGAATTTCGATCGCGCGCTCGGCGAACTGCAGTGCCTCGTGGCCGCAACGCGTTCGCGCTTTGCGTCGCAATACGCGCGCCACACGCAGCTTTTCGTGCAGCTCGGCATTCACCTGCCACACGCGTGAACGCGGCGGCGTGTCGAGCACATAAGGTAGAATAAGCAACATACTGAGAAGGAACCCAACATGGCCCGCATTACCGTCGAAGACTGTCTCAAACAGATCCCGAACCGTTTCGAACTCGCGCTTGCCGCGACCTATCGCGCGCGTCAGCTCGCACAAGGTCACACGCCGAAGATCGAAAGCCGCGACAAGCCCACGGTCGTCGCACTGCGCGAAATCGCAGCCGGCCAGGTCGGCGTCGAAATGCTGAAGAAGGTGCCGGTTTAAGGCGCGCTGTTTTCCGGTTTCGATTGCCCGCTTGCTTCACGTGCTTTTTGCTTCACCGCTACACTCGCTTTACGCATTTGCTACACGTAATTGCATCAACGTGCAGACCGGCGTCCAACCCCAACCGCTGCGGAGGCGACCATGAGTACCACCCCGCCCACCGCCACGGAAGTGGAACACGACGCCGACTCGCCCTCGTCCGCACGCAAATACATCGACGCGGTCCTCGAACAGTCGTTTCGCCATCTGTTCGGGCCGACCGCCACGCCGGAGCAACCGCGCCGGCATGACGTCGTCTCGATTGCCAAACTGACGTCCGCCTTGTCCGGCTATCTGCAGCCGGAAGAGATCAAGGACATCAAGGCGGCCTTCCATTTCAGCGACGAAGCCCACCTCGGCCAGTACCGCCAGAGTGGCGAGCCTTACATCACGCATCCTGTCGCCGTTGCGGAAATCTGCGCCGGCTGGAATCTCGACGCCCAGTCGATCATGGCGGCGCTGCTGCATGACGTGATGGAAGACCAGGGCGTGACCAAGGCCGAACTCGCCGAGCGATTCGGCGCCAAGGTCGCGGAACTGGTCGACGGGTTGTCGAAACTGGACAAGATGGAGTTTCGCAATCGCGAAGAAGCGCAGGCGGAAAACTTCCGCAAGATGCTGCTCGCGATGGCGCGCGACGTCCGCGTGATTCTGGTGAAGCTCGCCGACCGGCTGCACAACATGCGCACCCTGGGTGCGGTGCCGCACGAGAAACGTCGCCGGGTTGCGCGAGAAACGCTGGATATTTACGCGCCGATCGCTCATCGGCTCGGTCTGAACAATACTTATCGCGAGCTGCAGGACCTGAGCTTCGCGAACTTCAACCCGCACCGGTACGCCACGCTCGAAAAAGCCGTCAAGGCGGCGCGCGGCAACCGGCGCGAAGTGGTGGGCAAGATTCTGGAGTCGGTGCAACGCGCGATTGCCGATGCGAAGATCGACGCCGAAGTCACCGGCCGCGAGAAAACCATCTTCAGTATCTACAAGAAGATGCGCGACAAGCAGTTGTCGTTCTCGCAGGTGCTCGACGTGTACGGCTTCCGCGTGGTGGTCGAGAGTGCGTTGGAGTGCTACACCTGCATCGGCGCGCTGCATGCGCTGTACAAGCCCGTGCCGGGCAAGTTCAAAGACTACATCGCGATCCCGAAGGTGAACGGCTATCAGTCGTTGCACACCACGCTGGTCGGCCCGTTCGGCGCGCCGATCGAGTTTCAGGTGCGCACGCGCAAGATGCACGAGATCGCCGAAGCCGGCGTGGCCGCGCACTGGCTGTACAAGAACGGCAGCGCCGACCTGAACGACGTGCAGAAGCGCGCGCACCAGTGGCTCAAGTCGCTGCTCGATATTCAGAGCGAAGCCGGCGACTCGAGCGAATTCCTCGAACACGTGAAGATCGATCTGTTCCCGGATGCGGTCTACGTGTTTACGCCGAAGTCGAAGATCATGGCGCTGCCGCGCGGCGCCACCGCGCTCGACTTTGCGTATTCGATCCACAGCGACCTGGGCAACCAGTGCGTCGCGGTGAAGATCAACAATGAACTGCTGCCGCTTCGCACTGAGTTGAAGAGCGGCGACATCGTCGAAGTGATTACGGCGCCGTATTCGAAGCCGAATCCGGCGTGGCTTGGGTTCGTGCGCAGCGGCAAGGCGCGCTCGGCGATCCGTCATTATCTGAAGACTATGCGTTTGAACGAGTCCGTGCAGCTCGGCGAGCGGCTGGTCGATCAGTCGTTGAAGGGCTACGGACTGGCGTTGTCGGACGTTACACCGGAAGCGTGGGAAAAGCTCGTGCAGTGGACGGGCAACAAGAACCGTCAGGAAATTTTCGCGGACATCGGCCTCGGCCGGCGTGTCGCGGCCGTCATGGCCAAGCGCATCGAGGTGCTGATGAGCGGCCGCGACGCCGACGACGACGGCTCGCGCTCCAACTCCGATCTGCCGCATGCGCCGCCGGTGGTTATCACGGGCACCGAGGGCATGTCGGTGCAACTGTCCGCCTGCTGCCGTCCGATTCCCGGCGACGACATCATGGGCTATATCGGCATCGGCCTCGGCATGGCCATCCACACGACGGATTGCCGCGTCGCGCAGCGTATCCATAAGCGCGATCCGGGTCGCTGGATCGACGTGGCATGGGCGCCGCAGCCGGGGCGTCTGTTCGATGTCGCCGTCAAGGTGCTGGTCCAGAACACCAAGGGCGTGTTTGCCCGCGTGGCAGCCGACATTACATCGGCGGACGCGAACATCGTGCACATCGCGATGGACGAAGACCTGTCGCAGGAGTCCACGGTGCTGCGCTTCGTGATTCAGGTGAGCGATCGCGTCCATCTTGCCAATGTGATGCGTCGCGTGCGTACCAATCCGGACGTCATGCGCATTTCGCGCGAGCGACCGAGCGAGGAAGGTCATCACCGTCACGACGGCGGGATGCGGATTGATCGCGAGCGGGCGGATTACTGATTTTGTTCCGCGCACCGCGCGCCATGTGCGATGTGCTTGAGATGGGGCCGAAGGCGTGCGCGAGCGCGCCTTTTGTTTTTTGCACTTAGCTTGTCTCAAGCGCCTTCCGCGTCAATCTGAACGCCCGGGCCGCCTGCGAGTCTCACGTGTTCTTCAGGGAGAACGCTCATGAACGTAGCTGACCTCACCGGCCTTGCGCTCGACTATTGGGTCGCGCGCAGCCTGCACGACTTCGTGCGCGAAATCCACTTTACCGACGGCGGCGAAACCGTTTCGATTCGCGGCAATGATCGCGGACGTCCGTGGGACGGCCGGTTCATGCCGTCCACGTCATGGGAGGCCGCGGCTGCGGTACTGGAGCGCGCGCAACGGCTCGAAGTTCGCGAGCGGACCGATCAGGGCCCGGCGCACTGCGTCGCGGATTTTGAAGGTAGTCACCGGACGGTGGAAGGGCGAGGGGACTCGCTGCGGGAGGCGTTGCTGCGGGCGTTCGTCGAAAGCCGGTATGGCGCGACCGTGGACGATGTGCTGCACGAGGCACAGGTGCTCAGCGGAGAGCGAGCACGGCCGATCGGCGAGGAAACCGCGCAAGGTTCGTATGGTGGCGATATGCCGAACCCGGATGGGCAGATTGGGGATATTCAGTCGGCGCCGCGGTAACTGAAGGGCTGGCGCGCCGTTGCGAGCCCAGCGAACTCATCAGCGCATGGGCTGCCTGCTTGAAGCAACTGAGCAAAGCAAAATCCGTCGAACAAAAACAAAGGGCCTTCCGATCGGAAGGCCCTCTATAGGTGGTGCGGCTGGCAGGATTCGAACCCACGACCCCTTGGTTCGTAGCCAAGTACTCTATCCATCTGAGCTACAGCCGCACGCTAAACGGGTAATGCATTACTGCATGAAACTGGGTAAAACGTAAGGGCCTCCCGGGAGGAAGGCCCTCGAATAAGTGGTGCGGCTGGCAGGATTCGAACCCACGACCCCTTGGTTCGTAGCCAAGTACTCTATCCATCTGAGCTACAGCCGCACGCAGAAACGAGATTATAGCAAAGGTTTTCAAAAAGGGAAGGGTGTAACTGCGATTTGTCTCATGGTCATGATCGTGTACCCTTGATAGGCAGTCGTTTGCTGCAGTCAACGGATGATCATGAACAAGGCCTTTGTTAAAGAGTCGAGTGAAGAGAATGACGACGACCTCGACGTCGCCCAGCCGGATGTCCCTGCGGGGACCAAAAATTACCTCACGCCTGCCGGCTACCGGCGCATGCGTGACGAACTGCTGAATCTGATCGACGTCGTGCGGCCCGAAGTGGTCAAGCTGGTGTCGTGGGCGGCGTCGAACGGCGATCGCTCGGAAAATGGCGATTACATCTACGGCAAGCGTCGGTTGCGTGAGATCGACCGGCGCATCCGCTTTCTGACCAAGCGCCTCGACCTCGCGGAAGTGGTCGACAGCAGCAAGCAGGAGAACATCGATCAGGTGTTCTTCGGCGCGACCGTCGAGTACGCGACCGAAGACGGCGAGGATCACGTCGTGACCATTGTCGGCGTCGACGAGGTCGATCTGGATATCGGCTACGTGAGCTGGATCTCGCCGGTTGCGCGCGCGCTGATCAAGGCAAAAATCGGCGATACGGTGACCTTGTACACGCCTGCCGGCCCGCAGCCGATCGACATACTCAACGTCACGTATCCACCGCCGGACACGGGTGGCTAGGGCGCTGAGCCGCCACGTTGTCGCAACAGGATCCTGGGCGATGCGATCGTGACATCGTGACGTTGACCCGGCGCGCCTGCGGCTCGACGACATAAAAAAAGGCGCCGCGAACGGCGCCTTCGATACGACGAGACCTGCCTGCCGCTTTAGAAGCGGTGACGCAGACCGGCAGTGACAGCCACTTGCTTGTTGTTGCCCGAAGCTGCCAGACCGTTGATGTCGGCGTCGACGATCGCGCCGTCGTTGACTTGCTGGTATTCGCCTTGCAGGTACACGTCGGTACGCTTGGACAGCGCGTACGCGGTTTGCAGGTTGAACTGGTTCCAGTGCGGACGCGTACCGGCCAGGCTTGCCTTGGTGTACGTGTAGGAACCGGCGATGCTCACTGCCGGCGTCAGAGCATAACGGGCGTTCGCTTCAAAGTTCTGGAAGTGAGCGCTGTCGCCGCCGAAGCCGCCGATACCAGCCGATTGACCCGACGCACCCGCGCCGATGCCAGCCAGACCCGACAGGTTGGTTTGCGAGTACACGAGGCCGACCGTTGCCGGGCCGAACGCGTAGTTCGCACCCGCGCCCCACGTTTGCTGGCGGCCAGCAAAGAACGTGTTGTCGCTCGACACCGCGCCGCCCGAGTTGAACGCAGCCGCTGCGCCGGTCGCGCCGTTGCTGTTCAGTTGCAGGTAAGCGGCAGCGACGTTCAGGCCGCCCCAGTTGTACGACGCGCCGGCGCTATACGCGCGGTTGTTCGCGAAGCCGTCAGCCTGGTTCGAGAAACCGTACAACGCGCCGAACTTGAAGCCGCCGTAGTTCACGCTCTGATACTTGACCGAGTTGTTCACACGAAACGAGTTGTTCAGGTTGTCGTTGTCGAACGGGTGCGCGAACTGCGTGCCGCCGTATTGCGTACCGGTCAGTGCCAGCGGGCCGACGTAGTCGACCATGCTGTCGTATTGACGGCCGAGCGTGACAGCGCCGAACTGGTCGCTCGCGAGACCGACGAACGCTTGACGGCCGAATTCGCGACCGCCTTGCTTCAGCGTGCCGTCATTGATGCCGAAGCCATTTTCCAACGTGAAGATGGCCTTGAGACCGCCACCCAGATCTTCAGCGCCGCGCAGGCCCCAACGGCTGCCGTTCACCGAACCGCTGGTTTCCTGCCAGTTGCTATGGCCGTGCTGGTTGTTCGTATAAGTAATGCCGGCGTCGATCAAGCCGTACAGCGTGACGCTGCTTTGAGCTTGCGCAGCCGTTGCAAAAACGCCCGTGAGGGCAGCGACCATGAGTGTCTTCTTCATCATTTTGTAACTCCGAGAGCGAGAGTGGGCATTGAACCCAGGCTTTAGGGAGACCTTCACGCGGCCGCTGCGAGAGGCGTGATCCGTGTGAGATGCGCGCGATAAAAAACGCGCTGGTTTCCGGTTACGCAAAGTGTAGAGAGACGGCTTGCGACATGGACATTCCGAATTGCGCAATAAAGTATTACGCAATTGGAAACGATGTGTGAATGCCGCGCGAGCCTTATAGATAAAGGCTGTCGGCGCTATTCGCGGAATGGGGAAAGCGGTTCGAAGCGATTGTCGTTGCTCATTTGCGACAGTAACCGATGCAAAAAAACAACGAGATAATTCGTAAAAAAGGATTGTTGTTGAGAATGAAATAGATGATTGTTGATTGTGTAAATAATCGGCGTCTTCTCAACCGCTATACTGAAATCTCTGCTTTTCGAAGCAGACTTTTTCGTTGACGAAAAAGATCTCCAAACCTTTGTCGGCGCGACTTCCCAGTCGCGCTTTTTTTTCGCCTGTCGGCGTGCGGATGCGTGCGCCGGTTAGTGTGCGGGCGCTGCGCCGTCAGTCAGATCCCATTCGGCGCTGACCGGCACGCTCCAGTCTTCCATGACATAGCGGCGCGCGTCCATGGGCGACGACAACAGGTTCTGCCAGTGATCGCCGTGCCAGGCGGGAGACACAGTATCGAACTGAAAGGCGGAAGAGCCTGCCATTTCCGCGTGAGCTTCGGACTGACCGTCCGTTGCCTTGACGTGCGACTGCGTGAGCCACGTGACCAACCGGCGGATTTCATTGAACAACATGGCACTCTCCTGATCTGCATCACAACATTTACTATTTTCAATGATGCTGATGCGAGTGCGGCGCAACAACTCGGAAAAACACTTACTAAAAATATCATTTGTTACATAAGTGGGCGTCGTGCAGAAATTTTTCCCGCTATTTCGCATGTCGCGCCGTTAAGTCAGTAATAATGACGTGAAAATTATTCAGTATTTACTGAGATATGCGATAAACATTGCCGATTGAATTTGCGTTACGCATAGCGTGTTGCAAGCTAAACGAATATTAAAAATTTGCTTGACGACGATTCTTCGTCCCCCGTATAACGGCAAAGCTGAATTCACTAACCGATCTGATTTCAGATGGGTTGTCAGAAATAATCCATGGCGGATAATTTGACAGTGATATTCAGCGTGAGGGCATTGCCCGATTTTTATAAATCCTCGAGGGAAACTGGAACATGGAAACTGGTATCGTCAAATGGTTCAACGATGCTAAGGGCTTTGGCTTCATCACATCGGATTCGGGTGGCGAAGATCTGTTCGCGCACTTCTCGGAGATTCGCGCGGACGGCTTCAAGTCGCTGAAGGAAAACCAGCGCGTCTCGTTCGAAGTCAAGGCCGGCCCGAAGGGCAAGCAGGCTGCGAATATCCAGCCGCTGTAAGAAGCCGCGCACGGCCGTATCGCGCAGTGGATCGCCAAGGAGCCCTCGCACGAAAGCGAGGGCTTTTTTAATGCCTGTTTCGTTATCTCGACGTTATCGCAGCGCTGGATCGAATTAACTATCCGGTTCGAATGGCCGTTTGTGATCGAAAAAATCAAATGCACAACGTTTTTCAGATCGTTGCAACGTTTATCCGAAAAATATAATCGTGATGGATTTTATCGGTCGCGCGAAGGGCCGGGAAATGTGGCGCGCCGCGCTGCCGTTCAACCCAGATCGTTCGATGCAATCCGGGTACAGACCAGCCAACTGGTGCATACTTGCCGCAAAGTCACGCGTCCAAAGTATCCCTTTCCATGTCTGAACAGTTTTTGTCGGAGCCGGCCCTGGATGGCCCGATCGTTTTCGTCGACCTCGAAACCACCGGTGGCTCGACCAGCGAGCATCGCATTACCGAAGTCGGCGTGGTTGAAATCGGACCCGCCGGCGTGTCGCGCTGGAGCAGTCTCGTCGACCCTCAGCAGCCGATCCCGTCCTTCATCCAGCAGCTCACCGGTATCACCAATGCGATGGTGCGCGGCGCGCCGACCTTCGACGTGATCGCGCCGGCATTGTTCGAGCGTCTGAACGGCAAACTGTTCGTCGCTCATAACGCGAGTTTCGATCGCGGCTTTTTGCGCGGTGAGTTTCGCCGCGCCGGGCTGGCGTTCGATCCGGACGTGCTGTGCACGGTGCGTCTGTCGCGCGCGTTGTTTCCGGCGGAAAAGCGTCACGGGCTGGATGCATTGGTCGAACGTCACGCGCTGGTGCCGTCAGATCGTCACCGCGCCCTCGCCGACGCCGATCTGATCTGGCAGTTCTGGCAGCGCCTGCATGGCCTCGTGCCGCTAGACGTATTGCGGACCCAGATCGAGCGCACCACGCGGCGCTACCGGCTCGCCGGCGACATCACCGAGGACCTGCTGGACAGCGCGCCGGCCGGATGCGGCGTCTACGCGTTTTATGGGGAAGAGGATTTGCCGCTGTACGTCGGACGAAGCGTGCGAGTGCGTCAGCGTTTGCGCTCGCATTTGACCGGCGAAAAGCGGTCGTCGAAAGATGTTCGACTTGCGCAGCAAGTACGGCGCGTCGAATGGCGCGCGACCGGTGGCGAACTGGGCGCGATGCTGGCGGAAGCGCAGTGGATTGCGACCTTGCGTCCCGGTCACAACCGGGTGCCGCGAGTCACGAAAAGCGATCCGGCGGACGCCCCCTGGCCGTTTCAAGGCCCGATTGTTTTCGAGGAGCGCGAGGAAGGATCGCAGGCGCGCGCGTTTCATGTGGTTGATCGCTGGCGCTATGTGGGCCATGCGCCATCGCTCGCGCAGGCGGCGGATTTGCACGCGTCGAGCGTCGCGGGGCCGTTCGAACTGTCGACCTACCGCATCCTGCAAAGTCACCTCGCGCGCGGTTTGCGCGTGATGCCGTTGAGCGAGACGAGCGGCGCATCCGCGCCGAGTCTCGCTTAAACCATTCAGCCGGTTGAGCCTGGCGGCGTTTTATCACGCCGCGTAGCCTCAACCCGTCGCGCCTACACCGCCCGTCTCGCACACATGACCCAGCGCGCGAGTCAGCGCGCCCGAGCGGGCCGAGTCGTAGCGTGTCAGCGACTTCCAATTAGCCAGCGCTTGCGCGACGCGCGACGGACAATCCGGCGCCGAGCGCAGCGGCTGCACGCGCGCAAGCCCGGCCACCAGCGATTGCGTCAGCCGATCCAACTGCGGCCGCGTCGTGGTGGCGAGATCCGGTGCCGGGCCTTGCGGTGGTTGCGTGGCGCGCCAGTCGGCAAACAGCGCGTTCTGCACGTCCTTGCTCGCGTCGATCTGATCCTGGAAGAACGCATGTGCGAACGCGGGGTCGACATTGGCGGCCGCCGCGCGTTTCTCGACATCGGCGAGCAGTGCGTTTTCGCGCGGCGTGTCGGTGATGGCCTGATGATTCGCCCACTTCCAGCGCGCGACCGGCTCCGCCAGCGCAAGGCGCTGCGAAGCCAGCGCGATCAGATTGGTGAGCGCTGTGTCGTCGCCATCCGCCACAGCGGGAGCGGACGTGAAAGCAAGCGCGGCGAACAACGTCAGCGCACAGAACGCGCCAATGCGAAACGAACGATTCATGGAGAAGGCGATGGCCGGACGGCCGTGGAAGAAAAACCAGAAGAATAGACGATGCCCGGCGCTGCGGGCGTATTCATCGGCGAAAAGCGGCGCGTGAGACAGAACCCGTAGCGCGTATTAAACCTTGAGGGCGAGCGTAACCGGACGCTGGGCGTCGCGCCCCAATGCTCTCAACTTAAGCCCCACTGCATCAAGCGAGTTTGTACGCGAGATGGAAGTGGGGCTTGGCTTTTCTGGGTGGTCTTGGATAAGAGCGTGACGGCTGTATCCGGCATCGGGTCAGGCGGATCACGTCCAGCACAGCGGCGAGGCGGTCCAGGCAGTGTCGGACACGCAGCAGGCACCCGCCGAGGATCGGCTTGAGTGCGCCCAGTGCGTACACCCGGTTAGGCCGGCTGGCTTGCCCGTCATCGTGCGGCGCATCAAGCTCGCTGAGCAATGTGCAAAGATTGTCAGCGAGGATTTTTGCGCCGAAGTCCTGCTGCAATGCCAGGTAATCGAGGCCCGTGACGGCTTCCAGTCGCAGCCGGTGTTTCAGGCGTTTGAACGCTTCTTCGACGCGCCAGCGCTGATGATAGAGCGCGCCGAACGATGCAGCCGGGTAACGCTCGCTGTCCAGCAGCGAGGTCATCAGCACACGCACGCGACCGCTTGGGGTGACGTCCCGGATCAGGCGTACGGTAGTCGGCCTGCGCATCAGTTCATAGTCGCGGGCATCCTGCTCGCCAGGCGCCTCCAGTGTCACCACATGCTCGGCTTTACCGCTGCGGGCAAAGGCGCTGACACATTTCCAGTTACGCGCATCGACACGCATGCAGAACGGGATTTCGCGTTGTACAAGTGCCGCCACCATCGTGTTGCCGATGTAGCCGCGATCGAGCAGCAGCAGATCGGTACGCGGCTGCAGCACGTCCAGTGCTTCGAACAGCATCTGCCGCTCGGCGCCGTCAGCGGGATGAAGCGTGGCGTGCAGGGTCAGTTCTGCTCCCGGCAGGAACAGTGCAAATGCGTAGTGATCAGCGCGCAGTTCATGGCCGCGACGCGTGCCTACGCGCAGGCGGCTGCCGTCAGCGGCGACCAGCCTCAGGCCGTGCCAGCGCATCGAATCGATATGGGGTCGAGCCAGCGAAATCAGGCGGGCGCGGGCCAGTTCGAACAGGTCGGCCGACAGTCCGCGTCGGGCCTTGCTGAACGCCTGCGCACTGACGGCGCGGCTGCGTGCGCCGTGCTCACCCAATGCGCCGAATAGCGCGTCGAGTTCGGTCTGCACGCTGGCACACATGCCCGACATCATCAGCGCGGCCATGCGCGGCAAGGTCAGTGTGCGATTGCGGGTAAAGGCGGTGGGAGAACGACGCACGCGATCGGCGAGCGCCGGATCGAGCAGGAAATCGGAGAACTCAGCCAGAAGCCGCGAGGACGCTGGTATTTGAGTTCATATCGTTGATTTATCAGTGAGTTATGCGATGAAGTTTACAGGGGCAATGCCTCGTTTACAAGCACTTTGGGGCTTAAGTTGAGAGCATTGCGTCGCGCCCGGGCGTCGAATTCAGACGGTTTTAACCCGCGTCACCCGCAGAGCGTAAAACTCATCGCGAGGGGCGTGCGAATCCGCGCCGCGCGCCGAATGCGCGGACGCCGATGCTGCATCGCGCCACCGACTGATTACTTCGAGTCGCACGACTTTCGTTGTTCGTCGAAAAAGGCGCGAACGTGCTCCGGCAGTTCTGCACCCAGAAACTCGACGCCAGCGGGTTCCGGATCCGGGCTGAAAACTTTGTCCGGGGTCGGAATCTTCGGTGGTTTGGCATCCATGATCTTTCTCCTTTACAAACCGATTATCTGCCTCGGTCCCCGTTTTGCACCAGCAGCTGATGCAGCTCACCTGTTCTTTGTTGCTTTATCGGCACAGCTCAACATTTGAACAGAGTGTTTGAATAAAATTTATCGGTTGCCTTGCGGATGTCCGGTTTTACCCGCGCCCGTTCAAACCAGTCCGATACTCCCCTCCATTTCCCTGTCAGCCCTGTCGCACGGGCATTTCGCCGCAGTGCTTCTCATGCTTCGCGCGTCACACGTTCAACGCAGTTGATATGAACAAACCGCGGTGATTTTTGTGCGCTGCCGCATCGGCAGGCTTTTCTCGTTAAGAGGCCGAACGTTCGTTAATTACCGGTTCGTTGGTCTGCTCATTCAGCCGCCTAATCTTTTCGTAAACGATTGATTCTCCGATTTCGTTGACGCCCAACAGGCGTTTTTAAGTTTTTTTTGCAAAAATTAAAAAAGCGTCACGCCGCCAGCAGTGGCCGCAGATAAACGGCCGTGCGGCTATCCTTCGCGCGCGCGATTTCAGACGGCGTGCCGCTCGCGACGATCGTGCCGCCGGCGTCGCCCGCGCCGGGCCCGACGTCGATCACCCAATCGCTTTGCGCGGCCACCCGCATATCGTGTTCGACGACCACGACGGTGTTACCGGCGTCGACGAGTCCCTGCAACTGAATCATCAGCCGATCGACGTCGGCGGGATGCAGGCCGGTGGTCGGCTCGTCGAGGATGTACAGCGTGTCGCCGCGCTGCGTGCGTTGCAGTTCGGTGGCGAGTTTGATGCGCTGGGCTTCGCCGCCTGACAGTTCGGTGGCGGGTTGTCCGAGCCGCAAATAGCCGAGTCCGATGTCGCGCAGCACACTTAACGCGCGCATCACGCCGGGTTCGTCGGCAAAGAAGGTGCAGGCGGCGTCGACGGTCAGGTCCAGCACCTCGGCGATGTTTTTGTCGCGCCAGGTTACTTCCAGTGTCGGCGGGTTGTAGCGCGTGCCGTGGCAGGTCGAGCAGGGCGCGTAGACGCTCGGCAGAAACAGCAACTCGACGCTGACGAAGCCTTCGCCTTCGCAGGTCGGGCAACGGCCCTGGGCGACGTTGAACGAGAAGCGGCCCGCGTTGTAGCGGCGTTTGCGCGCTAACGGCGTGTCGGCGAACAGCTTGCGCACGTGGTCGAACAGACCCGTATAAGTGGCGAGGTTCGAGCGCGGCGTGCGGCCGATCGGTTTCTGATCGACGCGCACCAGCCGCCGCAACGCGTCCATGCCGGCGGCGATATGGCCGCCGGTCGGTAGCGTGGCATCGGCGAGCAAGGGGTCGAGTTCGTCGTCGTCCGCGCTTTCGATGATTCGCCCGAGATGACTCGCGACGAGTTCGGGCAGCGCCTGACTCACCAGGCTCGATTTGCCGGAACCCGACACGCCCGTGACGGCCGTCAGGCAGCCAAGCGGAAACGCGACGTTCAGGCCACGGAGATTGTTGCGCGTGATGCCGGCGAGCTTCAGCCAGCCCGCGGTCTCGCGTGGCGTGCGAGCGACGGGCGAGGGCGGCGCGAACAGATGCCGGCGCGTCTGCGAGGCCTCGATCTTCTCGAGCCCGGCGGGCGGTCCGCTATAGACCACATGGCCGCCGGCTTCACCGGCTGCGGGGCCGACGTCGACCAACCAGTCGGCGCGCCGCATCATCTGCAGATCATGTTCGACGACGAACAGCGAATTGCCCGCCGCCTTCAGCGATTGCAGCGCGGTGAAGAGCGCTTCGCCGTCGGCGGGATGCAGGCCGGCCGAGGGTTCGTCGAGCACATACACCACGCCGAATAGTTGCGACGACAACTGCGTCGCCAGCCGCAAGCGTTGCAGCTCACCGGAGGACAGCGTCGGCGTGCTGCGCTCCAGCGCGAGGTAACCGAGTCCCAGATCGATCAGCGTAGTCAGCCGCTCCAGCAGTTCGGCGGCAATGCGCTGCGCGGCGACGCGTTTTTCTTCGGACAGGTTCGGCGTGCGCCGCACGTCGCGGGAAGTTTTGTGCGCCGAGCCGCCGGCGGCAACTCTTTTGTCGATGGCGTCGCGCATCGCGTTCTCGCTCAGTACGGCGCCTTTGTTTTTTGCCGCGCTCTGAGCCGCACCGGACTCCGGCCATTCGCCGCGAGCGATCGGCCGAAGCAGCGCGGCCAGCCCCGCCAGCGGCAACTGCGAAAACTCGCCGATATCGAGCCCGGCGAACTTCACCGAGAGCGCTTCCTTTTTGAGCCGCTTGCCATGGCAGGCCGGACACACGCTACCGATCATGTACTGCGACACGCGTTTTTTCATCAGCGCGCTTTGGGTGCTCGCGAAGGTGTGCAGCACGTAGCGGCGCGCGCCCGTGAACGTGCCCTGGTAGCTCGGCTCGTCCTTGCGTTTGAGCGCGGCGCGGGTTTCCTTCGGCGTGAGACCGGCGTAGACGGGCGCCGTCGGTTGCTCGTCGGTGAACAGAATCCAGTCGCGGTCCTGCTTCGGCAGATCGCGCCAGGGCGTGTCGACGTCGTAGCCGAGCGTCACCAGAATGTCGCGCAGATTCTGTCCGTGCCACGCCGGCGGCCACGCGGCGATCGCGCGCTCGCGGATGGTCAGCGAGTCGTCCGGCACCATCGACTTCTCGGTGACCTCGTACACGCGCCCGAGTCCGTGGCAGGTTGGGCAGGCGCCTTGCACCGTGTTCGGCGAGAAGTCTTCGGCGAACAGCATCGGCTGCTTCGGCGGATAGTCGCCGGTGCGCGAGTACAGCATGCGCACGAGGCTCGACAAGGTGGTCACGCTGCCCACCGACGAACGCGCGCTCGGCGTGCCGCGCTGTTGCTGCAAAGCGACCGCGGGCGGCAGCCCTTCGATCGCGTCCACTTCGGGTACGCCGACCTGGTCGATCAGCCGCCGCGCATACGGGGCGACCGATTCGAAGTAACGCCGCTGCGCCTCGGCGTACAACGTGCCGAAGGCGAGCGACGATTTGCCCGAGCCCGATACGCCGGTGAACACGACGAGCGCATCGCGCGGAATGTCGACGTCGATGTTCTTCAGGTTGTGTTCGCGTGCGCCGCGCACCCGGACGAAGCCGGTGAACGCGGGAGTATCGGAGCGTGTCGCTGTCGAGCGGGGCGGTTTGCGGATGGCGTCCATGGGGATGAATAGCGGGTTGGGGCGGCAGCCCGGTTACGGGCGTTGAACGCGGATGTGGCCGCACGGACTGTGCCCGGCGATGAGTGGATTCCGTTTGAGTTATCACGGCACGGCAACGTTGCCGGCGCCGCGACGACTGACAGCGTAGACGATACCCGCCGGAAAGCAGAAATTCACGCCGCCGTTCCGGGCGGCGGTGCGGTCATGTTTTTGCGCCAGAATGGCGTCACCGGATGACAACCCGGCGCATGGGCGGGCGCGCCGCCTATCATGGATCGAATGAATCGAATGGATAGCGCTCTCGCGTGCGGTCGCGAACGGACGCGGCCAGGCGAGCGCGGAAGATGGCTGCTTTACCTCACAAGGAGTCCGCCATGGAAAACGCTGTGTACTGGAAGGGACGTCAGGTCGGCATCGAGTGCGCGGGCCGGATTTCGTGGTTCACGTCGGCGCCGCGCGAGGCGGTGCTCGCGTACGGGCCCCAGCGGAGCGAACCGGTCAGTGTCGAGCAGTCGATGCTGGCTCGCAATCTCGTCACCACCGCGTCCTATAGATAGCGAGCGGCACGCGACGGTCTGGCGTCTTTGGAGCGATCGATCCTGTCGGTCGATGCCGGGATTCGCATGCTCGGCAGCGCGGCGCTGCCGATCCGCTTTCGCCAGGCGAGCGCAAAAAAACGGCGAGCGGCGATGGCGCTCACCGTTGTCGTCATCTCCGGCGCCTGGCGCGCCGGAGATGTTCACCAGCGGGCGAAAGCGAAATTCACCAATCAGGACGGCAGATAGTTGATGAAGTAAAGCTGGCCCTTGCTCTGACCGCACTGGAACAACGCCACGTTGCCGGCATTGATGACGCCGGACATTTGGCCGCTCAAGTCGCCGCTTGCCGTGCCGACCTGCTGCTGCCCTTTCCAGAAGCTCGTCGACGCCGTGTTCTGCGACAGCAGCACGACTTGCCCCGGATTGGTCTGCGACTGGTAAATCAATTGCGGCGTGCCGGAGTTGCTGAGCATCAGCGGTGCGGAGGTGGTGATCGGCGAGTCGGCCAGCGTGAGGTTCACCCAGGTTCCGTTGGAATACGAACCGCTCGAATACATCAACGGGTTTGCCGATACACCGGATTGGCTGTTGAAGCCGGAGAACACCGAGTACGACGTGCCGGGATTGAACGCGGCCGCCGTGCCGAGCGTGAATTGCGGCGTGACGCTCGGGAGCGTACCGACCAGGGCCGGCGAACTCCAGCCGTCGCGGCCACCGCCCTGATATTGGGTCATCTGATAGATCTGGTTATTCGTGCCGATGGCGACCGCCTGCAGCGCGCCGGTATTCGTGTTCAGGAAAACCTGGAACGAGGCGCCGACGAGGAAGGTGCTGCCGAGTACCGACCAGTTGCTCCAGGTCGGGTTCGTTCCCACACTCGTCTGATAGGTGTGCCACATGTTGCCGTGGCTGTCGAGCATGAATGCCTCGAGCCGGTTGTTGCTGTTGACGGTCATCACCGGCGCGCCAGACCAGCTGACGCCCGACGGCGTGCCGCCCGCGAAATTGCTGAAGCCGGTTTGCGTGCCCTGGAACGGATTGACGTAGTTGATTTCGACCACGTTGCCTTGCATGAGCCCGAGCACGCCGAGCGTTCCGTTCGGCGAAATCGCCGACGCCGGGCTGTTCGTCAGTTGGCCGCCGAGTTGCATCCAGCTACCGGTTGTCGGCGACGTCACGGTACACATGCCCAACGTGTTGTCCGTATTTCGCGTGAAGGCATAGAGGCTTCCGCCGTAGTAGACGGGCGCCGCGATGCCGCGAAACGCGCCGCCTAGAGACGTCCAGGTCGAACTGGCTGCCGGAACCATAGCTTCGAGGTTTTTTGTGTGAAGTTCGCCGACGGTGGTCATGGGATTCGATCCTTAAGTTGGTCAGGAGAACGGTGTGGCCCGAGACGTTTGCGCATGGACGCCGGTCGGAATACCGGCGGCCGGCGCGTGCTGCTGCTCCATCGACGTAGCGAGGATCAGCGGCTGCCAGCAAGCAACACTGTGTGGATCGCCCTTATTGGTTTAATGAAAGGGCGCCGGACCAGCTAGAGCGAGACGCGTGCCAGGCGGCCGAAGACCCATGGGCCAACGGCGCGACGAAAAAAGCGGTGAATGAATGGGCGTTCCCGTCCGATGCTTCGGCGGGTAATGGACGAGATCGTCCATTGATCGATGGCGCTTGAGCGAGTGTTGAAACGCGTGCTGAAACAAGCGCCGAAAAGCAAAAAGCCCAGTCACGAGGACTGGGCTTTTTGCTTGAATCTTGTGGTGCCGGAAAGAGGAATCGAACCCCCGACCTTCGCATTACGAATGCGCTGCTCTACCGTCTGAGCTATTCCGGCATCAGGAGAAACGAGATTATAGGGACTTCTTTACGGGCTTGGCAAGCCCCTGCGCTCATTTTTTTGCTTCGAGATGGTAGCGCGTGACCCGGTCGACCTCGTTCTTCGAGCCGAGGAACACTGCTACGCGCTCGTGCAGGCTCTTCGGCTGGATGTCCAGAATGCGCTTTTCGCCGTTTGTCGCAGCGCCGCCGGCCTGTTCGACGATAAACGCCATCGGATTCGCTTCGTACATGAGGCGCAGCTTGCCCGGCTTGTCCGGCGTGCGCTTGTCGGCCGGATACATGAAGATGCCGCCGCGATTCAGGATACGGTGCACGTCCGCCACCATCGACGCGATCCAGCGCATATTGAAGTCGCTCTGGCGTGGGCCGTCTTTACCGTCTTTCAATTCGCCGATGTACTGCTCGACCGGCGCATACCAGTGGCGTTCGTTCGACGCGTTGATCGCGAATTCACGGGTTTCGACCGGAATGCGCATATCGCTTTGCGTGAGGACCCACGAACCGAGTTCGCGGTCGAGCGTGAAGCAGTTCACGCCGTTGCCGGTGGTCAGCACCAGCACGGTTTGCGGGCCGTAGACCGCATAGCCCGCGGCGACCTGCTGCGTGCCCGGCTGCAGGAACGATTGTTCGGTGGGCTGCTGGCCGTCCGGGCAGCGCAGCACCGAAAAGATCGTGCCGATCGACACGTTGACGTCGATATTCGACGAGCCGTCGAGCGGATCGAACACCAGCAGGTATTCGCCCTTCGGATAGTTGGCCGGGATCGGGAAGAACTGCTCCATTTCCTCGGACGCCATGCCGGCCAGGTTGCCGCCCCATTCGTTCGCCTCGAGCAGAATTTCATTCGACAGGATGTCGAGCTTTTTCTGCACTTCGCCCTGCACGTTTTCGCTGCCCGCGGTGCCGAGCGCATCGCCCAGCGCGCCTTTGCTGACGTGGTAACTGATCGCCTTGCACGCGCGCGCGACGACTTCGATCAAAAGGCGCAGGTCGGCCGGCAGGTTGTTGGTCTCGCGCTGCTGCTCGATCAGGTACTTCGTGAGAGTGGTACGACGTTGCAAAGCCATTGCTGTACTCCGGGAAGGCTTGAGGAATTTCTCGATTTTAACCGTTCGTTGTGTCTGCTCCGTGCTTTTGACGAAGACCGCACTGGCCGACGCCGCAACGCGCCGCGCGCGGCGTGCCGGGAGTCAGGCTGCGCGCTGTGCCCGGCCGTCTTCGGCGCTGCTGCGCAAGCTGGTGGCCAGTGCCGCCGCGCGGGCGTGTTCGGCGGTGATTTTCGGCATTTTCGGCCGGTCCGCCTTGGGCATGGGCTCGATTTCGCGTTCAATCTGCTCGCCGGCGGCCGCGGCGGCGACGCGCAGGTCGTAGGCGATTTGCAGATTGAGCCAGAATTGCGCGCTCGCGCCGAAATAGCGTTCGAGGCGCAACGCGGTGTCGGCCGAGATGGCGCGCTTGCCGCGAACGACGTCGTTGATGCGCGGCGCCGGCACCCGCAGCGCGAGTGCGAGCGCATTGACGGACATGCCGAGCGGTTCGAGGAACTCGCCGCGCAGAATCTCGCCCGGATGGATTTCCGGCATGCTCTCGCCGGTATCGATGTCCGAGAAATCGATGCGGCCCAGATCGGAGCGTTTGATGACCATGGTGGCCTCCCAATAATCAGTGATAGTCGACAATCTCGACATTCAGCGCGTGTTCGCCGACAAAGCCAAAACAGATGCGCCACTGCGCGTTGATACGGATGCTCCATTGCCCACCGCGCTCGCCTTGCAACGCTTCGAGCCGGTTGCCGGGCGGCGCGCGTAGAGTTTGGATGCAGTGGGCGGCGTCGATCATGAGCAGTTTGCGCCGTGCGAGTGTCTGCATGTGAAGCGGCAGTGATCGCACGAACTCGTCCTGAAAGATTCTCGCCGTAGCCTTGTCGTTGAATGTCGTGATCATGGATGATATAACGCATCGCGTTAAACGTAAACCGTTAAAAGAGTACGTTTACTTTCACCCTGTCAGCGCTATTCGAACAGTCGGCCAGATGGCTAACGTTGAGCACCGCGCGCGTGGCCGCCTCGTCCCACCCAGGACAAATTCAGAACGAAAAAAAGCCGGCAACGCGTGCCGGCTTCTCGCAACAAAACAGCGCTCAGACGAGCATCACCCCAACGCTTTCTCCACGATCTCGCGCACGTCGCGCGATTTCACCTGGGCGGCCACTTTCTCCAGCGCGGCGCGCATGCCGTCGCGCAGCGTCGGCGTGAAGCGGCGCCACAATTCGAGCGAGCGGGCGAGGCGGGCGGCCACCTGCGGATTGATCGCGTCGAGCGCGATCACCTGCTCGGCCCAGAATGCATAACCCGAGCCGTCTTCAGCATGGAACTGCGCCGGGTTGGCGGCGCAGAAGCTGAAAATCAGCGAGCGTGCGCGATTCGGGTTCTTCAGGTTGAACGCGGGGTGCGCCATCAGCTTGCGTACGACGTCGATCACCGGACGCTGCGCGCTGCCGCGCTGTACGGCTTGCAAGGCAAACCACTTGTCGATCACGAGCGGCTCTTTCTCGAAGCGCCGGTAGAAGTCGTCGAGCGCGCGCTGTGCGTCGGCGCCACTGCCGTGCGCCGCTGCCGAACTGAGCAGCACCGATAGCGCCGCCGCGCGGTCGGTCATGTTGTTGGCGGCGTCGTATTGCGCGGCCGCGAGACGCACGGCTTCGGCCGGATCGTCCAGTTCGGCGAGATACGAGAGCGCGAGATTCTTCAACGCGCGATGGCCGGACGCCTCCGGCGTGGCTTCGTACGCACCCGGCGTGCGATGTTGCTCGACCACCTTGAGCCAGTCGCTCTTCAGCGCATTGGCGAGACGCTTGCGCACGAACTGGCGCGCCGCGTGCACGGCGGCCGGATTCGACTCCGCCATCTGCTCGGCCAGATACGCCTCGGACGGCAGCATCAACGCCAGTTCGCGGAACGACGGCGAGAGCGTTTCGTCGGTCAGCACGCGCGCGAACGCGGCGACGACCGAGTCGTCGAGCTGCAGCGGCACGCCGGTCGCAGCGCGCGCGGCGAGCGTCAGCAGCTCGCGGGTTGCGAGGCGTTGACCCGCTTCCCAGCGGTTGAACGGATCGCTGTCGTGCGCGAGCAGGAACGCCAGTTGGTCCGCCGAATAGTCGTATTCGACGATCACCGGCGCCGAGAAATTACGCAGCAGCGACGGCAGCGGTTCTTGCGCCACGTTGACGAACGTGAAGGTCTGCTCCGTCTGCGTGAATTCCAGCACGCGCGTGGTGTTATCCGAAGCCTGCGCCTCGCCGTCAAGCTGCAGCGGCAGGTCTGCGCCATCGCGGCCGATCAGGCCGATCGCGAACGGGATCAGCAGCGGTCCCTTTTGCGTCTCGCGCGCGGCCGAGGCCGCCTCGCCGTAGCCTTGCGTGAGCGTCACGCTGTAGCGCTGCTGGGTGGCGTCGTAACGGGTGCGTACCGACACGCGCGGCGTGCCGGCCTGGTTGTACCAGCGTTCGAACTGCGCCAGATCGCGGCCGTTCGCGTCGGCGAGCGCGTGACGGAAGTCGTCGCAGGTCACGGCCTGGCCGTCGTGACGCTTGAAGTAGAGGTCCATGCCTTTGCGGAAGCCGTCGCGGCCGAACAGCGTCTGATACATCCGCACGACTTCCGAGCCTTTCTCGTAGACCGTCATGGTGTAGAAGTTGTTGATCTCGACGTAGCTTTCCGGACGCACCGGATGCGCCATCGGACCCGCGTCTTCGGCGAACTGCATCTGGCGCAGCACGCGCACGTCTTCGATGCGCTTGGTGGCGCGCGCGGCTTCGTCGCTGCTGTTGGTCTGGCCGCCGGCCATGTCGGCCGAGAACTCCTGATCGCGGAACACGGTCAGGCCTTCCTTCAGGCTCAGCTGGAACCAGTCGCGGCAGGTCACGCGATTGCCGGTCCAGTTGTGGAAGTACTCGTGGCCGACCACGGCCTCGATGTTCGCGAAGTCGGTGTCGGTGGCCGTTTCGGGGTTCGCCAGCACGTACTTCGTGTTGAAGATGTTGAGGCCTTTGTTCTCCATCGCGCCCATGTTGAAGTCGCTCACCGCGACGATCATGAAACGGTCGAGATCCAGTTCGAGCCCGAAGCGTTCCTCGTCCCAGCGGATCGAGTTGATCAACGAATCCATCGCGTGACGGGTCTTGTCGAGATCGTGCGGCTCGACCCAGACCTGCAACAGCTTTTCCTTGCCTGAGCCGCTCTTCACGCGTTCTTCGAGCGCCACCAGCTTGCCCGCGACCAGCGCGAACAGATAGCTCGGCTTGCGGAACGGATCTTCCCAACGCGCGAAGTGGCGGCCGTCCGGCAGATCGCCTTCTTCGAGCAGGTTGCCGTTCGACAGCAGTACCGGATAATCGGCCTTGTCGGCACGCAGCGTGACCGTGTAGGTCGCCATCACGTCGGGTCGGTCGAGGAAGTAGGTGATGCGGCGAAAACCCTCGGCCTCGCACTGCGTGAAGAAGTTGCCGCCCGACACATAGAGGCCCGACAACGTGGTGTTCTCAACCGGATTGCAGACGCTGGTGAGCGTGAGTTCGAAGTCGTCCGGGACATGGTCGAGCAGCAGGCCGTGCTCATGCGCATGCACGTTGGCGAACGGCTTGCCGTCGATCGCAGCGCTGACGAATTCGAGTTGCTCGCCCATCAACGCGAGCTGCGTGGCGTGCGACGCGTCCGGATTGCGGCGCACCCGCATGGTGTTCTTCACGACTGTGCGTTCGGGGACGAGATCGAACTCGAGTGCGACGGTGTCGATCAGGAAAGCGGGCGGCGCGTAATCGGCGCGGCGGATCACATTGGGCGTAGCGGTATCGGCCATGGCGTTCTGTAGGATGGGAACTCGAGTCGGCAAGCTCGCTTCTGGCGTGCGAGCCGGGCTTGTCGAGCCATTGTACAAAGCCTCGGCCATTCGTGCGGCGCGAACTTTTTACCGAATCGCCTGGTCAGCGTATTATCGGGCGCCGACGCGGAACAAAGCCCGCGCGTCGGCGAATCCGCTCATGACGGGCGATAACGGGCAACACAGAGCTTCACGAGGTAGACCATGACAATCAATCGATGGACCCGCCGCGCCACGTTGCTGCTAGCGTCGCTGGCGGTGCTGCTGTCCGGCTGCACGACCTACGTGACCACCCAGGTCACGGCCTTCTCCGACTGGAGCGGCAACGACGCGACCCGCACCTATGCCTTCACGCGGGCGGCGGATCAGCAGAACAATCTGGAACTCAGTACTTACGAGCGCGCGGTGGCCAACGAACTGGCCACGCATGCGTTCCGTCAGGTGGACACCGCGCAGGCGCGCTATCTGGTCGGGCTCTCATACGGGATTCGCTCGGACATGGTGACGGTCTCCCAGCCGGTGTACTACAACCCGTGGCCCGCGCCTTACTGGGGAAGGTCGTTCGATCCGTGGGGCCCGTGGGGTCCGTATGGACCGTTTCCGAACGGGTATGTGAGCCAGAGCTATCCGATCTTCACGCATCTGCTCGGCGTGCGGATCACCGAGCGCGCGACCGGCAAGGAAGTCTATAACGTGACCGCGCGCAACTCGGGCGCCGAGTCGTCGCTGGTCAGGGCCATGCCGTATCTGGCGCGCAGTGCGCTGGCCGATTTCCCGCTGGGCAACGGCATCGTGCATACCGTCAAGATTCCGCTCGACAAAAACGACGGCGCACCGAACGAAATGGCCGCCACGGGCGCCGCACCCGCTGCGATGCCGGCGCCGGCTTCCGCGCCGAAGGTCGTGCAGTAACCAGTAAGCGCAGTAAGCGGGTGCGCTGGAGGGCGTGATGACGCGCTCCAGCAATCCAGGCGGAAGAAACAGAACGGCCCGGCAGGGATGACTGCCGGGCCGTTTCGTTTTTACCGCCAGCGAACCTGCATGGCGCGTAGCGCGGATTAAAACGGGGCGTCGCGTGAAGTTGGAAAATTCGTCAAATGAAACAGTTATTAAGAAAGTTAAATGAAAGTATTGGAGCGTAAGGATATCGTCCCAAGCATCGTTGTCGGCGGCCGAGCCCGGCGGGGCAGGGCGCGCGGCACAAGCGCGGTGCGGGGAAGCGCCGCCGGCGCGGCTTGACGCGTATTTGAAGAACCGTCGTGCAGGCGATACGGATACAGATGGATACGTCTTTTGTGGCTGATTTAATCCACAATATTCAGTATGATTCGGCCACCGTACGGGGGCTCGGGACAATTTGTCACACTAATTGTCAACGGTGCCTAAATAAATGGGGCTCGGTGCCGTTAATTCGCTGAACCCTATATAAGAAAGCTGGATCTGGATTGACTCCCGGCTGGAGATTGCCGGTCCGCGCGGCGCCCGCACGCTGTGACGGCTGCGTATTCCGTCAGGCGCTTCAGCCTCTCCTCGCATCAACGCGCGAACACCGATATGCCCGATCTGCACTGGACCATTCCGGTCGCTCGCTGGTCTAGCTGGCCTGCTGCCGCATCTGCCGCACCCGACATCGGCTTTATCGAGCCGATCGTACGGCGTCGTCTCAGCACTCTGTCGCGAGTCGCGCTGAAGGTTGCGCACGAGTGCGTCGCGCAAGAGCCGGCGCGGGTCGTGTTCGCGTCGCGTCACGGCGAACTGCGCCGAACCACCGACATCCTGCGCGCCATCAGCGCCGGCGAGCCGGTGTCGCCGACCGCGTTCAGCCTGTCGGTGCTCAACGCGATGACCGGCGTGTTCGGCATTGCGCGCGGCGACCGGTCCGCGGCCAGCGCGATTTCGGCCGGTGCCGAAACGCTCGGCTACGCGTTGCTGGAAGCGCACGCGCAATACGCGGCGCAACCCGGCTCGCCGGTGCTGCTGGTGTATGCCGACGAACCGGCCGATCCGGCCTACGGCACGATCGAAGACGAAGTGCCTGGTGGCGCGCTGGCGATCCTGCTGGACAGCGACGCAGCCACAGGGCAACTGATGTGCAGGTTGTCCGCGGGTGACGGCGTGGGCATGGCAGATGCGTCCGACAAGGCGCACGCGCCGGACAATGCAGACAGTCCGGCCGGCGCTGCAAACCCCCCCGTCCCCGAGACTACTTTCGCGACGCAAAGCCAGGCATTGCTGCACTGCCTGGAAACCGGCAACCCGGGCGCCTGGCAACACGCCGACGCCACCTGGCACTGGAGCTGGCATGACCTCGCGGCTTGATTACGGCTGGCGTCTCTGTGCGACGGGCATGGCCTTCGTGGTGTTCGGCGTATGCGGCACCCTGTTTTCGGTGCTGGTGTTTCCGCTTGCGTGGGTATGGCCGCATCGCGCGTCGCGGCAATTCGCGGTGACGAGCGTGATCCACTGGTTTTTCCGCGCGCTGGTCGCGGTGCTGCAGCGCGTCGGCGTGATGGAGCTCGATGTGTCGAACGTCGAGGCGTTGCGCGCGGGCGGCCCGGCGATCGTGGTCGCGAATCACCCCACTTATCTCGACGTGATGGTGCTGTTGTCGCTCACGCCGCACGCCTGTTGCGTGGTGAAAAACGCGCATTGGAGCAACCCCTGTTTCTGGGGCATCGTGCGCTCGGCGGAATACGTCAGCAATGCCGACCCCTCGGAACTCGTCGAGGCTGGCGCGCGGCAACTGGCGGCCGGCTACACGATGATCATTTTCCCGGAAGGCACGCGCAGTCCCGCGCCGAACCGCTTGCATGCGTTTTCGCGCGGTTTCGCGCACATGGCACTGAAGGTCGGCGCACCGATCGTGCCGGTGCTGATGGACTGCGATCCCCCCGCTTTCACCAAGCAGATGCGCTGGTACGACGTGCCGGCGCGCGCATTCCGGATGCGCGTGAATGTCCTCGAGCCGCTCGACGTCGAGCAGCTCGCGGCGCATGACGCGACACCGGCCCTTGCGGCGCGCAGCGTGACGAGCGCCATCGAAGCACACATTACTCAGCACCTGTTCGATTATGGATTCTTTAAAACTGGAAATTAAACAGCTTCTGATCGAGGCCCTCGATCTGGAAGACCTGAGCCCCGCCGATATCGACGACGACGCCCCGTTGTTCGATACCGACGGCATCGGTCTCGATTCGATCGATGCACTCGAAATCGGCATCGTGCTGCGCAAACAATACCAACTGACCATCGCAGCGAACGACGAACGCACGCGCGAACACTTCCGTTCGATCAGCACCCTGGCCGCGCTCGTCGCGAGCCAGCGCGAAGCGGCGCACGCTGTGAATGAAACCACCAGAAAGGGGGAATAAATCGTGTCCGAGGCTGAGATTCTTGAGCGCATCCGCGCCATTTTCAAAGAGAACTTCGCGATCGAGCCGGAGCGCGTGACGCCCGAAGCGAACCTGTTCGAAGAGCTCGATCTCGACAGCATCGACGCTGTCGACCTGGCGATCAAACTGCAGGAAATGACCGGCCGCCGGATCAAGCCGGAAGAGTTCAAATCGGTGCGCACGGTCGGCGATGTGATCGGTGCGGTCGAATCCCTGCTGGCGGCACAAGGCTGATGTTCGCCGCGCGCTCGCGTAGGCAAGCGGCGGCGGATCAGGCCGACGCCGACGCTCACGCTCACGTCACGGCCGCCGGGACCGTCCCGGCCTCGCCGGACGCCGGGCGCGGCTGGGCTAAAACCGCCGTCCAGGTGCTGTTGAAGCTCGCCTATCCCGCGCTGATTCTGTGCGCGTGGCGCTGGGACACGCCGCGCTACGTCGGCTGCATGCTGTTCGCGATCCTGTGGTTGCAGCGCTGGGCCGGCAGCGGTCCGGTCGCGACTTCGCTGCGGCGGCTTTCGTCGATCGATTGGACCGTGGTCGGCTTGCTGAGCTGCGCGTCGGCGGCGATCGTGCTGACCAACAGCGAACTGCTGTTGCGCCTCTATCCGTCGCTCGTCAATCTGGGGCTGTTGATCGCGTTCGGCGCGACGCTCGTGCGCGGGCCGTCGATGATCGAGAAATTCGCGCGGCTCGGCAATCCGGATCTGCCGCCGCGCGCGGTGCGTCATACGTGGCGTGTGACGCAGGTGTGGTGCGGCTTCTTTGCGTTGAACGGCGCGTTTTCCGCCTATACGGCGCTGTACTGGAGTCGCGCGAACTGGTCGCTGTATAACGGCGCGATCGCGTACGGGCTGATCGGCGTGCTGCTGGTGGCCGAGATTGTCTGGCGCTATCTGGTGGTGCTGCCGCGAGCCGCGCGTTCGGAGGCGGCATGATTGCGTTGCATGCTGTGTTGTCGGCGGCTGCCGAAGCCGCCGGGTTGAAAACGCCGGTATGCCGCGATGGCGGCGTGGTGCTCGATCGCGCCGCGTTTCGCGCGCGCGTGGCGGGGTTGATCGCGCTGCTGCAAACGCGCGACGCGCAACGTTACGCGCTGTGTATCGACGATCCCTTTGATTTTGCCTGCGCGTTGTTTGCGCTGTTCGCGTGCGGAAAAGAGCCGGTGATTCCGGCGAATGCGACGCCGGGGTATCTCGCGGATCTGGCCGATGCTTATGACGCGGTGCTGACGGATGCGGATTTGCCGCTGTTCGTGGCGGGCGATAACCCAGCGGCAACCCACGCGGCCTACGCCGCTCACCCCATCGACCCGCAAGCCCCGCTCACGCTCTACACCTCCGGCAGCAGCGGTATCCCCAAACCGATCCGCAAAACGCTCGCGCAATTCAACGCCGAAGTGCACACGCTCGAACGCCAATGGGGCGCGCTGGTCGGCGACGCGACGATGCTCACGAGCGTGCCGCATCATCACATCTACGGTTTGCTGTTTCGCGTGTTGTGGCCGCTCGCGGCGGGCCGCGCGTTCGACCGCGCGATCAGCCTGGAACCCTTGCATCTGCAACAGCAGATCTACCAAAGCGGCGCGACGGTCGTGGTGTCGACGCCCGCGCAACTGTCGCGTTGGCCCGCGTTGCCCGGTTTTGCCGCATTGACGCCGGCGCCGCGCGCGTTCTTCTCGTCGGGCGGACCGCTCGCGCTGGACGCCGCGCAGGAATACGCCGCCGCCTATGGCGCCGCGCCGCTCGAAATCTACGGCAGCACGGAGACCGGCGGCATTGCGTGGCGGCGTCAGGATCAGACGGACGCCTGGCAACCGGTAGCCGGTATCGACGTGCGTCGCGACGAAGACGGCGCATTGAACGTGCGCTCGCCGCATCTCGACCACCGCGGCTGGCATCGTACCGACGACCAGATCGCGCTCGACTCAGACGGCCGTTTCCGTCTGCAAGGACGCCTGGATCGCGTGCTGAAGCTGGACGGCAAGCGCGTGTCGTTGCCGGAACTGGAAGCGCGTCTCGCGCGGCATCCGCATGTTGCGCAAGCGGCGCTGGTGCCGCTGGAAGGCGCCACGCGCGAGCGCGTCGGCGCTGTGGTGGCGTTGACCGAAGCGGGCAGCGAGGCGTTGCGCGACGAAGGCCGCGTGGCGCTTGCGAAGACGCTGCGCCGTTATCTCGCCGACTATTTCGACGTCGTCGTGCTGCCGCGTCACTGGCGGTTTCGCGCGACGCTGCCGTTCGACGCACGCGGCAAGCTGCCGGTCGCGGCGCTCGCCGCCGCGTTCGAACCGCGCAGCGAAGGCATGGAAGTACTCGCCGAAGCGCGCAGCGGCGACACGCTGCACTACGACCTGCGTGTGCCGCCCACGCTCGTGCATTTCGCCGGCCATTTTCCGGGGCTGCCGATTCTGCCTGGCGTGGTGCAGGTCGACTGGGCGATCCGCCTCGCGGCCGATCACGTAACGGCGGCGCGCGCGATTGCATCGATCGATCGTTTGAAGTTCATGGCGCCGGTGGCGCCGGGCGCGGTCCTGAAACTGACCCTGGCCCACGACGCCGAGCGTCGGCGCGTGCAGTTCGTCTACAAACTGAGCGGCCGTGAATGCGCGTCCGGCGTGATCGTCTACCGGGAGCCCGCGTGATGAAGTTCGCCGCGTGCATCGTCATTCCGATCTACAACCATAAAGACGCGATCGGCGCGACCGTCGCCCATCTCGCGGTGCATGGTTTGCCGCTGTTCGTCGTCGACGATGGCAGCGACGAGGCGACCCAGCAGGTGCTCGCCGCGCTCGCGCAGCAGTACGCGGATCAGTTGACGCTGTTGCGTTTGCCGGTCAACGGCGGCAAAGGCGCGGCGGTGATGGCGGGGCTGCGCGCCGCGCACCGCGCCGGTTTCACGCACGCGTTGCAGATCGACGCCGATGGTCAGCACGACGCCACCGACGTGCCACGTTTCATCGAAGCCGCGCAAGCCGAACCCGGCGCGGTGATTCTCGGTCGCCCGGTCTACGACGAGAGCGTGCCGAAAGCGCGCCTCTACGGCCGATATCTGACGCATGTGTGGGTGTGGATCGAGACGCTGTCGCTGACCATTCGCGATTCGATGTGCGGCTTCCGTTTATATCCGCTGGCGCTCGCCTGCGAGTTGATCGATCGCGTGCAGTTGCCCACGCGGATGGACTTCGACATCGAGATCCTCGTGCGCCTCTACTGGCGGCGCGCGGCGTTCCGTTCCATTCCGACGCGCGTCACGTATGCCGCCGACGGCGTGTCGCATTTCGATGTGCTGTGGGACAACGTGCGCATCAGTCGCAGCCATACGCGGCTCGTGTTCGGCATGCTGTGGCGTCTGCCGATGCTGCTCGCGCACAAGGTAATGCCGCGCCGCGCTGTACTCGCGAATGCCGGAACCGACCAAAGCGCTCAAGGCCACCAAAGCGCTCCAATCGAAAAGCCCAACAAGCACGATAAAACCCAGCAAGACTGGTGGCGCATCGCCGAACGCGGCAGCCACCTCGGCATGTCCTTGCTCGCGCTCAGTTGCAAGCTGTTCGGCCGCCGTTTCACCTCGCTGTGGCTGCATCCGATCGTTGCGTATTTTCTGCTGACCGGCCGCGCCGCGCGCGAAGCGTCGAGCAACTACTTCAGACATCTCGGCGAAGCCGCGCCGCACGGCGATACGCCGCGTCCCGGCTGGCTTTCCGCGTACCGGCACATGCTGGCGTTCGCGCAATCGGGCTTCGACAAACTCGCGGCGTGGTCCGGCCGCGTCAACAACGCCGACGTCATATTCGAAGATCCCGCCGCCTTCCAGGCGCTGACCGCGAGCGGCAAGGGCGCGCTCGTGATCGGCGCGCATCTCGGCAATCTGGAAATGACCCGCGCGCTCGCCGCGCAGGGCGCTTATGCGAAGGTCACCGCGGTCGTCTATACCGAGCACGCGCGCCGCTTCAACAGCGTGCTGGCGTCGGCCAATAGCGAGTTCGCGCGCCATCTGCTCGAAGTCCGCGACTTCGGTCCCGAGACCGCGATGCTGATGCAGGAACGCGTGGACAACGGCGAGTTGCTGGTGATCGTCGGCGACCGCGTGCCCGCGCACGAAACGGGCCGCACGACCGAAGCGCAATTTCTCGGCTCGACCGCGCCGTTCGCGCAAGGCCCTTATGTGCTCGCGCACGCGCTGGGCTGCCCGGTCTATCTGTTTTTCTGTCTGAAAGAACAGGACGGTTACCGTCTTTATTTCGAGCCGTTCGCCGAGCGCATCGAGTTGCCGCGCCGCGAACGCGCGCAGCATCTCGCGGCATGGGCGCAACGTTACGCCGCGCGGCTCGAACACTATTGCCGCAAGGCCCCTTATCAATGGTTCAATTTCTTCGATTTCTGGGCCAGCCCCAAGCGAGGCGCGAATGGCCGAACATGATCTGATCGATGCGTCGGTAGCCGACGCGAAGACGAACGCAAAAGCTAATGCCGATGCAGGCGCAAACGCCGTCGTGGTCGGCGGCCGCAAGCTGACGATCGAAGAGATCGTCGCGATTGCCCATCAACGTGCGCCGATCGCGCTGAGCGCCGATCCGGCGTGGCGCGCGCGAATCCAGCGCGGTGCGGATTTCCTGCGCCGTCATCTGGCGGAGGGCGCGACCGTCTACGGCGTCAACACCGGTTACGGCGATGCCTGCGTGGTGGACGTGCCGATGGAACTGGTCGAAGCGCTGCCGTTGCAACTCACGCGCTATCACGGCTGCGGCATGGGCCAGTATCTCGACGACGCGCAAACCCTCGCGGTGATCGCCGCGCGGTTGAACTCGCTCGCTTATGGCTTTTCCGGCGTGCGTCCGGTGTTGCTCGAACGGCTCGCCGATCTGGTCAATCATCGCGTGCTGCCGCGCATTCCGTCGGAAGGCTCGGTGGGCGCGAGCGGCGACCTGACGCCGTTGTCGTATGTGGCCGCCGCATTGGCGGGCGAACGCGACGTGATGTTCGCCGGCCAACTGCGCGACGTGCGCGACGTCTGGAGCGAACTCGGTCACGCGCCGCTCACACTCGCGCCGAAAGAAGGCCTCGCGCTGATGAACGGCACGGCGGTGATGACAGGCCTCGCCTGTCTCGCGTTCGCGCGCGCCGATCACTTGACGCGTCTCACCGCGCGTCTCACGGCGCTCTGCACGGTGGCGCTCGACGGCCGCGCCGCGCACTTCGACGCGATGCTGTTCGAAGTAAAGCCGCACGCCGGCCAGGCCGAAGCCGCAGCCTGGATTCGCGACGATCTGAGCGGACGCGGCGATACGCCGGGTCATCGGCTGCAGGATCGCTATTCGATTCGCTGCGCTCCGCACGTGATCGGCGTGGCGCGCGACGCGCTGACGTGGGTGCGTCGCGACGTCGAGAACGAGTTGAACAGCGCGAACGACAACCCGCTGATCGATCCCGACAACGGACGCGTGCTGCACGGCGGCAACTTCTACGGCGGCCATATCGCGTTCGCGATGGATTCGCTGAAGGTCGCGGTGGCCAATCTCGCCGACCTGATGGACCGGCAGCTCGCGTTGCTGGTCGATGTGAACTTCAACAATGGCTTGCCGCGCAATCTGTCGGGCGCGGCGCCCGCGCGGGCGGCGATCAATCACGGCTTCAAGGCGGTGCAGATTTCGTCGTCCGCATGGACTGCCGAAGCGTTGAAGAACACGATGCCCGCGAGTGTGTTCTCGCGCTCCACCGAGGCGCACAACCAGGACAAAGTCAGCATGGGCACGATCGCAGCACGCGACTGTTTGCGCGTGCTGGAATTGACCGAACAGGTGGCCGCCGCGCACACGCTGGCAACCGTGCAGGCCGCGCGCCTGCGCTTGAGGCTCGATAGCGAGACGCCGGTGCCGGCGCCGCTGCAGCGCTTTATGGACCGTGTGAGCGCGGCATCGCCGTTCGTCGACGAAGACCGTGCGCTCGAACACGAGTTGCGCGCGCTGACCGCGCGCATTGCCGATTGCGATCTGCTGCAAGACTATCGCGGAGGGACGCACGCATGAGCGAGTCCCGCAAAGTGCCGAGCGCGAGCGCCATGGTCGAAGTGCCGTTCCACGACGTCGATGCGATGAACGTCTGCTGGCACGGCCATTATCTGAAGTACTTCGAGATCGGCCGCGCGGCGCTGCTGCGTACCTTCGATTACGACTACCGCGAGATGCAGGCGTCCGGCTATCTGTGGCCGATCGTCGAGGTACATCTCAAGTATGTGCGGCCGGCCATTTACGGCCAGCAGATCGAAGTGCGCACGCAACTGCTCGAACACGAAAACCGCCTGAAAATAGGCTACGAAATCGTCGACTGCGCGTCCGGTACGCGGCTGACCAAAGGCTATACGATTCAGGTCGCGGTCGATGCCGCGACCCAGGAGCTGCAGTTCGTGTCGCCGCCGGTCGTGTTCGACAAGCTGGAGCGCGCATGGGGACAATGAGCTTGCGCGCGGCGCTGGTGAGCGGCTGGGTCGCACTCGGTGCGTGCGGCGTGGTGGGGGCGCTCGCGTGGCCGCTGTCCGCCATGGCCGCGCAATCGTCGCCATCGTCGCAGACATCGCCGGCATCGTCGGCATCGCAGTCATCCGCTGCCGGCAACCCCGCGCTGGTCTCGCAGATCGCGGCGCATCTCGCGCAGGCCAAGGGCGTGCGCGCGCAGTTCACGCAGACGCAGACCCTCGCCGCGATGAAACAGCCGCTGGTCAGCAGCGGCTCGCTGCTGTTCTTCCGCGAACGCGGCGTGATCTGGCAGATCGACACGCCGTACAAAGCCACCTACGTGATCACCGATTCCGGCGTCGCCGAACTCAACGCCGCCGGCCAGCGCGTGACGGCTCACAGCGCACAAGGCGCGCGCGGCGTCGCGCAAGTCTCGAAGATGATGCGCGCGATGCTCGGCGGCGATCTGTCCGCGCTGTACTCGCAATTCGACGTGCAAGCCGAAGGCAGCGCCGCGCAATGGCGCATGCAACTCACGCCGAACCAGCCGCAAATCGCGCAATCGATCAAGGGCCTGGAGATGAGCGGCGGCGACTTTCTGCAAAGCTTGCGCATCACGCTCGCGAACGGCGATGTGACGAAGCTCGACTTCGCGAAGAGTGCGGCGGTCGCCGAACTCACGCCGGCTGAACGCAGCCTGCTCGGAGCGCCGTAATGGACATGCTGCAACAGCGGTCCGCGAAACAGGCGTGGAGCATGCGCGCCGCGTGGCTGCTGCTCGCGCTGATCGCGACGCTGTATTGCGGCTGGCGCTTCGCGGGGCCGTCGCCGTTGCAGACCAATCTGCTCGCGCTGTTGCCGGCCACCGAGGCCGACCCGGTCGCCGAACAGGCGGTCGACACGCTGGCGAGCGCGCTCGGCGATCGCACGGTGTTTCTCGTCACCAGCAAGGACGACGCGCATGCCAAGGCCGCGGCCCGGCAATTAGGCGCGTCGCTGCGGCAGAGCGGGGCGTTTGGTTCGGTGACGGCGGAGTTGCCGCCGTTCGATCTGTCGCAGATCGGCGCGTTGTATCTGCCGTATCGCTTTGGGTTGTTGACGCCGGCCGATCGCGCGGCGCTCGCTACACCACAACAATCCACCTTGCACGACGCGCTCGCGCAGCGCATCTATAGCCCGCTGCACGGCGGCCTGACGACGCAACTCGCCGACGACCCGTTCGGCTGGCTCGAACACTGGCTGAACGGCCTGCCGCTCGCCACCTCGAATCTCGAACTCGAAGACAACCTGCTGGTATCGCATCGCGGCGCCGCGACCAGCGTGCTGATCGTCGCGACCTTGCCGGGCTCGGCGTACGAAACGAAGACGCAGCACGCCGTGCTCGCCGCGCTTGCCCGAGGCGAACAGCAACTCAAGTCATCGTTCCCCGACGTCTCGGTCGCGCGAACCGGTGCGGTGTTCTACGCGGAATCGGCGCGCAGCGCTTCCGAACATGAGGTACATCTGATCGGCGTCGCGTCGCTGTGCGGCATCGCGCTTCTGATGATGTGGGTGTTCCGCTCGCCGCGTCTGCTGCTGCTCGGCTTCGTGTCGACGGCGCTCGGCATTGTCTGCGCGCTCGCCGTCACGATGCTGGTGTTCGGCAAACTCCATCTGTTGACGCTGGTGTTCGGCGCGAGCCTGATCGGTGAGGCCGTCGATTATTCGATCCAGTATTTCGTGGTCTATCTCGGCGCGGGCCGCGATTGGGATGCCCGGCGCGGCGCGCGCGCAGTGCGTCCCGCGCTGACGGTTGCATTGACGACCAGCCTGCTCGGCTACGCGATCCTGATGTGGGTGCCGTTCCCCGCGCTCAAGCAGATTGCGTGCTTTGCGATGGCCGGTATCACGACGGCATTCGCCTCGGTGCTGTGGCTGTTGCCGGCCTTGCTGACGCGGCCGCCGAAGCGCAGTCCGCAGCGTCTGTTCGCGGGTGCGGCGCGTGGGCTGACGGTCTGGCATCGCGCGATCGGCGGCCGACGCGCGTGGTTCGTCGCGGCGCTGCTGCTGATCGTCGCGATTCCCGGCTGGCTGCGTTTGACCAGCGACGACGATATTCATTTGCTGATCCAGCGCGATCCGTCGCTCGTCGCGCAGGAGGACAAGGTGCGCGACGCGATCGGCGTGGACAACAGCGCGCAGTTTTTCGTCGTACGTGGCGAGACGCCGGAGCTCGTGTTGCAACGCGCCGAAGCGCTGGGCACGAAACTGGATGCGTTGAACGGCACCGCGAACAAGGTGGGCAGCTATCAATCGGTCGCGCAATTCGTGCCGTCCGCGAAACAGCAGAACGACGATCATGCGTTGCTCGCGCAACACGTTTTCAATGACCCGGCCGCGTTGCGCGCGACGCTGCTGCAAGCCGGCTTCAAGGACGAAGTTGCCGACGCGTGGCTCGCCGCGTTCGCCAAACCGCAAGTGCCGTTGACGGTGAACACATGGCTCGCCGCGCCGTGGTCGCAACCGTATCGGCACCTGTGGCTCGGCGAAGTCGATCCTGCTACGAAAGCGTATGCCGCCGTGGTGATTCCGCAAGGCGTGACGCCGCAGAACGAACCCACGCTGATCGCGACGGCGCAAAGTCTGCCGGGTGTGGTGTTCGTCGACAAAGCCGCGAGCGTGTCGAAGCTGTTCGGCGCGTATCGCGTGGATAGCGGCTGGTGGCTCGGCGGCGCGCTTGCGCTCGTGCTGATTCTGCTGGTGGTGAGATACGCGCCGAAGGACGTTACCTCGGTGGATGTCTCGCAGGAAGGCCGCCCGGTGCGCGCCGCGAACGCAGCATCCGTGACGGACACCTCGCAGAACGACCGTGTGCCAGGCACCCGACCTACAATCCACGTGGCCGATCGTCTGCGCGGCGGCATCGCCGTGACCTTGCCGGTATTGCTCGCCGTGGGCGTCACGCTGGCCGCATTCGGCTATGCGCACGTGCCGCTCAATCTGTTCAACTGGCTCGCGCTCATGCTGGTGCTCGGCGTCGGCGCAAACTATGCCGTGTTTCTGCGCGAAGGTTGTCTGCGCGCGGAGGCGGATCTCGGCGCGGTCTGGACCGGCGTGCTGCTCTCGTCGGCCACTACGCTGTTGTCGTTCGGCATGCTCGGCATGAGCGCCATGCCCGCGCTGAAGAGTTTTGGCGCCACGCTCGCGCTCGGCATTCTCGTCTCGGTGCTGCTCGCGCCGATCGGCATGCCATCGGAATCAAGGAGGGTCGCATGAAAGCGCCATCAGTTTATTTGCACGCGCTCGGCATGATCAACGCGCTCGGCGGCGACCTCGACCACATCGCTCCGGCGCTCGCCGCCGCGCAGTCGCCCGGCATGGGCAGCGCGCATACGGGAATCGGCGAGGCGTTCGTCGGCAGCGTGCTCGCGCCGCTCGATCTGGCGCCGCCCGCCGAACTCGCGCGTTACGACTGCCGCAACAACCGTCTGCTGCTCGCCGCGTTGACGCAGATCGCCCCCGCCGTCGAGGTCGCGCGCGAACGTTACGGCGCGCACCGGATCGGCGTGGTGCTCGGCACCAGCACGTCGGGCATCGAAGCGGCCGAAGCCGCATTCGTCTATCGGGCGCAGGCCGGCAGCTTGCCCGCGAGCTTCAATTACCGGCAGATGGAAATCGGCACCGCCGCGCCGTTCGCCGCCGCTGTGCTCGGATTGCGTGGGCCGGCGTTCACGATTTCGACGGCCTGCACGTCGAGCGCGAAGGCGTTTGCGTCGGCGCGTCGTCTGCTGCAGTTGCAGTTGTGCGATGCGGTGGTGGTGGGCGGCGTCGATTCGCTGTGCGAGTTGACGGTGCAGGGTTTCGCCTCGCTCGAATCGACCAGCGCCGTGCGCACTAATCCGATGAGCCGCAATCGCTGTGGCATCAACGTCGGCGAAGGCGCCGCGGTGTTTCTGATGAGCCGCGACGAAGCGACGGTGCGGCTCGCGGGCGTCGGCGAGTCGAGCGACGCGCATCACATCTCGGCGCCGGACCCGCAAGGCGTGGGCGGCGAACTCGCGCTGCGCGAAGCGCTCGCGGATGCGGGCGTCGCGTCGTCGGCGATCGGCTATGTGAATCTGCATGCCACCGCCACACGCAAGAACGACGAGATGGAAGCCGGCCTGATGGCGCGAGTCTTCCCCGAGGGCGTCGCGGCGAGCGGCACCAAGCCGCTGACCGGCCACCAGCTCGGCGCTGCCGGCGCCACGGAACTCGGCTTCGCGTGGCTGACGCTGTCGCGCGACGACGTGCCGCTGCCGCGTCATGTGTGGGACGGCGAGGCCGATCCTTCACTACCGGCGTTGGACCTCGTCGAGAACGAGCGCTTTCTGCCGCGCGGCGCGGATTCGCAGTACGTGATGAGCAATTCGTTTGCTTTCGGCGGCAGCAATGTCAGCCTGATTCTGGCCCGGTAATGCGCACCATGACTACGACGACGCTAACCCCAACCACGCCGGCTGCGACGCAAACGCCAACGTCGACACCGACGCCAACTCACGAGCAACTGCTGCAACAGCCGATCGAAGCGATCATCCCGCATCGCGGCACCATGCTGCTGATCGACGCCGTGGAAGCCTTCGACGACGACACGCTGAGCGCGCGCGCCACCGTCCACGCCGATGCCTGGTACGCGGACGCCGACGGCGCGATGCCCGCATGGCTCGGCATCGAACTGATGGCGCAGACGATCGCCGCGCATGTCGCGTTGCTGGCCATGCGCGGCGGCGGCCGCGCGCGGCCCGGTGTCCTGCTCGGCTCGCGCAGTTACAAAGCGCTGGAGCCGTCGTTCAGCGGCGGCGCACAACTGAGAGTTCACGTCACCGAACTGCTGCGCAGCGAAGAAGGCCACGGCGCGTACGAATGCACGATCCAACACGGCGATCTGCACTGCGCGGAGGCCGTCATCAAGGTGTTTCAACCGCCCGATTTTCAGTCATTCATTGAGGGGAGTTTCAGTTCATGAGCCGGCGTGTTCTCGTTACCGGCGCAAGCCGCGGCATTGGCCGTGCGATTGCGTACAAGTTGGCCGCCGACGGCTTCGCCGTCTCCGTGCATTGCCGCACGGGACGCACTGAAGCGGAAGCGGTTGCGACGGGCATCGCCGCGCAGGGCGGCATGGCGCGCGTGCTGCAATTCGACGTGCGCGAACGCGCGGTGTGCCGCGACGTGCTCGAAGCGGATGTCGCCGCGCACGGCCCGTACTACGGAATTGTCTGCAGCGCGGGCGTGACCCGCGACGCCGCATTTCCCGCGCTCACCGAAGAAGACTGGGACATCGTGATCGAAACCGGTCTCGACTCGTTTTACAACGTCGTGCATCCGCTGACCATGCCGATGGTGCGCGCCCGCAAGGGCGGCCGGATCGTCACGATCGCGTCGGTGTCCGGGGTGATGGGCAATCGCGGCCAGGTCAACTACAGCGCGGCGAAAGCCGGCCTGATCGGCGCGAGCAAGGCGCTCGCCGTCGAACTGGCGACGCGCAACATCACCGTCAACTGCGTGGCGCCGGGTCTGATCGAGACCGGCATGCTCGAAGAACTGCAACTCGAGCACGCGCTGAAGACGGTGCCGATGAACCGCGTCGGCCAGCCTGCCGAGGTGGCGTCCGTGGTCAGCTTCCTGATGTCGGATGCGGCCTCGTACGTCACGCGTCAAGTGATCGGCGTCAACGGTGGGATGGTGTGATGAAGCGTGTCGTCATTACCGGCATGGGCGGCGTCACGGCGTTCGGCGATAGCTGGGACGCGATCGAGCCGCGCCTGAGAAGCGGCGTGAACGCGGTGCGCCGCATGCCCGAATGGGATTACTTTGAGTCGCTGCATACGCGGCTCGCGTGTCCGTTGCCGGAATTCAAACTGCCCACGCACTATCCGCGCAAGAAGACCCGTTCCATGGGCCCCGTGTCGATGTATTCGGTGCGTGCCAGCGAACTCGCGCTCGCCGACGCCGGCCTCGCCGATAACGACACCATCAAGGACGGCCGCATGGGCGTCGCCTACGGTTCGTCGTCGGGCTCGGTGCAGCCGATCCGCGCGTTCGGCACGATGCTCAAAACCGGCTCGATGGGCGATGTCACATCGAACAGCTACGTGCAGATGATGCCGCACACCACGGCGGTCAACGTGAGCCTGTTCTGGGACCTCAAAGGGCGGATCATTCCGACCTCGTGCGCGTGCGCGTCGGGCAGTCAGGCGATCGGCTACGCGTATGAGGCGATCCAGAGCGGCAAGCAGACGCTGATGCTGGCGGGCGGTGCGGAAGAGTTGTCGGGCCCGGCGGTCGCCGTGTTCGACACGCTGTACGCGACCAGCACGCGCAACGACGAGCCGCATCTGACGCCGCGTCCGTTCGATGCCGCGCGCGATGGGCTCGTGGTCGGCGAAGGCGCGGCCACGCTGGTGCTCGAAGAATACGAACATGCCATCGCGCGGGGCGCGCGGATTCACGCGGAGATCGTCGGCTTCGGCTGCAATTCGGACGGCGCACACATGACCCAGCCGACCGCCGAAACCATGGCGCTCGCCATGCAACTCGCGCTGCGCGACGCGCAACTGCCGCCCGAAGCGATTCAGTATGTGAACGCGCACGGCACGTCGACGGATCGCGGCGATATCGCCGAAAGCCATGCGACCGCGCAGACCTTCGGCGCGCACATGCCGATCAGTTCGCTGAAGAGCTATGTCGGCCACACGCTCGGCGCGTGCGGCGCGCTCGAAGCGTGGTGGACCATTGAAATGATGAAGCGCAACTGGTACGCGCCGACCCTGAACCTGAGCCAGGTCGATCCGGCTTGCGCGCCGCTCGATTACATCGTCGGCACGGGCCGTGAGATCGACGCCGACTACGTGATGAGCAACAACTTCGCGTTCGGCGGCATCAACACGTCGCTGATATTCAGGCGCGTTCGATGAGCGTGGCGCTGCAACGGGTCGTCGTGACCGGCATGGGCATCGTGTCGTGCCTCGGCAATACGCTCGACGGCGTGTCCGCCGCGTTGCGCTCGGGTCGCTCGCGGATCGAACGGATCGACGCGTGGCGCGAGCGCGGCTTCGGCTCGCAGGTGGCGGGCGTGGCCTCGGTCGCGCACGAGCCGCCGTTCGAGCGCAAGCTCGAGCGCTTCATGGGCGACACCGCGCGCTTCGCCTGTCACGCCGCACGCCAGGCGATCGACGACGCCGGGCTCGCGCAAGCCCGGTTGCATTCGCCGCAAGCGGGCACGGTGATCGGCTCGGGCGTCGGCAACATGCTGAGTTACGACGCGGCCATGCTGATCGCCAACGCGCGCGGCATCGACAAGGTGCCGCCGTACGTCGTGCCGCACGCAATGAGCAGCACCGCGTCGGCCAACGTCGCGCAGGTGTTCGGGCTCGAAGGCGTCAGCTATTCGCCGTCGTCGGCGTGTACCACGTCGGCGCTCGCAATCGGGCAGGCCATGCAACTGATTCAGAGCGGCCGCCAGCAGATCGTGCTGGCCGGCGGCAGCGAATCATTGCACGACAACATGACGCTGATGTTCGATTCGATGGGCGCGTTGTCGCGGCGCTTCAACGACACGCCGCAGCACGCCTCGCGGCCTTACGACACGGCGCGCGACGGCTTCGTGATCGCCTCGGGCGCCGGCGTGCTGGTGCTCGAAGCGCGCGATCACGCGCTGGCGCGCGGCGCGCGGATCTACGCGGAGCTGACCGGTTTCGGCGACTGCACCGACAGCGCCGGCATGGTCACGCCGCGCGCGGCCGGCATCGCGCGGGCCATGCGCGGTGCGCTGAGCGAAGCGGGCAAGCGGCCCGACTACATCAACGCGCACGCGCCCTCGACACCGCTCGGCGACGTCGAAGAACTGCGCGCGCTGAGCGACGTGTTCGGCGCCGCGTCCGACCGGTCCTTTGGCCACGGCGTGCCGGCGTTCTCGTCGACCAAAGGCATGACCGGGCATCCGCTCGGCGCGTGCGGCGCGCACGAGGCGATCTATACGTTGCTGATGATGCGCGACGGCTTCATCGCGGGGACGGCGGGGATCGAGACACCCGAACCGGAGTTGGGCGATTTGCCGCTCGTGCGCACTACGCGCGACGCGCGGATCGAGACGGCGATGTCGGTGTCGTTCGGGTTCGGCGGCAGTTGCGCGAGCCTGATGTTTGAAGCGTGGCAAGGCGGCTGAGACGGCCGCGAAATCTAAAAAAACCGAGGGCGATAACAATGAAAAAGATAGGTGTGTTGGGCGCGCTGGCGGTCGTGGCGCTCACGCAGGCGGGTTGTGCGACGCAGGTGTTGTCGGTGCCGCTGAATGCAGCCGGCGGTCAATCGGGCGGCGGCGACCCGGTCCATTTCCGCAAGCTGGTGGCGCCGGGTGCGGCCGCGGGTCAAACGGCCGAGAGCGTGCAGGTGTATTTCGGCCAGCAGGATCACCCGGCGGTGAAGACCCAACTGGGCGATGTGTCGTACTCGGTGCGGATTGCCCGTCAGGTCAACACGCCGGATGGCGCGTGCCATGCGGCGCTCGCCGAAGCGGTGCGCAAGCTGCGTGCGGCGGCGCGCGAACGTAACGCGAACGCGGTGATCGACGTGCAGACGCGTTTTCATAGTACCGAGACCAACTCGTCGACGGATTTTACGTGCGGCGTGAGCAATAGCGCGGCGGCGGTCGCGGTGAAGGGGCAACTCGTCGTGCTGGACGCGAACTGAGTCGTTGAAGCAGGCTGGATTGAAATAGAACTCACATAGCAACAACAACCACCAAGGAGTCTCAATGAAACGCCATCTGATGTGTGCTGCACTGATCGCTTCGTTCGCCACGCTGAGCGCCACGCCGGCCTTCGCGCGCGATACGGTCGACAACTATCCGATCGACGCCGCCTTGCACAGCGAACCGGGCAAGGTCAGCGACGACATCGGCCTGTATTTCGCGGGTCAGCACCACGCGGCCGTTGTCAAATCGATGGGCGAATTCGCCACCAACAAGAAGACCAACGCGTTCGGCAAGAGCGACCTGGAGGCGTGCCAGCACGTGTTCCTGTCGGCGGTGATCGAATTGCAGGAACGCGCGCGCAAGGAAGGCGGCAACGCGGTGATCAACATCAAGAGCAACTACAAGAACGAACTGCGTGAAAGCGCGACCGAGTTCACGTGTGGTGCGGGTGCGGTGATCGCCGGTGTGGCATTGACGGGCGACGTGGTGACGTTGCGCAAGTAAAAGCAGGTGGTTGGAAGCGGCGCCTCGCGGCGCGGCGAAGCAGGAAGGCGGCGAGGTGGCAAGGCGAACGGCAATGCATGCCGCCGCCTTGCGCCGCTAAAGCAGAGAAGCAGAGAACCAGGGAACCAGGTTTGATTCGTGCTGGAACGGTGTTGACCTGACGAGCTTTAAAGCGAGCTTGGGTCGGCCTTGACCGCCGCGACATTGACCAGCGTCTCACGACGCTTGCCGGGCCGCGGATGAGACAGACCGATGCGTTCGAACAGACCGAAGTCTTTCGCGCGGCTCCACCACAGGTAAGGCAGCGAAACGTTGCGCGGGGTGAAGCTGAAGCCGCCACGGCGAATCATGTCGAGGTAGCCGTCGGCGCTCTTTTGCACGTGCATGGGATGACGGAACAGCAGTCGGATCACCCACGACTTGATGTACGCGTCGGTGGATTCGGCGAATAGCAGCACGCCGCCCGGTTTGAGCACGCGGCGGAACTCGGCGAGCGCGCGGTCCTGCTCGACGAGATGATGAAAGGTTTGATGGCAGAACACGATGTCGGCGCTTGCATCAGGCAGCGGCAGTTTCGCGCAGTCGCCGTGCAGCACCTCGATATCGGCGCACTGGGCGCGGCACGCCTTGGCCGCGTTCGTGGCGAGCGCCAGCGACGCCTCGTGAAAGTCGACCCCGACAATGCGCCGCGGCCTGAACGCCTCGGCCAGCAGCCGGAACGAAATGCCTTGTCCGCAGCCGACGTCGACGATCACCGGCGCAGCCGGTAACGGCGTGTCGATCAGGCGTTTGAGGTCGTTGATCGCGACCCGCAGGACATGGTGTTCCCACGTGTGGGTACGCAGGAACCAGATCCCGAAGGCCGTTTCGGGCACGTACGGCACGCTGGATGTTTCGGATGGCGACACGCTGGGCTCCGCGGCGAAATTTTGTTTTTGCTGTGCCCCGGGCGCATTTCATGCGGGGCGTTTAGCAGGCAATTGTAACGAGAAGTAAGGATGCAGCGTAACGCTGCACATGGCAAGCAAACGATTTGAGGCAAACTTGACTACACACACGTCAGAGCGCACTAGCGTCGATGTCGCGATCATCGGCGCGGGTCCGGCGGGCGCGGTTGCGGCAGCGCTGCTGCGCAAAGCGGGTCGTTCCGTGCTGGTGCTGGAGCGCCAGCACTTTCCGCGTTTCTCGATCGGCGAAAGCCTGCTGCCGCAGAGCATGGCCTACCTCGAAGAAGCCGGCATGCTGCAGGCTGTGGTCGAAGCCGGCTTCCAGTACAAGAACGGCGCGCATTTCATTCACCGCGACAAGTCGTCGGCGTTTGACTTCCGCGACAAGCATTCGCCGGGTTGGGGCACGACCTATCAGGTCGAACGCGCGGTGTTCGACGACATTCTGATTCGCTGCGCGGCGCAGCAGGGCGCCGACGTGCGTTTCGGTCACGCGGTGCGCGCGGTTCACACCGGCGCGAGGCCATTGGTCGACGTGATCGACGAGGCGGATCGCGCGTATCAGATCGAAGCGCGTTTCGTGCTGGACGCGAGTGGTTTCGGCCGCGTGCTGCCGCGCCTGCTGAACCTCGAAGCGCCGACCCGCATGCCGACCCGCGCCGCGATCTTCACGCACGTGCAGGACGGCATTCCGGCCGGCGTCACCGATCGCAACAAGATCTGCGTGGCGACCCATCCGGAGCGCCGCGACGTGTGGTTCTGGATGATTCCGCTGGCGGGCGGGCGTTCGTCAGTGGGGTGCGTGGCCGAGGCGAGTTTCCTCGAGGTGCCGGAAGCGGAGCGCGACGCGAAGCTGCGCGAGTTGATCCAGCAGGAGCCGACGTTCAACCGGCTGATCGGCAACGCGCCGTTCCTGATGCCGGTGCGGCATATCGGTGGTTATGCGGCGAACGTGGAGCGCTTGCATGGGCCGGGTTACGCGTTGCTCGGCAATGCGGGCGAGTTTCTCGATCCGGTGTTCTCGTCCGGTGTGACGATCGCGTTGCGCTCCGCGCATCTCGCGGTTGAGACCTTGAACCGGCAACTGGACGGCGAAGCGGTCGACTGGTCCGCCGCTTACGACGTGCCGTTGCGCAAGGGGATCGATACGTTCCGCGCGTTTGTCGAGCGCTGGTATACGGGGGCGTTGCAGGACATCATTTTCTATCCGGAACAGGCGCCGTCGATCCGGCGGATGATCGCCGCGGTGCTGGCGGGCTATGCGTGGGACGAGTCGAATCCGTATGTCGCCGATCCGGTGCGGCGGCTTAACGCGTTGCATGAGATTTGCACCATGCGTTGAGCGGGTCGTCGTCACTGTCGCCACGGCCGCCACGGTATGAGCCAAAGAGAAACGGCGCTTCGAATCGAAGCGCCGTTTTTTCATTCCGCTGCGTGACGATTGTTATGCCACGCTCAAATCACGCTCAAGCCGCGATTCTCGCCGTACGCGGTGCATGCACCCGCACGTCGTCGCGACGATGCACGCGCTTGCCTGCCGCATACGTTTCATAGATCGCGCGATCGTCGCCGAGCAGCGCGAACGCGAACAGCAACTCTTCCAGCGATTCGGTGCGCGCGGTGCGGCGTGCGAGCAGCGGCGTCGCTTGCGGATCGAGCACGACGAAGTCCGCTTCCGACTTCGGCTTCAACGTGCCGACCTTATCCGCGAGGTCGAGCGCTTCGGCGGCGCCGGCGGTCGCCAGATAGAACATGCGTGTCGCGGTCAGATGATGGCCCGTGAGACGCGCAACCTTGTGCGCCTCGTTCATGGTCTGCAGCATCGAGAACGACGTGCCGCCGCCGACGTCGGTAGCCAGCGCGATCGGCATACCCGCTGCGTCGGCCTTGTCGAAGTCGAACAGGCCGCTGCCGAGGAACAGATTCGACGTCGGGCAGTGCGACGCGACCGCGCCGGTTTGCGCCATGCGCTTGCGGTCTTCCTCGTCGAGGTAGATGCAATGGCCGTACACCGCGCGGCGGCGCAGCAGACCGTAGTGATCGTAGATGTCCAGATAACTGCGGTGACCCGGGAACAGATCGGCGACCCACTTCACTTCGTCGGTGTTTTCCGCGACGTGGCTCTGAATGAAAATGTCCGGATGCTCTTTGGCCAGCACGCCGCACGCTTCGAGTTGCGCTTCGGTCGACGTCGGCGCGAAACGCGGCGTGAGCGCGTACATCTGGCGGCCACGGTTGTGCCAGCGGCCGATCAATTCGGCGCTGTCGTCATAGCCCGATTGCGGCGTGTCCTGCAGGAACTCGGGGCAATGGCGATCCATCAGCACCTTGCCGGCCACCATCCGCAGATTGCGCGCTTCGCTCTCGGTGAAGAGCGCGTCGGCCGATTCCTTGTGGACCGTGCAATACACCAGCGCGGTGGTGGTGCCGCAAGCCAGCAGTTCTTCGACGAAAAAGCTCGCCGTGTCTTGCGCATACGCCGGATCGCTGAAGCGGCGTTCGGTCGGGAACGTGTACGTGTCGAGCCACGGCAACAGACCCGGCGCCGGCGAGGCGATCATGTCGGTCTGCGGATAGTGGATGTGCGTGTCGATGAAGCCCGGCACGATCAGCTTGTCGCGCATGTCCTGCACCTGGGTGCCGGGCGCGAGTTGCGACGCGAGCGCCGCATACGCGCCGGCCGCGACCACATGACCGTCTTCGACGATCAGCAAGCCGTCCTCGTTGAAGACCGCCGCATTGGGCGATTGCGCGGGATCGCCGTTGAAGGTCAGCAGTTGTGCGCGGAATGCGGATTGGCCTGCTTTAGCCGGGTTGGCCGAATGAGTCATGGAAAAACCGTCTCCGATTGTGGGAAGCTGAACAGCTCGGCGACGGTGTTTTGCCTGCGCTCTCTGGAGAGCGTGCGCCGCCGCCGGCTGCTATACGTCGGCCCGTCAGTGCGGGCCGTCTGGGTGCCAGTGCGCGTCGAGCTTCGCGATCAGTTCGCTGCGTTGCTCGGGCGTGACGAACGACGCTTCGAAGCTGTTGCGGATGATCGTGTAGACCTCGGCATCGTTGAGCTTCAACGCGTCGATAGTGGCGAAATAATTGGCGTTCACGTAACCGCCGAAATAAGCGGGATCGTCGGAATTCACCGTCACGGCGACGCCGCGATCCAGCAGGTCCTTTAGCGTGTGTTTGGTCAGATCGTCGAACACGCACAGCTTCAGGTTCGACAGCGGACACACGGTCAACGCCACGCGCGAATCGGCCAGACGCGCAACGAGCGCCGGATCTTCGATACTGCGCACGCCGTGATCGACGCGGTCCACTTTCAGCAGATCGAGCGCTTCGTAGATATACGACGGCGGGCCTTCTTCACCCGCATGCGCGACCAGTTTCAGACCGAGCGCGCGCGCCTTCGCGAACACGCGTTCGAACTTCGAGGGCGGATGGCCGCGCTCCGACGAATCGAGCCCCACGCCGATCAGGCGATGCTTGTACTGCTCGAACAGCGGCCGCGCTTCTTCGAAGGTGGCGAGCGCATCTTCTTCCGACAGATGACGCAGAAAACACAGAATCAGCTTGCTGGTCATGCCGCGCTTTTCAGCGTCGGCGAGCGCGCGTTCAATGCCGGCGACGGCCGTCGCGATCGGCACGCCGCGTTCGGTGTGCGTCTGCGGGTCGAAGAAAATTTCGCTGTGAATCACGTTGTCGGCGAGGCAGCGTTCCACATATGCCGTCGTCATGTCGTAGAAATCCTGCTCGTGCAGCAGCACGCTCGCGCCGGCGTAATAGATGTCGAGGAACGATTGCAGATCGGTGAACGCGTACGCGGCGCGCAATGCGTCGATCGAGTCGTACGCGAGCTTCACGCCGTTGCGCTCGGCGAGCGCGAAAATCAGCTCGGGTTCGAGCGAGCCTTCAATATGAATGTGCAACTCGGCCTTCGGTGCCCGCGCGGTTTTGTCGGCGAGCGTCGTGGGGGTAGCGGTCGTTGTAGTCATGGTCGGTCAGGGGTGGTGTTGGAGTCGGTTCGCACTGGATGCTGTCGCCTTATCTGAGGGCTGTCGGACAAGGCGCCTTGCGTCAAACCGTATGCGTCGCGTGATGCAGGCCTGCGTTCGCCTCGACGGCTTGCAACACCTGCGCCGCCGCCGAGATCGCGATGATTTCCGGCGACTTGTCGACGATACCGTCCACGCCGAGCGGGCATTTCATTCGCCCGATCAGCGCCGGGTCGAGGCCGCGCGCGGCGAGCCGGTGTTCGAACTGCTTGCGCTTGCTATGCGAGCCGATCATGCCGAAGAACGCGAAATCGCCACGCCGCAGAATCCGCTCGGCCAGTTCCAGATCGAGCGCGTGGTTATGCGTCATCACGATGAAGTAAGTGTTCGGCAAAGCCTGGTCGATGGCTTCGTCGGGGGCGTCGTTCGGATCGATTTTCACGTTGGCCGCGTGCAGCAGTTCGGCCGGCGGAAACTGCGCGTCGCGCTCGTCCACCCAGCGCACCGCGCACGGCAGCGTGGCCAGCACGCGAACCAGCGCCGCGCCCACGTGACCGGCGCCGAACAGCACGACCGAAAAGTCGCCTGGCGCGACGGTCTCGGTGAGCAGCGCGCCGCTGTCGTCGAAGCCGGCGCCGTCCCACAGCAGGCAGTCGGCGGCGTCGACACCCGGCTCGGGGTCGGACAGCATCACCGCATCCGGTGCGGGGCCGAATGATACGCTACGCACCGTCGATTGGCCCGCGGCCACGCGTTTCGCGAGCGACGTAATCCAGCCGAGATCGCCGATATCGAGCCGCTCGAACGCGAGAATCACCGCACCGCCGCAGCACTGGCCGAGGCTTGGGCCGAGCGCGAAACGCTCCAGCCGGCGCATGTGCGGCGAGCGCATGCCGTCGCGCAAGACCTGGCGCGCGGTCTCGATCGCTTTCCATTCGAGGTGGCCGCCGCCAATCGTGTGTTTCGCCGATTCGCGCGTGACGATCATCTTGGTGCCGGCCTCGCGGGGCGCCGACCCTTCGACGCGCGCGACCGTCACCAGCACGGCGGCGTCGCCGTGCGCGAGCAGTTGTTGCAGGTCAGGTAGCCAGGCTTGCATCCGGCGGGTCTCCATACAGGGCCGCGCGGGGTGTCCGTGCGGCCGGTTGAGTGTGGTCCGACGCGTTCGTGTCGCGTGGGGCCGTGGTTCGGGTGGTTCGGTTCATGCGCTTCGATTCACGTTCTTCACATCACGTCGCTCGATTCGGCGGGTTGCGTGTCGCTTGCCGCATGTAAGGCGTCCAGCGCGTCGAGAATCGCCTCGGGCGTGGCCGGCGCGCGTAAGGGCGGCGCTTGCTGCGCGTTCGGCACGGCGGCCGCGATCGCGTCGCGAATCGCCAGAAACACCGAGAACGGCAGCAACAGCGGCGGCTCGCCGACCGCCTTCGAGTGGAACACGGTCGGCTCGGCGTTGCGGTTCTGATAGAGCTGCACGTGGAACGCCGCGGGCGTGTCGCTCACCGCCGGAATCTTGTACGTGGACGGCGCATGCGTCATCAGACGGCCGTCGCGGTTCCACCATAGTTCTTCGGTGGTGAGCCAGCCCATGCCCTGAATGAAGCCGCCTTCCACCTGACCGATGTCGATCGCCGGATTGATCGACTGGCCGGCGTCGTGCAGCACGTCCGCGCGCACCAGTTTCCATTCGCCGGTCAGCGTGTCGATCACGACTTCCGACACCGCCGCGCCGTACGCAAAGTAATAAAACGGGTGACCGGTCAGCGTTTTCGCGTCCCAATGAACCTTCGGCGTGGTGTAGAAACCGTCCGACCACAACTGCACGCGTGCCAGATACGCGGCGCTCACCAGTTGTTCGAACGGCATCGCGCCGCCGTTCACCGACACCTCGCCGTTGGCGAAGCGCACGTCGTTCGCGTGGCCGCCGAGTTGCTTCGCCGCAAGTTCGGCGAGCCGCGCGCGGATGGTGTGCGCGGCGGCTTCGGCGGCTTTGCCGTTCAGATCGCTACCGGTCGATGCCGCGGTCGCCGAGGTGTTGGCGATCTTCGACGTGTCGGTTGCCGTGACCCGCACGCGCGTGAGCGGCAACCCCAATGCATTGGCGACGACCTGCGCGACCTTCGTGTTGAGCCCTTGGCCCATCTCGGTGCCGCCGTGATTGACCAGCGCCGAACCGTCTTTGTACACATGCACCAGCGCGCCGGCCTGATTCAGAAACGGCACGTTGAACGAAATGCCGAACTTCACCGGCGAGAACGACAGACCGCGTTTGAGCACCGGGCTCGTTGCGTTGAAGGCCGCGATTTCCGCGCGGCGCGCGCGATAGTCGCTGGTGTCGAGCAGTTCGTCGGTCAGCGGCGCGATCACGTTGTCTTCGACACGCTGCCCGTACGGCGTCGTATCGCGCTCGCCGATCCCATAGTAATTGGCGACGCGCACGTCGAGCGGATCGCGCTTCAACTGACGCGCGATGCTGTCGATCATCACCTCCATCACGAGCGCGCCTTGCGGGCCGCCGAAGCCGCGAAACGCGGTGTTCGATTGCGTGTTGGTCTTGCAGCACAGCGCGACGATATCGACGTCGGACAGGTAGTACGCGTTATCGAAATGGCACACGGCGCGCGTCGCGACGGCGCCGGAGAGGTCGGCAGAATAGCCCGCGCGCAAAGCGATTTCGACGCGCGCGCCGAGAATGCGGCCGTTGTCGTCGAAGCCGGCTTCGTATGCGTAGATCGCGTCGTGGCGCTTGCCGGTGATCATGAAATCGTCGTCACGATCGGCGCGCAGTTTGACCGGGCGGCGCAGCAGTTTCGCCGCCAGCGACGCCACGCACGCGAACACTGCCGATTGCGATTCCTTGCCGCCAAAGCCGCCGCCCATGCGCCGGCATTCGCACACCACGCTATGCGCCGGCCAGTCGAGCATATGCGCGACTACCTGCTGCATTTCGCTCGGATGCTGCGTCGAACTGTAGACCAGCATGCCGTCCATTTCTTTCGGCACGGCGTACGCGATCTGGCCTTCGAGATAAAACTGTTCCTGACCGCCGACTTCGAACGTGGCGGCGATCCGGTGCGGCGCGGCGGCGATTTTAGCGGCCGGCTCGCCGCGCTTCAGATGCAGCGGCGGCAGCACGTATTGCTGCCGCGCCTTGGCTTCGGCGGGCGTGAGGATCGCTTCGAGCGGCTCGTAGCGGATCACGTCGTCGCTCTTCGCGAGCGCGGCGGCGCGGCGCGCGAGGTCGTGGCTTTCGGCGATCACGGCGAAGACCGGCTGGCCGAGATACAGCACTTCGTCGACGGCGAGAATCGGGTCGTCGTGCAGCACCGGGCCGCAATTGTTTTCGCCGGGGATATCTTCCGCGGTGAGCACGGCGATCACGCCGGGCGCGTTTCTGACCGCGTCCAGATCCATCGAGACGATCCGCGCGTGCGCGTGGCGCGACAGGCCAAGCGCGGCGTGCAGCGTGCCGTGCAGTTCGGCGACGTCGTCGGTGTAGGTGGCTTCGCCGCTGACGTGCAGCGCCGCGGATTCGTGCGGCAGCGAGACGCCGATTGCCGTGTCGTGGTCGAGCGACGCGACGTGCCTGGCGGCCGGATTCGCCGCGTGCCTTGCAGCCTGATTCACGATCGGTTTCACGGCCTGATCGACGAAAGCATCGGTGCGGTTCATCACGACGGCTCCTTCGCCACGAGGGCGTCCGGTGCGCCGGTTTCGAACGCGAATGCATTCACGTCGCACAGCGCGAGCGGCGCGTCGTCGCGCGTTTCGAGGTGGAAGCGCCACAGCACGTTGCGCGCCACCTTCAGCCGGTAAGCGCTCGACGCCCGCATGTCGCTAAGCGGCTGGTAATCGGCGACGAGCGCGTTCATGGCTTGCCGCGCGGTGCTTTCGTTCCATGTCGCGCCGCTCAGCACGGCTTCGGTTTGCGCGGCGCGCTTCGGCGTCGCCGCCATGCCGCCGAATGCGATACGGGCTTGCCGGATCGTGCCGGTTTCGTCGATCTGCAAGGCAAAGGCCGCGCACACCGCCGAGATGTCCTGATCGTAGCGTTTCGACACTTTGTAAGTGCGAAAGCGCAGCGTGCCCGCCGGCCGCGGTACGCGCAGCGCCGCGACGAATTCGCCCGCTGCCAGCGCGGTTTTCTGGTAGCCGAGGTAGAACGCGTCGAGCGGCAGCGTGCGGGTTTTCGGGCCGTGACGCAGCACGACTTCGGCGTCGAGCGCGAGCAGCGCCGGCATCGAATCGCCGATCGGCGACCCGTTCGCGACATTGCCGCCGAGCGTGCCGGCGTTGCGGATCGGCAGCGACGCGAAGCGGGTCCACAGTTCGGCGAGTTCGGGGTAATCGACGGCGAGCGCGGCGTACGCGTCTTCGAGCGTGGCGGCGGCGCCGATGGTCAGCATTTGTGCGTCGCGCTCGATCGTCTTCAATTCGGCGACGTTGCCGATGTACAGAATGTCGCCGAGATCGCGGAACTGCTTGGTGACCCACAGGCCGACGTCGGTGCTGCCGGCCAGCAGGCGCGCCTGCGGATGCTCGGCACGCAGACGGGCGAAGGCGTCGAGCGAAACCGGCGCGTGGAAGGCGGGTGAGCCGAACCCGGCGCCGCGCGAGTCGGGGGCGCGGTATTCGAAGGTGTCGCGGCGTTGCAGCGCGCGCAGTTGCTCCGCGATGGCCTGACGGTCCAGCGTCACGCGCGGGTATTGCGGGTAATCGAACATTTTCTGCGACGCGTCGACGATCGGCCGGTAGCCGGTGCAGCGGCACAGATTGCCGGACAGCGCGGCGTTGATCTCATCGCGGGTGGGCAGGCCGGCGGCGGCCGGCTGGTTTTCGTACAGCGCCCACATCGACATCACGAAGCCGGGCGTGCAGAAACCGCATTGGGAGCCGTGGCAATCCACCATGGCTTGCTGGACGGGGTGCAGCGTGCCGTCGGCGGCGCGCAGGTCTTCGACGGTGAAGAGGGCGCGGCCATCGAGCGTGGGCAGGAACTGGATGCAGGCGTTGACCGCTTTCAGCGCCAGTTCGCCGTGCGCGTCCAGTTCGCCGATCACGACGGTGCAGGCGCCGCAGTCGCCTTCCGCGCAACCTTCCTTGGTGCCCGTGCAACGCAGATCCTCGCGCAGGTGCTGAAGCACGGTGCGCGTCGCCGGAACGTCCGCGACTTCACGGACGGACCCCTGGTGATAAAAGCGGATGGTTTGCGATGTCATGGCGAATCCAGAAGACAGTGCGGACCGGGCGCGCGTTACGCATGGGGTCGCGCCAAAGCCGGCCTCGCGCACGTAGATCGCCATCCAGGTCCGAATTTAGCACTACCCAGTCTCAAAAATATTTCCCATGGCGCATGACGCTTATTCGGATGCGGTCATGAATAAGTACGATTCGCGCCGCGCCGGGAAGTTGCGTGACGGTGAAAATGGCGCAAAGCCAGATGGGGCGGGGTGTGGCGGGGATGTGTTGCGGAATACGGAGGGGAACGGCGCGCGAGGGAGCGCAAACGTAATGAGCGCAAAAAAACGCCGGAGTTCGCGCCGCCGCGAACGGCGGCCGGCACGCCGGCGCTATTCCAATACCGCGGGTGGTTCAGGCGAACCGGCGGCGATTCTTCGTCAGTGTCAGCGCCAGCGGGATGAACGCCACCACGAAGGCGACCAGCGACCACATCGGCAGCGTCAGGCCCAGAATCGGCGGATAGGCCGTTTCGCACAGCCCGGCGACCTTGAACACGCCCGGCAGCCAATGCGCGGGCGGCAGGCTGTCGACCACCGGCTGCAACGCATCGAAACCGCAGCTAAAGCCCGGATTCGCCTGCACGTAGACGTGGCGCGCGGCCGTCAATGCGCCGGCCAGCGCCGACAAAGCCGCCATCACTTCCAGCAGCCGGACCCCGCGCCAGCTATTAAAACGCGCGCCGAGGAACGCGAAAATCGCGATCAACAGGAAGAAATAGCGCTGGATGATGCACAACGGGCAGGGGTCTTCGTGCAGGAAGTATTGCAAATACAGCGCGCCGGCCACGAGGGCGACGCAGATCAGGCCAAGCAGAACCAGCAGGGAGCGCTCGCGGCGCAGCATCGCAGTGTCGTTATTCATGGATTATGTGGCTGTCTTGGAAACGGAAAGGGCGGGTGCCCGCGATTCTAGCGCGAACCCCCGCCCCGCCGCTTATCGCGGTATTACGGCACGTTTGCGGGCGGGGAACGCGGCGATTCGCCGCATTTCCGGCGCGCTTGCGGCTGTATTAATGCGCTCCCGCCCCGCCTTCGCCTTCCCGCCGCCTTCACCCACTCAACGAATCGCGTTCAGCACCGCCTCCGCGGCCCGGCCGATGGCGAGTAACGCGTCGTCGGCATGCGGCGCGCCGGCCAGCATCAGCCCGACCGGCGCGTCGCCGCGCAGATGGCAGGGCAGCGACAGCGCGCACGAATCCAGGAAGTTGAACACGCTCGGATTGCGCAGGATCAACGCATTGGTGCGGCCGAACGCGTCGTCGTCGTTCACCAGGTCGGCCACGCGCGGCGGCAGCACCGGCACGGTCGGCGCGATCACCGCGTCGAACCGCTGCCACAGCGTGCGCGCGGCTTCGTCCAGCAGCGCCTGGCGCTCGGCCAGCAGGTCCAGATAGTCGACGGCGCTGGCCGGCTGGCCTTTGAGAATGCGCACCAGCACGCGCGGATCGTATTGCTCGCGGTGCTTCTCCAGCAACGGACGGTGCCACGCATACGCTTCGATCGGCGAAAAGCCGAAGCGGTTGATCTCCGGCAAACGGTCGAGCGGCGCGAAGCGCACTTCGGTGACGATTGCGCCGGCCGCTTCCAGATGCTTGAGCGCCGTGTCGATCGCGGCGGCAACGGCAGGTTCGACGCCGTCGGTGACGAAATTGGTCAGCACGCCGAGGCGCACGCCTTCGAGCGGCCGGGCGGCCGGAATGCGCGGCTCGAGGCCGGCCAGCATCCGGTCCACCAGCGCGCAGCAGGCGACCGAGACGCCGATCGGGCCGAACGAATCGAGCGTCGACGACAGCGGCACGCCGCCTTGCCTGGGAATCCGGTCGGCGGTCGGTTTGAAGCCGGTCAGCCCGCACAGCGCCGCCGGAATGCGAATCGAGCCGCCGGTGTCGGTGCCGAGTGCGATCGCCGCCATGCCGTCCGCGACCGAGGCCGCCGCGCCCGACGACGAACCGCCCGAAATCCGCTCGTCGCCCTTCACGCCGCGCTGGTACGGCGAGAACGGGTTGCCGTAGTGCGGATTCAGGCCGAGTCCGGAGAACGCGAACTCGCTCATGTTGGTGCGCCCGACCAGCACGGCGCCCGCCCGCTTCAGCCGCGCGACCGCCACCGCGTCCGCTTTGGCGGCGGGCGCGTCGGCGAGTACGACGGAGCCGGCGCGGGTCGGCTGGCCTTCGATATCGAACAGGTCCTTGACCGACACCGGAATCCCGGCGAGCGGCGAGAGGACCGTGCCGGCGGCGCGCAGGCGGTCGTGCGCATCGGCGGCGGCGCGGGCGTTGTCCGCGTCGACGTGCATGAAGACGGCCGCGCCCTGGCCGGCCGGATCGGCAATCCGTTCGAGCGCGGTTTCGACCAGCGCGCGGCTGGTGGTGCGGCCGGCGGCGAGATCGGCGGCGAGCTGGGCAAGCGGCGGGAAGGGCGTGAAGGCAGTGGCCATGATGTCGGTATGAATCCGGTTGAACCGGGCAAGCCGGTTGAGTTCGATTGAGAGCGCGCCGTTCAGGGCGTTCGGTCGAGGGTGCTCACATCCGGTTGAACAGCGTCGCGCGGAACGCCTCGATATGCTTCTGCACCGACTCGCGCGCGCCTTCGGCGTCGCGTTCGCGCAGCAGACGGAACAGCTCGAGATGCTCCTCATGGACGTCTTCCAGATGATGCGGCTCGGACAGCGAAATGAACCAGAAGCGCAGCGACCGCTCATGCAGGCCGCGCAGAATATCGGCCAGCACCGGGTTGCGCGACGCGGCCGAAATCGCCAGATGGAATTCGCGGTCGATATCCATCATGCCTTCAATGTCGTGCGCGGCGACGCACACCGACGAGCGCTCCAGCAGCGCCTGCATCGCGTCGTAATCGTGCTGCTGCGCGTGGCGCGCGGCCAGCTCGACGCAGTAGCTTTCGTTCACGAGCCGCACGTCGATGATCGCGAGCACGTCGTCGAGCGAAACCGGCCGGACCATGATGCCTTTGCGCGGCATGATGGTCAGCATGCCTTCGTGCACCAGCCGATGCAGCGCCTGATGCACCGGCGTGCGGCCGATGCCGGTCAGCGCCATCAGCTCCGCTTCGTTGAGCACCTCGCTCGGCCGCAAACGCATCGTGATGATCTCGCGTTTGACGAACGCATAGGCCTGTTCGGCGAGGCTCGCGGCAGCGGTCTCGCGGGTGGGTCGGGAAGGGCGGGCAGTCTGCAAAAGCGTCATGTGTGGAACTGGCGGGCGATGTCGTCCGCATTGTAGAGCAAGGTTTTGCGCGGGCGGCGCGGCCAGGGCGGGTGAGCGCCGCATGCCGCGCTGCTTGGCGTGCCGGGCCTCGCATGCGCGCGTCCGCAAACAACGCGCACGTACGCAAACACAAACATCAAAGCCGCAAACGCATCAGGCGTTGCCCGGCACGGCCGCCGCCGCGTGTTGCACCTTCACGCGCGGCATCATCAGCGTCACCAGCCCGCCGACGATCAACGCCCCCGCGATCAGCACCAGCCCAAGCGTCACGCTATGCGTCGCGTCCTTGACGATGCCGAGCACATACGGACTCACATAGCCCGCCAGATTCGCGATCGAGTTGATCACCGCGATCCCGGCGACGGCCGCCGAGCCTTGCAGGAAAGTCGTCGACATCGACCAGAAGATGCCGAAGCCCGCGAGAATCCCGACATACGCAATCGACAAACCGGTCACGGCGAGCGGAATCGAGTTCGTGACCGACGCGCTGCCCAGCAATCCCGCCGCGCCGATAAAACAGCACACCGCGTAATGCCAGCGCCGTTCGCCGGTGATATCCGACGAGCGCCCGATCAGAATCATGCCGATGCCCGCCGCCAGATAAGGAATCGCGGTGACGAAGCCATTGGTGACGAGGTTCGTCACGCCGAGATCCTTGACGATCTGCGGTAGCCAGAACGAGAAACCCGCGTTGCCGGTGACGAGGCAGAAGTAGATCAGCGTCAGCAGCCAGAAGCGGCCCGAACGCAGCGCCACCGCGAGGCTATGCTCGGCGCCGGCCGCCGCGGCCGCGCTGTTTTCGCGCGCGAGGCGCTGCAGGATCACGCGCTTTTCGTCGTCGGTCAGCCACGCGGCTTCGGCCGGCGTGTTGCGCAACACGGCGAGCGCCCAGAAACCGGCGAGGATCGACGGAATACCTTCGATCAGAAACATCCACTGCCAGCCGCGCAAACCGTGCGTTTCATGAAGCGCCGACATCAGAAAGCCCGACAACGGCGCACCGATAATGCCGGCCACCGGAATCGCCGCCATGAACACGGCGACCATCCGCGCGCGCCGGTCGGACGGAAACCAGAACGTCAGATAAAGCACCACGCCCGGCACCAGACCCGCTTCGGCGACGCCGAGGAAAAAGCGCAGCACGTAGAACATGGTTTCGCTGTGCACGAACATCATCAGGCACGACAGCAGGCCCCACAGCATCGTGATACGGGCGATCGTGGCGCGCGCGCCGAACTTCTTCAGCAGCAGATTGCTCGGCACCTCAAACACGAAATAGCCGAAGAAAAAGATCCCCGCGCCGAGTCCGTACGCCGCGTTCGTGAGGCCCAGGTCGCCGGTGAACTGCAGCTTCGCGTAACCGATGTTGACGCGGTCCAGATACGACAGCACATAGACCAGAAACAGGAACGGCATGATGCGCCACGTGATCTTGCGCAGGGCGGCGGCTTCGAGCCACGCGTCGGAAGACGCGTCGGCGCTGACGGAGTGCGAAGGGGAGCTCATGGGTGCCTCATTCGACGATAGGTAGCGCGCGCACGCGATAAGCGTGGCGCAGCGTGCGGTTCAGGATCGGGTCGTGCAATTCGAGTTCGAGCGCGTCGCCGTCGAGCATGCCGACGATGCCGCCCTGTACCGCCAGCGTGCCGCAGTACATCGCCGCATCGGCCGCGAGCGGCGCGCGCGTGAGCAGATCGGCGGCCGGCAGCAGCGACGCGACGCTGCCTTGCTGATAGACGCGCCGCTCACCGTTCGTCACGGCGTAGGCGCGCAATTCCAGTTGGTCCCAGTGACCGGCGACGTCGTCGAAACGCCAGGCGTCGCGGGCGAGCGGCTTCGGACATACCTGTTTGGACACCGTGACGCCGTAGGCCTCGACCTCGCGGTCGGTGTGGTCGGAGCCGACCGTGACGAGCAGGCCCGCTTTGCCATTCACCAGCACGCATTCGGCCTCGCCGCTGGACCTCACGCCGACCACGTCGATCTGCTCGGCCTGCGTCAGCAGTTCTGCGCCGAGACGATAGAAACACGGCGTGGTGGACGGCCGTTTCACGCCGAGTTCGGCCAGTTCGGCGATGTGATGCTCGATCGCGGCCTGATCGCGCCCGGCCCAGCCGGCAATCGTCAGACGGTTCACTTCGACGATCTCGGCGCGGCTCGCGCCGCTACGGTCCACAACGTTGAAAGACACCTGCTGCATCACGCACTCCCGTAAAAATATGCGTCAAATATTATTGTGATATTTCACAAGCGTCCAGCGTTTCAAAAACATTCCGGTTTGCGTGTCGCATCGAATCGTTCCATGACCCGGCAAGCCCGTTCCGTGCGGATGTTCCGGCCGACAGGCGTGTCGCGATCCTTTGTTACACTGCGTTTTTGAGACATTACTTTCTGTAAGGATCGCGTTCATGCACCATGGCATCGGCTTCATTCAGGACCTGGCGGTCGTGATGGCGCTCGCCGGCGTCGTCACCGTGCTGTTCCATCGCCTGAAGCAGCCGGTGGTGCTCGGTTACATCGCGGCGGGCGTGATCATCGGACCGTACACGCCGCCGTTCCAGCTGATTCACGACGAGCAGACCATTCAGACGCTGGGCGAACTCGGCGTGGTGTTCCTGATGTTTTCGCTCGGCCTCGAATTCAGTCTGCGCAAGCTCTTCAAGGTCGGCGCGACGGCGATCGTCGCGGCGCTGTCCGAAATCGTGCTGATGCTGTGGATCGGCTATGAGATCGGCAGCGCGTTCGGCTGGAGTTCGATGGACTCGCTGTTCCTCGGCGCGATCCTGGCGATCTCGTCGACCACCATCATCGTCAAGGCGCTCTCGGAGTTGGGGCTCAAGCGCGAGAGCTTCGCGCAACTGGTGTTCGGGATTCTGATCGTCGAAGACATTCTCGCCATCGCGATGCTCGTGCTGCTGTCGGGCATCGCGCAGACCGGGCAGTTGAGTGCGGGCGTCGCGATGGTCACGCTTGGCAAGCTGCTGCTGTTCATGACGGTGTCGCTGGTGGTGGGTATTCTGGTGGTGCCTCGTGCGCTGAACTACGTGGCTCGCGCGAAAAGCGACGAGATGCTGCTGGTGTCGGTGCTCGGCTTCTGTTTCGGCTTCTGTCTGCTGGTGGTCAAGCTCGATTACAGCATCGCGCTCGGCGCGTTCCTGATTGGCGCGATCATGGCGGAGTCGCGTCATCTGCATCGCATCGAGCATCTGATTGCGCCGCTGCGCGACGCGTTTTCGGCGATCTTCTTCGTGACGATCGGCTTGATGCTGAACCCGGCCGTGCTGGTCGACTATGCGTGGCCGATCGCGGTGATCACGGTGGCGGTGATCGTCGGCAAGATCGTGTCGTGCGGGCTCGGGACTTTTCTGGCTGGCAAGGACGGCCGCACGGCGATGCGGGTCGGCATGACCGTCTCGCAGATCGGCGAGTTCTCGTTCATCATCGCGTCGCTCGGCTTGACGCTGAAGGTGACGAGCGCGTTTCTGTATCCGATCGCGGTGGCGGTGTCGGCGTTGACCACGTTGTTCACGCCGTATCTGATCAAGGCCGCGGACCCGCTGACGCAGCGCCTCGGCCAGGCGATGCCACGCACGCTCGTCAATGGGTTCGGCCTCTATGGACAGTGGTTGCGCAGCCTGAGCACCGGGAGCGGTGAACCGACGCTGTTCAGCATGACGCGACGGATCATTCTGCAAATCGCGGTGAATCTCGCGCTGGTCGCCGCCATTTTTCTCACGGTGTCGTATAGCGCGCCGTACACCAGCGCGTGGCTCGCGCATTGGCTGGCTGCCGAGCCGTTGCAGCGCGTGGTGCTGTGGAGCATCGCGCTGATCGTGTCGTTGCCGTTTCTGGTGGCCGTCTACCGGAAGACCAAATCGCTCGCGTTGCTGCTCGCCGAAGTCAGCGTTCAACCGGCGACGGCGGGGCGCTTTACGCGCGCGATCCGTTACGCGATTTCCGACCTGGTGCCGGTGGTGTCCATGGTCGGGGTGTTTTTACTGCTGGCCGCGCTGTCGGGCGGGATATTGCCGCCTACGGGCTTGCTCACCGCCGTGTTGATCTGCGCGGCGCTGCTGCTGGCGCTCGTCTGGCGCTGGTGCGTGAAGATCCACGCGGCGATGCAGATCGCGTTGCGCGAAACTTTCGATGAACAGCCGGATCCCTGATCAGGTCCGGCGAGATTGTGTCGTCTGAAACAACAATGTGAGCAATTGTGTGCGGGTTTGCGGGGCTTGGCTCGCTAGCGGATAATCAGGGCATATTCATTCGTTCGCGTGGAAGGCGCCTGTCTGACTGTCATGAGCGAAAACAAACCTGAAAACGCCGGTCAGCCCGGCAGTCCTCCGTCGCCTTCGGCGTCGCCCGCGCCGTCTGGCGCAAGTCCTTCTGGTGCAATTGCCGGGTCTGGTGCGGGTTCTGGCGCACCCTCTGGTGCGAGTTCCGGCGCAGGTTCTGGCACGGTGACGGGCGCGCCCTCCGGTGCGTCTTTCAAGCCCGCCGAGCCGCCGCCCGATCCGGCGACCTCGTTGCCCCTCTCGCACGAAGATTCCATCCAGTCGCCGATCAAGGACGTGAAAACGCCGTCCGCTGCGTCGGAGGCTGCGGCCGGGGAAGCCGCCGTCAGATCGTCCACCGACGACCCCGACAGCGCCTCCGCCGTGACGCCGGCCGATCCGCAAGCCGCCCGGCAGCGCGATGCCGCCGAGGCGCGCAGTTCCGCTGCGGCATCGACGGCGAAGCAGGAGGCGGCGGTTCATGACAAAGCGGCGCACGACGCCCGCGCCCACGCTAAGCCTGCCGAAACATCAGCCGAAACACCTGCCGCGCCGAAACACGAGACGACGCTGTCGAGCAGCGAGCCGCTTGCCGGCGAAGTGACGTCCTCAGTGGAAGCGGATAGCGTCGCCGCCGTACCGGAAGCGGCCGCCGCCTCCGCCGCGCGTCCGGCCGGCGCACCGCCGCCCGGTTTCGGCGCAGCGCCGGATTTTTCCGCGTCCAATCCGCCGCCGCCCAACGCGTTGCCGCCGTCGCCGCCGCGCTATCTGAAGCAGAACGATTCGGCGTGGACGGTGTTCGGCCGCATCATCGCGGCGCGCGCTCGTCAGTTGTTCGATCGCGCGGGGCAACGGATCACGCAGCGCACGCTGCGCATCGGCGTGTCGGCGCGGATCTTCCACCCGGAGCCGGGTGCGAAGGGGCTGCGCGGCAAGACGCTGCAGTACCTCGAGGAATCGATCGCGCACTGGGTCATGTCGCGCGACGTGCTGGTGTTCATGATTCCGACGGTCGGCCATCAGGGCATGCTGCATCCGAGCAATATCCGTTTGCGCGACTATGCCAAGCATCTGGACGGCCTGTTGCTGCAAGGCGGCGCGGATGTCTCGCCGCAGTCGTACGCGGAAAACGCGACCAGCCACGAGTGGCCGGGCGATCGCGTGCGCGATATGTACGAGCTCGAATTGCTGCATGAATTCATCGAGTCGGGTAAGCCGGTGCTCGGCGTATGCCGCGGATGCCAGCTGATCAACGTGGCGTTCGGCGGCACGCTGTATCAGGACATCGCCACCGACGTGCCCACCGCCGGCGCGCACGTCAACGAGAACTACGATCAGCATCGGCACGGCATTCACTTTCCGGACGGGTCGACGCTGGCCAACATGTTCCCGGGCCGGCGCGATGCGATCGTCAACTCGATCCACCATCAGGCGGTCAAGACGCTGGGGCGCGACCTCAATATCGAAGCGGTGTCGGCGTCCGACGGCATCATCGAGGCGGTGCGTTACCGTCGTGCGCCTTTCGTGATGGGGGTGCAATGGCATCCGGAGTTTCATCGCGCGGGCGGGCCGGAATTGCTGGATTGCACGCCGTTGCTGGATACGTTCCTGCGGGTGGCGCGCGAAACGCGCTTTTAAGCGGGTGGGAGCGCCAGGTCTGCGTTTCGGTGGCGCGGCCTGGCGCTCCGCAAGGTTTGCTGTTTTCCAAAACGTTTTCAGTTCGCCGTGTTTGTCTCTCGACAATCGCGGCTTGCACTTCACGCTCGGGCAATCCGGCTACTGGCGCACCGCCAGGTTTCGCCTGATTCACCTGAATCCCATGCAGATTCGGATTCGTCCGCACATGAGGCGGATCGTCGTGTTTTCGCGCAATCCCACTGTGTTTATTCCGCAATAAGCCCGCTCCATTCGGCGGAATTATTCGCGATCTATTTGTCTCAATTTAAAGTCCCATTTCGGGACACGTGAGTGCTTCGCTTGACGGCTGATCCGCGCGATAATCGTCGGCTGTTTTGAATTCGCATGGAGCACGTTATGAAGTACCCCTTAACTGTATGGCGCGCCATGTTGCTCGCAATCTCGTGCGTGCTGTTGCAGCAAAGTGGTCTCGTGCTGGCGGCGCAAGACGGCGAGGCCGCCCCCTTGGCTGGCGCGCGGCCGGCCATGAACGCCCTGACCGCGCAGCCGGTCGGCAACGCGCCGGGCGTCGCGGCATCGGGCATCTCAACTACGGCGACCCCTGTCGCCGAATCGCAGGGCAACGTCGCCGAATTGATGCAAATGATCCACGGCGCAAAGTTGAACGAACTGCGCACCACGTATAACGGCAGCTACGGCGCGAGTCTATTTTTCTATCCGCAGGAAATGACGTATTACGTCGCGTTGTTTCAGGACAAACATTTCTGGCGCGTCATCAAGTCCGAAGACGCGGCGCGCGCGGAATTGATCTATGCGGACTTCGTTCTGCAAACGGCGCAACTCGCGGAGGTCGAAATTCGTCGCACGCAGTTGCTGGCGCAGAAGGTTTATATCGAAGACATCATTGCGTTGTCGGAAGACCGCGCGAAACGTCTGCAGGCCGATCTCGACGTAGCGCGTGCGCAGCAGGCCAGGGTCAACGACTACCAGCGGCAAACGCAGAGCGAAGCGGCCGCGTTGCGTTTGGAGAAGGAGAAAGCGCAGGCGCAACTGCGTCAGGTGCAGGGTGAGGTACTGCAACTGCAGCGGCAAACCGAATCGGGATTGCCGCTGCAGAAGTAAGCGTGAGACTGAAAAAAACCCGACCGATTATCGGCCGGGTTTTTTTATGACGCCGTTCCCGGTAGCCATGATCGGCTTACGTCAAGCACTGATCCGCCAAGGTCGGAGCGACGCGCGGACCCGCCGAAGCCGTTTATTTTTTCAATCGGTACACATAGCGCAGCGCGGTGATATCCATACCGCCCATGTGATCCGGTTCCGCGCCCACGAACTGCCAGCCTTGCCGTTCGTAGAAACCGATTGCAGGCGTATTGCCTTCGAGCACATACAGATACAACTGCGCCTCGCCTTGCGCGCGAGTCCAATCCTCGGCGGCGCGCATCAGCAGCTTGCCGACTCCGATGCCCTGATAGCCCGGCAACGCATGCAGGTTGTCGAGCAGCACGCCCCACGCCGATTCCGGCTGACGTTCCGCGCAGACAAAACCAATCGGCTCGCCGTCGAGTTCAGCGATCCGGACGACGCGGCGCTCGCCGCCCGGCGCGCTCAGACGCGCTTCCCAATACGCCGCGCGTTCACGCGTGACTTCGCCGTCGAGGAAGGCGTCGGGCAGCAAACCGCGATAGGTGGCTTGCCAACTGGCGGCATGGATCGAAGCAATCAGAGCGGCATCAGCGAGGGTCGCGGGGCGCAGCGAGAGAGTGCGGTTGGCTTGCATCGGGGTGGCGATCAGCGCGAAGTGGCGGGACGCAAATTCTATCGGGACGACGGCTGTCGTCGGTGGCCGGCGGGGTCTGTAATGATTCTGTATGCATTACGCGACAACGCCAACAACGGTAACATTACGTGGCATGGGCTCGGCCTGTTTCACGATGTTTACCCTGATATCAGCCGAGTGCTTTCAGCATGAAAATGCAGCGCCCCCGGCGCGTTCCTGCTGCCTTGCCAGCGGCAACCGCCTGACCGAAGCCAGTGGATCGTTTCAACTGCCTGATCGCCGCCACAACCGAGGGCGACGGGCTTTCCAGAGAATGTCATGTCTACAGCGACACACGCCACTTCCTCATCCCAGGAATCGAAAGTCAAGACAGTGTTCCGCGTCGTCAGCGGCAACTTTCTTGAGATGTACGACTTCATGGTCTACGGCTATTACGCGTCGGCCATTGCCAAGACCTACTTCCCGAGCGGTAACGAATTCGCGTCGCTGATGCTGTCGCTGTCGGTGTTCGGCGCCGGCTTCCTGATGCGTCCGCTCGGCGCGATCGTGCTCGGCGCGTACATCGACCATCACGGCCGTCGCAAAGGCCTGATCCTCACGCTCGGCTTGATGGCGCTCGGCACGCTCACGGTGGCGGCGATTCCAGGCTACGCGACGATCGGCGTACTCGCGCCGGCGCTCGTGCTGTTGGGCCGCCTGTTGCAGGGCTTCTCCGCCGGTGTCGAACTGGGCGGCGTGTCCGTGTATCTGTCGGAGATCGCGACCAAGGGCAACAAGGGCTTCTACTGCGCGTGGCAGTCGGGCAGCCAGCAGGTTGCGGTGGTGTTCGCGGCGCTGATCGGTGTGGTCCTGAACAAAGTTTTGCCGGCTGACCAGATGGGCGCCTGGGGCTGGCGCGTGCCGTTCCTGATCGGCTGCCTGATCGTGCCGTTCCTGTTCCTGATCCGCCGTTCGCTGCAGGAAACCGAGGAATTCATGGCGCGCAAGCATCGTCCGAGCATGGGCGAGATCGTGAAGACCATGGCCGCCAACTGGGGCATCGTACTCGGCGGCATGGGCATGGTGATCATGACCACGGTGTCGTTCTACATGATCACGGCTTACACGCCGACCTTCGGCAAGGTCGTGCTGAAACTGTCGTCGATCGATACGCTGGTGGTGACCGTCTGTATCGGTCTGTCGAATCTGGTCTGGCTGCCGCTCGCGGGCGCCTTGTCGGATCGGATCGGCCGCCGTCCGGTGCTGCTGGTTTTCACGATTCTCACCATCATTACCGCGTATCCGGCGTTGCAATGGCTGGTCGCCGAACCGTCGTTCGCGCGCTTGCTGGCCGTCGAGTTGTGGCTGTCGTTCCTGTACGGCAGCTATAACGGCGCGATGGTGGTGGCGCTGACCGAAGTGATGCCGGTCGAAGTGCGCACCGCCGGTTTTTCGCTGGCGTACAGCCTCGCTACGACGATCGGCGGCTTCACGCCGGCTATCTCGACGATGCTGATTCACACCACGAGCAACAAGGCGGCGCCGGGACTGTTCCTCGGCGCGGCGGCGATCTGCGGGCTGGTCGCGACCCTGGTGCTGTATCGCACGCCGGAATCGCGCAATCAGTATCGAGCGGCCTGACGCTCGTCGTCCGCCGTTCGGCGGGACAAATAAAAACCCCCGCGCTCTGAAAAAGCGCGGGGTTTTTGTTTGGGCACACGGGAAGCGGAACCGCTTTCCCAATGTCGATAAACAAGCGCCGGCTAACCGTGGCGCAACTCGTTCGCCACCGCTTCGACGACCTCATGCCACGCGCCCGGCTGCGGCTGACGCACGAGCGTCGCGCCCGGATACCAGGGGCTGCGCGCGTCGCCGGTAAACCAGCGCCAATCCGCCGCGAACGGCAGCATCAGCCACAACGGTTTGCGTAGCGCGCCGGCCAGGTGAGCAATGGACGTATCGATCGACACCACCGCGTCGAGCCGTTCGATGATCGCGGCCGTATCCGCGAAATCGCCGATCCGTTTATCGAAGCGATGAATCGACCCCGCGCGCGGATGCGTGTCGAGCGCCGCGCGTTCGTCCGCGCTCAGCTCGGGTTGCAGCACGATCCAGTCGATGCCGTCGAGCGCGAACAGCGGATCGAGCGCGGCGAGCGGCATGGAGCGGGTTTCGTTGGGCTGGATGCGCCCCGTCCACGCAATGCCGATCTTGCGTTTCGCCTGGCCGCCGAGCGAACCACGCCATTTGCGGCCGTAGGCGGCCGGCACGTCGAGGTAGGGCGTGCGTGCCGGAATGCTGTCGTAAGTCGTACCGAGCGCGAGCGGCAAGCTGAGCAGCGGGCAGTGCAGATCGGCGGCTGGGCGCGGCGTGCCCTGGGCGATCAGCGTCACGCGCCAGGCTTGCGCTACGGGCGCCAGCAGCGCCAGCAGCGCAGGCTGCACTTCGAGCACCACGCGCGCGGCGCGTTGCGCGGCGAGCGGCACGAAGCGCGCGAACTGCAGCGTGTCGCCGAAACCTTGTTCGGCGTGAATCAGCAGCGTGCGTTGATCGATCGGTTCGCCGTGCCAGCGCGGCAGCGTCTGAATTGCCGGCTCCGCCATGGTTTGCAGCCGCC